>JBKHFJ010000044.1:0-2797 GCA_046540255.1 Methanomassiliicoccales archaeon | reverse complement strand
CTCTCCGGACTCCCCTTCGGATCCCTCCTCGGACCCTTCCTCCGAGTCTTCCTCGGACTCAGGGGGGATCTCCTCGGGCTGCAGCTCCTCGGACTCCTCGGCGGTCTCCTCCTCCCTCTTGGCGTACTCTTCGATGAACTGGATCGTCACGTTCCCGAACGCCTCCCTGAGGTCGGAGACCACCCGGTACTTGGCCATCAGCCACTTCTGATCGTACTTGCACACGTCCGGCATGGTGAGGGCGATGACGTCGTCCTCCATGTTCACGGTGAAATCTTCTCCCGATCCGTAGTCCATCTCCACGATGGCCTGGACCTTGGCCTCGGGGTCATCGATCCTCTCGGTGACCTTGAACCTGTAGGTGAGGTTCTTCCCCGCCAGCGGCCGATTGAAATCCACCCGGACCCTGCCGGCGGTGACCGCTGCGATGTACCCGATGCGGTTGTTGATGTTGACCTCCATGCCCATCTGGGGCTGGATGTCCTTCTTGTGGAACTCCCTGATGGGGTGGAGCTCCACCAGCTTGGGGTCCCTCTCCCCCGCGGCCTGCTCCGGGGTGAGGCTGATCTCCTTCTCCTCACCGACCTCCACGCCGTCCAGAGCCTCCTCCAGGCCCTCGAAGATCCTTCCGGCGCCCACCAGCAGGGGAATCGGATTGTAAGGCGTGTTCTCGTTGAAGATGTCGTTCTCCATGGCCTTGTCCGCGTCGGTGGTGTCGAACATCTCACCGGTATCCTCTATCCATCCATCGTACTCCAGGCGGATGACGTCCCCTTTGGAGACCTTGACAGCGTCATCAGTTTCCTCATTAGACATGAAATTCACCAGGCCATTGATTCCTCGAATCGCGTTCCAGTCATCGATTGGTTACTATTATAATTTTTGGTGGCCCAGCTCACAGTCCCACCAGATCATCCACCGTCTCCAGGTCCAGCCGCTTGACCATCTCCACCAGCAGGCGGAGCGTGTTGTCCAGGTCCTCCAGGTCCATGATGCCCACGTGGGAGTGTATGTGCCTCACCGGCGGGCAGATGACCAGCGAGGGGCACCCGATGTTGCTGATGTGTATGACCCCGGCGTCGGTGCCGCCGCCCGTCACGTGGCTCAGCTGGTAGGGGATCTCCTTCTCCTCACACACCTGGATGGCCATCTCCTTCAGCCCCTGGTTGGGGATCATGGAGTGGTCGAAGGTCAGTATGGAGACGCCACCTCCCAGCCTGGAGGGGGCCTTCTCCGGCTCGATCCCCGGGACGTCCCCGGCGATGTCGGTGTCCACCACTAACGCGACGTCGGGCTTCACCATGTTGGCCACCGTGCGGGCGCCCCGCAGGCCCACCTCCTCCTGGACGGTGGCGGCGCCCACCACCGTGTTTGGATGGTTTTCACCCTCGGACAACCTCTTCAGCACCAGGGCCGAGAGGAAGGCTCCCGCCCGGTCGTCGAACGCCTTGGAGAAGAGCAGCGTGCGGTCACCGACGCTCACCCCGTCCTTGAAGGCCTTCTTGGTGCTCCTGGAGAAGGTGGAGTCGGGGACGGCCGCATCGCCGACCTTCACGCCCATCTCCTTCACCTCGTCGCGGTTGGAGCAGCCGATGTCTATGAACATCTTGTCCTTGGTGACCACCTTCTCCGCCTCCTCCTTCTCCATCAGGTGAGGGGGCTTGGCCGCGATCACGCCGCCCACCTTGCCCTTGGAGGTCATCACCACCACCTTCTGGCCGAGAAGCACCTGATCGAACCATCCGCCCAGGGGATGGAAGGTCAGGAAGCCCTTCTCGTTCACGCCGGTGATGATGAAGCCGATCTCGTCCACGTGGCCGGGGATGAGGACCTTCGGTCCCTTCTCCCCCTTTTCGAAGACCAAACTGCCGATGCGATCGGTGTAGACCCGGTCGGCCCATCCCTCCACCTTCCCCTTGATGATGGAGGTGGGCTCCCCCTCGAACCCGGACGGGCCGTGGCTGTTGCACAGCTCCTCCAGGAATCTCAGTTCCTCGTCATTCATGATATTCCTCCGTTGAATCGAACGGTCCACGGTATCGCCGGCTGTGGCATAAATCTGTTTCCTCCGCCAGGGGTGGAATTTATCAACTAGTGGCTGCTATGAATCGAACGAGGAGAGAGAATGAGAGGAGAAGTGTGCGTCCTTCGGTGCCCCGATCTCGACGAGGAGGAGATAAGGCGAAAGGCCAGGGAGGCCATCGAGGCGGTGGAGTCCCCGGAGAATCTTCAGGGGAAGGACGGTGCGGTCATCAAACCGAACATATGCAACGACAACGACTGGACCACCGGGGTGACCACCTGCCCCTTCCTGATCGAGGAAATGGTGGACTTCCTCAGGGACAATGGTGTAGAGGACATCACCCTGGCCGAGGGCTCCCTGATCGGTCAGGACACCATGACCAATTTCCAGGAGGTGGGACTGACAGATATGGCCGAGAGGAGAGGACTGAGGCTGATCGACCTGAACCGGGACGAGCAGGTGCCCTTGAAGGTGGAGGATCCTCACACCTTCCAGGAGATCGAGGTGGCCAGGACCGTGGTGGACGCGGAGTACCTGGTCAACATGCCGGTGATGAAGACCCACGTCTGCACCACCGTCACCTTGGGAATGAAGAACCTGAAGGGGGTGATCTCGGACAAGTGGAAGCGCAAGTTCCACTTCAACGGTCTGGAGGGGGCGATCGCCGACCTCGGCTCCATCGTCTCCCCCGACCTCAACCTGGTGGACGGGCTGGTGGGGATGCAGGGACAGGGGCCCTTGACCGGGACCAGGGCGGACGCCCGGGTGCTGGTG
>JBKHFJ010000043.1:0-3416 GCA_046540255.1 Methanomassiliicoccales archaeon | reverse complement strand
TCGAGGTCCTAGCGGACGAAGTCGCCCTTGGGCGCCTCCACCCTCTCCTCCAGGATCTCGTCCAGCACCTGACCGGCGGTAACGCCCTCCAGCTCGGACTCGATGGAGAGGATGAGCCGATGGGGAAGCACCCTGGCGGCCATCCCCTTGACGTCGTCCGGCAGGACGTAGTCTCGACCTTGGAGCACCGCGTAGGCCCTCGAAGCGTTCAGCAGGTGCTCGCTCGCCCTGGGGGAGGCGCCCAGGACCAGCCGGTCCACCTCCCGGGTCTCGAACACGATGTCCCCGATGTAGTCGATCACGCTCTCCGAGACGTGGGCCTCGCGATGCAGGTCCCTGATCTCGAAACCGAAGCCGTCTTCCACCGTCCGTACTTCCAGGTCCTCGCCGCCCCCGGACTTCAGCCTGAGCATGCGGCGCTCCTCCTCCTGGGGGAGGTAGGCCATCTCCCCCTTGATCAGGAACCGGTCCAGCTGCGCCTCCGGCAGCGGATAGACGCCCTCCGTCTCGATAGGGTTCCTGGTGGCGATGACCAGGAACGGGTCCGGCAGGGACAGGGTGGTGCCCTCGATGGTCACCTGCCCCTCCTGCATCGCCTCTATCATGGCCGACTGGGTCTTCGGCGGGGCCCGGTTGATCTCGTCGGCCATGAGCACATGGGCGAAGACCGGCCCCTTGCGCAGCTCGAACCACCCGCTCCTCTGGTCGAAGTAGTAGTGGCCGGTGATGTCCGACGGGAGGAGGTCCTGGGTGAACTGGATCCTGCCGTATTCCAGGCCCACGGCCTTGGAGAAGACCTTGATCATGGTGGTCTTGGCGATCCCGGGCATCCCCTCCAGGAGGATATGCCCGCCGGTCATCAGCCCGATCAGGAAGTCGTCCACTATGTCCTCGTAGCCGATGACGGCCTTGCCCACCTCCCCCTTCACCCGCTCGAACCTATCGTGATACTCGTCCATTGTCATGATCTCCCTCGTCAACGAAGCCTTCCCTCACCCTCCTGAGCTTTCTCTCGTCCCATTCAGGATGCTCCTCTAACACCTGATCGACCGCGTCCCTCCGCCCGTCCTCCTTACGGAAGGGCAAGAGCATCCTGTCCAATAACCTTCTCGGTCCCTCGGGGGCGATCAGGAGGGCGGACACGATCACCGCGATGAGGACCGGGGCGGCCACCGCCGCCCTGGAGGGGTAATCGCCCCGGAAGGCGACCGAGTAGACCAGCTCCACCTCCCGGTGGCTCTCGTCGAAGATGATGTTCGACCTCCCTTCGGACACATGATCCAGGATGTTCCCCACTAGCCTGGAGTTGTCCATCTCCCCCCGCATGGAGTTGATGAAGATGCTGGCGTCCGATACCAGGATCAGCTCCCCTCGGCCGTAGGGCTCCACCGACATCAGGGGCACGCCCCCCCTGGCCTCCCCGGGATCGGGGGCACCGTTCCCGTTCCGGTCGATCCAGGAGGCCTCGGAGGTGTTCATCAGGGTGGTCGCGTTCTCATCCGGATCAAGACCGGCCGGGTGGTTGAGCAGCACGGTGTCCACCCCCTCGGTCAGGGGATCCTCGGTCAGACCGTAGCTCACGCCGAAGTGGGGATCCTTGGAGAAGGAGAGGTCCAGCACCGGCGACTGGACGAAGCTGGAGCTGGTGTTCAATCCCCCCAGCAGGGAGTTCCCCTGACCGCCGAGATCGCCCGCGAGCAGCACGGTCCCGCCCGCCTGGAGGAAGTCGTGCAGGTACGACGCCTGACCCTGGGAGAACGACTCCTGCGGCCCCATGATGAGGATGGAGGAGGAGTTCGGCGCCACCTGGTAGGAGTCGATGGGCTTCTGGGTGACCTCCAACTGGCGGCCGTCGGAGAGCTCCAGGTTGGGGGTGAACTTTCCCGCCTGGTAGGTGCGGACGGCCATGTCGCTGCAGCCGTCCCATCCCCCGTTGTACACGCTGTAGCCGGCGTTGCTGGAGAGGATGGGGGCCGCCAGGGAGAAGAAGAGCACCAGTAGCACGGCGGCCGCCATGGTGATGTAGAGGATGACCATCCGGTACCTCTTCACGACGACGCCCCCTTTTCGATCCTCCTCACGGAGCGGTTGAAGGCCTCCAGGTCCTCCTCGCTCACCGGTCCGCGGGAGAAGTGGGCCCTCTCGAAGACCTCGGTGATCCGGTCGATCTCGCCTTCGAGACCGAGAACGAGCTTCAGGTCCTTGGCCAGGTCGCGGGCCGTCCTGCCCCTGGGGACATCGATCAGTCCCTTGGAGCTGAGTGACTGGAGTAAACTGCCGTACACCCTGTGCACCTCCTCCCGGGAGGAGGCGGCGGGCAGCTCCTCCCTGGGTGTTCGTCCTTCCTCCACCTCATGGATCTCCAACACCTCCCCCTCCCTCCGACCGAGCGCCCGGTGCACGATCCAGATCGACAGGGCGGAGAGGGGGATGATGATCAGCAGCAGGTTTTCATCGCCGATCCCGGGGAGTATCCCTTCCTCCGTCA
Source organism: Methanomassiliicoccales archaeon (assembly GCA_046540255.1). GTDB lineage: Archaea > Thermoplasmatota > Thermoplasmata > Methanomassiliicoccales > JAAEEP01 > JBKHFJ01. Next base: position 928 of record JBKHFJ010000043.1, on the reverse strand, counting down.
CCCGGAAATCGGTGCTCTTGCGGACGTCCCTGTAAACCTCGTCGTCATCGAAGGTGAAGGTGGCCACGTGCTGACCTTCCCCGAGGCCGATGTCACCGATCGTGGAGTTGAACCGGAACTCCCCGTCATCGTCGGTCTGCAGGACCACCGTTCTTTCACCGTCGACCGTCAGAAGGATCTCCCGACCAGGGATCCCCTCGCCCGAGGAGGCGTTCAGCAGCCTGCCCTGCACGGCCATCTCGTCCCCGGCGTCGTACTTATCCTCGAGATCATCGATGACCATCTCGGTGGGGACGCTCACGTCGAAGGAGACGCTGGACGAGGAGGGGAGCATGGTGCCGTTGCCCTCGTATCCCACGGTCACGGTGTGATGTCCAAGGGATAAATTGGTCGAATCAAGCTCGAGGCGGAACGATCCGTTCAGGGAGGGGTGGAAGACGCCTTCCGGGCCGGAGAGATCGATCCCTTCCATGGGAACGGGGGCGGCGGTGAGGAAGCTGCCTCCCAGCCCGATGGTCTCATGGTAGTACTCCCCCTCCCCGGCGGTCAGGTGCAGGTCGGTCTTCCATTTGGTCACCAGGGAGGTCCTCTCCGAGCTGACGTTCCCGGCCGAGGCTTTAAGGATCATCTCTCCGAGGGGGCGGTCCCAGGGGACCTCGAGCTGGACCGAGTAGTACCCGTTTTTGTCCGTTCGACCGGTCGAGACCTCCTCGCCGTCGAGGAGGATGCTCACGGTCCGATTCACGCCGAATTCGCCCCCGAGCACGTAAGTGCCACCGACCTCGAAATCCTCCCCCGGGTGCAGGGTGGAGGGGGAGTGCAGGGTGAGCGAGTCGGGCATGGAGTGGGTGTGGTTCAGTATGTCGCGCATCATCCCCCGGTACTCCTCGACCAGCATATCGCAGGCGTCCAGGGAACCCTCGAGCCC
>JBKHFJ010000042.1:0-3572 GCA_046540255.1 Methanomassiliicoccales archaeon | reverse complement strand
CCACAAGAAGGATATTTAAAATCAATATGGTGAAAGTTGCCTCCTTCCAAGTTTACCTCTTCTTCTCTGCAGATGGAACGCTCAATCTCCTCATCAGCTCTTAGGCTTAAGAAGTAGATTTTTGTCTCTGGCATCAGATCCATTATCAATCGTGCTTGACGATGAGTTAGTCTGGCGGAACTGATATTATGTTCGAAGGCCAAGAACAGCATACTAGAATTCTTCACCTATTTATCCTCCTGAAAGGATTATTCTGTAACATGGGCAAATCTCATGAATGTACTATTGGCCGCGCCTAGATATCATCTAAAGATTTTCATGGTTGCGGTGAGGGTCCTCGATGAGGCAGCGTGTGATATGCCATAGCACCTTCTATGGGTTGTCCTGTTGCCTTTTAAGTTTCATCTGAAGACGATCCTCGGTCTACATAGCCGTAGGAATCCCACATCAACAATATTCAGTGTCTCCTGACGAGATCCCACCACTAACCCTCTACCTCGAATAATGAGAAAGATTCTTTACTAATTAGACTCTTATAGGAGTGTCATGGGAGACAGAGTGACCATCAAGATCCCCAAGGAGCTGTACGAGAACCTGCAGGGGATCATCGAGAACACCGGCTTCGCCAGCGTCACCGAGTTCATCGTCTTCACCATGAGGTCGATAGCGTCCGGGGGAGAGATCGGGCACGATCAGCTGACCGACCGCGAGGTGGAGGCCATCAGGGAGAGGCTGAGGAGATTGGGTTACTTCTGAGGGATCATCATGGACCGTTTGGAAAGTCTGGAGAGCCAGAGCGTATACATCATCAGGGAGGCGTACAAGCAGTTCAAGGACATCGCGGCGCTGTGGAGCATCGGGAAGGACTCCACCACGCTCGTCCATTTGTGCAGGAAGGCGTTCTACGGCAAGGTGCCCTTTCCCGTGATGCACATCGACACGGGCTACAAGTTCGATGATATCTACCGCTTCAGGGACAGGTACTCGAAGGAGTGGGACCTGAATCTGGTCATAGCCAAGAATCAGGAAGCCCTGGAAGAGGGCATGGGGCCGGAGAACAACGACAAGCTGGAGTGCTGCACCGCCCTGAAGACTCAAGCCTTGAAGGACTGCATTAGGGAGAAAGGCTTCAAGGCCCTCCTCCTGGGGATCAGGAGGGACGAGCACGGCATCCGGGCCAAGGAGAGGGTCTTCTCCCCCCGGACCAGGAACTTCGAGTGGGACTACAAGGACCAGCCCCCGGAGCTGTGGGACCAGTTCAAGAACAAGCAGGCGGGGGAGGAGCACATTCGCGTTCATCCATTGCTCCACTGGACCGAGCTGGACGTGTGGAAGTACGTCCAGAGGGAGAACCTGCCGGTGGTGGACCTCTACTTCGCCGAGGACGGGCAGAGGTACCGGAGCATCGGCTGTGAGCCCTGCTGCTCCCCCGTGGAGTCGAACGCGTCCACTGTGGACGAGATCGTGGAGGAGCTGAGGAACACCCGCGTCTCCGAGCGATCCGGTCGGGCGCAGGACAAGGAGAGGGCCTATATGATGCAGAAGCTGCGCTCCCTCGGATACATGTAGGGATGTGATGGATTCCCTGGTGATCCTCCCGGGCGTGTTCGCGGCGGCGTTCATATGCGAGTTCGTGAACGTGACCCTGGGGATGGGGTACGGCACCACTCTCACGCCCCTCCTGCTGATAGTGGGCTTCGCCCCCCTGGCCGTGATACCGTCCATCCTGCTCGCCGGCTTCCTGTCCGGCGCCCTGGCATCGGTGCTGCACGATCGGGCGGGCAACGTGGACTTCGATTTCAGGAACGATCCTGAGCACCAGATGGTGAAGCGGCTGGGCAAGCTGGGTTACATGCCCAGGTCGAAGGACTCCAAGGTGGCCCTGGTCCTGGGAGCCTGCTCACTGGTGGGCGCGATCGTCGCGGTCATGGTTGCTGTGAACATCCCGGTGCTCTACCTGAAGCTATTCATAGGGCTGCTTGTCTTGGCAATGGGAATCATCCTGCTGTGCAAGTGCCGGGCCAGGTCCAGATTCTCCTGGGGACGGCTGGTGGCCATAGGATCGGTGGCCGCCTTCAACAAAGGCATGTCCGGCGGTGGGTACGGCCCCCTGGTCACCTCGGGGCAGATCCTCTCCGGGATCAGGAGCAAGAACTCGGTGGCCATATCCGCCTTCTCGGAGAGCCTGACCTGCCTGGTGGGCGTGATCGCCTACCTGGCGATCGGGGGTGCGGTGGACTGGTCACTCTCCCCCGTGCTGGTATCCGGCACCCTGCTGTCGGTACCGCTGGCCACCTACTCGGTGAAGAGGATGCCCGAGAGGAGCTTCACCATGCTGATCGGGGCGGCCACCACCGTGCTGGGGGCGGCCACTCTCTACAACACGCTGATGTGAGTGATAACATGGAAATGGATTACCTGAAGTTCGTGATCGTGGGACACATAGACCACGGGAAGAGCACGCTGATCGGAAGATTGCTGTACGATACGGATTCTCTGCCGGAAGGGAAGATCGAGGAGATCAGGGAGGTGTGCGACGCCCTGGGCAAGGACCTGGAGTTCGGTTACGTGATGGACCACCTGGAGGAGGAGAGGGACCAGGGGATCACCATCGACACCGCCCAGATATTCTTCGACTCGGAGAAGAGGAACTACGTCATCATCGACGCCCCCGGGCACGTGGAGTTCGTCAAGAACATGATCACCGGGGCCTCCCAGGCCGAGGCGGCCATCCTCATCGTGGACGCGGACGAAGGGGTGAAGGAACAGACCAGGAGGCACGCCTACATCCTCAGCCTCCTGGGCCTGAGCCAGGTGATGGTGGTGATCAACAAGATGGACCTGGTGGAATATTCCCATGAGAGGTTCGAGGAGGTGAAGTCGGACATCACTCAATTCCTGAACAGTATCGGGATATCCCCATCCTACATCGTGCCGATCTCCGCCAAGGAGGGAGATTTCGTTTCCAACAGAACCGACAACATGCCATGGTACCAAGGTGTGACCGCCCTCGAAGGGCTCGATGCCTTCGAATCGCGCCCATCATCGATGAACCGGCCTCTGAGGTTCGTGGTACAGGATGTGGTGAACCCAGGCAAGCGGATCATCGTTGGAAGGGTGGAATCGGGTCTTCTAAGGCCGGGTCAGGAAGTGGTGCTGCTACCCTCAATGGAAAGGACCCAGATAGGTTCATTGGAAGAGTTCCAGGCCGATCCGGAGGAGGCTGAGCCCGGAAAGGCGATCGGACTGACCACGAAGGACAAGGTGTTCGTTGACCGGGGGAACGTCATCTCGGATCCTGAGGACATGCCCCAGGTCACAGACGAGATCCGGGGCAACGTGTTCTGGATGGACCCCCAACCCTACGGGAAGGGCGATGCCTTGTTCTTCCGATGCGGCACCCAGGAAGTCCCCTGCACCTTGGAGCGGATACATACGTTGCTGGACTCCTCCTCCCTGGAGATCATCTCGGAGGACGCCGACGAGATCGGAAACAGGGAGGTCGCCGATGTCACCATCAGAACGGACAAGCCGGTGGTGGTGGAAAACTTCATGGAGACGCAGGAGATAGG
>JBKHFJ010000041.1:0-3711 GCA_046540255.1 Methanomassiliicoccales archaeon | reverse complement strand
GTCGCACTCCTCCAGGGCGTGGTTGGCCACCCTTCGGCCGTGCATGCCGACCATGCCCAGGACCAGCGGATGGTTCTCGGGCACGGCGCTCTTCCCCATGAGGGTGGTGACCACCGGGACACCGATCATCTCGGCCAGGCGCATGACGTCCCTTCCGCAGTCGCACCAGACGCCACCCCCACCGATGACGATCAGGGGCCGCTCGGCCTCCCGCAGGAGGCGGATGGCGTCCGGCAGTCCGGCCAGGTTCTCCTTGATCCCGTTGGTGCGGATCTCCGGCCTCTCCGGTTGAGGCTCGATCTCGGCGTTCAGTATGTCCTTGGGCAGGTCGACCTGCACCGGGCCGTACCGCCCGGTGGAGGCGATCTTGAAAGCCGTCCTCAGGTCGCTCTCCAGCAGCTTGGGATCCATCACCCGGAAGTTGTGCTTGGTGATGGGCATCATGAGGGAGAAGATGTCCGCCTCCTGGAACGCGTCGTTGCCTATGATTGCGGTGGGGACCTGCCCGGTGAGGGCGATCACCGGAGAGGAGTCCATGAAGGCGGTGGCGATCCCGGTCACCAGATTGGTGGCGCCCGCCCCCGAGGTGGCCATGCACACGCCCGGCCCCCTCTTCACCCTGGCGTAACCGTCGGCCATGTGGGCGGCACACTGCTCGTGCCTCACCAGCACGTGGCGGACGTCCGCCTCGACCATGTGGTCGTAGAGGGGCAGCATAGCTCCCCCCGGATATCCGAAGACCACATCGATGCCCTTCTCCCGGAGAACATCCACAAGAATTTCAGCTCCTCTCATTTGAATTCCTCACACAACGCGCTTCTGGCGGGCCGGCCTCTCAAAGAGCCGACCCGGTCACACCACCAAAACCTGCAAGCTGTCCAAAACAGTATCCGATGCCGCCGACAGGGCAGGTGGGTGCATTGAGTGGCAATAAAGGGCATTTCCTACTTATAAGTTGGCCCTCGGGTCACCCCTTCCCCATCTTCTCCCAAATGTCGGCGAAGCGGTCGACGGCGTCCCCCTCGATGCTCTCCCCGATGAAGACCAGAAGGTCCCCCACCCGCTGGGGACTCTCCACCCAGTACAGCTTCTCCCTCTCCCTCCGCCCCGACTCGATCACCCCCGCCTTCGCCAGCTTCTTCAGGTGGTAGGAGAGTGTGGACTTGGAGACCTCCAACTCCTCCCGCAGCTCGGAGAAGGTGGTCTCCCCGTTCACCAGGAGGTGCATGAGGATCCTCCTGGGGGACTCCTGTCTGAGCAGGGAGATGGTCCTCCGGTCGGCCATCAGGTACCCTTCCGAGGGGAAGTAGCGCCTGCGGTAGCCGTCCGACTCGCTGCGTATCAGCCCCCTCCTCTCCAGCTGGTCCAGGTGGTAGGAGAGCAGACCGGTCTGCATGTCCAGCTGGCGCTGCATCTCCCTGATATGGGTCCCCGGCCGATCGGATATGAGCCGGTAGATCCTCCTTCGGTTCTCCAGGGCGAGGGGGTCTTCCATGGTGCCTCATCTCTTCACGATGGACAGGTAAAGGAAGAGCAGTATGGCGAGGTTGATCGCGACCAATGGAGTGCTCATCTCGAATCCGTCCCAGAACAGTATCCCCGAGGCCAGCACCAATCCGGAGGACAGCAGGAAGAGGAGGAAGGCGGCGGAGACCACCGCCAGCCGCCTTTGACCGTACCTGCGGTAGGCGCTCAGGGAGACCAGCAGGAGGATGAGGGAGAATCCCGCGTAGCACACTTGGAGGAACAACTCTATGGGCGTCATCTTGACTTGTCCATTTCAAGGGGGAATAATAATGATTTACTTCCCGGTTCGATTCACCGTTTAGATGATGACTCTCCTTTCCGGGGTTCGAGGAATGGAGAACCGGGTTCGATGGATGAACCACAAACCCCTTATCAACAGTAAGGATTGATAGGACCATGAAACTCCCCAAGGTCCTCTCGATGGCCGTCCTGCTGCTGTTGGCCTCGCTGACCCTGCTCCCCTTCGTCGGCTCCGGAATGGGACCGGTCGATGGAGTAGGGCCGGACCAGGCGGGTCCTCCCGAAGGAGTAGGGCCCCCGGGCGAGGGGATGGAGTTCCGCCCCTTCAGTGAGGATGACGGGATGGAGGCCCTCCATATGATCATGGAGAAGGGCAGTGATCGCGGCCTGTTCGGGCCCATGAACTACGCCCAGGGTCGGGCGGACGGGAGCTTCGTGCACTTCTCCGTCGATGAGCGGGCCGGGACGATCGCCGGTTACTCCCTCGAGGTGGAACAGGACGATGTGGAGTTCTTCGACGGGATCGATCTGGGGGAGGGGGACCTTGAACTGCGGTCCATGGGCTCGGTGGTCTCCCTGAGCGGTTCCGGCATGGAGGCGGTCCTCCATGACACCCCCAACGGGCAGGCCAAGGTGATCTCCCACTCCCAGTCGACCGTGACCTTCACCCTGGCGGATGGGGTGATGGTGGAGAGTTGCTACGATCCCAAGGGTAGGCTGATGGAGGACTCGGTCAAGCTAGTCGCCGACGGGGCCTACGGACTCCTGAGGGTACAGGGCGGCACCCTGGAGGCGGGTGAGGGGACCGTGAGCGCCTCGCTCGATGAGGGGCAGGTCAGCTTCCGTTGTCGCCCAGCTGACCCGAGTCCCGTGCAGGACCTGATCATCGACGAGATGGCCCGTGGCCATGTGGGCGGGGAGATGACCTTCATGGTGCAGAACGGCAGCGGTGTCACCTCCAGGGTCACCTACCAGGCCGGGTTCGCCATGGAGATGGTGGAGATGGAGAGGGAACGCGTCTCCCTCCAAGTATCGTCCGAGGATCCCGAGGGCAAGGTGATCATGCTCCGCTGGGATAAGGGGAGCCTTGACTCTGAGGACGGGCTGAATGTGGAGATGGACGATCATACCATGGAGGAAGGGGATCCGTTCACTGCGGTGGAGCAGGGGGATGAGGATCCTTGTTACTCGCTGATTGATGGGGGAATTACATCTCAGCTACTGATTTACATACCTCACTTCTCTGTCCATTCTATTGGCGTTGAATCTATTAGTAAGGGATTGATACTAGATGAATACGACTGGTTCGGTATTATCATTGGGTTTGCCCTCGTGTCTATTGCTGGATTAAAGGTCTTCAAGAAATAGGAATCCGAATAAATATACCTTAGGAAGGTTCTTTTAATAACAATATCATGATTGGACACTTGATATGATCGTCGAATTCCTCTCTGCATTATTGACTCTTATAGCATATATGATTCCTGGCATCATTTGGTCATATGTCTTTTTCCCTTCATCATATGATTTTTGCATATTCGGAGATGGAATTCTCCCAAATGGAATGGTAAACTTGATTGAGAGGGGTCTGGTTTCCGTTGGGTTCTCATTGGTGATGATACCAACCATTACTTTCGTTCTTAACTATTTTGTCGAAGTAGGTCATTCTATTTGGACCGCATTTCTGGTCGCCTCCCTGATGACCGTACTTGGGTTCATTGGATTACTTTCTCCACCGAGAAAATTTATTAAATCGCTGATGAAGCGATTTATTAGATGATTTGTGGCTAGACCTGATCAACATATCTATAGACCCGATATAGATCATCGTGGCCTTTATAATAAAGGCTAAAGACATCACTGGACTCATATTCCGTGTGGGGGAGAAGTTCCCCCGAGCCCGGCAATGGTCTGTCCAAATCCCAGAGTCCCCAGATTACGAAT
>JBKHFJ010000040.1:0-3982 GCA_046540255.1 Methanomassiliicoccales archaeon | reverse complement strand
TTTTTTTTTTTAATGATACGGCGACCACCGAGATCTACACCAGGGCCCGCACCTGCTCCGGGTACTGATCGAAGGTCAGATCGGCCGGGTTCACCGCCGCCACCATCTCCGGGATCCACTCCTGCATCCGCTTCCTGGTTCCCTTGGAGAGCTCTGCCACTCTGAGACCGTTCTCCGCCAGGGTGTCGGTGGTGGTGATGCCCTGCGAGCCCGAGTAGGTGATCACCATCATCCCCTCCCCGGAAGGGAGGGGCTGCTTGGAGAAGCCCCTGGCCAAATCGAAGAGATGATCGTTGTCACCCGCCTGGATGACCCCGGCCTCCTCGAAGAGGGCCTGGTAGGCCTCCCTGGAACCGCCGATGGCCGCCGTGTGGGTCACCGCCTTGGCCTGCCCGGCCTCGGTCCTCCCGCCCTTCAGGACGATGACCGGCTTCCTCTTGACCACTTCTCTGGCCACCTCCAGGAACCTCTTACCGTCACGGACGTCCTCCAGGTACATGGCCACCACCTGGACCGAGTTATCCTGGCCCATGAACTCCAGGATATCGGTCTCGTTCAGATCCAGCTTGTTGCCGATGGTGGCGATCATGGAGAAGTCCATGATGGCCCGCAGACCCCACAGGATCCCGGCGGCGTATACCCCGGCCTGGGCCACGAGCCCCACGTTGCCGGACCTCAACTCGCCCACCAGCCCGATGGACTCGCACAGTCCATGGGACACGTTGATCACCCCGGTGCAGTTCGGGCCCAAAAGCCGTCCGCCGTACTCATTCACGAGGGACAGCAGCTCCTCCTCGATCACCTTGCCCTTCTCCCCGGTCTCGCCGAACCCGGCCGCCTCTACGGTGACGAACTCGATGCCATTCCGGAAGCACTCCTCCACCACCTGGGGGGTGACCGCCGCCGGCACGATGGTGACCGCCGCGTCCACCTCCTCGTCGATGGCCGAGACGCTGGGGTACGCCTTCACCCCCTGCACCTCCCCGCTCTTGGGGTTCACCGGGAAGATCCTGCCCTGGAACCCGTGATCCAGCAGGTTCCTCATGACGTTGTAGCCCAGCTTCCCTTCCGTGTTGGAGGCTCCCACCACGGCCAGGGTGCGGGGATAGAAGAGCTTGTTGAGATTCATTACCGGTTTGAACGGCATGCAGAATTTGAATCTTGCTATTTAACGGGGTATAAATTTTGATATGCGGGGAAATCGCTACGAACTCCGCCTCATGATCAATAGGATAAAGACCTCCTTTGAAGGGTGGCTGGATCCTTCCCTTCGCCTCTGCCAATGGGACAGGGCAACGATTCGCTTCCGCATTCTGAAGGAAGGAACATGACGGAAAGGTCGTTAACCGAGAACAGATGGGGGCTCGGTCACGGGCATCCGTGATCAGGGCGCCTCCGGCAGCGATCCCACCAGCCTCTCCCATATCCGGTCCATCCAATCCAAATGCTCGGGCTTCATGAGGCAGGATCGGAGACAGGTGACATCGGGCCGATCGAACTCCACCTCCGGCCACACCTCCTCGAGATAGGAGGAGGGGAGCTTGAAGGCGGCCAGGTTGAGATCGTTCTCCTCCGCCTCCTTGAACCATCGCCGGCTGCGATCGGAGATCTCGCTCGCCTTTTCCCCCTCGGGGGCGAACACCACGATATCCAGCTCGGGCGGCAGTATGGTCCTCATGTCGGGGTGTGCCTCGATCCTCCCGTACAGGTCCAAAGCAGCTTCCCTGCATTTGGTGAGGTCGGCCGAAAACTCCCCTCCCCTCTCCAAGGGGAGAAGCCTCTGGGTGGCCCACAGGGCCACCGCCGATGCACCGGGTCTGGAGCACTCCAGGCTGATCTCGCCCAGGTGGAGATCGGAGGAGGTGAAGTAGGTGTATGGAGAGTCATGTCTGTAGAACCTTCCCACTCCCGGATCCCGGAACAGCACGCAGCCGCACCCGTACGGCTGGAGGCCGTGCTTGTGCGGATCGATCACGATGGAGTCCACCTCGCCCAGCCGATCCATAGCCTCCCTGGTCTCGACATCCAGTTCATCGACCAAAGTGAAGTACCCCCCGTAGGCGGCGTCGGCGTGCAGGCGGAAGCCGTAATCCCTCCGAAGATCCAGAATCTCGGGCAGGGGATCGACCGATCCGGTGCCGGTGGTGCCGATGGTCGCCACCACCGTTCCCACCTCCTCCCGACGGAGGAGCTCCTCCAGCTCCCCGATGTCCATCCTGAGGTGGCGGTCGCAGGGGATCGAACGGAAATCGAGACCGAGCACCTCGGACAGCCGGGAATGGGTGTAATGCGCCTGCTCGGAGGCCACCACCTTTTCCCCCTTGCGGAGCTTGCCCGAGACCCACAGGGCCTCCATGTTGGCCATGGTGCCCCCACCGGTCAGATGGCCCAGGTGCTCCCGCCAGCCGAACAGGGAGGCCAGCTCGGCCACCGCCTCCTTCTCCATCTGGGAGCTGGCGTATCCGCCGTCCAGCGCGTGGTTGTTGGGGTTGATCCACAGGGAGAGCATGTAGGCGGCCCGGGCGATCGGGTGGGGAGGCTTGAGCATCTGTCCGGCGTAGAGGGGATGGAAGTAGGGGTAGTTCTCCCTCATCCTCCTGGAGACCTCCAGTAATACCTGCTCCATCTCCCCCTCATCCCCGTCCACCGGGGGAAGATGATCGAAACCCCGCTCGAGATCGTCGAGGGCCTTTCGAAGCAGATCAATGGACCTCCTCTCGAACATCATGGTCATCCTCTAGAGAATCTCCTTCAGACACTATACTCTATCGATTGCCACGATGAGAGCGTCCTGAAGCCCCTTGGAATACGCCCGCTGCGAGTTCCCCGCAGGAAATCACAGAAACCGTTGGGAACATTACTTATATCGGATTAACAATAGTGAATATTGGGCCCAGTCCGTGAACCTTTTTCCCCCTAATCACGGTTGGGCCCTTTTTAGTGCCGTTGATGGATCATATCAGGGGCTTCCTGCCCGACTCCACCTTGTACTTCAAGAACCAGTGTACCTACATCCTTCGGGCCGGATCGTATTCTTCATCGATGAACGAGTCTACGGTGGTGCAGTTCTTCAACTCTTGATACGATGGAAACGCCCGGATTGAGGACAATGTCTTGCCTCTCCCCGTGGGGACAGATCTTGCCAGGCATTCCATTCGACATAAGGGAAAAAATTGGGAAGGTGACTTCCCGCGTAACAGGTTTCACCTCTTGCCGGGGTTGACACGCCAGACCCAGTACTCCTTGCCCTTGAAATTCAGCACTTCGTGCTTCGATCGGGGGTCACCCACCGCATAATATGGGGGTGATGAGGGCTTGGCCTTGGTCACCCTGAGGTTGTTCTCCCTCTCGTCCTTGAACCTCTTCTGCACCTCGGGGACGATCTCATCGGGAACCCCGAAGGTGAGCTCGACATCTACCATATCCACCTCTTCACAGACTTCCTTCTGGCGCCTCCTACGAAACGCGTCCAGGAGCCCTACATAATAGTGAAAGGATCGGCTTATAAGGGTTTCCGATCTTCCGGGAAGAACGGTGTAGTGGGATACGAGAAGCTCTTCGGCCGATCACTGGCACCGAGCGATTTGAAGACGGCTGAGTAACCGCCTCCCTATCAGACCTGATAATCTGAGGGGATACATCATATTCCGGTGCGGTCGATGCTCTATCGTTGAAATTCGACCGAGTGATCGTACCCGCACTGGCCATCATCGTGGGGCTGTTCCTGATCATGTTCGCCCTCACCATGCTGGACTGGATCCCGGAGATGAGCGGACCCCTCAGGGGCATGGCCCAGCTGGGATCGATGGTGTCGTTCGTGGCGGGCGCCCTGATCGCCTCCGAGGCTTTACCCTTCTGATCGACAATCCCGCCGGCACGACAGGTCACTGAGCGGCCTCTCCACGATCCACTTACAAGGTCCTCGAGCTCGGTGAGATCCAATACCATCTTGATCCCGGTTGCGCCCGTGCAACGCTCAAGT
>JBKHFJ010000039.1:0-4317 GCA_046540255.1 Methanomassiliicoccales archaeon | reverse complement strand
GTCCGGAGGTGATGTACTCGATCAGGGGGGGGTAGAAGCTCTTGTCCTTGTGCTCGACGTAATGCCGCTCGGCCATCTCCTTGGGTATGCGCATGAACTTCATCGCCAAAGGCTTGAACCCACGGTCCTCCAGGCGGGTCATGATCTCTCCGAGTAGACCCCTCTGGACGGCATCCGGCTTCAACATCACGAATGTCTTCTCCATCATGACGGTCACTCCTTCCTCTCTTCCTCGTCCTCGGACCCTTCCTCGGCCTCTTCCTCAGGCTCTTCCGGTTCCTCGGTCTCCTCTTCCAGGTCCTCCGACTCCTCCTCTTCGAGATCCTCGGTCTCCGGTTCCCCGGTCTCGGCGGTCTCCTCTTTCGGACCCTCCGCCTCCGCGACTTCCTCGGGCTCCGGCCCCTCGGTCCCCTCCAGTCCCTCCTGGGGGATCTCCATGCCCTCCCGGGCGGTGTCGGGGATCTCCTCGTCCTCGGCCAGCTCCTCACGGATCTTCTGGGCCCCTCCGCTGCTGCGGAGTTTGGCCTCCTTCTCCCGGTAGTACTGGGCGGTCCATGTGGTCCTCCGGGGGATCCTCCTGAGCTCGATCATGTTCTTGTAGCACTTGCTGGCGCAGAACTGGAAGACCGTACCGTCCTTCCTGACGTACATGCGTCCGGTACCGGGCTCTATCTCGTGCCCACAGAATGAGCATATCCTTCGCTCCACCATGATATCACCTTATGGAGAGCTTCCTGGCCTCCCTGGAGGTCTCCCTGAGCATCAGGATGTCCCCGTTTCGCACTGGGCCCATGATGTTCCGGGTTATGATCCTACCCTTGTCACGGCCCTCCAGCACCCGGACCTTCACCTGAGTGGCCTCTCCGGTCATCCCGGTGCGACCGATGACCTCCACCACTTCCGAGGGGATGCTATCTTCGTCCGCCATTCTTCACACCTACTTCTTCAGCTTATCGATCTCTTCCACGATGCCCTCGAGCAAAGATTTGCCCTTGCCGGTGTCGACCACGGCCACCGAGGCGGTGGGCTTCTCCAGACCGGAGGCGTTGCCCAGCTCGGCCTTGCTGTTCACGTAGGCGTAGGGTATGCCCCTCTCCTCGCACAACATGGGGATGTGGGCCAGGATCTCCGGCGGGTCCACGTCCTCGGCCATAACCACCGCGGCGGCCTCGCCCCGCTCCACCAGCTTGGTGACCTCGTTGGTCCCCTTCTTGACCTTTCCGGTGTCCCTGGCGATCTCCACCAGTTCGTAGACCTTGTTTTGAACGTCCTTGGGCACTTCGAATCGAACGTGCATGTTTGCCATCTTCATACCTCCTTCCGATGCCTAGACATCTTCATCATTCATCGGCTCAGAAGAGCAGAGGTGCACAGTGGAGAGCCTGTATAAAAGGTTTGTTGCGTCCCCCTGGGCGGACCCAGAGGGGGTGGGGAGGGTCCAATCACTCGATCTCGCTGAACATCTCCTTCGGATTGCCGCACACCGGGCACTTCTCGGGGGCCTCCTCCTCCAGGTTCCCGCACACCTGGCAGACGAAGTACCTGGTCTCCTGCAGATCCTCGTCGCTCTGGACAGCCTCCAGTGCCCTCTGGTAATGTCCCTCGTGCATCTTCTCCACCCTCATGGCGTAGTTGAAGCACAGGCGGGCGTCCTTGTGGCCCTCCTCCTTGGCCGCCTCGACGAACTTGGGGTACATCTCGGTGTACTCGTAGTTCTCCCCCTCGATCGCCTCGGTCAGGTTCTCCTCGGTGGTCCCCACTCCCTTCATGGAGCGCAGGTGGCACCGGGCATGGACCATCTCCCCCGCGGAGGCGGCCCTGAACAGCTTGGCCACCTGGGGCTTTCCCTCCTCCTCCGCCCTCTCGGCGAAGGAGCGGTACTTCTGACTGGCCTGTGACTCTCCGGAGAACGCGTCCTTCAGGTTGTCTTCGGTCGATCCCATGGTATCGGGGAAAGGATGGGACCAGGGTATATATCTATCCTGCGACTCAGATGTAGTCCAGCCAGTGGGAGTAGGAATCATCCCTCCCCCGGACAACGTCGGCGTACGCCTTCTGCAGTTCCGAGGTGATCGGGCCAATCCTTCCATCCCCTATCATCTGACCGTCAAGGTAGCTGACCGGCATGACCTCGGCGGCCGTCCCGGTCATGAACATCTCGTCGGCCAGGTAGAGCTCCGGGCGGGTGATCTCCCTCTCGATGATGTCGTACCCCCGGTCCTCGGCAATCCGCATCACCGAGTTCCTGGTGATCCCCTCCAGGATGCCGGCCGATAGGGGTGGAGTGAAGATCTTGCCCTTCCTCACCATGAAGATGTTCTCCCCCGTGCCCTCGGCCACCGTCCCCTGGGAGTTCAGCAGGAGGGCCTCGTCCGCTCCCCTGTGGACAGCCTCCAGTCGGGCCAGGACCGAGTTCACGTAGTTGCCGCAGATCTTGGCGTTGACCGCGGCCGCCCGGTTGGAGTACTTCTCCCAGGAGGAGGTGATCATGCTGGCCCCCTTCTGATGCTGCTCCTCCCCCAGGTAGGCCCCCATGTGCACGCAGGCGATGGCCACCCTGGTGGGCAGGCCCACCGGGCTGAGACCGATCACGCCGGCGCCGTAGTAAGCGAGCGGTCTCACGTAGTCGGCCTTGGGCCCGTTCTCCCGGACGTTCTCCCTGACCGCCTCGCACAGCTCATCCAGCGAGTGGGGGATATCCAGGTAGATCACTTTCGCCGATTCGAAGAAGCGGACCATGTGGTCCCTGAGCCTGAAGATCGCCCTGCCCTCATCGGTGTCGTAGACCCGGATGCCCTCGAAGACCCCGCCCCCGTAGTGAATGGCATGGGTCATGATGTGGACATTGGCGTCCTTCCAGTCGTAGGTCTCTCCGTCCATCCAAATCCTGTCGGTGATCTCCATATAGTCCCTCCCGGGTCGAGGGTGAATTGCAGACCGCACTATTAAATCCTACCAAGTGGCCATCAGCCCTTCCTGCGGTCTGTGGAGATGATGATGTAGATCAGCAGGAGCTTGAAGAACAGGACGATCCCGAAGGCGAGGAGGAAGAAGTCGCCGAAGCCCTCCCCGCCCCGTTCCTGGGCGATGGAGAGATCCCACGAGACTGGAATTTGCGAGTGTGAAAGTATCAGCGGGATCGGGTCCAAGCTCATGCGGCTACGATTGGGGGGCGGCCCTTATAAGGTTGATTACAAGGGTGCGGGGACTCACAGGGCGTTGACCGCGTGAATGTACTTGTCGGGCTTCCTGGACTCGATCAGCTCGGCCACCTCGGGGATGCTCCCGATCAGCCTGGCCTTGCCATCGTCGTTGCTCACCAGCGCGTAGGCCTCGTGCCTGGTCTCGTCCACGATGCCCACAGTGACCACGTCGTGAAGGCGTTCCAGCCTCTCCACCGCCTGGTCCGCCTGCTTCCTGCCCTTCACGGTGAGGACGACCCGGGCCTTGCCCTCCAGCTCGCACTTGCCCACCACGATCGTCTCCACGTTGATCTTCTTCCTGGTGAACTCGCCCATCACCCTCTGGAACACGCCGAACTCGTCGTTGACTATCATCGAGATTACCTGCATCAGCATACCCCCTTCCAGGCGCAGCTGCCCCGGATCACCTTGGTACCCGACTCCGACCTCATGGTCATGGGCAGGACCTCCTCCTCGGTGTCCACCGCGATGTCCGCCACGAAGACCCGGTCCGACTCCAGTCCCTCCTGTATGACCGATGGCAGGTCGGAGGGATCGTCCACCTTGGCCCCCCGGGCACCGAAGGACTCGGCCAGCTTGACGAAGTCCGGGTGGGAGCCCAGCCTCTCGGCGAACAGCTTGCCCCCGTAGAACTGGTTCTGGAGCTGCTTGATCATCCCCAGCCTGTTGTTGTTCATCAGGCAGACGAACACCGGGATGTCCTCCTCCACGGCCGTCGCCAGCTCGTGGCAGACCATCATCAGGCTGCCGTCCCCGGCCACGTCGACCACCTTCTTGTCCGGGGCGGCCACCTTGGCCCCTATCGCCGCCGGAAGGCCGAAGCCCATGGTTCCCAGTCCCCCGGGGGTGATGAACCTGCGGTCGCCGTCGCACCGCAGGAAGTGGGCGGCCCACATCTGGCACTGGCCCACCTCGGTGGTGACGATGGCGTCCTCGGGCATCAGCCTGTTCAGCTCGTGGATCACCTTCTGCGGCTTGATCGGCCGCCCCGGCAGGTCGAAGTCGCAGTTGCACTCCTCCTTCAGCCTCCGGAGCCTCTCCGCCCACGGGCTCCCATCGCTCTTCATCTGCATCCCGGAGATCATGGACCGGATCACCTTGGAGGCGTCCCCGG
>JBKHFJ010000038.1:0-4767 GCA_046540255.1 Methanomassiliicoccales archaeon | reverse complement strand
ACCTCTTCCTGGATAAGGTGGAGTCCTCCCTCCGGGAGAGGGGGATGAGGGCGCCCATCATGGTGTTCAAGGGGGACGGGACGCTGATGAACATACATACCGCCAGGAAGCGGCCGGTGGAGACCATACTGTCCGGCCCGGCGGCCTCCTCCATGGGGGGCCGGATCCTGGCCGGCGTGGACAGCTGCATCATCGTGGACATAGGGGGAACATCCACCGACATCGCCTTCCTGGAGGACGGGTTCCCCAAGGTGACCCGGGAGGGGGCCACCGTGGGCAAGTGGCGGACCAGGGTGCGGGCGGTGGACATGTGGACCGCCGCCCTGGGCGGGGACTCCGAGGTCCTCCCGGGGGAGGGCAAGGTCTCCCTTGGATCCAGGAGGGTGATCCCCCTCTCCATGGCGGCCACCAGGTGGCCGGAGCTCCTCGACAGGATGAGGGGATCGGGGGATATCAGTTACTACGTGGCATTTTCCTCGGAAGAAAAGGACCTGGTGGAGGGGGAGGGGAGCGTGTTCCGCTTCCTCCTGGAGAACGGCCCGGCGACCAGTCGAGAGGTCCAGAGGGGCACGGGAGTGGTGCTGGTGGACCGCCAGCTAAGGTCCCTGGCAGGCGGGAACATGGTGGCGGGGATCGGGCTCACCCCCACCGACTGCCTGCACGTCAATGGCACCTATACCCAGGGTAGCGTGGAGGCCGCCCGCCTGGGCGTGGAGACGGCCTCCCGTTCGACCGGGCTGTCGGCGGGGGAAATGGTGGACGAGGTGCTGAACCGTGTCGCCGCCGGCATATCCGAGGAGATCATCAAGAAGGTCATGCTTGACGAAGGTTCTTCCCCGTCCGCTTCCGGGGGATGCGGATACCTTATGGACACCGCCACCGGGAAGAGGAGGCCGGGCATGCTCAGGTTCCAGGTCCGACTGGACAGGCCGGTGGTGGGTATAGGCGCGCCGGCCCACGTCTACCTCCCCATGGTCCAGGACAGGCTGGGCACCGAGGTGATCGTGCCGGAGGAGCACGACGTGGGGAACGCGGTGGGCGCCGTGTGCAGCCCGGTGGTGGAGACGGTGGAGCTGGTGGTCTTCCCCAAGGACGAGAGGTACACCGTCTTCAGTCCATTCGAGATCCCCCACACATTCTCCCACGTCGATCAGGCGGTGGGCGCCGCCCGGAACATGGCCTCCAAGCACGTGGAGAAGAGGGCCAGGGAGGCCGGTGCCAAGGACATCAAGGTCACCCTGAACGTGGATGAGAAGCGCAGCCTGGGCGGGGAGAACGTGGAGGGGGAGATCATCAACCGCATCGAGGTGAGGGCCAAGGCGGTGGGTCAGCCCTCCATCGATTGAGGGTGACAGCTTTTATTATCCTCCAAGGTATGGTGGTAGGGATTCCATGGAACCCTTAGCCTCGCTCGAACACCAAGCCCTCCAATTCTTCGAGGAGGGCGATGGAGAGGACAAGAGACTGCTCGGGGGCAAGGGGGCCGGCCTGTCCACCATGGCCCAGCTCGGTCTTCCCGTCCCCCCGGGTTTCGTGATCACCACCGAGGTGTGCAGGCACTACTTCGAACAAGGGGAGGAGCTGCCCCCCGGACTGATGGACGGGGTGAGGGAGGCCGTGCAGCGGCTGGAGTCCCGCACCGGCAAGGGGTTCGGGGACCCCTCCAATCCCCTCCTCGTCTCGGTCAGGTCCGGGGCGGCCGTCTCCATGCCGGGCATGATGGACACCGTCCTCAACCTGGGCCTGAACGATCGGACGGTGGAAGGACTTTCGGCGAAGACCGGGGACGACCGGTTCGCCTACGATTCCTACAGGAGGTTCATACAGCTTTACGGGCACATCGTGATGGGCATCCCGGAGGAGACCTTCAGCGATGCGCTGGAGGGGATCAAGGAGGGCGCGGGCGTGGAGCTCGACGTCCAGCTGGACACGCTGGCCCTGAAGGGGATGGTGAGGAAGTTCAAGGATATCGTGGAGAGGGAGGCGGGTGAGCCCTTCCCCCAGGACCCGTACCGACAGCTGGAGAGGGCCATCGAGGCGGTGTTCAGGAGCTGGATGGGCAGGAGGGCGGTGAACTACAGGAAGAGGTTCAACATCACCCCCGACCAGGCGGACGGCACCGCCGTGAACGTGGTCACCATGGTCTTCGGGAACATGGGCGAGCGCAGCGGCTCCGGGGTGGTGTTCACCAGGGACCCCGCCACCGGGGAGAAAGGGCTCTACGGCGACTACCTGCAGAACGCCCAGGGGGAGGACGTGGTGGCCGGGATCCGCACCCCCAAACCGGTCTCCAGGCTCTCCGAGGACATGCCCGAGGTGTACCAGGAGCTCCTGGACATGGCCGAGGTCCTTGAGGATCACTACAAGGTCCCCCAGGACATCGAGTTCACCGTGGAGGAGGGGGAGCTCTACCTGCTCCAGACCCGGGGGGCCAAGATGAACGGGGTGGCCTGGGTGACCAGCTCGGTGGACATGGTGGAGGAGGGGATCATCGATCGGGAGGAGGCCCTCCTGCGGATCGACGTGGACAGTCTGGAGCAGATCCTGCACAAGCGGGTGGACCCGGAGGCCGACCTGTCACCGATCGCCGAGGGGATATCCGCCTCCCCGGGCGCCGCCTCCGGCCGGGCGGTGTTCGATTCCGACGTGGCGGAGGAGTGGGGGAAGCAGGGGGAGGAAGTAATCCTGGTCCGGAAGGAGACCAAGCCGGACGACATCCACGGCTTCTTCGCCGCCCGGGGGGTGCTGACCAGCCGCGGCGGCAAGACCAGCCATGCGGCGGTGGTGGCCAGGGGCATGGGCGAGCCCTGCGTGGTGGGCTGCTCCCAGATCAACATCGACGAGGGAAAGGGCAGGTTCATCTACGACGGCGGCGAGGTGAGGGAGGGGGACACGATCACCATAGACGGCGCCACCGGCAGGGTCTTCCTGGGCGAGGCGCCGCTGGTGGAGCCGGAGCTCGGGGGCAGACATCACCGGCTCCTCTCCTGGTCCGACGAGTGGAGAAAGCTGGGGGTGAGGGCCAACGCCGATACCCCGGAGGCGGCCAGCGATGCCAAACGGTTCGGGGCCCAGGGGATCGGGCTCTGCAGGACCGAGAGGATGTTCAACGCCCCGGACCGGCTCCCCCTGGTGGAAGGCATGATCCTGGCCGACTCGGAGGAGGTCATGGAGGACTACCTCGAGCGGCTCCTGCCCATGCAGAGGGAGGATTTCAAGGCCATACTCCGGGAGATGGACGGCCTGCCCGTCACCGTGCGACTGCTGGACCCTCCCCTGCACGAGTTCCTTCCCAGCGCCACCGAGCTGCAGGAGGAGGTCTTCCGCCTGAGACAGGACGGATCCGAGGAGCTGGAGGAGAAGGAGCGCCTGCTGGAGAGGATCTACACACTGTCCGAGGTCAACCCCATGCTGGGCCACCGCGGGGTGAGGATCGGCCTCAGCCATCCCGGGATCTACCGCATGCAGATCCAGGCACTGGTGGAGGCCACCTCCCAGCTGCTGGACGAGGGGTTCGACCCCAGGCCCCAGATCATGGTACCCCAGGTGGGCATGGTCCAGGAGATCGAGGGGGTGAGGGAGATACTGGATAAGGTGCTGGAGGAGGAGGGGGCGGATTCTTCCCACTTCCCCTTCGGCACCATGATGGAGGTGGTGCGGTCCGCCCTGATCGCCGGCGAGATCGCCGAGGAGGTGGACTTCTTCAGCTTCGGGACCAATGATCTCACCCAGGCCACCTTCAGCTTCAGCCGGGAGGACGCGGAGAACAAGTTCCTGCCGATGTACTACGAGAAGGGAATGCTGGACGGCAACCCCTTTCAGACCCTGGACCGGAAGGGTGTGGGGCGCCTGATACGGATGGCGGTGGAGGAGGGGAAGGGGAGCAGACCCGGACTGGAGATCGGCATCTGCGGGGAGCACGGCGGTGACCCAGCATCGATAGAATTCTGTCACCATGTCCGCCTGGACTACGTGAGCTGCTCCCCCTACCGCATTCCCATAGCCAGGCTGGCCGCGGCCCAGGCCGCCCTGCGGGACCGATGATTCGGGTCTTCCGGTGAGAACTCCCCAATCCTTAATAGCGGAACAGCCTTCGGGGGGACGGATGCAGTCTTCGACACGCGGCCTTGGGCTGGGGATAGACACCGGGGGTACCTACACCGACGCCGCCATCGTCGATCTGAAGGATAAGAGGGTATTGGCCAAGGCGAAGGCGCGTACCACCCATCATGACCTGGCCATAGGGGTCGCCGAGGCGGCGGACAACGTCATGCGGGGCTCCGGGCTGCGGACCTCGGACATCTCCCTGGTGGGGGTCTCCACCACCCTGGCCACCAACTCGATACTGGAGGGGGCCGGAGGCCGGGTGGGCCTCATCGGCATCGGCTGGACCCCCGAGGAGGGGTGGGACCTGGGCGCCGATAGGTCGGTGTTCATCTCGGGAGGCCACACCGTGAAGGGGGAGGAGAGCTCCCCCCTGCTGATGGACGAGGTGCTGGATGCCGTGGAGGAGATGTCCGAGGGAGTGGACGCAGTCGCCATCTCCAGCATCTTCAGCGTCTACAACAGGGAGCACGAGGAGAAGGTGGCCGAGGCCCTCACCGAGTCGGTCCCCCTGCCCCTGGTGCTGGGCCACCACCTGACCACCGACCTGGGTATAAGGGAGCGAACGGTCACCGCGGTTCTCAACGCCCGCCTCATCCCCCTGATCAACCTCTTCCTGGATAAGGTGGAGTCCTCCCTCCGGGAGAGGGGGATGAGGGCGCC
>JBKHFJ010000037.1:0-5893 GCA_046540255.1 Methanomassiliicoccales archaeon | reverse complement strand
GGTGTGGCCTCCAGCCTCTTGGCCCTCCTCAAGGCCAACGGACAGGGCCTCTCGGCCACCAATACCGCCACCCCAGGATGTTCCAACGCCTCCCGGATGGTCTCCTGGGTACCCTTCAGGTCGTAAGGGTCCACCCTCTCCACGAAGTCCACACCCAGCCCCCTGACAAGGGGCTCGATCGCTATCCCCTCGCTCCTGCTGTCCCCATACTCTCTTCCCGTCCCCGGATGGGGCTGGTGGCCGGTCATCGCGGTGGTCCGGTTGTCCATGATCACCAGGACGAAGCGGTGGTCGTTGAACACCGCGTTGATTAGCCCGGGTATGCCGGCGTGGAAGAAGGTGGAATCCCCGATGAAGGCCACCACCCTCTGGTCGGTGGCCTTGGAGAACCCGCCGGCCGCCCCGATGGAGGAACCCATGCAAAGCAGGAAATCACCCGCCTTCAAGGGGGGCTGGACGCCCAGAGTGTAGCACCCTATGTCGATGGAGTAGATGGCACCCTCCTTCCCCACCGCTTTCTTGGCGGCGTAAAAGGTTCCCCGATGGGGGCATCCCGCGCACAGCATGGGGGGCCTCACGGGTAGATCGAGATCCCCCTCATCCAGCGGCTCCTGCCCCTCGTTCACGGGCAGCAGCTCAGATAGTGAGAGCACGGTGTCCGGGGTGAACTCGTACGCCCTGGGCAGATGGCCGGTCCTCTTGCCGTACACCTGGACCTGGGAGCCGGAGGCCTTGGCCACCCGGAGGACCTCGTCCTCCAGATAGGGTTCCAGCTCCTCCAGGACCACCACGAACCGCTTGTCCGATATGAAGTTCGCCACCAGATCGTCCGGGAAGGGGTGGGTGAAGCCGAGCTTGAGGAGGGAGACCTCTCTCAGCCACTCCTTGGCGTAGGTGTAGCTCACCCCGCTGGTGATGACGCCTACATCGCCCTTCCCCTCCACCCGGTTCAGGGGAGATCCCTCCGCCAGCACCTTCGCCCTCTCCAGGCGCTCCAGCTGGGCCTTCCTGTCCAGGCGGGCATGGGCCGGGATGCAGACGAACCTGCTGGGGTCCTTCTCGAAACTCCCCTTGGCCCGGATCCCGGGCAGGGGGTTCAGGGGCACCACCCCCCGGGCATGGTTCACCCGCGTAGTGGTCCTGAGGAGGACGGGGGCGCCGAGCTCCTCCGAGAGATCGAAGGCCTCCAAGAGCATGTCCCTCGCCTCCCCGGGGGTGGAGGGCTCCAGCATGGGCACCAGGGCCAGCTTGGCGTAGTACCGGTTGTCCTGCTCGTTCTGACTGCTGTGCGCCGAGGGATCGTCAGCGCTCATCACCACCATCCCTGCCCTCACTCCGGTATAGCCCAGGGTGACGAAGGCGTCGCTGGCCACGTTCAGGCCGACGTGCTTCATGAAGGCGAATGACCTCACGCCGGAGGAGGCGGCCGCGCCCGAGACCTCCATTGCCACCTTCTCGTTGGTGGAGTACTCGAAGTACATGCCGGCGAGGTGGGCCACCCGCTCCAGCACGCCCCCCACCTCGGAGGAGGGCGTCCCGGGGTAGGTGGAGGCCACGCCCACCCCTGCCTCCATGCACCCCCGGGCTATGGCCTCGTTGCCCAGGAGCAGCAGCTTACCCGTGTTGGATAGCATCTCTTCCAGATGTTCACCCCTGGGAGCAGCTCACCTTCCTCATCAGCTCCTCGTATTCCCTGTCCACCATCTCCTGGATCCGGTCGATGGTGGCCTGATCCAGCCTCCTGAACCTACCCTGCATCTTCAGGTACTCTGAGACCGGCACCTTCTTCTTGATCTCCTTGTTCAGGCGGTACTCGCCCTGCTCCACCTCGTAGAGGGGGAACATGTTGGATTTAGTGGCGAGCCTGGCTATCTCCACCGTCTTGGCCGAGTTCACCCTCCATCCCGGTGAGCAAGGGGAGAGGGCGTGGATGAAGGCCGGTCCCTCGATCTCCTTGGCCTTCCTGACCCTCTTGACGAAGTCCTCCGGATAGGCGATGTTGACGGTGGCACCGTACACGATGCCGTTGGCCACCATCATATCCATTATCCTCTTCTTCCTCTGAACGTTGATCTCGCATCTCTTACCGGTGGGTGTGGTGGTGGTCCATGCCCCCATGGGGGTGGCGCCACTGCACTGGATGCCGGTGTTCATGTAGGCCTCGTTGTCCAGCATCAGATAGACGAAATCGGTCCCCCTGTCCACCGCCCCGGAGAGGGCCTGCAGGCCGATGTCGACCGTCCCTCCGTCACCGGCCCATCCCAGGACGGTGGCGTCCTCCACCCCCTGGGTGTCCAGGCCGGCGCGGATGCCTGAGGAGACCGCGCCCGTGCACTCGAAGGGATGGTCCACCATGGGGATCTTGAACGAGTATCGGGGGAACACGCCGGCTATGACGGGCGTGCATCCCGCCGGCACGTTGATCACCGTGCGGGGACCCAGCGCCTTGAGGGTGTACCTCAGGGCCAGGGGGGCCCCGCAGCCGGGACAGGCGTTGTGGCCGTGGTGCAGGTACTCCTCCTTGGGAAGAGTGAGCTTGGCCATCACTCCCACCTCCCGGTCCCGTCCTTCAGGGCTACCCACTCCATCAGCCTGTCCACCCTGCCCCCCTTAGACAGGGAGAGCAGGTCCTCGAATATCCTTCTGAGATTAACCTTGCTCACGTCTCTTCCTCCCAGTCCTCCGATGTAGTTCTTCACCATGGCCTGGTCCCCTCCATCGTAGAGGGCGTTCCTGATCTCCTGAAAGAAGGCGCCTCCCTGGCCCCAGGTGTAGCTCTTGTCGAACACGCCGACCACGGGGACCATGTCGTTCAGCCTCCTGATCTCCTCCGAGGGGAAGGGGCGGAAGGTGCGGAGCTTGACCACACCGACCTTATGCCCCTCCTCGCGCATCTCGTCCGCCACGTCCTTGGCGGTGCCCACGGTGGCCCCGGCGACGACCAGCACCACCTCGGCGTCCTCGCAGCGATAGAACTCCACCAGTCCGCCGTAGCTGCGACCAAAGGCCTTCTCGAACTGCCTGTCCACCTCCATGATCTTCTCCTTGGCACGCTCCATGTTCAGGTGGTTCCGGTAGCGGAACTCGGTCCACCAGTCTGGGGCGACCACCCCTCCGTATCGCCTGGGGGCTTCCCCGAACTCGATCCTGTACTCCGGATCGAAGGGGGGCAGGAAGTCGTCCACCTTCTCCTGTGAGGGGATCTCCACCGGCTCCACCGTGTGGGAGAGAATGAAACCGTCCTCCACCACCATGGCCGGGGTCATCACCTCCGGGTCCTCGGCCACCTTGAACGCCATGATGGTCGAGTCCAGGGTCTCTTGGTTGTTCTCGCAGAAGAACTGTATCCAGCCGACGTCCCTCTCGCTGATCACGTCGGAATGATCGGACCAGATGCTCCACGGGCCGGAGAGGGCCCTGGCGGCCACCGGCATGACTATGGGACGGTTCACCCCGGAGGCCCACACCAGGTTCTCGTGCATCAGGGCCAGCCCCTGGGAGGAGGTGGCGGTGAAGCTCCTCGCCCCCGCGTAGGAGGAACCGATGAGGGCGGCCATTGCGCTGTGCTCGCTCTCCACCTTCAGGTACTTGGCGTCCATCTCTCCCAATTCCACCATCTCGGCGAGCTTCTCCGATATGCTGGTCTGTGGGGTGATGGGGTAGGCGGCGATCACCTCGACCCGGGCCAGCTTGGCCGCGAAGGCCGCCGCGTAGTTGGAATTGATGACCTCTATCATACCTCTTCCTCCCTCTCCATGGTTATGGCGTCCTTGGGGCATTCATTGGCGCATATGCCGCAACCCTTGCAGTAATCCAGATCGATCTCCGGGAACTCGTCCTCCTCGACATCTATGGCCATGTCCGGACAGAACTTCCAGCATATGTAGCACTTGATACATTTCTCCCTGTCTATGGAGGGACAGAGCGTCCTCCAGTTGCCGGTCTTGATGTCCTCCGTGTCGTAGCAGGTGACCGGCGTAGAGGGCAGATCCTTGTAGTCCTCGATAATCACACCTCCTTTATGGCTTCGTAGGCCTTCCTTGCGGCCTTGGCGTTCTCCTCCTTCTTGGCCGGCGCGCCCTGCCGGATGCTCTCCTCCACCGAATCGATGGACACCTCGGGGGAGATAGCGGCGAAGGCCCCGATGATCGCGGTGTTGACGATGGGGGCGGCCGGATTGCCCAGCCCCATGTCCAGGGCGATCCCAGTGGCGTCTATGGTGCGCACCTCCCCCCTGGTGTCCAAGTCCAGATCCCCTGGCCCCTTAGAGGAGTTCACCAGCACCTTCCCGTCGGACTTGAGCCCCTTGACCACGTCCACAAGGGAAATGAGCTTGGGATCCAGGACCACCACGTAGTCCGGTTCGTAGATCCCGGAGTGGGCCCTTATCGGCTTGTCATCTATCCTGCAGAAGGCCTGCACCGGTGCGCCTCTCCGTTCGGCACCGAACGAGGGAAAGGCGGCCGCGTTCTTCCCGTCCATCACCGCCGCCTTAGCCAGCAGCTCGGAAGCCACCACGGCACCTTGACCCCCTCTACCGTGAAATCGGATCTCGATCATAATCTCGTACCGGGCCTAGCCTATCCCACAGGGATTATAAGCTTTTTCGGACCTGACCATTGAGACTCTTACCTCGTTTAGACAAATGTGCGAATGTGAATCGAAGATCTGACGTATACCGGTACATCGGTACGATTTCCGGCTCGACCTCTTTTGATTCTACTTCATTCGAAATCCTGACCGAGGGAAAAAGGTCATATCCCCGGAGTCTGGTTAACGCCACATGACCCTGCACTACCTGTCCTTCAGGGCTTTCGCCCACGCCACTGAGAGGGAGGAGAGGGTGAGGGAGGCGCTCTTTTTCGCCTCGGGGGCCGAGAACATCGAGTCCATCGAGGCAGAAGGGCATCATGGCAATCCTATCACCGTGCTCAGCACCTCGCTCGACCGGGCCAGGGAGATCAGGGAATTCTTCCTCCGGTTCGAAGAGGAGGGTAGGAGGGCCATCCTCGATACGCTGGAGGATCGCATCGACGATGACTGCAACATCCATCTGAGGCTGGACAAGCAGAAGGCCCTCTTGGGCGAGCTCCGGGTGGTTGGGGGCGACGATGTCATATCCGTCCGGGGAAAGGTGGCGTCGTATCCCAAGAGGCGGGGGAGGGCGATCGAGGGTATGAAGGGGTTCCTGGAGGGGCTATAGGAAAGGTGAGAAACGATTTATATATTCTAGGTTATGCAGCCGGCAGGCAGGGGTAGCCAAGCATGGCCAACGGCGCAAGACTTAGGACCTTGTCCTGTAGAGGTCCGTGCGTTCAAATCGCACCCCCTGCACTCATTCTTTCTCCCTGAGGGCCGCCATTCTGCCCGCCCACCAGTACACTAGAAAGAGGATGCCGAGCACTGCCGCGGCCCCAAGGCCTATCCATGGGGATCCTCCCGCCACCAGGGCCAGCAACATGACCGATATGATGGCAAGGGTGGCGATCCCCCGGTGAAGGAACTGGTCCCTGTCCAGGTAGACGGTGGACCACAGGACGAGTGGAAAACGCCATATCACGTAGGCGTTCTCCTTCTCCCCCATGGGCAGCATGGTCCCGCACTTCCCGCAATGCCTGCCATCCGGGGGATTCTCGTAGCCGCATTTAGGACATCTCATCGTTCGCCTTCCAACGACCCCGCGTGTAATAAACTGCCCGGTCCCTCCGGATCCGACCGAAAATCGTGGCAGGACCCCGTGCATTCACGAGCACTCCCCGGCGGGGGCTGAATGCGAACCGACGATCGAACCGTCGATATAGGAAAGAGTGATAGTGGGCTCATTCTTCCCTTATCATGTCCTCCACTTCCCGTAGCCTCTCGGCCACCTTCCGCCCCCTGTCGCTCAGGAAGT
>JBKHFJ010000036.1:0-6512 GCA_046540255.1 Methanomassiliicoccales archaeon | reverse complement strand
TCGTCGATCAGCTCCAGCTCCTTCATCGGGATCCCCAGCTCCGGATCCACCGCCGCGTCGAGCGCGGCCCACACCTCGTCCTCGGAGACCATGCGATCACTCCATACTCCCTACCCGAGGTATATAGGGATGTCCCCCTGCAAAGCCTTAATACCCGCCAAGCGGTTCATGGGGCGTATGCCCTCACGCCAGGTCTTCAACCAGGAGATGAAGCAGCTCAACGAGGAAGTGGTCCTGATGGCCCGCACCGCCAGGGAGGCCATCGAGACCGGGGTGAGGGCCTTCGTGAACAGGGAGTCCGGGCTCGCGGACAGGGTCTCCGAGCTGGACGAGGAGCTGTACCAGCTGGACCTGAGGATCGAGAAGCGGTCCCTGGACCTGATCGCCCTGCACACCCCGGTGGCCAGGGACCTGCGGACCGTATCGACCTGTTTGAAGATCATCACCGACCTCAACCGCATAGGACGGTACGCGCTGAACATCGCCGAGTTCTCCAGGGAGATAGAGGAGACGCCGCACCACACCCGCCTGGTGAACATCCTGCACATGGCCGAGCTGACCGTGGGGATGGTGACCGATGCGGTGGACTCCTTCGTCAAGAGGGACGCCACCAAGGCCAAGGCGCTCTACGAGAGGGACGAGGAGGTGGACGAGCTGTGGGACTCCATCTCATCCGAGGTGATCGCCCACATGGTGGACGAGCCCAGGAGGATCACCATGGGCACCTACTACATCCTGGTGGCGAGATACCTGGAGAGGATCGCCGACCACGCCACCAACATCTCAGACCGGGTGGTCTACATGGTGGAGGCCGTCAGGGTCAAGAGGAAGTGATCAGTCCTCCCGGGGGGTGAAGTACCACTTGTAAAGGAGGGCCATGTCCCGGGGGAAGATGGCCACCAGGTCCCCGTCCTTCACCGGGCGGTCGGGGCCGGAGTAGTCGTGGTTCAGGAACAGGTGGCTGGTCTCCTCCTCCTTCAAGCCCAGCCGATCCATGATCTCGCGGATCGTCCCCACCTCGTCACCCGGGACCTCCACGAAGCCCACGTAGCCGCTGTCGTCCGTCCTCCCCGCCCTATCCATCAGCCTGCCGAACAGCCTCACCTTGATCACGCTAACCACCAGCTATCAGGGGGAACACCGCCAGGCGGTCCCCTTCCCCGATCGGGGTCTCCAGCCCATCCAGGAAATCGACGTTCCTCCCGTTCACCATGACCTTCACCTTGTCCAGGAGGGAAGACCGGGAGTCATCGCGGTAGATCTCCTTGATCAGGGCGGGATGCCTGTCGGTGAGGCCCTCCAGGGCCTCCCCGACCGTTCCCGCGGGGACCTCCTCGTACTCCACCCCGGCGATCTCCTGCAGGGTGGCGTACACCTTCACCTTGACCATGTGCCCACCAAAAAAGGGAGGAAGGGGTTTATGAGGTTTCACTCGCCGAAGACGCGGTCCATCTCCTCGTCGGACACGTCGGCCGTCTGACCTCCTGGGGGCAGGGCCTCGATCTCCATGAACTCCGGGAGGCGGTCGTCCAGGTTGGTGAAGCCTGCCCGGCGGTTGAAGTCACGCTCGACCTGCAGCACCCTGGCGCCCAGGTCCATGGCGTCGTCCACCGACCAGTTGGTGCCCAGGACGCCGTTGCAGGACTCCACCAGGCCCTCCATCCCCTCCGGGATGTCCATCATGGCGAACGCCGTGAACAGGCAGTAACCGGAGGTGTCTATCAGGGCGGTGGTGGTCTGCAGGGCCTTGGACAGCTCCCCCTTGGAGGTGTCCAGGGGATCCTTCTTGCCGCCCACGCCCATGATCTCCGGTGCGATGGAGTACCCGGCGGTGTGGTCCGCGCCCATCGGCGTGGTGGCGTAGGTGACACCGATCCCCTTGATCGGCCTGGGGTCGTAGGCCGGCATGCCCTGCCCCTTGGTGGTGGGGATCCGGTTGATCCCGAAGGCCTTCCCGGTGAACTCGGTACCGTTGGCCAGTATCCGGCCCAGCGGGGTCCGGTTGCGGATCTCCTCCATCCACTGGAGGGCCGCCTCGGAGTCCCCGAACTCGGCCAGCCCGCCGTCCATGGCCACCGCGAAGGTGTCCCCCATCTCGATGGTGTCCAATCCAAGGTCATTGCAGGCCCGGTTCAGCTCGCCCACCGCGTCCAGGTCGTAGATGCCGGAGTTGGGTCCCAGGGCCCAGACGGACTCGTACTCCAGCACGCCCACCGGGTCGGAGCCGTCCTCCTTCACCCAGACCTCGGAGCACTGGATGATGCATCCGGGGGAGCAGCGGTGCGGCCTCTCGCCCCCCCGCTTCTTGATCACCTCGGCCTTCTTCTCCCCGGAGACGTTCGCCGCCCTCTCATCGTACCCCTTGCGGAAGTTGTTCTGGGGCAGCGCCCCGGCCTCGTTGATGACGTTGACCAGCGCGTCCGTCCCGTACGAGGAGAGGGTGCCACCCGGCTTGGTGACGTCATGGCTGGTCAGGGCGTCCCTCATCTTCTTGATGCCCTGCTTGAACTGCTCCTGATCCTTGATCTCCCTGCCCGGCGCGCCATTGTCGTCCAGGACGATGGCCTTCAACCCGCGGACGGCCATCACCGATCCAAGACCGCCCCGTCCGGCGTAGCGGGAGGAGAGCCCCTCGATGTCGTTGAAGGCCACCCCCGCCGAGGCGGCCCGCATCTCCCCGGCGATGCCGGTGGCACAGATGGAGACCTCGCCGTGCTCCTTCCTGATCTCCTTGTACACATCGTACAGGCCGCGGTCGACGTACTTGGAGGCATCCACCAGCTCGGCGCCGTCCTTGTTCACCTTCAGCATGCGGTACTTCCCGTCCTCGGGCTGGCCCTGGACCACGATGGCCCGGATCCTCAGGTTGGCCAGCCGCTGGGAGAAGTCGGTCCCGGCGTTCGACTCCTTGATCCCGCCGGTCAGCGGGGACTTGCCCCCCATCGAGAGTCTTCCAGAGGTAGGAGCGTTCGTCCCGGTCACCATCCCCGGGGAGATCACCAGCTTGTTGTTCGGCCCCAGCGGATGGCAGTCGGCCGGTACCTCGTCCGCCACCATGGTGGAGGTCATCGCCCTTCCACCCAGGTTCCTGTACTTCTCCGGCAGATCCTCCAGTTTCGCCGTCAGATCGCCCATGTCTACTCTAAGCAACTTGTCCGTCACCTTCTCACCGGTAATAAATTTGTGATTGGTTGTATAAATATCATCGTCATGCCCGGTCGCACATCTCGGGGTCGATCATTCATCTCGCGCCCCGATCATGCGGACCAGGACGATGGCCCCCGCCGCGAGGGCACCGGAGACGATGAAGATGGCCCCAATTCCGGCCCCGGTGTAGACCGGGGCGAAGACCACGGGGGCGGCGGCGTAGCCGAAGAAGCGCACGCTGTTGAACAGGGAGGAGGAGGTCCCCTTCAGATCGGGCGCCACCTCCACCGTCAGGGTGAGGGTGGACGACCACACCAGTGCGACGCCGGACCCCAGGATGACCAGCGATAGGACGTACCCGGGGACGGTGGAGGCGAGGGAGAAGGAGAGCATGGCCCCCATCATGATGGCGAATCCGGCCATGCCCACGTTCCTCCTTCCCAGGGAGTCCACCAGCCTGCCCCCGACGGGGGCGGCGAACACGCTGGCCGCCCCGGCGGCCATGATGATGGTTCCGATCTCGCTCTCCCTCAGATCCAGGGGTGGTAGGGAGAGGTGATCGGACAGGAAGGAGAGGACCGAGATGTAGCAGAGGAAGGCCAGGAAGCCGGAGGCCACCAGGTAGATGATCGGTCTCCTCCGAATGCAGTAGGCCACGTTGTGCATGGCCGACCTCAGATCGCCCTCCCTCGACTCGAAGGTATCACGGCGGAACGCCAGGTGGAAGAACAGTCCGATTGCCACGGCAAGGCCAGCCACCAGCACGAAGGCCAGCCGCCACTCGACCTCCGCCACCAGTCCCCCCAGGAACGGTCCCATGGCCACCCCCGCCCCGGTGGCCGAGGCCATGAACCCCATCCACCTCCCCCTCTCCTCGTAGGGGGTGATCTCCCCCAGGAGGGCCACCAGGATGGGGGTGATGAAGGCGTATCCCACCCCCTGTAAGACCCTTGAGGCGAGGAAGGACTGCAGGTCGGGGGAGAGGGCGCAGAGCAGGGATCCCACGGTATACACGGCGAATCCGCCCATCAACGTTTTTTTCCGGTCGTACACGTCCGACAGGGTGCCGGAGAACAGCATGAAGAGGGCGAAGGGGACCATGAAGAAGGTGATGGACAGCAGCACCTCCGGTCCGGAGGCGCCGAAGTCCGCCTTCAGGGGGGGGACCAGCGCCAGGATCATGTTCCCGGCCAGGGGGCCCAGCCAGGCGGCCAGAAGGACCGCCAGGATCTTCCTGTCCACCGCCCGGGGACTATGCCCTCCGAAACCATAACGGTTGCCGTGGCAAAGGGTTCAAGCTCCCCTCCCCGTTCTAGGGCCGATGATCCCCCTGGCGTTCGTGGCCCTGCTGGCCTTCTCCCCGGTGGGAGAGGAGCTCATCGCCATCCCGGCCGGGGCGGCCATGGGACTGCCCCTGGAGCTGGTGGTTCCGGTGGCGGCGGTGGCCAACTTCCTGCCGGTTCCGGTCATCCTCCTCCTCTTCGACCTGGCCCACCGCCATCCCCGCCTCCACCGCTGGCTGGTGAACCGCCGGAGGGAGCGCATCGTCCGGTGGATGGACCGGTACGGTGTGCTGGGGGTGATCGCCATCACCCCCTGGGTAGGGGTGTACGCCACCACCGTCACCTGCGAGCTGCTGGGCATGGACCGGTACCGCCTGGTGGCCTCGGTGATCGTCTCCCTGACCGCCTACGCGTTGGCCCTGGGGATCCTCATCGGCACCGGCATGGAGCTGCTCTGACCAGGGGCGTGGTCGAGAACAACCGGTGTGGGGGCATCGAAAGTAATATATCTCCCGCCAAAGGAATATATGGGCGATATGATCGAAGCCTCCCTCACCATCCAAATGCCCGATAACTGGGTGAAGGACATCGGGAACAAGTACCCAGCACCGATCAAGTTCATCGAGTGCATGCCCTTCGGCGATGAGGGCGGAAGGGGGTTGGTGGAGATCGAGGGAGACCCCCTCATGGCCGACGAGATCATCAACGAGATCCGCTCCCACCCGGACGTGTGCAAGGTGGACATCTCCAAGTTCGGGGACGGGAAGATCTCGGGGTCGATCATGACGGACAGGTGCGTGGCCTGCAAGGCGCTGACCGGATCGGAGTGCTTCCTCACCAACGCCCACTCGGTGGGGGGAGGAAAGGTGGAGTGGAAGGTCACCACCGGCGCCAACGGGTCGCTGGCCACCCTGATAGAGAGGCTGAAGGGGTCGGGCTGCGGGGTGGAGATCAACTCCATCACCAAGGTGAACGGGGAGAACGTGGTGACCAAGAGGCAGGAGCAGATCATACGGCTGGCCCTGGAGAGGGGCTACTACGACTACCCCCGGCGGACCACCATCAGGGAGCTGGCCAAGAGCTTCAACATCTCTCCCTCCACCCTGGGAGAGATCCTGCAGAGGGGGGAGAGGAACATCATCGAGTCCTTCATCACCGGGAAGAGGTGAGCAGTTGACCTTTTCGTGAGTTCATATGACTTCCCGGACATATACGCCCAAAGGATAATGACCACAGTGGTGATGTGCTACCATCGGAGCAGAGGCGATAAGAGATGGAGAAGAGCGAGTCGGAGTTGAACACGGTCGAACCGGAGGACGCCAAGGTATACGAGAGCCTCAAGCGGATCAAGCACGTCATCGTCGTCATGAGCGGCAAGGGCGGGGTGGGCAAGAGCACCGTGGCCGCCAACCTGGCCCTGGCCCTCTCCATGAAGGGATACGAGACCGGCCTGATGGACGCGGACATCCACGGGCCGAACATCCCCAAGATGCTGAAGATCGAGGACGCGGTGATCACCGGGGACAGCGACGGGCTGGAGCCGGTGGTGGTGCCCCCCCACATGAAGGTTATGTCCATGGCCTTCCTGCTTCAGGGAAGGGACGTCCCGGTCATCTGGAGGGGGCCCATGAAGATGGGTGCCATCCGCCAGTTCATCGGGGACGTCAAGTGGGGCGCCCTGGACTACCTGATAGTGGACCTGCCACCGGGGACGGGGGACGAGCCCCTGTCGATAGCCCAGCTGATCCCCAACGCCGACGGGACCATCATCGTCACCACCCCCCAGGAGGTGGCCATCCTGGACGCCAGGAAGTCGGTCAGCTTCTCCCGCTCCCTGAAGCTCCCGGTGATCGGTATCATCGAGAACATGAGCGGCTTCATCTGCCCCCACTGCGGCAAGGAGATCGACCTGTTCTCCGAGGGCGGGGGGAAGAGGGCGGCCGAGGAGCTGGGCGTGCCCTTCCTTGGCGCGGTCCCGGTGGACCCCAAGGTGGTCAGGAGCGGTGACGAGGGTATGCCCATCGTGCTGTACGATTCGGACTCGGAGGCCTCCAGGTCCTTCATGAGGATCGTGGACGAGCT
>JBKHFJ010000035.1:0-8357 GCA_046540255.1 Methanomassiliicoccales archaeon | reverse complement strand
CGCAGGCGCTGGCCCTCTCGGCGGTGATCCTGGCCGCGCTGATCCCCTATCACCTATACCTTTCGAGGTCCTAGCGGACGACGCCGCCCTTGGGGCCTTAACCCTTCCCTCGAGCGTCTGTCAGTAAATCACTATCTCCTTTCATCGACGGACATTCTACACCATCATCGATTGTAGGTTGCTGTAAGCGATATTGATGATCTATTGTCATCGCTCTGAGGGTCCGTTTGCGTCGCAACGACTATCCCAGCGATACGGTGGAATGTAATACTGGGAGAAACTATCAATATCATACGCCCATCACATCCATATAGTTATGAATATCCACCCTGATTCGGTAGCGACATAGGAGGGAGTGGGTCAGCAGATGCCGAAGAAGAGAGTCTATGTCGGGATGAGCGCCGATCTCGTCCATCCCGGACATCTCAACGTCATAAAGGAGGCCGCCAGGCTCGGCGAGGTCATGGTTGGACTTCTCACAGATGAGGCCATAGCCAGCTACAAACGGCTCCCCTACATGAACTACGAGCAACGCAAGACCGTGGTCGAGAATGTCAAGGGGGTTTCCTGGGTCGTCCCACAGTACACGCTAGATTACGTGCCTAACCTGAGGAAGTACAGGCCCGATTACGTGGTCCATGGGGACGATTGGAGGGAAGGACCTCAGAAGAAGGTTCGGGAAGCGGTGATCGAGACCCTCAAGGAATGGGGAGGGGAACTCGTCGAGGTCCCGTACACCGAGGGCATATCCTCCACCAAGCTGAACCAGGTTCTGCGGGAGATCGGGACCACCCCGGATATCCGCAGGAACAAGTTTCGCCGACTGCTGCATGCCAAACCGATCGTGCGGCTGATGGAGGCCCATAGTGGGCTTACCGGGTTGATCGTGGAGAACCTCACCGTCGAGGACGAATACGGGAGGAGGGAGTTCGATGGGATGTGGGCCAGCAGTCTCACAGAATCCACGGCGAAGGGCAAACCGGACATCGGGGCCGTGGACCTGACCTCCCGGATGAACACCCTCAACGACATACTGGAGGTGACCACGAAACCCGTCGTTTACGACGCGGATACGGGGGGAGAGTCCGAGCACTTTCAGTTCACCATAAGGACACTGGAGAGGTTGGGGATCTCGGCAGCGGTGGTGGAGGATAAGGTCGGTCTGAAGAAGAACTCCCTATTCGGGACGGAGGTCTCCCAGACTCAGGATACCATCGAGAACTTCTGCAGGAAGATCCAGATGGGTAAGGCGGCCCAGGTCACCGACGATTTCATGGTCGTGGCAAGGATCGAGAGCCTCATCCTGCAGAAGGGGGTGGAGGACGCCATGGAGCGGGGTAAGGCTTACATCGACGCGGGGGCCGACGGGATCCTCATCCACAGCAAGGCGGATACCCCGGAGGAGATATTCGCCTTCTGCGACGAGTACTCCCGACTGGAATACCGGGTGCCACTCTTCGTGGTGCCCACGACCTACAATCAGACGACCGAGGACGAGCTCAAGGAGGCGGGCGTGAGCGTGGTGATCTACGCCAACCATCTGCTGAGGTCCGCGTACCCGTCCATGCTCAAGACGGCCACCAACATACTCGAGCACGGCAGGGCGGCCGAGGCGGAAGAACTCATGATGCCAGTCAAGGACATCATCAACCTGATACCTGGAGGGAAGTAATGATACCGCCGAGATCCTTGTTCTATGAGCTCAGCGGGCATGGCATCGATTTCTTCACGGGGGTGCCGGACTCGCTGCTCAAGGACCTGTGCGCCTATATCACCGACAACGCCGCCCCCGGCAGGCACGTTATCGCGGCGAACGAGGGGAACGCCATCGCGATGGGCACTGGCTGGTACCTGGGGACCGGAAGGCCGGCCCTGGTGTATATGCAGAACTCGGGGATCGGCAACGCGGTCAATCCGTTGACCTCCCTGGCCGATCGGGAGGTGTACGGCATACCGATGCTACTGCTGATCGGCTGGAGGGGTGAACCGGGAAGGAGAGACGAGCCGCAGCACATGAAGAAGGGCAGGATCACGCCCGATGTGCTCGAGGCCCTTGAGATTCCCTGGTACTCCCTGGGAGGGGACTCAGATTACAGGGAGATAGTCGGTGAGGCACTGGAGGCGATGGAGAGAGGCCCCGGACCGGTGGCAATCTTGGTAAGGAAGGGGGCCTTCGAGAAGTACGAGTTGAGGGATGAGATCGAAGAGTTCATCGAGATGGATCGGGAGGAGGCCATCCGCCGAGTCGTTTCCGCTCTCGGACCGGAGGATATCATCGTTTCCACCACGGGCAAGACCTCCAGGGAGTTGTACGAGTTGCGTGAGGAGAGGGGGGAGGGGCATGGGAGGGACTTCCTCACCGTGGGATCCATGGGCCATGCGTCCTCCATAGCGGCCGGGCTTGCCAGGTCGAGGCCTGAAAGGGAGGTGATATGCCTGGACGGTGACGGATCCACGCTCATGCACATGGGGTCCATGGCCATAATCGGCAACGGGGGCCTCGACAACCTCCTGCATGTGGTGATCAACAACGCCTCGCACGACTCCGTCGGGGGGCAACCGACAGTAGGATTCCAGGTGGATTTCCCGACCATAGCCAAGGCCTGCGGGTATCGGGAGGCCTTGCGCGTGGAGGGGGATGAGATCGAGGGGGCGGTGAGCAGGCTCCGCGGAGCGGGGCCGGCCTTCCTGGAGATCAGGGTGAGGAAGGGTGCCAGAGAGGACCTCGGTCGGCCCAGGTCGTCCCCCTCGGAGATCAAGCGGGAGTTGATGAGGGGGCTGGGTATCGATATATGATGGGGGACGGCATGACCAGTTGGTCATATTTCAATCCGACCAGGATAGTGTTCAGGGCGGGGCTGATCCATTCCGTGGGCCGATTTATCCCGGGCGAGAGGGTCGTCATCATCACCACCCCCGGCTCCTCTAGACGGGGCGTGGTGGAGGATCTCGAGAGGAGCATCGGCGAGAGGGTGGTGGGGGTCATTGACACGGTGCGGCCCCATCCGGACCTGGACGATATTGACCGGAAGATTGAGGAGATCGGACCATTCGACCCGGATGCCCTGGTCGCCCTGGGAGGGGGGAGCGCCATGGACGTTGGGAAGGCGGTTTCCCGGATGTTGGCCTCCTCGGGAGTTACCCTCTCAGACCATCTCAGGGAGGGGGTGGAGGTCAAGGAAGATAAGATCCCTCTGGTGGCGGTACCGACCACCGCGGGTACTGGCTCAGAAGTTACCCCGTTCGCCACCATATGGGACTACGCATCTGGGAAGAAGCGCTCGCTCCAGGATGTGTTTCCCCACGCGGCGATACTGGATCCTGAGCTCACCCTAGAGCTGCCTCCGGGGATCACCGCCTCCTCTGGCCTCGATTCCGTCTCCCACGCCCTCGAGTCCATTTGGAACCACAACGCCGCCCCGCTCACCATACTCATCGCCACCAGGTCCCTACGGCTTTCACTCCCCTCTCTACCTCGAATGCTGAGGGAGGGGGACGACATCCTCTTGAGGAGCAGGATGATGGAGGCGAGCCTTCTCGCCGGGATGGCCATAAGCCAGACCAGGACCGCACTGGCCCACTCGATATCCTACCCAGTGACGCTGAGATCCGGCCTCGACCACGGACTCGCCTGCGGCCTCCCCCTTCCCGAGATCCTTATGTTCAACGCCGCCGCCGATGACGGGAGACTGGCCGAGCTCTCCAAGTCCCTCGGGTACCCTGGGGTGGAAGAGATGGCAGAGGGAATTCATCGACTGCAGATCGAGTTGAATGCCCAGGAGGATTACCTGATGAAGGTTCCGGACGGGAATAGCCTCCTCCCGCTGATCGACGACATGTTCGCCAAGGGCAGGGTGGAGAACAACCTCCGGGAGCCGGAGCGGGGGGACGTGGAGGACATCCTTCGCCGGATGGACCGCAGGTTGAGGGGCAGCGGGCCGGAAAGCTCATCCTCTGAAGGGATCGAGGGCCCATGAATAAGAGGTCGACGGGAGGGAAAGACGTGATAAGGGCGGTGATGGAGGGCCACTGGACCCGGTGGATATCCGCCAGGATCTTCAAGGTCGTTGATTCCCTGTTCCCGAAGGACCCCGAATTGGCCGTGTTCTCCGGGGCCAATGGAGTCAGATACGGTGACAATTCCAGGTTCCTCTACGAGGCCTTCCTTAGGGAGTACCCCGAAGAGCTTAAGGCGGTCTGGGTCACCAGGGATGGGGGCCTGGCAGAGAGACTCGGGGGCGAGGGGAGACCCGCGGTGTACCAGCACTCCGTCAGGGGTATATTCACGCTGCTCCGGGCCAAATTCGTCTTCTGTTCATTCTTCGACGCCGACCAATTTCCGGGGGCGTCGTTTTCTAGACGAACGGTCACTATCCAACTCTGGCACGGCATCCCGATAAAGACGATCGGGGGCCGCATGAAGAACCTGGATGAGGGGGAAGCCTCCAGGCGCAGGGAGATCTACCAAAGGACTTTCACCTACTGGATATGCAGCTCCGGGATCGAGAGGGACCGTATCGCCTCGTGCACGGGTATCCCACCGCACAGGCTTCCGATCACCGGGTACCCGAGGAATGATTACCTGATATCGGAGTTGCACTCCTCCTCTAGCGAGCTGCTTCAGCGTTTTCCGATGCTGCGTGAGAAGGTCATCCTGTACGCCCCCACCTTCAGGGAGGGGAGAGGAGTCGATTTCTTCCCCTTCGATGACTTCTCCAAAGAGGAGCTGGATTCCTTCCTGGAGGAGAACGGGGCCTACCTCCTGCTGAGGGAGCACCACATGGACGATCTGAACGGACGGGGAGGGGTAAATGCTGTCAGGGGGAAGAGGATCAAGGCCGCGAACCGCGATGCATTGGAAGACCTCCAGGAGCTCCTCCCCCACGTGGACATCATGGTCAGCGACTACTCGGGTGCCTGGGTGGACTACCTGCTGTTGAACCGCCCCATAGTGTTCGTCCCGTACGATCTGGAGACGTACGAGAGGGAGCGGGGACTGCTATTCGATTATTGGGAGGTGACACCTGGGCCAAAGGTCCATAGCTTCGGCGAGTTCCTGTCGGCGCTCCAGGAGTACCTTGGGGATCCCGCCAGGGATTCGGACGCCCGCCTCTCCGTGAAGAAGATGTTCCACAGGTACGAGGACGGGAGGGCCTTCTCGAGGATCCGTCAGCTCATGAGGGAGCATCTCCGGTCGGAGTCGGGACGGGGGGGCAGAGGTCTGATCGATACCGAGGAGGGGCACTCTTAACCGGAGACTTTTTCCACGGATTCCGCCATCGGGAGAAATCACATGACCTTCGAGTGAGGGGGGAGCCGATCCAAATGCACGATGGTGATTTGAACAAAGGCTCGCTCAGTCCTTGCCGGATGCCTCAGGGTAAGATGAACGGTGTGGCGGTCACGGGGTGGCCATCATGAGGATAGCGTTCATCCTCAGCAGCTTTCCCAAGCTCTCCCATAAGTTCATCCTCAATCAGATCACCGGTCTCATCGATATGGGACATCAGCTGGACATATACTCGATCTACTCACCGGGGGAGAGAGTTGTCCACGATGGCGTTCGTGACTACGCCCTGCTCGATAGGGTGAGATACTTCGGGTGGAAGGGCAGAGGGATCGGACCCTCCGTTCTCTCCATCCTGAGATTGCTTCTCGACATGCCGAAAGCCTGCTTATTCGCGATAGCATCCTCGCTGCTACAGGGAAGAAATCCCCTCAACTGCACGAACCTCATCGCATCCATGCGCGACAGGGAATACGACGTGATCCATTCCCATTTCGGCCCCTTGGGGTTGATATCGATCAAGGCGAAGCTCTTCGGGTTGAGGGGCGCCCACATCACCAGCTTCCACGGATACGACGCCAACGTCTATCCGAGGATCAGGGGGGCCGACGTGTACCGGGAGCTCTTCGGCAAAGGGGATCGGTTCACGGCGAACACCAGATTCACCATGGGTCTCATGAAGGAGCTGGGGGCGGGGGACAACATCGACATTCTGCCGGTAGGACTGGACCTGGAGGAATTTCCCTATTTCGAGCGGAGGGGGGAGGAAAGGGTGAAGCTCCTGACCGTGGGGAGGCTGGTGGAGAAGAAGGGGCACAGGTACGCCATCGAGGCCGCACAGCTGATCAAGGAGCAGGGGGGGGAGTTCACCTATCAGATAGTCGGCGACGGGCCCCTCAGGGGGGAACTGGAGGCCCTGGTGGAGAAGCTGGACCTGACCGATGAGGTGATATTCAGAGGATCGGTGGGGGACCAGGAACTGACCGACCTGTTCGGGGAGTCGGACATCTTCGTGTTGCCCAGCGTGAAGGGGAGCGACGGGGACATGGAGGGCCAGGGACTGGTCATCCAGGAGGCGCAGGCGACCGGTCTTCCGGTGGTCTCGACGCTGCACAACGGGATACCGGAAGGCGTTATCGATGGGGAGACCGCCTATCTCGTTCCGGAGAAGGACCCGGAGGCCTTGGCCGATCGGATCGCCCAGCTGATGGAGAACCCTGGGAGGAGGCTAGAGATGGGTGCGAGGGGGAGGAGCTTCGTGGAGAGGAATTACAGCATCGCGGACCTCAACAGGCGGCTCATAGACATCTACGGGAAGGCGATCGAAGCGATGAGAGGGTAAGTCAGTGGAAACAGGCCTCCATAACGAACAGTGGTCTTCTTTCAGCTCCCTGTGAACGGCGGGTTGGGAAGCATCCCATACACCTGGTGCAGCCGAGTCACCCATCCCGGTGTTCTTGGGCTCTCTGACGGACCCCGAGCCGGTCGAAATCGGGTGCCAAAATCCTTTTAGAGAGATATCTTACTGGGCTTTGAAATGAGCGAGGCCGTGGGTTTGGTGAGAAAGGTTGGCCTTGTTGGCCTGACGAATATCCTAGGCCGGGCCAGCGGGATCATCCTCCTTCCGGTGCTCACGAAGACGCTGCCGATCGAGGAATACGGCCTGTGGGTCATACTCACGGCAACCTTCGCCATCGGTCCCCGGTTGATCCCCCTGGGCCTGCCGTACGCATTCGTCAGGTTCTCGGCGGCAGAGAAGGATTCCGGTAGGATCCGGGAGGGTTTCTACTCGGTCGCGGGCGTGGTGACCCTGAGCTCCGGGTTGTTCGCCCTTGCAATCGCCGTGCTCGCCCCTCCACTCTCCGAGGCATTCGGGATCGACGCGATGATCCTGCACCTACTGGCGATCATCAT
This sequence comes from Methanomassiliicoccales archaeon, assembly GCA_046540255.1. GTDB lineage: Archaea > Thermoplasmatota > Thermoplasmata > Methanomassiliicoccales > JAAEEP01 > JBKHFJ01. Next base: position 1,156 of record JBKHFJ010000035.1, on the reverse strand, counting down.
ATTCCTGGAATGCCTGATCGAGCTGTTCACCAGCTTCTTCAGGACCTTCATGAGGATCAAGACGTTCTCGGCGTTGATCACTTTGAAGATGATCTTCCAGATAGGGTTGATCTCCCTGCTGGTACTGTCCGGGTACGGCATAGAGGGTGCCCTGCTCGGATTCCTCTTATCCGATCTGCTGGTGGCCGCGGCCGGGGCCCTTTTGGTGCTCATGAGGATCGGCGTGGCGGTTCCGAGTTTCGGGAGAATAGGCGAGTACCTCAGGTTCGGGCTTCCCACCATACCATCGAACCTCTCCAATTGGGTCCTGAACTCCAGCGACCGGTACATCATAGGGATCCTCCTGGGGAGTGCCTTCGTGGGCTATTACTCCCCAGGATACTCACTGGGCGGACTGCTGATTATACTCGTCGCCTCGATCCGCTTCATCCTGCCCCCGACGCTCTCGAAGTACTACGACGAGGAGAGGATGGAGTGGGTAAGGATCGTCCTGGAGAAGTCCGTACGCTACTTTCTACTGCTGTCCATACCGGCCGTGGTCGGTCTCTCCATGCTCTCCGAGGAGATCTTATTGGTCCTCTCCACGGAGGAGATCGCCCGGAACGGGTACTACATAACGCCCTTCGCGGCCGTCTCCATGATAATCTTCGGCCTTTACTCCATAGTGTCCAACGTGCTCATCATGGAGAAGAGGACGAAGGTCATCGGGATGGCCTGGTCGATCGCCGCGATCTTCAACCTTCTCCTGAACATAGCCCTGATCCCCCTGATCGGCATAACAGGGGCGGCGATAACCACCCTCCTCTCGTATATCTTGACCTTCCTGATGATCCATCGTGCCTCCTCGAAGCGGTTCAAGATCACTCTTGAAAGGTCCTCTTTGACCAGACCGTTGATCGCGGCGGGGGTGATGGCCATCCCCCTCCTACTATGGAGGGTCGAATCCGCCCTGTTGCTCGGGGTCGAGATAGCGATCTGCGCCGCCCTTTACTTCACCGTACTGTACGCGATCGGTGGGATAAACAGGGAGGATGTTCAGCTGATCAAGGGGACCCTCAGACCTTGAGCCTGGCCGCGCTGATCTCCTATCACCTGTTCCTTTCGAGGTCCTAGCGGACGAAGTCGCCCTTGGGCGCCTCCACCCTCTCCTCCAGGA
>JBKHFJ010000034.1:0-10677 GCA_046540255.1 Methanomassiliicoccales archaeon | reverse complement strand
CCTGGGAGGTGGCCGAGGGAGGATCGTTGGACCTTTCCGACATCCCCTCAATGGAGGCGGGGTCCAGTGCTCCGCTTAGGGTCTTCTCAGGGCAGGTATGGAGGGATGGACAGGTGAACATGGTGATCGCCTCGGTGGCATCCTCTCCAGGAACAACGACCACCTCTTCGGTCTGGCCACCGACAGGACGGCGGCGGTCCCCTCTTCCAGGATCGATCCGGGTTTCTGGGAAGTGCCGGCATACCAGAGGGAGGACCCGGGCATCGTGCCCAGGCTGTGCCGGAAGGTCCTGCTCCACGAGCTGAAGCACGCCCTGGACCTGGGCCATTGCCCCCGGGAAGCCCGCGTCATGCGGCTCTCCGACTCCCGTCGGAGACCACTTCAATGGAGTGGACTTCTGTTCCTCTTGCCGACTCCTCACCGGGAAAATCTGACCCTTGGCCGCCAATGGAACGGAGACTCAACGTTTATATAAGGAGACCCGGTTGGATAGATGGGTGATGGGATGCAACTAGGAATTCCAATTCTACTGATCGCCTGGTTCGCCGTAGGCGGAGTGGTGGCCGTGCACATGCACACAGAGATGAAGGCCAGACGTAGGATGAACAGACCATGGCTGGCCATCGGATTCCTGCTAAACCTCATAGGGTTGCTCGTCTACCGGTTGGCGGTGAAGATCGAGAGGCGGCACCCCTACCAGTACCCCCCTCCCCCCAGTTACGAGAACCCCCGCTACGAGTTCAGGGGTCGGGAGGAGCCGGTGTACCAGGAGGAGGAGCAGGTCCAGCAGAGAACGGACCCGGTCTTCAGGCCGGTGGAGGGCATCCCCAGATGCAACCACTGCGGGTCGGCGATCTCCTCCCACGATTGGGACTGCCCCATGTGCGGCAGCGGGCTGCGCTACTGAGCGCAATCCTTTTTTTCTTTCTACCGCTTCTACCCATGGATGTTCGAGGAAAACGACTTCCTCTACCTCCTCGACGAGAGGGGGAGACGCTACTGGATCTCCCTCCGCAGGGGGATGATGAAGATCAAGGGACTGGGAGTGATCGACGGGGACCGGATAATGGCCTGCCAGGACGGCTCCCGGATCACCATTGCCGGCAAGGACTTCTGGGTGCTCCGACCGGGCACCCCCGAGCTGATGACCTCCTTGGACAGGGGGGCCCAGGTGATCACCCCCAAGGACGCCGGCACCATCCTCCTCCACCTGGACCTCAAGTGCGGGGACCTGGTCCTGGAGGGGGGAGTGGGTTCCGGTTCCCTGACGGTGGCGCTGGTGCGGGCGGTTCAGCCCCAGGGCAGGGTAGTCTCGGTGGAGAACCGGGAGGACTTCGCGGAGAGGGCCAGGAGGAACCTGTCCCGGGCCGGTCTGGACCAGTGCTGGGAGCTGAGGATGGACGACGTCAGGAAGGTGGAGCTGGACGAGTCGATGGACGCGGTGGTGCTGGACATACCTGATCCCTGGGAGGCGGTGGACCGGGTCACCCGGCTGCTCCGCCCGGGAGGGCGATTCTGCGCCTACGTCCCCAACACCAACCAGCTGGAGAAGACCGTCAGCACCCTCAGGCTGTTCGACTTCGTGGAGATCCAGTGCCTGGAGAACCTCCAGAGGGAAATGGAGGTGCATCCCGGCGGGGTCCGCCCGGCCTTCCAGATGCTCGGTCACACCGGCTACATGGTGTTCGCCAGGCTCGCCAGTCACGACGGGAGCGAGACCGGGCAGCATAGATTTATATAGAGCACGGGATTCTGGACCGAATCAATGGGTGTGGATTTCGCCGTCAGCGCCTTCGTCACCATCTTCGCCCTCATCAACCCAGTGGCGGCGGTGCCCTTCTTCGAGGCGGTGACCGAGGGCTACCCCCCGGAGATCAAGAAGAGGATAGTAAAGAAGATCTTCATGGTCACGGTCATCACCCTCTTCATCTTCGGCCTGTTCGGACACTGGATATTCTCCATCTACGGGATAACCATCCCCGTGTTCAAGGTGGCCGGCGGCGCCCTGGTGTTCTACATCGGCTTCTCCATGGTCCAGGGACAGTGGACCAGGACCAAGCTGAGCACAGAGGACAGGGAGGAGGCCCTGGAGTCGGACGAGATCGGCATCGTACCCCTGGGCATACCCATGTTCGCCGGTCCGGGGTCGATCACCATGGTGATGATTCTCATCTCCGAGTCCATCAACAAGGGGGACCTGATCGGCATGGGCTCGGTGTTCCTGTCCGTCCTCATCACCATGACGGTCACCTACTTCCTGCTCACCCACTCCAGCAAGATCTCCGAGCTGATGGGGAGGGCCACCGCCGTGGCCTTCACCCGGATCATGGGGCTGCTGATCACGGCCGTGGGGGTGAGCTTCATCTCCACTGGGATCATCACCATAGCCCAGACCGCCGCCCTCTAGAACAGTTAAGTATTGGGCGGGAAATGTACCGGCGGTGCTGAGATGGTGGTAGCCGAGATCAGGATCGAGCTCAAACCCGGGGTCTCCGATCCGGAGGGTCAGAACACCAAGAAGGCGCTGGAGCTGCTCGGCTTCCAGGGCGTGAACCGGGTGAGGTCCATGAAGACCTTCGAGATGGACCTGGACATGGACGAGGGCGAGGCCAGGGAGGCCTGCGAGGGGATGTGCAGGAAGCTCCTGGCCAACCCGGTCATCCAGGACTACAGGATCGAGATCAGGTAGGGTGGAGCATGGTCTTGGCCGATCTGATGAACAGGCGGGAGGCACCCTTCGAGCTGTTCGAGGTGGACGTCCTCTCGGCCACGGACAGCCAGCTGGAGGAGCTGAGCGCCTCCATGGGGCTGGGTCTGAGCCTGCAGGAGATGGTGGCCATCAGGGGCCACTTCCAAAGTGAGGGAAGACTGCCCACCGACGTGGAGCTGGAGTCCCTGGCACAGGCCTGGAGCGAGCACTGCTGCTACAAGAGCTCCAAGGTCTTCCTGCGGGAGCACCTCTTCGGGACGGACAACGAGGAGGTGATCGCCAAGGGGGACGCGGGGGTGATGGCCTTCGACGAGGAGTACGCCTACGCCCTGAGGCTGGAGAGCCACAATCACCCGTCCGCCATCGAGCCCTACGGGGGGGCGGCCACCGGCATCGGCGGGATCATCCGGGACGTGGTTTGCATGGGCGCCCAGCCGGTGGCCCTGGTCGATCCCCTATTCTTCGGCTCCCTGGATCACCGGGGGGAGCTGCCCTCCGGGGTGAAGCACCCCAGGTACCTTATGGACGGGGTGGTCGCCGGGATCAGGGACTACGGCAACCGCATCGGCATCCCCACCGTATCCGGCGGTGTCTACCTGGACGACGGGTACCTGGGGAACTGCCTGGTGAACGTGGGGTGCGTGGGCCTGGTCCCCCGGGACCGGGTGGTCAGGAACGCCGTTAGGGGTCCGGAGGACCTGCTGGTGCTGGTCGGCGGGAGGACCGGCAGGGACGGCATCCACGGGGTCACCTTCGCCTCGGCCGAGTTGGACGAGAGGTCCGAGGAGGAGAGCCGGGGCGCGGTCCAGCTGGGGGACCCCATCATGAAGGAGCCGCTGATACACGCCTGCCTGGAGGTGAATGATCGGGGACTGATCAGCGGGATGAAGGACCTGGGGGGAGGCGGCCTCTCCTGCGTGGTGGGGGAGATGGCCCTGGACGGTGGATTCGGGGCCGAGGTGCGGCTGGACCGCGTGCCCCTGAAGGAGGAGGGCATGGCCCCCTGGGAGATCTGGGTCTCCGAGTCCCAGGAGAGGATGATGCTGGCGGTGCCCCGGGACAACCTGGACCGGGTGATGGAGACCTTCGATCTCTGGGACGTGGAGGCCACCGTGGTGGGGGAGGTCATCCCGGAGGGCAGGGTGAGGCTGAGCTACATGGGCCACCGGGTCTTCGACCTAGACCTGGAATTCCTCACCTCCGGGCCGGAGTACTGCCGGCCCTGCCAGGCCGTTGGCTCCGCCCGTGGGCGGGAAGAGCAGTGGCCCCGAATCGATGATCTGGGGGAAACGCTGCTCGCCCTGCTGGGTCACCAGAACATCTGCTCCAGGGAGTGGGTGATCCGTCAGTACGACCACGAGGTGCGGGGGAGCACGGCCATCAAGCCCCTGCAGGGCAAGCTGGGGTGCAGGGGGCACGGGGACGCGGCGGTCATCCGGCCCCTGGACCACACCCCCCGGGGCCTGGCGATCGCGGTGGGGGTGAACCCCTGGTTCACCGCCCTAGATCCCTACGGAGGAGGTATGGCATCGGTGGACGAGGCATGCCGGAACATCGCCGCGGTGGGGGGAAGGCCCCACTCCCTCACCGACTGCCTCAACTTCGGCAACCCGGAGAAGCCGGAGCGGCTCTGGGAGTTCAGGGAGGCGGTCAGGGGCATGGGGGAGGTGTGCCGGGCCATGGACCTCCCGGTCCCCTCGGGGAACGTCTCCTTCTACAACGAGACCCCCTTCGGATCGGTGCCCCCCACGCCCACCGTCATGGGGGTGGGCATAGTGGAGGAGGTGGAGAGATGCGTGACCGCCGACCTCAAGGCCGAGGGGGATCCCGTCTACCTGATCGGGGAGACCGCCAGGGAGATGGGCGGCTCCGCCCTCTTCCGAATGATGGGTGGAAAGGGAGGGGAGGTCCCGCGGGTGGACCCAGGGAGCCTGAGGGAATCGATCGATCAGCTGCTGGGAGCGATGGCCGCTGGTTCGGTGAAGGCGTGCCACGACTGCTCGGATGGGGGACTGGCCGTCGCCCTGGCGGAGATGTGCATCTCGGGGGATCTGGGGGTCTCCGCCGACCTCACCACCATGGAGGAACTGCCCATGGAGGTGCAGATGTTCTCCGAGTCGGCCACCAGGTGGGTGGTGGAGGTGGACGCCTCCCGGGAGGCGGAGTTCTTCCGGTCCCTGACCGTGCCGGCCTACAAGATCGGCACGGTGGGCGGGGACCGCCTGACCCTGGCAAACCACCGGGAGGTGGTCAGCCTGAGCGTGGAGGAGATGGGGGAAACATGGACCGGTACATTGTGGAGGCTGCTGGGGTGATCACCTGGACGTGAGGGTGTGCGTGCTGAGGATCGAGGGCACCAACTGCGAGGACGAGACCTTCCACGCCTTCGAGAGCGTGGGCGCCCTCCCGGAGAAGGTGCACCTCAAGCAGCTTACCGGGGACTCCCCTCCCAGCATGCGCAGGGATCTGGAGGACTACCAGGTGCTGGCCCTGCCCGGGGGATTCTCCTCCGGAGACTACGTCCGGGCGGGGGCCATCTTCGCCGCCAGGATCAAGTCCAGGCTCAGGGGACAGCTCACCGAGTTCGTGGAGGAGGGCAGGCCGGTGCTGGGCATCTGCAACGGCTTCCAGATCCTGGTCGAGCTGGGGCTCCTCCCGGGATGGGAGGGGAAAATATCGGAGGAGCCGCGGGCCGCCCTGGCCACCAACGCCTCGGGCCGGTTCGAGTGCCTCCCCACCCTGCTGCGGCACGAGGCCGGAGGTAACTGCCTGTTCACCCGGGACCTTGACAGGGGGCGGGTGGCGATGTTCCCCAGCGCCCACGCCGAGGGGAACCTGAGGTTCCCACAGGGTCGGGAGGAAGAGTTCGTCGATCGGCTGGCGGAGGGGGACCAGGTCGTCTTCCGCTACGTCGATCCCGAGGGAAGGTCAGGGAAGTACCCTTGGGATCCCAACGGTTCCGTCTCCAGCATCGCCGGCATCTGCAACCCCCAGGGGAACGTGCTTGGCCTGATGCCCCATCCGGAGAGGGCCTTCCACCGCTGGCAGCACCCCGACTGGACCAGGGGAGGGAAGGGACCGGGCGACGGCCGGGTGATATTCGAGTCCTGCGTGCGCCACGCCGATTGATCACTCGATGTCGATGATGACCTCCACCCGGTCACCGTCGGTGATGCCCAGGGTCCTCCTCAGATGGTACTGGCAGAGGATCTCGATGGTGTCGGTGTAGTGAGACCTGGCCGGGAGGATGACCGCGCAGTTGATGTTGTGGATCTTGGCCGGGAACGCCTTGACGTCCCCGAAGGTCCTCCCGTTCTTCTCGAAACCCTCTATGATGATCCCCTCGCTCTTCCTAAGGATGTCCAGCTTGGACATGTCCGAGGGGTCCACCTTGACGTTCAGGGTGCCCTCGTAGGGCTTGAAGTCCAGCTTGCTGGAGAACTGATCCTTGTAGAACGGCTGGTTGACGTAGTACTTGCCCTCCCCCATGCCGGCGGTGATGGAGCCGTGGAGCACCACGTGGCCCTTGAGCTCGAAGATCTTCTGGTACTCCAGGTACTCCTGCCTGAGCATGTCGATGCCCTTCTCGGTGAGCTTGATCCTCTGCCTCCTGGCCCCCAGGTCCCTCTGGATGAGGCCGGCCTCCAACAGCTCCAAGATGCGCTTGGAGGCCGACTGCTGACTCATGTCCAGCTTCTCACCCAGCTCCCTGGAGGATATGGCGATGTAATCATGCATCCCCCCCATGAGGGCGATGGTCCGGAGGGCGGTGATGAACTTCTCATTCATGTTTCCACCAGCTCGAAGTTACCATGATCCGGCATGCCTATCCGAATCTTGGTAGTCAAATCTGTGTTCTACCATTAAAACTGTTTGCCCCGGGCCCGGCCCACGGAAGGTATTTTGGGCGAGTGGCATATTTCCCCACGGCGATCTACTTGAGGGGAGACAGGCACATCATCGAGGCCATGGGAAAAACCCGGATTGTGGTGGAGAACGGGAAGGTGGTGGAGGTGGGCGAGCCAGCCGTCGATTACTGTCCGCTGTTCTACAAGTACCGGGGCATAGAGACCCTCACCCCGGGGAAGGTGAGGGAGAACATCGAGTTCAGGATCTCCGACTTCGGGATGTGCACCCCCGGGAGGAAGCTGAGGATGAGGGACTTCCTGAGCTTCGGGGTCTCGGAGCTCATGGCCATGTGCGTGCGGGAAGGGACCTTCGACTGCGCCGTCCTGGTGACCGACGGGGCCGGGACGGTGGTGGTAGACGAGCCCGAGCTCATCCAGGGCATCGGGGGAAGGATATCCGGTGTGGTGGAGACCTCCGCCCATCAGGAGGTGGTGGATGCCCTGGGCAGGGACAGGGTCCTTGACCCGGAGGGCGGGGCCATCGACCAGGTGAGGGGATGCGAGCTGGCCGATGACCTGGGCTTCCGGGGGGTGGGGGTGACCGTCGCCTCCGGGGAGGACGCCAGGGGGATCAGGGAGCTGCTGGGCGACCGGGCAACCGTATTCGCCGTGCACCTCACCGGTATCGGGGAGGAGGAGGCCGAGGAGATCTTCGATACCTGCGACGTGGTAACGGCCTGCGCCTCCGGCCCGGTCCGGAAGGTGGGATCGAGGCGGGCCAGGCTGACCGTGGGAAGCAGGATCCCGATATACGCTTCCAGTGAGAGGGGGGAAGGGATCCTGCGAAGAAGGTTGGAGCGGGTGGGGAAGTCAAGCGGAGGAGAGGAGGATCCCCCGAGGCCTTTGGTCTAGTCCTCCAGCACCAGATGGTTTCCCGAGCGTAGGAAGATGGTCTTCACGCCACTACGCCTCAGCCGATCGCGCAGGCGCTTGTCGTTGGTGAGCACGTAGGCCCCCAGGTCCCTGGCAGCCTCCAGGACGGCATCGTCCCCCACCGCCTCCGTCCTCACCCTCTCGTACTTATTGGATAGGGCCAGAGCGGCCCGGGCGTGCTTGTTGCCGGACCGCTTCAGCTCCCCTATTACCGGGCCGGGGACCACCGCCCTGAAGTTCCCCAGTATCCGGAGCAGCTCATGGTCAAGGTTGATGGAGAATTCGAAGGGCATCAGGAGGGCGTTGGTGTCCAGGACCACGATCTGCATGTCACTCGATGATCCCGTAGCCGATCAGGCGCCACTTGCCCAGCACCTTCCTGGAGATGGCCACCCTCTGGCCCTCCTCCGCGCTGACCGGGATCTTCAGGGTCACCTCGGACTCGTTCCCCCGGGCGCTGGTGACCACGCCCACCGTGGTGGCGGCCCCTATGCTGAGCATGAGGGGCTCGTTGGTCTTGATGTTCTCCACCGGCAGGTCCTCGCTCGCCCCCACCACCTTGTCGAGCAGGTGAGTGGTCATGGTGAACTTGTGCAGGACCGGCGGCAGCGTACCGGGCTTGCCGATCAGCCGTCCTGTCAGGCCATCGGACTTGGTCATGGACGGGTCGAGCTTGGTGCCTATGGCGATCAGGCCCCCGGGATATGCCATATCGATGGGCGTCCCGCCGGCATGGAGGGAGTCCACGTAGGTGGTGATCTCCTCCCAGGTGATCTTCCCCCCGGAGTCCACCTTCCTTCCCGGGCTTATCTCGATCTCGTCCCCGATGTGCACCTCCCCCTGGATGAGGCTGCCGCCCAGCACGCCCCCCTTCAGGTCATTGGGCACGGTGCCCGGGGTGTTGATGTCGAACGACCTGGCCGCGTACATCTTCAGCGGCCTGGTCTTGTCGTACTCAGGTGTTGGAATGTGTTCCTCGATGGCCTCGATGAGCATGTCGATGTTCACATCGTGGTGGGCCGAGATCGGTATGATGGGGGCGTCCTCGGCGATGGTCCCCTTGACGAACTCCTGGATCTGATGGTAGTTCTCCAGCGCCTCCTCCCGGGTGACGATGTCGATCTTGTTCTGCACGATGATGATGTTCTCCACCCCGATGATGGAGAGGGCCATCAGGTGCTCCTTGGTCTGGGGCTGGGGGCAGGGCTCGTTCGCCGCGATCATGAGCAGGGCGCCCCGCATCATGGCCGCCCCGGAGAGCATGGTGGCCATGAGGGTCTCGTGGCCCGGCGCGTCCACGAAGGAGACCGCCCGGAGGAACTCGGCCTCCCCGCCGCACTCCTTGCACTCTGGAGAGGGCGAGTAGGCCTTGGGGGGCTCGCACTCCTTGCACTTGTAGAAGGAGGCGTCGGCGTACCCCAGCCGTATGGAGATCCCCCTCCGGACCTCCTCGGAGTGCCGGTCGGTCCACTCGCCACTGAGCGCCTTGGTCAAGGTGGTCTTTCCGTGGTCGACGTGGCCGATCATCCCGATGTTGATCTCGGGCTGCTTTGGCACCTTCATTACTTCTCCTCTTCACTCAACAGGTCATCTATCGACTTCGAACCCGCCTGGTCTATGGTCATGTTCAGCTGGGAGGTGTCGGGCGATACGGTGTTCCCCCGGATCGTCTTCCTCCTCCTCTGACCGCCCTCCCGGGGATGGAAGCCCACCCCCCCGGAGAGGAGGACCTTCCTCCTCTTCGGACCGGGGATGTCGCTGCGCATGGGAAAACCGTCCCGGTCACTTCCCCCGGTGATCTTGAGCTTGTAACCCGGCAGACCGACGAAAATGCCATCCACCACCTCACCGACCCTCTTCCCGATCAGCGAGTTGGCGTGATGACCTTCGACCGTCACCTGATGAGCTCTACCGTCATTGTCATTGATGACAGCCTTGAATTCAACCATTCCAAACACCTGCAGATACGGCCTTAAGGCGGTGGCCGATAAATAACTTTTGGTTTCATGGAAAAGCCGACTGATGGTCCAAAAGATCGGTGGCATCATCAAATGATTTCGTCGAGATATGCCATCACATTATCCATACCATGAATCATTGGTTAAGTTGTAGTAAACATAGATTGAGACCCTTGTAAAGAACATAAGTATCGTCCAATGAAATATTTTGCTTCCTCGATTGTTTCCAAACTGTGATATTCTATGCTTTTATCTCTTAGGATTTGATGCAACCTCATCCTCAGGACGAAAAGAATCCATTGCCTTCCCTCCCGCTCGTGAGATAAAATAGGAAATTTGGTATCTGGGTGATGATTGGGTTTGATGGACTAGTATGCTGCATTTACTATTCACGGATGCGAGGGGGCAACTTGGTTAGAGAACCAGGATAAAAAGATTATTTATGAAGGAGGATAATAAGTAGCTAATGAGCATAAAAGAGGCTCCACTAGTAAGTGTTGTCCTTACCACTTTCAATCGTTCTAATCTTGTTACCAGAGCAATTAGAAGCGTTCTTAATCAAACATACGAGAATCTCGAAATCATTGTCGTAGATGATTGTTCGGACGATGACACTGAAGAAATCGTAAAGAGTATAAGAGACGATAGATTGAGATACTTTCGCAATAAGAGAAATGAGGGGGCTTCATCGGCCAGGAACCGTGGAATTGACCTTTCCCGTGGAGATTACGTTGCATTCCAAGACGATGATGATGAATGGCTTCCAGATAAACTCGAAAGTCAAGTCGAAATCCTATCAAGCGCTCCCGACAAAGTTGGGCTTGTATACTGCAAAACGCTAAGACGGAGGGATGGTGAAGAAAAATATTTTCCGCGATTCAAGAAGCTCTGTATGGAAGGTGACATCCATAATGCTCTATTAGTCAGAAATCTAATAATTACTCCAGCGGCCCTTGTTAGAAAGATATGTCTGAAAAAGGTTGGAGGATTCGATACAGGTCTTGAGGCACTCGTGGAGTGGGAGCTATGGATAAGATTTTCAAAGGAATATGAAGTGAGATATATTGATCGGGCTTTATTAATCTCCTATGAAACTGAAAAGAGTATATCAAGTGATTATACATCTGCAGTAAACTCCCTTGTGAAAATTGTCAATAAACACAAAATGGACATGGGATCCAATCAAAAAGCGCTCTCAAGACAATATCGACGCCTTGGAGAATATCTT
>JBKHFJ010000033.1:0-11953 GCA_046540255.1 Methanomassiliicoccales archaeon | reverse complement strand
GGGGTGATGGGGCTCAACGCGGACATGGTGGTGCTCTCCTGCGCCATGCTACCGTCCGCCGGTACCCTGGAGATGACCGGTGTCCTGGGATTGAACTCCACCCCCGAGTACTTCATCCAGGAGAAGCATCCCAAGCTGGATCCGGGGTGCACCACCTCCCGTGGAGTGTTCGTATGCGGGACCGCGAGCGGTCCAAAGGACATCACGGATTGTATCACACAGGCCCTCTCCACCTCCTTCAGGGTGGCGGAGATGATGCTGAGTCCCATCGATGTGGGGCACGATTTCGCCACCATCGACGGATCGATCTGCAGGGAGTGTGGCAGATGCCTTTCCGCCTGCCCGAACGGGGCCATCTCCCGCTCAGGCGAAGGGTACACGATCAATCCCCTATTCTGTAAAGGACTGGGAGTATGTCTCTCCAGCTGCCAAGAGCGTGCCATATCGCTTCCGGGGCATAGTGATGAGGAGATATTCGCCCGCATGGACGGGTGCCTGCGGGGGGAAGGCCTAAAGGTACTGGCATTCCTGGACAAGAACATAGGTTATGTCGCCGCGGACCACGCGGGCATGAACAGGATGTCGTACCCCTCCTCCATCAGGATCATCAGGGTCCCCTCCGTACTGACCCTCAACCGGAGGCACCTTCTCCATGCCTTTGAGCGGGGGGCGGCCGGGATATTCCTGGGAGACGGGCTCGCCAGCATTCCCGGGGGGATGTCCCCGGAGAAAGTGAGCGATCATGTGGAAAGACTGAGGGCCGACATCGTCCAGACCGGGATCGATCCCGGGAGGCTGTTCTACTACAAGGCCTACCTCCCCCACTTCAAGGGCCTGGTCTCCAGGATGGAGCGATTCGATGAGGAGTTGCGGGCCTCCATCGCTCTGGCCCCCGCCTGATCCGGTGGAGCGGATCCGAAGACCGTTGACTGGCTATGCGGGCTTACTCAACCGCACATCGAACCTTGCCCCTCCCAGGTCCGAGTCGCCGGCATGGATCCTTCCCCCGTAAATATCAAGCAGCTCTCTCGTCAGAAACAGGCCCAGGCCGGTGCCCCTGCCCCTGTCGGTGGTGTAGCCCTTGTCGAATATGGTCTCCCACTTGTCTCGGGGGATCCCCGACCCGTCGTCCTCCACGGTCACCGCCACCTCCTCCCCCTCATCCTCCACACCGATCCTTATCATCCTCCCGCCAGAATGATATGCGGAGTTCTCCAGTAGGTTGGAGAAGATCTGGTTGAGAAGGGAGCCGGCCAGGACCTTGATGTCCTTCACCCCCGAAGTATCGATAACGACCCCCGCCCTCTCCACTGTCGTCCTGGAGTGAACGACGGCGTCGCGGATGGCGCTTTCGATGCTCACCTCTCCCGTCCCCTCGGTCTGAGCCTCCCTCAGGGAGGAGACCCTCTCTATGATCTCCACGTTCCCCCTGAGACTGTCCCTTACCTTGCGAAGATATCCCTTGACGTCTTCCGGTGAGTCCGCACCTTCCATCAATTCCGTGTACCCTAGTGCCACCTGGAGCTTGTTCCTCACATCATGCCCGAGAAGGGAGCCCAGGAACTCCTCTCGGTTCCTCGATTCCCTCCTCTCCACCATATGCCCCAGCAGGTCGGTCACGGCGTCTATCAAATCCCTCTCCTCCTTAAGGAATGGGCTTCCGTCTCCTTCATCCCTCCCCTCCAGATAGACCACTTCCAGGAATCCCCTATCGATCCCGTTGACCGGGATGTCGCTTCGTAGGGACCATTCGGTCCCTGTGAAGCCGGGCGTGCTGTACTCGACCCCATCGAACACGATCCGGGCACGGGTGAAGTCATGATACCTCCAAGCGGGGAGGATGAGATCCAGGACTCTCCTGAAGAGCTCCTCGAGGTCCAGATCCCTCTCCTCGTGAAGTCTGGAGACGTTGTAAAGGCAGGAGAGCTCCTTCATCCGTTCCTTCAGTCTCAGTCCTCTCTTTCTCGTATCGGTGATATCATCGAAGATGGTGTAGACCTCGCTGGGTTCCTTGCCGTCCCCGAAGAGTGGGATGGCGTCGATCTCTATCCACCTGTATCTTCCTTCCCTGGGATTGTAGACCCCCATCACCTGATCCGTCACCTCCTCTCCTGTCCGGAGGGCCACCATCGAGGGGTGCTCCTCACCCGGGAAGACGCTACCGTCCTCCCGAAGGGCCTTCCACTCCGGGCTTTCCGAGGTCCTCGAGTTCATCTCCTCCATGCTCGCCCCGAGTATCCTCTCGGCGGCCGGGTTGGCGGATGTGATCCGGCCATCCAGGCTCTGGTACACCACTCCCTGGGTCACCGTCTTGAACAACCTCCGGTACATCTGCTCGCTCTCCCGGATCCTTTCCTCGGCCCTCCTCCTCTCCGTGACGTCCTGGTATATGCAGACGACCTCGCCTGAAGGGAGCCGGTAGACGTGATTCTCCCTCCACCCCGCTACCCCCCCATCGCTGTAGAAGGAAGCCGGATGATGCTCGGGCTCTCCAGTCCTCCAGACCCTGCGGAACACCTCTACAAGGCCGAACTCCTCCACCCCGGGGAACACCTCGGTCACCCTCCTTCCCAGGATGTCCTCCCTGTGAACACCCTCGATCTCCTCCACCGCCCGGTTGACGGACTTGAAGACGAAGTCCTTCCCCTGGTCAACGGCCTCGTAGACGGCCACCCCGTTGTCGATCCGTTCGACCAGTTCGCTGAAACGCCTCTCGCTGTCCCTCAACCTCTCCTCCGCCTCCATCTTTTCCAGGGCGAAGGCCAGGTCTCCCGCCACCTCCCTCAGCAGTTCCAGCTCCCCCTCGAATACCTCCCTCCGGAGGCTGGTGAACAGCACGCCGATCGGGGAGGAGTCCCCCATCATGGGAACCACGATCCGCCTGTCCCCCTCCTCGAGGTCGCAGTGCCCGCAACCGGTGCAGTGATCAGAGGGTTCCGTGATCACCCTCTCGGAACCGCTCTCCATGACCGCTCTCAGGCATTTGGCCCCCTCCGGATCGATCATCCGGTCCGGGGCTTCCCGATCACGCTCTCCCTCGTGCCGGAACGTGCTCACCCTCGCCCCATCGAACAGGGCCACGAAGACGTCCGAGTACTCCCTGGATTCCATGAGGATCCCGCAGGACTCCCGCATCAGCCTTTCGACATCGGACTCCTGCACGATCATCTGGTTGACGTCCCGGATCGCCCTGAGAAGGGAGTTCAACTCCCTCTCACGCCGCTCCGACTCCTTGAGCCTCCTGTTCAGTTCCTGGGCGGCCCTTCTTGCCCTCTCCTTCTCCACCATCTCCCCCAACAACCTGGCCGAGGTCATCAGGCGGTTCTTGGCGACCTCGATTATGAAGTTGGGTCGGGATCCATAGACCTGCGATATCTCCCTCAGCCTCTCCGCCTTCACACCGTACTTCCCAGCGATCTCCTTCAACTTCTCCTCGTCCTTCGGGGGGTCCCCGTACCCGAAGTTCATGGAACCGATGATCTCCCCGTTGACACGGATCGGAACGGCGAACATGCGGATCCCCCCGTGGCACTCCACATCGACCGGTCCTCCCCTTTCCATGGATTCCTTCGCGGCGTTCCAGCAGGACTCATGGCAGAGCCATTTCCCGCTGTCCAGAGCTTTCCTGTTATCCTCGGTACCGCAGAGGGCCCGGGAGCTCCGGTCCAAGAGCTGGCACCACCCAGATGAGAATATTCCCAGGGCGTAGTCCCCGTTCCTCTCGTAGATCGCACAGGAGGTGTCGAGGAGGGCCATGAAATGCTCCACGATGTCGTCCAGCGACTCCCTGCTGACCGAGTTGAGTATCTCCCCCCGATCGTTCAGCTCGGTCAGGTCCCCGTAGGGCGGTTCGTAGGTGACCTCCTCCACCTCCTTGGAGATGAGCCAGTTGATCTTCCGAAGCTCGTTCGACTTCTCCCAGTGCCTCCTCTCCTGGACGATGACCTGGGCGAGGAACGAGAACTGGGTCCAGGGATCCCCGCCCTTCTGCAGGTAGTGGTCCGCCCCCAGGTTCAGGGCGTCCATGGCCACCTCCTCCCTCCCCTTGCCGGTGAACATGATGAAGGGTATGTCGCTCCCGATCTCCTCCCTCAGGACCCTGAGAAGCTCCAGGCCGTCCATTTCCGGCATCTGGTAATCGGACACCACGACGTCGACTGGCCGATCTTGGATCACCTGGAGGGCCTCTTCCCCTGAGAGCGCCGTCACGATCTCGAAATCCCAGGATGTGCTGAGAAACTCCCCCATGAGCTCGAGGAAGGAAGGATCATCATCGATGCAGAGGACCCTGATAGCCATACAATCGTGTTGGACGGTTCTTTATATATAAATGGTCTCTCAAGATTCTGATGGCGGGACCATTGACCGGGTAAGGAGTCACACCGCTCCTGTCCCCGAGCTCGCGTGAAATTCAGGAGCTCTAAGGGCTCTTCCAGATGAAAAGGCCGAGAGGGTCAAACCGTCCCATAGGATCTCCACTCGATCTCGGGGGGACGGATGTCAAGCCTCCTTCCCGAGGAATGGTACTTGGCCTTATCTCGGAAGAGTCGTGATGTGGGCCTGGATGCGGAGTCGACTGGCCCTATCGAAACCCAGTAAGGGTGGGGCATCCTGAGCCTATCTGTACCAACCGAAGAAATGGTGCGAGGGACCGGATTTGAACCGGTGAACCTCTTCAGGAACAGATCTTGAGTCTGCCGCCTTTGGTCGATGTGGGAAACATCTTTGACCTGGCTTGGCTACCCTCGCTCGGCGCAAACCTTCGTAAACGGAATGATATTAATAAATATTGCCGAGAGGCCGATGCCTCTGGAAACCGGCCATCGATCGCCCGGATCAGATCAATCGAACGTGAAAGCTGGAGGTCGGCCGGGGCGTCATGTAGCGCCTCCAGGTATTCGATCACCTGTATCACATCAATCGGACGTGGAAGGCGGGGAAAGATTAATGGCCCCCCACGAGTTCCCTCTCCTCGCCCCAAGAGGGCTGACGAGAGGGCAGTGATGCCGGGTCGGGCACATTCCTCCAGATTCGAACCACCCACGATCGGGTTTCCGGCCTGGGCATCACCCTCCGTCTAATGCCCCGATTCTGTGCATTCATTCCCTGAGTTTTTATACTGGATGCTCATTACCCCTTGGCTAGTGATATCTTGGCAAGAAGCCCGCGACTATCTAGTGTAATAGAGGACATGATGAGCAGGCCGTCCGCCATCCGCGAGATCATGAAGATGTGCGATGACAAGACGGTCAGGGCGATGGGGCTGGACCCTGAGGACGTCATCTCCTTCGGAGGCGGATGGGTGGGACACTCCGCCCCGGATAGTCTGAGAGACATCTACCTGGATATCTGCGGTGACCCTAGTGTCTTCCACGAGGCGGGGGCCTACCCGCCCACACCTGGGCTGAGACAGTGCCGGGCCTCCCTGGCCCGTATGGAGGAGGATCTGTTTCGCATGGACGTCTCGGAGGACAACGTCCTCGTTTCCCAGTCCTCCACGCAGCTCACCCACGACCTGTTCCGGGTGCTGGCCGATCCCGGGGACTGCGTAGTACTCCTGGACCCCACCTACGCGAACTACTACGGTCAGCTCATCTTCTCCCTCACCAGATGGAGGGGGGAGAACGGGTGCAACGAGGCGGACGCGGAGGTCTCCTTCCTCCGGACCATGGACATGGAGACCTGGAGCTACATGCCGGACGTGGACCGTTCCATCGGGGAGCTGGAGGACCTGTTCAGGAGGAAGGATCCCCGCATGCTGCTGATCCCCACCCCGGACAACCCCACTGGACAGGTGGTGCCCGGCGAATTCATGGAGGCCGCCCTGGAGCTATGCCAGGAGAACGATGCCTACCTGGTGGTGGACTACGCCTACAAGACCCAGTGCTTCCTGGACTCCTACCCGGACTACTTCTCCTGGTCCCCTCAGGAGATGGAGAACCTGGTCCTGATATTCTCCAACTCCAAGTGGGCCCGGGGACTGGGGAGGCGCATGGGATGGATCATGGCCTCGGAGAAGGTGGTCGAGGCCCTGACCCAGCTCCTGAACTACTCCCTACTGTGCGGGGACAACCTGCACCAGATGGCCATGGCCCGGTTCCTGGACACCACACTGGAAGACGGTAGCCTCCGATCCTACATCCATGACATCAACGAGGATTACAAGAGGGCGGCCGATGTTACCGTGAGGAGCATCGATGAGTTCATAGGGGCCCGGCGCCTGGAGCCGCAGGGCGGCCTGTACACCGTCATGGACCTGGGAACTGACACCCGGGAGCTGGTGCCGGAGATCATGCGCAACACGGGCGTGCTCTTCGTTCCGGGGGCCGGGTTCGGTCCCTCCTTTGGCCAAGGGGTAAGGGTCTCCTACGGACCGCTGGTCTATGACCCGGAGATAATTAGGGAAGGAATGAGAAGGGCGGGTGAGTACCTCAAGTCCAGGAAGCTGATCTGACTCATGTGATGGTCAGGATCTCCGCCTTCTTCCCCCGAATGACCACGGTGTGCTCGCTCTGACTCACCACGCCCCCCTTGATCTCCTTCAGGATGGGATAGCTGGAGATCAGGCCGTGCCTGACCAGGTTGCGCAGCAGGGGATTCGGCTTCTTCTCCAGATCGGTGCACCAACGCTCGCAGAACGGGAGTCCATCGAACCTCTCCCTCAGCTGGCTGAAGAATTCCTGGGCCCTCTTGTCCTTCAGGGGCCTCTCGCGGAGGACGCGGTAGATGTTCCCCGGCTTGCTGTTGGTCACCTGGCCCGCGCCCTCGGTGGCGAAAGGCTCCACGGCCACCACCATACCGTCCTTCACCCTGGCCAGATTGCCATCGTCGATGTTGGGGACGGTGATGCCCGCGTGCAGGCAGTAGCGCTCCATGCTGTGACCGGTGAGGTTCACCACCGGCTCGAACCCGTCCCCCTTGATGCTCCTCTCGATGGCGCCCCCCAGGGTGCCCACCTGGACCCCCTCACCGATCATCTCCAGGGCCATGATCAGGGCACGATCGGCGCTCTCTATCAGGCGGTCGTGGTTCCTGGTCCCCACCTCCACGGTGACCGCGGTGTCCCCGATGAAACCGTCCACGTGGGCGCCCACGTCCAGCTTCACCACGTCACCACTGGAGAATCTCTTGCCGTCGTTGGAGGAGGGGGAGTAGTGGGCCGCCACCTCATTCACGCTGATGTTGACCGGGAAGGCAGGTTGACCGCCCCGGTCCCGGATGCGGTCCTCCACCTCATCCGCCACCTCGAGGTAGCCGACCCCTTCACCGATCATCTCCCTCCCCAGGTCCCTCGCCTCGGCAGCGATGCTGCCGGCCCTCCTCAGGGCCTTGATCATCCTCTCATTCATTCAGGGCAGCCTCTATCTTCTCGATGGGTATGGCGCCCCTCCTGATAAGTTCGACCCCACCGTCGACCAGTTGGACGATGGTGGAAGGTTGACCGAGCATGGGCCTGCCGCAGTCCAGGTAGAAGCGGACCGCCCCCCCGAAGTCATTCCTCACCTCCTCGGTGCTCCTGGGATCTGGACGGGAGTGCACGTTGGCGCTGGTGGAGGTGATCGGTCCGCACCTCTCTATCAGATTCAGAGCGAAGGGATGGTCCGGTATACGGATGCCCACCTCCACCGAGGCGGAGGTCAGGATGTCAGGTACGATGGGACGCTTGGTCACCAGGATGGTCAGCGGTCCGGGCATGAAGGTGGATACCAGCTTCCTGGCGTTGTCGTCGATGACCGCGATCTCCTCCAGCATCTGAAGGTCGCTCACCGCCACCGAGAGGGGCATGTCGAAAGGCCTCTTCTTGACCATGTAGACCTTCTTCACCGCGCCCTCGTCCAGCGCGTTGGCCCCCAGACCGTAGAGGGTCTCGGTGGGATAGACCACCAGCTCCCCGGACCTGATCGCGTCGGCGATCTCGTCCATCTTGGACTTGGGCAGGTCCCTGTTGACACACTCAATCGTTTCGCTCTTCATCGAGTACATTCATGACTCCCCTAGACATCTGAGCGCCCCTTGGACATGGGCCCGGGCCTCCCCCCTTGCACAGGGGCCGTGACCGGGATAGAGGTCGGTGGCGTCCAGCTCCCTTAGCTTGCGGAGGGAATGGACCAGCTCACCGTAGTCGCCGCTGGGCAGGTCCCATCGACCCACGCCCCCAGCGAACACGGTGTCACCACTGATGAGCGACCCGTCCGATCCGTCGAACAGGACGACGCTCCCGGCCGAGTGACCCGGCGTGTGCAGCACTCTAAAGGTCCGCTCACCGCTGGAGAACACCTCTCCCTCCTGAAAGCTCTCCACCTCCAGGGAGGGCATCCTCTCCCCGAAGGAGACCGACCGGGTCTGCTCGCTGTCCCCCTCCCGCAGGGGTGCAGCGTCCACCTCATGGATGTGCAGGGTGGCGCCCAGTTCGTCCCTCAGGCCCCCGGCCCCCCCGACATGATCGTAGTGGCGGTGGGTGAGGACGATCCGGTCGATCCTCCCCGGATCGGTGATCTTCTCCAGGGACTCGAGCACGAACCTGTGATTCCTTCCCGTTCCGGTGTCCACCAGGAATGGGTCCTCTCCATCCACCAAGTAGACGTTCGAGTCGAACCCCTTTCCAGCAATATAATGGATACTCATCTCAGAAAAGCGAAGATTGAAGACCTATATAAGCTCTTTCCCCGGGATCATAGAGAGGATTCGACAATCGTTCTTTTCCCCTCTGGGCCCTCGAGCGCTAGAGTAATGTATGGAAAGGACGTTGACCTCCCCGGTGCCTTGATGAGACTCCTAGAATATCAGGCCAAGAACCTACTGACCTCTTACTCCATACCCGTTCCCCGGGGTCAGTTCGTCCGGGGAGAGGAGGAGATAGAGGGGTTCCAGGAAGAGAGGGTGCTGAAGGCCCAGGTCCCCATCGGCGGACGGGGCAAGGCGGGAGGCATACTCTTCGCCTCCGATCCGGAGGAGGCCAGGGAGAAGGGCTCCCGGCTTCTGCGGAGCGACGTGAGGGGATACCGGGTCAGGGGCCTACTCCTGGAGGAGAGGCTCTCCCTGGAGAGGGAACTCTACCTGGGGATCGCCATGGACCGTGGCAGCGGACTGCCCATACTGTTGGTGAGCCCGGAGGGCGGTGTGGAAGTGGAATCGGTGGACGATTACAAGATCGCCAGGTGGCACCTGCACCCCTTCGTGGGACTGAGGGGCTACCACAAGTTGGGAGTCGCCAAGTTCCTGGGGCTGGAAGGGGACCTGGGAAGGCAGCTCGGCGACCTGATGGAGGCCCTGTGGTCCCTCTTCTGGAGGATGGACTGCGAGCTGGTGGAGATCAATCCGCTGGGGGTGACCGACCGACTGATCGCGGCGGACGCCAAGGTCATCATCAACGACGATGCCCTCTACCGCCATCCGGACCTGCCGGTCCAGCAGGAGGAGATGACCGAGCTGGAGCGGGAATCGGTGGAGAGGGGGATCTCCTTCGTCCAGCTGGACGGCACCATAGGGGTGATCGCCAACGGGGCCGGGCTCACCATGGCCACCCTGGACAACCTCTCCCGGCACGGTGGCGGCGGGGGGGTGTTCCTGGACCTGGGGGGCACGGACGACGTGGACACGGTGGTCCAGGCCTTCTCCCTCATGGTCAAGGCCCGGCCCAGCGTGATCCTGTTGAACATTTTCGGCGGTATCACCAAGTGCGACACGGTGGCCAAGGGGGTGGTGGAGGCCAAGGAGAGGCTGGACATCCAGATCCCCATGGTTGCCAGGATCCGCGGGGTGAACGAGCGGGGGGCCCGGGAGATATTGGACGGTGCGGGCATACACGCCCTCGGCGATCTGGACGAGGCCTGCAGGATGGCCTCCCATCTGGAGGTGGGCGAATGAGCATTCTGATCGACGAGGAGAGCAGGGTGATCGTGCAGGGCATCACAGGGCACCAGGGCAGGTTCCACAGTCAGGCCATGATGGATTTCGGGACCGAGGTGGTGGGAGGGGTCACCCCGGGAAAGGGCGGTGCCGAGGTATCCGGCCTCCCTGTCTTCGACACGGTGGCCGAGGCCGCGGAAGAGGTTTGCCCGGACATCTCGGTCATCTTCGTACCCGCCAGGTTCGCCAAGGACGCCGTCCTCGAGGCGGTGGACGCTGGCCTGGAAACGGTGGTGGCGATCACCGAGCACGTCCCGGTGCACGATGCCGTGGAGATGGTGCAGTACGCCAAACTGGAGGGGACCACGGTCATCGGCCCCAACTGCCCCGGGATCGCCTCTCCCGGGAGGGGAAAGGCGGGGATAATGCCCAACACCATCTTCACCCCGGGGGACACCGGCGTGGTCTCCCGTAGCGGGACCCTTACCTACGAGGTGGTGAACGCCCTCTCGGAGGCCGGGAAGGGTCAGTCCACCTGCGTGGGCATAGGAGGGGACCCCGTGATCGGATCCAGCTTCATCGACGTCCTGGCCAGGTTCCAGGAGGATCCTGGCACCGGCCGGGTGGTCATGATCGGGGAGATCGGGGGCACCGCCGAGGAGGACGCCGCCGATTTTATCCGGGACGAGATGGACAAGCCGGTCTACGCCTACATCGCCGGCCGGACCGCCCCCGAGGGGAAGAGGATGGGGCACGCCGGGGCCATCATCTCCAGGGGCAGGGGGACCGCGAGCAGCAAGGTCGAGGCCCTGGAGAGGGCGGGTGTCAAGGTGGCGAGCATCCCGACGGAGATCCCAAGCCTGATGGACTGATACCATGGACTTCGAGATCAAGGAATGCTTCTTCTTCGACGCCGGGAACACCCTGATGTTCCTCTACCCCAGCCGGGAACACATACTGCAGGAGGTACTGGCCGATCACGGGGTGCAGGTAACGCTGAGCCAGCTGAAGGTGGGGTTCATGCTGACTGATGTCTCCATAGAGGACTACACCCTGATGACCGGCGAGCAAAGACAGGAGCTGTGGAGGCGCTTCACCGGGGAGGTGATCGAGGGGGCCGGCCTCGATGGAGGGATCACCGACCAGGCGGCAAGGGACCTGGCCGAACGGTTCGCCTCCCACGAGAGCTGGGCCCCCTTCAGCGATGTCGTTCCCACACTGGAATCGCTCCGGGACTCCGGTTGCAGACTGGGAGTGATCTCCAACGCGGAGTCCAACCTGCGGGATATACTGAAGGGACTGGACCTTCTGGACTACTTCGACATCGTGGTCATCTCGGAGGAAGTGGGCGTGGAGAAGCCCGATCCGGGCATATTCCAGGCTGCCCTCGAGGAGGTGAACCTGCCCCCGGAGAGGTGCGTGCACACCGGCGACCTGGTGAAGTTGGACGTCCGGGGGGCGCAGGCCCGCGGGATGACCGGCGTGTGGCTCGACAGGGAGAAGCTGGCCTGCGATCCGGGCGTGACCAAGATACACAGCCTGTCCGAGCTCTCCACCTCCTTCCGGCTGCCCTCGGAGGTCCACGGGAGGTAGGGGGACCAGTATCTCTCGAAATCCTTAAATACACCAGCCCTGTATGGTTATTATTGCGCGAAGGGAGGCGTGATGCATTGCCCCTCGGGGAGAACAATGTATTTATATCCCTTCGGATATTGCGACACTCCGCGCGGCCAAGGCGGGCCTTGGCCACGCACTGATATTCACATATCCACCTGTGCACCCGGAAAGCGCTCCTTTTCGGGGAAGCGGAAGAGAGCGGCAGGGAGCTGGAAGGCCTTCCGTCGCTCGGTGAGACCATCATACGCAACCTGGACGAAAGTTAGGCCGACAAGTCTTAAGCGGCAATGCTACGCCGTTTGGGGAATGGCTCGGCTCGAGTGCCGAAGAAGGTCGTGTCAAGCTGCGATATGCACCGGGTAGGCGCACGAAGCCTTTGATCCGGTGATCACCTAATGGGACTTCCTGCTCTTCGGAGCGGTCCGTTGGGATCGGGAACGCGGGGGATTGAAACATCTTAGTACCCGCAGGAAAAGAAATCAATCGA
>JBKHFJ010000032.1:0-12217 GCA_046540255.1 Methanomassiliicoccales archaeon | reverse complement strand
TCCTCCACTTCCCGTAGCCTCTCGGCCACCTTCCGCCCCCTGTCGCTCAGGAAGTAGATGTGGGTGACCCTGGGGGAGGTCCTCATCACCACCTCCACCAGGCCCTCCTCCTCCAGCCTCTTGGCCAGGGAGGCCATGGTGGTGTAGTTCTTGCAGATCCTCTTCATCTGGGAGGCGATTATCTCCCTCTCATCGTAGATCATCAGAAGCAGGCTTGCGGTGTAGGGAAGGCGGAGTACCGACTCCTCCGAGTCCTCCATGCGGGATTCGGCCCGATGATCCCTGCAGATCTGTGTTGCCAATACGGTGCCCCCTCTATTCATCCCCCTCCCCTGCTCGAAATCTTGCGCAGGGTAACCCACGATCCTTAACGTCCCTTGTCATTGGAAGAATTCCGTCAGATCTGTCGGTGATGGTATGCCCCTTGCGCAATACTCCTTGGTTCAAAGTAGGAATCAGATTATACAACAGTTTTATGGTTCAATCCTCGAACCTTGACCCTTTCCCTTTGCTGGGTCCAGCGAATCTCGATCATCGAAGCGATCCCTGAAGGGGTGCAACCAGTAGGTTTCACGGTACGAGCCTTATACATCAATGGTGATAAAAAGCCCCCGAGGGGGATAAAAAAGGACCGTGTGCAGGTGCACAGGCGGTCTAGTATCTCTTCCGTGCCGGGCGGTGCTTGGCGAAGCAATCGCGGCAATATACTGGCCTACCCTCTGTCGGCTTGAAAGGAACCTCGCATTCCTCATGGCAGTCGGCACAGACGGCCTTGTGCATCTCCCTTGGTGCTCTGTCGTACATCATTATTCACCTCCA
The DNA here is from genome assembly GCA_046540255.1 of Methanomassiliicoccales archaeon. Taxonomy (GTDB): domain Archaea; phylum Thermoplasmatota; class Thermoplasmata; order Methanomassiliicoccales; family JAAEEP01; genus JBKHFJ01. The sequence goes on along the minus strand of JBKHFJ010000032.1, from coordinate 11,398 downwards.
TCTAATCTATCTAAATACAACGCCTCTCTCCAGTTCCCTCGACACTCCAATGAAGTACGCTAAGACACCATCGATTGGATCACATCTAGTAATGCTCCCATACAGTTCAAGGATAAGAACCTATGTGTGGTACGGAATGATGTTCAAGTCAGTATTCACCTCGTGGCCATAGAGAACGGTACCTTCTGCGTCCACACCGAACACCTCGTCGAGTTGAACCCGGGGAACACGATCCCCTGTTGATCCGTTTACTCGACAGATGGGCGTGGCCCTCGAGCAAGAGACCTGATGAGGAGGTTGGAAGAGGGTCACCTGCCAGCCGGCCAACGGGGCCGATGGTACCGTCTGCCCGTCCACCGAGATTGACCGGGTCCTTCGTCACTGGGAAGGGCAGCGAGGGTTAAAGGGAGGATCACTGGGATAGCCTGGGGAACCCGCGACCGGATGGAGGCATCCATCTCTTCCGTTTCCAACGATCCCCTTCTCACCATCAACAGGGTACTCCGGGTGTCGGCCGTTGTCCGTCCTGACGAATCTTGCGTCCGTCCTCGCCGCGGCGATCCCCATCCTCCTCGTGCACAAGAAATGATAGAAGCCCATGGAAGAAGTAGGATAAATTTCCCTGGATCGGGATAAGGCGCGTGTCCCTGATAACCGGACCAAAACCTTAATCGTCCCGGAAACTCTGGGCGTCTAAAGGATTGGGGAAGGCTCATGCAACAGGACATTCGCATCTCGACACTTCTGCTGGCGATGACGGTCTCGATGGCATTCGTTGGTTCGGCCGGGTGCCTGGGTGGCGGTGACTCGGGCGAGGTCACCCTCGACCTGGGGGACATCCGGGCCAAGGGCGGCTACGTGGAGATCGAGACAACGGTATCTGGCCCGGAGGACACCTACACGGTCAACCTCTCGGCCCCGGACGGGAATATCTCCGACACGGGCTACGTGACCGGGGACAACATGTCCGGGGGCAGCCAGACGCTGTGGCTGAAGATGGGCGGGCTGAACGAGAACCCCGCCTCCGGTCAGTACCAGGTCACCGTCAAGGAGTACTCGGGCGAGGAGGTCCTCGCCCAGGGGACCTCGGAATACTCCGGGCCCAGCCTCCAGATCGAGGGGGCGGAGTTCACCTGGACCCAGGAGGAGTCGAAGTACGTCTCGGACAACGGGTCGGTGACCCTCTCCAGCATGGGAGACCCTGGCCTGATCGCCTCCGTGAGCGTGCAGATGGGCGGGAACACCAGCACGGTTGACTTCACCTTCAAGGGCATCGCCCAGTCGGTGGATTCGGACGAGTCGCTGACCCTGAGCTCCCCCGACTTCATACTGGTTCTGGACAGCGGGAGCTACCAGGCGACGGTGGAGATCCTGGACAACGGGGGGTCGATCATGACATCGGACTCGGTGCAGGTTCAGGTCCCCTGATACGGGTATGAATGGCTCCCCGGGATAGTATGGGGCCCGTCCCAGGATGGCAGCCCACGGGCACCCCTACCGACATCCTCCGATCACAACAGCTCCCTGGAGATCAGCTTCCCCTGGTTATCGATCAGCTGGACGTCGAGGCCGTTCGATCCCAGGGTGTGGGTGGAGCAGCTGAGACAGGGATCGAAGGCCCTTACCACCGCCTCCACCCTGTTCAAAAGTCCCTCGTTCAACCGGTCCCCGCGCAGATACCTCCTGGCCACCTGCGTCACCGCCCTGTTGAAATCGGTGTTGCAGTGCTCGGTGGCTATGATCATGTTGACCCAGGTGGTCATCCCCTCCTCGTCCACCTTGTAGTGGTGTATGAGCGTGCCCCTGGGCGCCTCGGCCACCCCCACCCCCTCCGGGCTGTTGACCTCGGCCCTGGCCCACACCCGATCGGAGAGGATCTCCTCGTCCTCCAGCAGGTCGCGGACCTGCTCTATGCAGCCGAGTATCTCGATCAGCCGGGCGTAGTGGGAGTGGAATATCGGCTGGACTATGCCATCCTCTCCCAGCTCCTTGAACTCCTTCAGCTCCTCGTCCGCCTCCGGGGTGCCGCAGTGAGAGGAGAGGTTCAGCCTGGCCTGCGGACCCACGCGGTAGGAGCCGTCGGGGTATCCCATGGGCCTGTAGTAGGGGAACTTCATGTAGGACCATGGTTCGACCGCCTCGCCGATGTACTCGTGATACTTCTCCGGGTCCATGTCCTCCGCGATAACCTCCCCGGCCGGATCGATCAGCTTCAGGGTTCCGTCGTAGTGCTCCAGTCCACCGTCCGAGGTCTGGAGTCCCATGTAGTTGGAGGGGATGTCCCCCAGCGTCCTGGTGCCCTCGTCCAGGTCCGGGAGGAGTCCCTTGAAGATGGAGAGGGTCTCCTGGATGTTCTCCAGCGCCTTGGACGATTCGGATAGAAGGTAGTCCCTCTTCTCCCCGTCCAGCGGCCACCTCACCCCACCGGGCACGATCCAGTCGCTGGAGTGGATCCTCTTCCCGGCCAGCTTCTCTATCAGCTCCTGACCGAACTTCCTCAGGAGTATCCCCTTCCTGGCCAGGTCCGGGTGGGTCTCCATCAGGGTGAAGACGTTCCTCCTGGCCGGATCCGAGTCCATCCCCAGGAGAAGGTCGGGGGAGGAGAGGTGGAAGAAGCTCAGCGCGTGAGACTGGATGATCTGACCCGCGTGCATCACCCGGCGGAGCATCTCGGCCGTCCTCGGTATGGAGACGGCCGCCAGCCGATCGCAGGCCTTGGCCGAGGCGATGAGGTGGCTAACTGGGCAGATGCCGCACGCCCTGGAGGTGATGGAGGGCATCTCGTAGTACGGTCTGCCCTCACAGAACTTCTCGAAGCCCCGGAAGAAGGTCACCTGGAACCTTGCATCGTCCGCCGCCCCGTTCTCGTCCAGGAATATGGTCACCTTGGCGTGGCCCTCGATCCTGGTCACCGGATTGATGGTTATCTCCTTGCCCATTCTCTACCTCCTATCCGAACCTCGATCTCCCCTCCATCCGGGGTTCCCTGCCCTCCAGCAGCTCAACCAGAACGTAGTTCAGGAGCGAGGCCGGCGGGGGGCACCCGGGGATGAAGTGGTCCACCCTGACCACCTCGTGCAAGGGCCTCGCGGTCTTCAGAAGCGCCGGTACCTGGTCCGGGATCCCCGGCTGCACATCGGCCAGTTCGATATAGGCCCTATCCAGGGCGGCCCGGTCGCCCTCCTCCCATGCGTTCCGCAGGGCGGTGACGTTCCCGGTGACGGCGCAGTCCCCCATGGCCACCAGGACGCGTGTCCTCTCCCTCGCCTCCCTGATCAGCTCCAGCTGCTCCTCGTTGGCCACAGCTCCCTCAACGAAGGTGACCTCCACCCCCTCGGGGAATTCCTTGATGTCCGCCAGGGGACTGTAGACCAGGCTGATCCTCTTTGACAGGTCCAGCAGAAGCTCGTCCTGGTCCAGGAAGGACATGTGGCATCCGGAGCATCCGGTCAGCCAGACGGTGGCGAAGTCCGTCTTCTCAGTCATGGCGCGCCTGCCTCCTCTCCAGTATGAACCTGGCTATCTGATCGTCCTTGGTCGTGGAGATCGACTCATCCTCGGCGTAGATGGCGCCGACCGGGCACACTTTGGCGCACTTCCTGCAGGAGGTGCAGGTGGAGGATTCCCCCCATCTGCGGTCCATGTCGATCATTACCTGGGACTCCCTTCCCCTCATCATCAGGTCCAGCGTGTGGGCTCCCTCGATCTCGTCGCACACCCTCACGCAGCGGGTGCACAGGATGCACCTGTTCCTGTCCAGGACCAGGAAGTGGTGGGTGGAGTCCACCTCGTGACGGGGCCAGCCCCTCTCGAAGTCCACGTGGTCCACGCCCAGCTCGTCGGCCAGGTCCTGGAGCTCGCAGTTGCCGTTGGCCACGCACACCGAGCAGATGTGGGTCCTCTCCGCCAAGAGCAGCTCCACCGCCAACTTGCGGTGCTCTCGTATCTCGTCCGAGTCGGTGGTCACCTCCATACCCTCCCTGACCGGCGTGACGCACGCCATCAGGGGGTTGGGTACCCCCTTTACCTCCACGGCACACACCCGGCACATGCCGTAGGGGGTTAGGCCCTGGAGATGACACAGTCCCGGTATGCGTATGCCGTTCTCCAGGGCGGCGTCCATGATGGTGCTCCCCTCCTCCGTCTCGATCCCCTTTCCGTCGATGGTGAGGCCGATCACCGCGACACCTCCCTGGATCGGACCATTGGGCACCTGCCGGTGGGACACCGCCCTTCCACCACGTGTGCCATGTACTCCTCCCTGAAGTATCGCAGGGTGGTCAACACCGGATTGGGGGCGGTCTGTCCCAGACCGCAGAGGCTGGCCTCCTTGATGTACTCACCCGCCTGGCCCAGGAACTCCAGGTCCGCCTCCGTCCCCTCGCAGCGCATGATCCTGCCGTAGATCCCCTTCAACTTGTCCAGGCCCACCCTGCATGGGCTGCACCTGCCGCAGGATTCGTCCACGCAGAAGTCCACGAAGTAGTGGGCGGTGTTCACTATACAGGCCTTGTTATCGATCACCACTATGCCCCCGGACCCCATGATCGCCCCCGCCTCGGTCAGCGACTCGTAGTCGATGGGCAGGTGTAACATGGACTCGGGCAGGCATCCACCGGAGGGACCGCCCACCAGAACGGCCTTGAAGTCCCTATCGTCGGCCACGCCTCCCCCGATCTCGAACACCACCTCCCGGAGGGTGATGCCCATGGGTACCTCGATCAGGCCCGGGTTGGTGATGTTCCCGGTCAGGGAGAAACACTTGGTGCCCGTACAGGAGGGGGAACCTATCCTGGAGAACCACTCGCTGCCGTTCAGGATTATCTGGGGGACGTTGGCCAGGGTCTCCACGTTCTGCACCAGGGTGGGCTTGCCCCACAGGCCCTCGTTCGCCGGATAGGGCGGTCGAGGTCGAGGCATGGCCCGGTAGCCCTCCACCGAGGCCAGGATGGCCGTCTCCTCCCCGGCGATGAAGGCCCCGGCACCCAGCCTCAGTTCGATGTCGAATTTCATCCCTGTGCCCAGGATATCCTCCCCCAGCAGGCCGTAGGAGCGGGCCGCCTTCAGCGCCTTCTTCAGGGTCTCCACACCCAGCGGGTACTCGGCCCGGATGTAGATGTACCCGTGCTCCGCCTGCAGGGCGTAGGAGGCGATGAGCATCCCCTCGATGATCGCGTGGGGATCGGCCTCGGCCAGCGTCCGGTTGGCGAAGACTCCGGGGTCGCCCTCGTCCAGGTTGGCGATGATGTACTTCGGCCGGCCGGTGGCACGGTCGACGAACTTCCACTTCTGCCCGGTCTGGAACCCCGCTCCTCCCCTACCGCGGAGGCCGCTGTCGAACACCTCCTCTATCACCTCCTCCCGGTCCATCTCCTGCAGGCACTTGATCAGGGCGGAGTAACCGCCCTCGGCGATGTAGTCCTCGATGCGTAAGGGATCGATCTTTCCGGCGTTCTTCAACACCAGTCGCTTCTGCTTCTCGAAGAACCTCTCGCTGGGGTAGAGGTGCTCCTCCACCGGACTCCCGTCGACGATGTGACCCTGGACGATCTCCTTCGCCGTATCGACGGTCACGCTCTGATAGAGATGATCCCCTGGTTCCACCAGGACGGCCGGCCCCACCGAGCAGGTGCCTATGCACCCCGTGCGGGCCACCTTGCACTCCTCCTCCAGGCCCTTCCTCTGCACCTCCTCCTCGAAGCTCTCCAGGACCTCCTCCGCACCGAAGGGGATGCATCCGCTGGAGCAACAGACGTTGATCCGGTGGGCGTAGGACTCCCTTTTCTCCCTCTCTGAGACGGCCGTTTCCAGCAGCTCATTCGCCTTCATCCTCACCTCCCAGGAGTTCGGCCATCCTCCCCAGGACCTTCTCCTTGGTCGCCTTCCCGATCACCTTCCCATCCACGATGACGTTGGGAGCCATGGCGCATGCTCCGATGCAGCGTGCACCGAACAGGGAGAGCCTCCCGTCGGCGGTGGATTCGCCCAGCTTCACATCGTACTCCTCCTCGATGGCCTCCACGATCTCCTCGATCTTCTTCACGTGGCAGGCCGTTCCCAGGCAGGGGGTGACGATGTGCTGACCGGGCTTCTTCAGCCTGAAGAAGTTGTAGAAGGTGGCCACCCCGTAGACGTGACTGGGAGGCAGATTCAGTGAGTCCGCGATGTGGGCCAGGGTCTCCCTGTCCAGGTAGGCGAAGATCTCCTGAGCCTGTTGGAGCACCTCGATCAGGGAGCTTCTTCGGTGTCCGTGCCTCTCGATGAACCGATCGAGCTTGGCGAAGCGGTCTACCGCTTCCTCTATCTCACTGCTCGCTCGCTCCTCCGTGGTCATGGATTCCCTCAGTAGGTATAGTGCTCTCTCATGGACTGATATCCCTGCCAGAGATGGTAGCAGGGGAACGAGGAGCATTCCTCGCATGTTTCCTGGTGCGAGGACTCGCAGCAGTCCCTGATGTCGCAGGACCCCCTTTCCCAGCACCCAGGACAGCCGCTCTCGTTCACCCCTTCCATCCACTGGTAGATGCAGGAGTTGCAGTTCAGCCCACAGATCCCGATGGGTAGACTTGCCTCTCGGGGCATTTCGATACCTCCGAAATGTAATCTACTGAGCGGGTGATATAAATGGATATCCATCGGATGGCTTGCCCTGCATAACTGCAATGGCACAAAGGATCCCGACCTTCATCCATTCACATGGCGACTCCCGATCGATGCGATGGTGTTACTATCCAAACTCACATGTCACCCCGGTAGAATTTTGTGGCGGGGCAGCCCAGGCACAGTTCCTCGTTGTACCTCTCACAGGATCCACAGTCCACACCGCATGGTGCCCTCTCGGCATCCTTGGTGGCCAGTGAACTCCGCACGGGTAGAAAAGGATCGGGCAATTTCTTCTCCAGCTGGATTACCTCGGACTTCCTTATTCCCGGTCTGGACCTCAGGGCGCAGTCGCACAGCAATTCACTCTCCAGCGTGTCCCTGTCCTCCGCCAGGGTCAATGCGACCAGATTGTACTGTCCCATCCCGGTGAACATGCTGATCACCCTCGGGCATTTTGCGAAGGAATCAATGATCTCGCTCAAATGCTCGTGGCAGTCCACCTCGAGGAGAACCAAGCAGAGGTAGTAGTCCAAGGCCTGGGTGTTGATCTGACCTCTGACGGATAGGACCTTGCCATCGATCAGCTTACTGACCCTCTTCTTCACCGCGGCCCCGGTTATATCCATTTCCTTCGCGATCCGCTCATAGGCTATCCTCCCATCTTCCTCCAACCTGCGGATGATGTACCTGTCGGTATCGTCCATGGTTAGAATATTGAACCAAAATTATTTCAAACAATTGGAAATTCACACTATGCACAATGTATGGGAGGAGATGTAGATGGACTTGGTATTCATAATCATCCTGCTGATAACCGGCATATTCATCGGCCTGGCAACCGGATTCCTGGGGGTCGGCGGATGCTTCATCATGGTTCCAGTGATGTTCTGGATCCTGACCTCGATGGGGTTCACCGACAAGATCCCCATACTGGTGGCCTTCGGTACCAACCTAATGGTGGTGGTCCCCACCGCGCTGAGCGGGGCCTACCGTCACTGGAAGAAGGACGCCGTACTTCTGAAATCGGCCATCACGATGGGGGTCTGCGGGGCGATATCGGCATTCTTCGGGGCGTTTACCGCCACCCAGCTACCAGGTAATATCCTCAAGGTGGTATTCGGCATCCTCATTCTCGCTTCCGCGGTGCGCATGCTTCTCGCTAAGACCTCGGCCGATGAGCAGAGCCCTCCCGAGAATGCGACACCGTACATCCTAGTGGGATTCGCGGTCGGTTTCTTTACCGGTCTGCTCGGGATAGGCGGCGGAGTGCTGATGGTTCCAGCCTTGGCGATACTGCTGCACTTCGATATGCACAAGGCTGTGGGAACCTCCACTGCCCTGATGTTCTTCACCGCTTCGGCCGGTGCGCTCTCCTACATGGTGCTGGGGCTGGGCACCGCCGGACTGCCCGATATATCCATAGGATATGTCAACCTCTTGATGTTCCTGGCCTTGGCGGCCACGAGCGTTCCGGTGGCCCAGGTGGGGGCAAGGGTGGCCCACCTCGTCCCGGCGAAACAGCTCAGGTACGTGTTCATCGTGGTCATGATCTACGCCGGGCTCAAGATGGTCGGTCTGTTCGAATGGCTCGGACTGCCTCTATGACCCAAAAGATCGCCAACTAAGGAGAAGACCATCGGGAAAATCGAGTGGAGAGTTTCAACATTCCCCCAGATGTGATCGGGCTGTCCAATTGAGGCCGAGGCGGGGAGTCACAACCTGAGTCGTTTCAAGGTGGACTGGATCAACCTGGCATTCTCCCTTCCCACCCGGGCCCCCCTCCTCTCCATGAACAGGCAGTTGGACCTCTGGTCCAGGTACCCTTTGAAATCCCTCGAGGTGACGGCGATCACGGTGTGGTCGGTGACGAACACCTCCCTCTCCTTCAGCAGTTCCACGAATCCCTTCGGCAGCAGGAAAACGACGCACTCTTGCCCCTTCATGGCCCTGAAGAGATCCTCGACGAATCTTGTCCGCTCCTCCAGATCCTCGATCCCCTTGCGTGATTCCACCGGAAGATCGTAGGGTACGATGGGATCGGAGGACTCGATCAGACCGTACCTGCCCGATATGACCTTCAGGCAGGCCTCGTGCTCGGCGGACAGCCGATCAAAGAGGTTCCTGACCTCTGTGAACCTTCCACCCAGGCGATCTCCCGCCGGGCCAAGCAGACCCTGAAGCCGGTCCCGATACCAGTGCTCATTGTCCAGATCATCCGTGGGTGTGGGGATACCCGGCATAACCTCCCCCAGGAGATCGGTGGCCCTGCGTCCCCTTCCCTTTCCCGTCCTGAAGACCTGGGAGTCGTTGGTGACCAGCAGCACCTTCACGATCCCCTATGGGTCTGACTCCTAATACCGTTTGGCAATGGAAGGGAGGGCGGATGGTCCACTCCAAGGGCAGTATTCAGGCACCCGGACCTATCCATCGTTCATGATTCCTCCTGTTCAAGGCCTTCTCGAGCGCCGATCCACAGCTCCTCCACCTGCTGGAAGCGGAGGACCATCCTGTACCTCTCCACCTCGACGACCATCAGGGCGGTGGAGGCCGAGGTGGCGAAGTTCTCCAGGCTGGGATGCCTCTCGGAGTAAAGGTTCAGTAGAGCCTCCCTCTCCCGTCCCACCGACTCCCTGGCCCTGCCCATTACGGTGACGGCAACGGCCCCCTGGAAATCGGCCACCTCATTCCTCCGATCGTCGATGAGCAGCGCCACCCCCGGGTTCTCCATCATGTCCGAGTACTTTCTGGAATCCCTTGGGGTCGCGAATGCCATTCTCTCCAGATCCCCGGTGTAAGCGAAGGCCACCAGCGAGGCGTACGGCCTCCCTCCCGCCCCGGTGGCCAACACCCCGACCAGTTGGGAATCGAGAAGCTCCTCGATCCTGCTCCTGCACCCCTCCCGGTCCGTCATGACTGGCGATATGCCCCTCATCGCCCATAACCATGAGGGGCGTTCGCCATGAGGGGAACGTTCGACATGTAGAGGTGACCGCCATGACCGGACATCTTAATAAGGGCTCCTTGCTTGTTCAATGGAGAACATGGATCTGCTGGGAGTCATGGGAAGCCCCAGGAAGGGGGGTAATACCCACCTGCTGCTGAAGGAGGCCCTGGAGGCGGCCGAATCGGTGGGGATGGAGACCGAGATGATCTTCCTGGGAGATCTGGAGATCAAGGAGTGCGACGGTTGCCACGCCTGCTGGAGAGGGGAGGAGTGCCCCAAGAGGGATCACATGAACGACATCTACCGGAAGCTGGGGGAATGCGGGGGATTGCTGCTGGGCACCCCGGTGTACTGGTTCGCCCCCTCCGGGCTGATGAAGCTCTTCGTCGATCGCCTGGTTTACTTCAACTGCAAGGAGAACCGGGTCATGGTCAGGGGGAAGAGGGCCAGCTACCTGATCCCCTACCAGGAAGGGTCCCACGACACCGCCTGGCCGGTGGTCGACTTCTTCAAACGCACCCTGAACTACCTGGAGATGGAGATGGTGAACGGGGTCCTGGCTCCCAACGTGGACAAGAGGGGCGAGGTGAGGAATCATCCCGGGGTGATGGAGAGGGCCCGGAATCTCGGCAGGATGATCGTCCCCAGGAAGTAGTTCGAGCGATTCAATAGGCGAGTCTCAAGACTGATATAGGAGGACCCTATCGGTTCCCTCAAGGTCGAGAAGATGGGAGACGCCGACGGATCGCTCAAGGACAGGGGATTCCTGCTCCAAAGAGAGGGGAAGCTGTACTCGTACAGGCTCAGGGTGGCCGGTGGTCGCCTCACCAGTGGGCAGCTCAGGGCCATCGCCGATGCGGCCGACAGGTACGGACGCGGGGAGGTTCACATCACCTCCAGGCAGGGGGTGGAGATCCCCCACATCCCCGAGGAGTTCGCCCCCAGTGTCGAGAGGGGGCTCTCCTCGGACGTTGGCGGAGGGGCCTCCGGCCAGAAGGTGAGAGGGGTGGTGGCCTGCCAGGGCGACCGGGTCTGCCGCAACGCCCTGATCGACTGCCAGGACCTGGCCGAGAGGATCGACCGGGCGCACTTCGGCGAGTGGGTCCCCAAGAAGTTCAAGATCGCCGTGACCGGCTGCCCCGCCTCCTGCCTGAAACCCCAGGACAACGACTTCGGGATCATGGGCAGCCTACGTCCCGTGGTCACAGAGGAATGTGTGGGCTGCGGCCTCTGCGCCGACGCCTGCGAGGTGGGCGCCATTTCCATCGAGGGCATGGCCACCATCGACACGGACCGCTGCGTGCTGTGCGGGTCCTGCGTCGAGGCCTGCGGGAACGGGGCCATGGCCGTCCTGGAGAGGGGGTACACCGTCTTCGTCGGAGGGAAAGTAGGAAGGAGACCCAGAGCGGCCACCAGGATCCTGGAGACGGTGGACGAGGAGCGTGCGCTCTCCCTTCTCGAATCCTCCCTGGAGTATTATAGGAGGCATGGGGAGGAAGGGGAGAGGTTCGGCGACCTCCTGGACAGGAAGGGCATGGATCACTTCACCCGATCCGTACTCTCCCGGGATTGAAAAAAGGATATATTCCCTTCCCCCATTCACCCTAGCATGGAGAGCGGAGGGCCGTCATACTGCCCCACTTGCGGTGCGAGGCTGGAGGGACAGGTCAACTACTGCCCCTCCTGCGGTGCCCCCGTGGTCGGACAGCCTCCAGGCGGACAGGCTTATCCAGGGACCGGGTATCCACCGCCACAGTCACCCTACATGGTCCCCGCCAAGAAGGACACGGGCGTGGCCCTGATCCTGGGGATCCTCCCAGGCATCTTCGGCATCTGGGGGATCGGCCAGAT
>JBKHFJ010000031.1:0-12279 GCA_046540255.1 Methanomassiliicoccales archaeon | reverse complement strand
ACAATGGAGGAAGGGAGGTGAAGCCTTGGAGATATCGGTGGTCGGCGCTGGCTACGTGGGACTGGTCACCGGGCTCTGCCTGAGCGAGATGGGGCACTCGGTGACCCTGATGGAGGTCCTCGAGGATCGGGTGGAGAGGATCAACCGGGGAGAGCTTCCCATCTTCGAGAGGGACCTGGACGACCTTCTGGAACGCCACCTGGGCCAGCGCTTCCGGGCCACCACCGAGATGGGGGAGATCGTGGATACGGAGCTCACCTTCATCTGCGTGGGCACCCCCTCCAGGGAGGACGGCGGCCTGGACCTGAGTCACGTGGAGAGGGCGGCCGAGGAGATCGGATCGATTCTCTCCAGAAAGGACGGCTACCACCTGGTGGTGGTGAAAAGCACCCTGGTCCCAGGCACCACCCGGAACACCCTGGTCCCCCTGCTGGAGGACCGCTCCGGCAAGAGGGCCGGTGAGGACTTCGGAGTCGGGGTCAACCCGGAGTTCCTCAGGGAGGGGGAGGCGGTGGGGGACTTCATGCACCCCGATCGGGTGATCGTGGGCGGTATCGACGACGCCTCCAGGGGGCGCATCGCCTCACTCTTCGAGGGGCTGGACGCCCCCGTACTCCAGGTCTCCCTTTCCACCGCGGAGATGATCAAGATGGCCTCCAACGCCTTCCTGGCCACCAAGATCTCCTTCATCAACGAGATTGGGAACATGTGCAAGGAGATCGGCATCGACGTCCGGGAGGTGGCCCAGGGGATGGGCCACGATCCCAGGATCGGCCCTCACTTCCTGCAGGCAGGGGCTGGCTTCGGGGGGAGCTGTTTTCCCAAGGACCTCCGGGGGCTGGCCGCCGAGTCGTCGAGGCGAGGGATTCCGGCCAGGATCTGCCGCGCCGTGGAGGAGGTGAACGAGGCCCAGCCGCTCAGGCTGGTGGAGCTCCTGGAGAGGCACCTGGAGCTCGCCGGGGCCAGGATCGGCGTGCTCGGCCTGGCCTTCAAGCCCGGTACGGACGACGTCAGGGAGTCGAGGTCCGTTTCCCTGGTGAACGCCCTGCTGGAGAGGGGGGCGAGGGTGGGCTGCCACGATCCCCAGGCGGTGGATAACTTCAAGGGGCTGTTCCCCACCCTGGAGTACCACGAGAGGGCGGAGGACTGCGTGAATGGGAGTGACGCGGTGGTGCTCATGACCGAGTGGGAGGAGTACAGTGACCCCGAGATGTACGGCGACACACTGGTGCTGGACGGCAGGGGGGTCGTGAGAACGAAGAACTACGAGGGAATATGCTGGTGATAGCGTGAAGGCGGTAATACCTGCGGCGGGAATGGGGCTGCGCTTCCTGCCCCTGACCAAGGAGCAGCCCAAGGAGATGATACCGGTGCTCGACAAGCCCACCATCCAGTACGTGGTGGAGGAGGCCATCGCCTCCGGGATCACCGACATAGTGATCATCACCGGGAGGAACAAGAGGGCCATCGAGGACCACTTCGACAAGTCCTTCGAGCTGGAGGCCGCCCTGGAGGAGAAGGGGGACCAGGAGCGGCTGAAGGAGATCCGGCGCATCTCCAACATGGTGGACATGCATTTCGTCCGCCAGAAGGATCCCCATGGCCTGGGGGACGCCATAGCCAAGGCGGAGAAGCACATCGGCGACGAGCCTTTCGTGGTCATGCTGGGGGACAACATCAACATCTCCGAGGTGCCGGTGACCAAGCAGCTCATGGAGGTGCACGAGAGGACCGGCCACTCGGTCATAGGGGTGGAGCCGGTGAGGACGGAGAAGATCTGCGATTACGGGATCATCAAGGGGACGCAGATCACCGACCGGGAGTACCGGGTGGTGGATCTGGTGGAGAAGCCCTCCCCGGAGGAGGCCCCCTCCAACATCGGCATCACCGGCCGGTACATTCTCACACCGGCGATATTCGACTGCCTGAGGGCGACCGCGCCGGGGAAGAACGGGGAGGTCCAGCTGACCGACGCGCTCCGCCTGCTCCGGGAGAGGGAGGAGATCCTCGCCTACCGCTTCGAGGGCAGGAGGTACGACATCGGGGACATGCTGGGATGGCTGAAGACCATGTTCGAGCTCTCCCTCACCCATCCGGAGTACTCCAGGCCCCTGAAGGAGTTCCTGGGGGAGCTGCTGTCCACCCAGGTGGACGAGGTGAACTACTCGGAGATCCCAGACCACATCATATGAACGGCCCGTCCTGTCGAGCTTCCCTAACGATTTTATCCGAAGAGGTACATGGCGTCTGGAGGAGGAAGTCTATTGAGTTCCGGGGGAGACTGGTGGAGATCCGGTGACTGGTTCCGACTCCTCGGGGTGGTGACCGGCCTCGTACTGGCCGCCGAGGGTGCCCTCTGCATTTACTACCTGGCACCTTTACTGGAGGACATGGGGGGCCTGCTTCAGGCCGTGGTGGTGCCCTTCGGGGTCCAGCTGATCCTGATCGGCCTCCTCCTGGTCCTCTACTGGGCCCTGAAGGGGCACATCCCCTTCGGTCTGGACCTGGGGAACAACCGGCTGATCTCCCTCCTCCTGCTCCTGGCCGGGGCCGCCCTGGTCCTCGAGGCCATAGGCCTGGCCTACTACACCAACGCCCACTACCAGTCCACCATCATCAGGGACTTCTGGATCGCCGCCGGGGCCGCCCAGCTGCTCGTCCTCGGCTCCTCCGTGCTACTGGGATGGCTCTCCAGGAACGGGGCGGTCACGGGATGGTCCAGGACCGTCTCCGTCCTGCTCTCCTCGGTGGTGGCCGCCGAGGGGCTCTTCGTGATGGGATCGGCCGCCGCGGTGGAGGTGGGGGAGATCACCCTGGGGAAGGGCACGGTGACCCTGCTGGGGCTGCAGCTGTTCCTGCTGGGGGCGGTCATGGCCTCCTTCTGGGCCCTGAAGGACCACGCCATACTGGGCCGGAAACCGTTCTCCCTCTGGATCATGCAGGACCTGCCCCTGCTGGTGGCCGAGGTGGTGGCCATAGAGGGGCTGATACTGGTGTTCTTCTCCCAGCCCATGGAGATCTCGGGCCTGGGGAATGTCCGGGAGGTCTGGTCGGTCCTGTTCGGCGCGCAGCTGTTCCTCCTGGGGACGGTGGTGGCCTTCGCCTGGTTCTGGTGGAACAAGCGTCCCTTCCGGACCAGGCCCCTTCCGGTGATGGCCATGGTCGGGGGCGTCCTGCTGGCCGCCGGGGGGCTGTTCATCATGGGGGTGGCAGCCCCCATCCGGGTGGAGAGCGTCGGGGGCATGCTCTCTCGGACGGTCCTCATCGGCGGCGGCCAGCTCCTGGTAATCGGCATCCTGCTCTCCCTGTTCTGGCTTCTCAAGGACCGAACCTTCTTCGGTCGGGACATCTGCTCCAACAGGGTGATCTCCTTCCTCCCACTGGTGCTGGGCACCCTGGCCGTGGTGGAGGGGATCGTCCTGGTGGGCTACGCCTCCCCAGTACATCTGGAGGGGATAGGACACATCAGGCCGGACCTGATGGTGCTGGCCGGCAGCCAGCTATTCTTCCTGGGCTCCCTACAGGTGATCTCCTGGTATTACAGGGACCGGCCGCGGGAGAGAGCGGACCTTACCCAGGTGGGCGGCCCGATCGTCTCCCTGGCGATCGCCGCCGAGGGGCTCTTCGTGATGGGTATCGCCAGCGACATCAGGCTGGAGGGGTTCGGGGGCATCTCCGGTCACTGGGTGGCGCTGGCCGGTGCCCAGCTGTTCGCGCTGGGAATGGGCCTGCTGGGCCTGAGGGTGCTGGCCAAGTGGAACATGCTGGACCGCAGGCTCATGGGCATGCCCCTCATCGAGCTGCTGGGATTCCTGGGGGCCGCCCTGGTTGCCGTGGAGGGCCTGGTGATCGCCGCCCTCTCCGCCGATCTGTTCATCCAGGGGTTCGGCGGCTACTCCGGGAGGTACATTTTGCTCGCCGGGGGGCAGCTCTTCCTGCTGGGGTTCCTGCACGCCGCCTTCCGCACCTGGCGCGTGTCGGACATCCGGCCCCGGTGGAGAAGGGTGGTGGTGACCGGCCTGGCGTTCCTGCTGCTCCTGCTCCCTCCGGCCCTGGTCCTCTGACCTTCTGCTTCCAATGAATCCCCGATCGAACGGTGGCGGGGCTGAGAAGATGTGAGACATCGTCCAGAGCGGTCCCTGGGCGAAATGGGCGACTCCTGGGCGGGGTGGGGGAGACCATCGTGGCCCAGGTCCCCGGATCCAGGTCATCCCCACTCACCTACCTCGGTAGATCCGGGAAAGTCAGCACCTGACGATCAGGAGGGAGGTGGTCGACTTCCTGACCACCTCCTCGGAGACGCTGCCCAGGGCCATCTCCCTCAGCAGGCTCTTCCCATGCGTACCCAGCACTATGAGGGAGGCCTGGAACTCCCTGGCGGCCTCCATGATGTTGTAGGCCCGGCTCCCGTAGTGCAGGTGGGTGGTGATCTCGCAGTCCAGGTAGGAGAGCTCCTCCTTGATCCCCTCCAAGCGGTCCTTCACCCACCTGAAGTGCTCGTCGTTGTCCACGCTGTACCTGGTGGAGTCCACCACGTGGAAGAGGACCGCCTTCCTCAGCCCCTGGGAGGACAGCTCGGATAAACGGGCCACCACCCTCTCGGTGCAACCGTGCAGGTCCAGGGGGACCACGGCGCACAGGAGCAGATCGGAGCATACCTCCTCCACCCTCTTCCCGTCGGAGACCTTGAACTTCTCTATCAGCACCGGAAGGTTCGATCGCCGGACCACGCCCAGGGAGGTGCTGCCCATGAAGAACTCCCTGGCCATGCCCTTACCGGAGGAGGCCATGGCGATCAGCGTGGCCCCCTCCTCCCGGGCGGTGCGCAGGATGCCCTCCACCGGATCCCCGGATACGTTGAGGAACCTCGCCTTCCTGCCGCCGATGGACGCTTTCTCCACCAGCTCGTTGGCCGTCCTCCTCTGCTGGGGGGTGGGGCCCTCCCCCTTCTCGGTGACGTTGAGCAGTATCAGCTCCCCCTCCCTCCCCTCGGAGAAGCGGGAGATGCACTCGAACATCCTGATCGATTGCTGGGAGAAATCGATGGGGACCAGCATCCTCTCGAACATGCGCTTTCGGTATTACAGGCCACCGCTTAAAATTTCTTCGGGTTCATGTTCACTAGAACACGTCCGGCTCCACCTTCCCCACGGAAAGATTTATCTTCAACAGGTGGTCATATAATTCCGAAATAGGAGGAAACGCGTGAATCTGGAGGACACAATACCCTTCACCGATATTTCGTACTTCGACCTCATACTGTTCATAGTCGCGCTGGTGGTCGGCTGGATCGTCACCAGGGCCGTGGTCTCCATGATCAAGAGATCGATGGGGAAGACCAATCTCCCTCCCCTGATGGTAGATTTCATGGGCAGGCTGATCGGCATACTGCTGCTGGTGGCGGTCATCCTGTTCGCGGTCGGCTTCCTGGGTGTGAACACCGGCTCGCTGGTCCTGGGGCTCTCGGCCGTCCTCGGCCTGGTGATCGCCTTCGGCATGCAGGACACCGTGAACAACTTCTTCGCCGGGGTGTGGATCGCCATGATAAGGCCCTTCGAGAAGGGCGAGGCCATCTCCGTGCAGGGGTTGACCGGCACGGTCAGGTCGGTGGGCATCATGTCCACCGAGATGGTCTCCTTTCAGAACGAGTTCATCACCATCCCCAACCGCTCGGTGTGGGGACAGGCCATCGTCAACTACTCCCGCATGCCCGTCAGGAGGGCGGACGTCTCGGTCGGCATCAGCTACGGGGACGACGTGGAGAAGGCGTTCAGGGTGGCCTTGGACGTGATGAGGAACCACGAGATGGTGCTGGATGACCCGGCCCCGGCGGTCATGGTGACCGAGCTGGGGGACTCCTCGGTGAACCTCTCCCTGAGGCCGTGGGCGGACAATCCCAACTGGTGGACGGTCAAGGTGGACATCACCAAGCAGGTACACGAGGCCTTCAGGAAGGAGGGCATCGAGATACCGTTCCCGCAGATGGACGTGCACCTGGACAAGACCGCTTGAGCGCCCAGAGGGCGGCAACGGTTTAGTACCGGTGCTCCCTCCTGACCGGTGTGCATGAACACCAAGATCGAGGCCAGGGAGGTCCACCTGGCGATCGGCCAGGTGGAGGTGCTGAGGGGCGTTTCCACCCTGATCCCGGAGGGGGTGATCTTCACCGTGGTGGGGCCCTCCGGGGCGGGCAAGTCCACCTTCCTCCGGACCTTGAACAGGCTGATGGAGATAGACCGGGGAGACATCCTGCTGGACGGCCGGTCCATAGGGGACTACCACCCCATCGAGCTGAGGAAGAGGGTGGGCATGGTGTTCCAGCTGCCCATCGCCTTCGAGGGCACCGTCCGGGACAACGTGCTGATGGGGCCGGCTCTCACCGGGTCCCCCCCGCCGGACGCCGCGTCCATGATGCGGATGGTGGGGCTGGAGGAGTCGCTGCTGGATAGGCAGGGGAGCGACCTATCGGTGGGCCAGCAGCAGAGGATGTGCATCGCCAGGGCCATCTCCAACGGGCCGGACGTGCTGCTGATGGACGAGCCCACCTCCTCCCTCGATCCGGCCAGCTCGCGCCGGATCGAGAATTTGATCGTGGACCTGAAGGAGAGGTCCTCGCTCACCATGGTGGTGGTCACCCACGACATGGAGCAGGGTCGGAGGATCGGCGACCGGACGCTGTACATCGACCGGGGAAGGAGCGTGGACACCCTGCCGACGGAGGAGTTCTTCCGGCGCTATGACATGGAGGATCTGCAATGATGCTGGAGGACCTGATGTCACTGCAGGACGCGGTCCGTCTGCTTTTGGCCTCGGTGCTGGTGGTCCTGGTGGTGGCCCTCTCCCGATACCGTGGACTGGGGCTCACCTCCGACCTCATGGTGGCCACGGTGAGGGCCTTCGCCCAGCTGATGGTCCTGGCGTTCTTCCTGACCATCGTCTTCGAGCTGGAGGACATGCTGTGGATCGCCGCCATCCTCGTCTTCATGATGGTGGTGGCCTCCCACACCTCCGCCAAGAGGGCCAAGGACATCACCCAGGGGTTCCGGGTGTCCTCCATCTCCATCGTCTCCTCCTCCACCGCCATCATCCTGGGCATGGTCGCCCTGGGGGTGATCCCCATGCGGGGGGAGTACATCATTCCCCTGGGCGGAATGGTCATCGGCAACTCGATGAACATCACCTCGCTGGCCATGGAGAGGCTGAGGGGAGAGGTGAGGAGCAACGTCCTACGGATAGAGAACCTGCTGGCCCTGGGGGCCACGGGTGATCAGGCCATCAGACCGATGATCCGGAGGAGCGTCCAGGCCTCCCTGATACCCACGGTGGACAACATGAGGACCCTGGGCCTGGTGTGGATCCCCGGGCTGATGTCGGGCATGATCATCGCCGGTTGGGACCCGGCCAAGGCGGCCGTCTTCCAGCTGGTCATCATATTCATGATACTGGCCTCGAACACGGTGGCCTCCATCGTCTCCACCTACCTGCTGTCGAGGAACATGTTCGGCAGGGCGGAGGAGCTGGTGTACAGGTGAGGTTTCCCGTTCCCGATACCGAGACTGACCGGGGAAATGCGACCGCCTCCCGCCTTCTGGACAATGGGAAACCGTGAAATCAGCACTGATAATCATTCGAGATAGTTTTTATACTGATCACCCGGTTTTCATGATGGTGTAGCACATGCACGCTCTTGAAACTTCAAGGCTGTTGACCGAGGAATACTCGGCGAAGATCCTCCTGGCGACGATGGGGAAACCCAAGAGCGCCGCCGAGCTCAGCGAGAACCTGGGGATTCCCATAGCCGCCTGTTACCGCAAGATCAAGCTCTTGGACAAGGCAGGGCTCATCTACTGCGCGGAGAGGAGGCTCACCAGGGCCGGGAAGCGGGTCTCGGTGTACAAGTCCAACGTGAGGAACGCCCAGATCATCTTCGAGAGGGGTAGGATCAAGGCAAGGTTAGAGATGGTGGACGGGACCACGGAGGACTACAACTACAACCTGGACGGCCCCATGGGTGCCGACTCTCCCCTGGCCCGTGCGTGAGGGCATCCCCCCGCCCTCACCCGGGCCACTTCCCCCTTTTACTCTTTTCCGGTCATTCCCTCCATCAGCTATATATCTCATTGGAAGATAGAGGACCCACAATGGACTCGCCGGACTACCGGAGGCTGATCGAGCACGTCCAGGACCTGGTCTACATGATCGACGACCAGGGTAGGCTGGCCTACGTCAACCCGGCGGTGAGATCCCTCCTTGGCTACGAACCGGAGGAGCTGCTGGGGACCAGCCTCTTCGGCCTGATGTCCGAGGGAAGCGCCGAGAGGGCCAGGAACAACCTGAGGAGGCGGCTGAAAGGGGAGGACTCGCCGGAGCTCTACCCGGTCCGACTGGTGGACCGGAACGGGGAGGGGAAGGACTGCGAGCTCTACGCCGCCCTGGTCAGGGAGGGGGACGACTTCCTGTGGGTCCAGGGGACCATCAGGCCGATCGACGAGGCCTCCCGTCTGAGCCGGGAGCTGAAGGACGAGAGGAGTCGGCTGAACACCCTGGTCGATCTGGCCCCCAGTCTGGTGCTGGGCACGGACGATGACGGCACGATCTTCCTGGTGAACCGCGCCGCCGAGGAGGTCCTGGGCATCGAGCGGCCGGCGCTCGAGGACCGGCCCGTCCAGGAGATCATACCAGACCTGCCGGTGAGGTTTCCCCTCACCGGGGAGCTGCGGGGGGAGCATCAGAGCCGGGTGGGGGAATCGACCATCAACTGGCGCTTCTCCACCATCATTGACTCGCTGGGGCGGACGACGGGGTTGATCTGCACGGGCCACGACATCACCGAGCGTGTCCGCCTTGAGGGGCGTCTCCGGGAGGAGAGGGATCTACTTCACGCGCTCCACGACCTGGGCATGGTGGCCCTCTCCACCGAGGACCTGGGAGAGATGCTGGTGGAGTTCCTCCACCACCTTTCGAGCGTTCTGGACATGCCCGGGGTTCTGGTCGATCTTGACCTCCACGAGGGAAAGGGCAGGGTCAGGGATTCCACCTTTCAACTGGATCTGGAGAGCTTCGACCTCCCGCCCTGCCCCTTCGGAGGCGCCGATCCCTCCACCGGTCTGCTGGAGATGCGGGAGGGGCAGATCCCCTTCCTGGAGGAGATGGGGCTCGGCGGGGCCGGTGTGATCCTCCTGATCCGCGATTCCCGGGGGGTGAGAGGGGCCATGCTCTTCCTCTCCGGGGAGAGGGGGTTGGGGGAGATCACCAGGAGCGGGTTGGAATCGGCCGCCGCCCTGATGGTCTCCGCGGTGGAGAAGAAGAGTTTGAACGAGAGGCTCAGGCATTCCCTCGACCAGCTGAACCTGTACCACGACATCATCTTCCACGACATCGGCAACTACCTCATGCCCATCCGGGGCTACCTGGATTTGGCCAGGAGGGACCTCGATGAGGGAAGGGCGGCCGACCTCCTGGACAGGGCCGCTTCCTCCACCTGCAGGATGGGGGACTTCATCAAGGACATACGCCTGCTCATCGACCTGATCCAGGGGGAGGACACCTCCTTGGAGAGGGTGGACTTCCTGGAGTCGGTGAAGGGGGCCGTGGAGCTCTCCCTGGAGCGCTTCCCGGAGGGGAGGGTGGAGATGGGCGAGGGTACGGAGGACCTGGCCGGAGTGAAGGTGACCGCCGACCGCGCCCTCCCCAACCTGTTCATGAACCTGATCGTCAACGCGCTGAGGCACGGGGGCGGCGAGGTCACCATCATGGCACTCATGGGGGAGGAGCTGCGGGTGGAGATCCTGGACCGAGGAGCGGGTATACCGGACGAGGAGAAGGGAAGGGTGTTCGACCGCCGCTACCGTCGGAACGGGGGGAAGGGCTCCGGGATAGGCCTTACCATAGCCCGGAAGCTGGTGGAGAGGTACGGCGGGCGCATCTGGGCCGAGGACAGGGTGGAGGGCGACAGTTCCCAGGGCACCAGGATGGTGGTCCTCCTACCCATCGCGTCGGAAGAATCCGGATAGACCCTCCTCCAGGGGGATGGCGGGGGAGAATCCGAGCAGATCTCTGGCCCTGGAGGCCTCCCCCACGCTGTGGCGGATGTCCCCCTCCCGGGAGGGGCCCCGCTCCACCCCCACCTCGCGGGGCGAAACATTTACCACGGCGCGGGCCAGCTGGTTGATCGAGGTCCCCCTGCCGGAGGCGCAGTTCAGGGTGCGGTCCCTCAACCCCGATCCAAGGAGCAGGGAGATCATCCTCACCAGGTCGAGGACGTGCACGAAGTCCCTGGTCTGCTCCCCGTCCCCCTCGATCACCAGCGGTCGACCGCGCATTGCCCTCTGCACGAAGCGGGTGATCACGCCGGAGTAGGGACTGTCGGGGTCGGCCCTGGGCGAGTAGAGGTTGAACGGCCGGACTATGAGGTAGGGAAGGCCCTTGCTCCGGCCGAAGGTGCGCACGTACCACTCGGCGGAGAGCTTGCTCACCCCGTAGAAGGACTTGGGGGCGGTGGGGTGGCCCTCGTCCACCGGCAGGTACTGGGGATCACCGTACACCGCGGCGGTGGAGACGTGGACGAACAGCCCCACCCCTTCCTCGGAGGCTGCCCTTAGCAGATTGACCGTGCCCGTGGAGTTGATGTCCATGTCCTCCAGCGGATCCCGCAGGCTCCTCTCCACGCTCACCTGGG
This sequence comes from Methanomassiliicoccales archaeon, assembly GCA_046540255.1. GTDB lineage: Archaea > Thermoplasmatota > Thermoplasmata > Methanomassiliicoccales > JAAEEP01 > JBKHFJ01. Next base: position 1,601 of record JBKHFJ010000031.1, on the reverse strand, counting down.
CGGCCAGATGGATCACCGCGTCCGCCTCGGCGCAGAGCTCGGAGACCAGGTCGGGATCCCTCACGTCCCCGGTGACCGTGCGCGGACCGGGGCGAAGGTCCAATCCGGTGACTTCATGATCCCTCAGACCCTCTATCAGGTACGATCCCACCTGCCCGGAGCTCCCGGTGACCAGCAACTTCACGGTCCCGGAAATTGAAGGGGAGGATAAACACTTTCCGCCCGCGGGGCCGGGATCAAGCATTCCCCGATGCCGTGAAGGTGCAGGGACGATCTCACGTACGATTGTCGTACGGTTCCAATGGAAAGGTAGTCCCTTACCGCAATCTTCGCCGTCCAGTCCCTTGGGATTCGAAACATTCATTCGACAATCTATCAATTCGCCTCGAACGAATTCGAATAGACTTTATAGGTAAAAATCGATTCGTTTCCCATCGGAGTGGTTCGATAAGCTGGGGATCGAACGGTCCCCTCTGGAGAGGATAGGATGTCTGAGGACACCATTGAATCTATTATGGAGGAAAAGAGGCGTTTCGCTCCTCCCGAGGAGCTGAGCGAGAACGCGCACGTCGGGAGCATGGAGGAGTACCTGAGGCTCTACGAGCGGTCCATCAGCGATCCGGACAGTTTCTGGGAGGAGCACGCCCGGGAGGAGCTGGACTGGTTCTCCACCTGGGAGTCGGTCTTCGAGTGGGACGTGGAGGAGTCCAAATTCACCTGGTTCAAGGGCGGGAAGCTGAACGCCGCCCACAACTGCCTCGACCGACACGCGGACGGCTGGAGGAAGAACAAGGCCGCCATCATCTGGCAGGGGGAGCCCGAGGACGAGGTGAGGACGTTCACCTACCAGCAGCTGCTGCACGAGGTGAAGAAGTTCGCCAACGTACTGAGGTCGCAGGGGGTGGAGAAGGGCGACCGGGTGTCCATCTACCTGCCCATGATACCCGAGCTGCCCATCGCCATGCTGGCCTGCGCCCGCATCGGGGCGATACACAGTATCGTCTTCGGGGGATTCAGCGCCGAGTCCCTCAGGGACCGGATCAACGACTCCTCCTGCAAGCTGCTGATCACCTCCGACGGCAGCTTCCGGGGAGGTAAGCTCATACCCCTGAAGTCCAACGCCGACATCGCGATACAGGGCGACACCCCGGTGGAGAGGATGATCGTGGTCAACCGGGCCAACGCCCCGGTGGAGATGAAGGAGGGAAGGGACCTCTGGTGGCACCAGCTGATGGAGTCGGCCAGCCCTGACTGCCCGCCCGAGAAGATGGACGCCGAGGACCCCCTGTTCATACTCTACACCTCCGGGTCGACCGGCAAGCCCAAGGGGGTCCTGCACACCACCGGAGGCTACCTGCTCTACACTGACCTTACCTTCAAGTGGATCTTTGACTACCGGGAGGGGGACACCTACTGGTGCACCGCAGACATCGGCTGGATCACCGGTCACAGCTACATCGTCTACGGCCCGCTGGCGGCCGGGGCGACCACGATCATGTTCGAGGGCACCCCCACCTACCCTGAAGTCGATCGGTTCTGGACCATAGTGGAGAAGTTCGGGGTGAACATCTTCTACACCGCCCCCACCGCCATAAGGGCCC
>JBKHFJ010000030.1:0-13469 GCA_046540255.1 Methanomassiliicoccales archaeon | reverse complement strand
AGCTTCGGGAGGGGAGGGCCGTCATCGGTGGACTGGTATTCGGATCGGAGAGCGAGTTCGCCGGGGGGGAGATGGGGGAGATAGAGCGATCGGTGGTCGAGAGCGAGGGGATCCGTAGGAGGGACTTCCTGGTGCCGGACATGCCCCGGGCCAGCTCCAAGGGCAATCGAAGGGAGCTGGTGGGCCGCTTCTGGGAGCTGGAGCATCGGGTGGAGGGGGACCGCCTGGACATCGGGTTCTCCCTCACCAAGGGGTGCTACGCCACCTCGCTTCTGCGGGAGTACATGAAGGCCAATACCATGGACTACTGACCTATAGCCTACTCAGATCCCTGGACTCCCCCGGCTCCTCCCTTTCTCCCTCCGGACCCAGAGGGGCCTTGCAGCGGGGACACCTGCCTTCTGCCACGCAGTCGTTGCACAGCTTGGTTCCGCAGGAGGGGCAGGACTGCACCGCAAGACCGCCGTGGAAGAGGCATCTCCGATCCTGCATCTCCTCCGACTCCTCCTGGGCCTCCTTCTTCCCCTTCTTCCCGCTCTCCTTCTTGGATTTCTTCTCCGGTTCCTCGGAGCCGTAGAACCGCTGGTAGAGGTCAGGTTCGGTCTGCACCTCCGGAGGGGTCTCCCTGGGTGGGCTGGGCCTCGGAGGAGCCCTCCTCGGTTCGGAGGGCACACCGGAGGAGGGGACCTCCTCCCCCCTGGTCCCCTGGGGGAGGTCCTTCACCCTGACCCCGGAGCCCCGGTAGCCCTCCTTCTGCATGGAGGAGAGGACCGCGGTGAGCTTCCTGGCGGTGTAAAGGCCCACCCCCAGGCCCTCCATCATACCCAACACCGACCGCTGCTCCTCGGGCAGGTCCATGGCCGCCCTCAGGTACTTCTCGGTCTCCTGATCCCGGACGTTGGCGGACATCTCCATCTCGTTGACCTTCTCTATGTAGGAGAGGACCCGCTTTGCCCTCGGAACGTTCCGGTTGGGCAGTGCCATGAGGACGTCCGGGAGGCGGATGCCCTGTTTGGACACGTTGGGGTTCTGGTAGGTGGCCAACAGCACCCGGCGGGAGAGCTCCTCGTACTCCCTGAACTCGGCCGGGCCCAGCGAGGAGAGGTTCACCGGCTCCCTCCTCTCCATGAACTCCATCACCTCCTCCAGCATGGAATAGGGGACCCCGCAGTCCCGGAAGGCCTCCTCCTTCGTGACCCTCTTGTTCTGCCTGTACTCCAGCTCCATGATCTTCTCGGCGTACTCGGAGATCTCCACCTCCCGCAGCTTGTTCTCAGCCGCCCTTCTTCCCTCCTCGGCCGAGTCCATACCGGGGTCGATCTGCAGGGCCTTGTCGAAGGCCCGCTTGGCCTGATCGTACTTCTCCATCTGGAGGAGGACCATGCCCTTCCCGTTCCAGGCCACCTTGTCCTCCGAGTCCAGGCCGAGGGCGCTGTCGTAGCTCTTGAGGGCCTCCTCGTTCCTCCTGACCTTCTCCATCAGGGCCGCCCGGTTGAGCCAGATGTCCTTCCTCCTGGGCTCCAGCTTCAGGGCCTGGTCGAAGCAGTCCGCCGCCCGATCGTAATTCTCTATCCTCATATGCACGATTCCCAGCCGATTCCACACCCCGGCGTCGGAGGTCTCGAGGGAGGCCGCCCTCTCGTAGCTGTCCATGGCCTCCATGGTCCTGCCCAGCTCCTCCAGTGCCCTGCCCTTGGATTTGAACACCGAGTAGTCGTTTGCCCCCATCTCTATGGCATGGTTGTAGGCGTCCACCGCACCCTCGAACCTCTCCAGCTTGAAGAGCGCCCCTCCCATGTACTTGTAGACCTCGGGGTTCCTCTTGTCCAGGTGGGTGGCCTGGTCGAACGCCTCCACCGCCTCCTCGTACTTGCCCAGGGCGGCCAGGGCCCTGCCCCGGTCCATTTGGTAGGTGGAGGTCTTCGGGTCCATGTCCACGCACTTGTCGAAGACCCGGAGGGCCTGCTCGTACTGGTCCATGAACAGGAGTGCCCTCCCCTTGTTGTTCAGTATGCTGGCGTCCGCCGGATCGAGGCGGACCGCCCGGTCGAACGCCTCCACCGCCTCCCCGTTCCTCCCCATGTTCACCAGGGCCAGTCCTTTCCGGTTGAACAGGGTCTTGTCCTGCGGATCCAGGTTGATGGCCTGGTCGAAGGAGGAGAGGGCGTCCTCCCACCTCCCCGTGGCCTCCAGGGCGCCTCCCCGGTCCACCAGGGCCATCTTGTTCTTGGGATCCAGCCGGAGGATCTCGTTGCATATCTCCACTATCTCCCCCGGCTCCCCCTTCACGATGATGGAGAGCTTCTTGTACTCCAGTACGCGGACGTTCCTGGGATTGAGCTCCAGGGCCCTGTCGAACGATCGGATGGCCTCCTGGGTACGGTCCAGGTTCTGGCAGGCGATCCCCCTGTCCACCCAGGTGGCCTCCCGCTTGGGGTCTACCTTCAGTATCTGATCGCAGACCTTGATGATGTCGTCCGAGCGTCCGATGTGCTTCAGGGACTCCTTCTTCGCCTCCAAAACGTCCACGTCCCTGCGGCCGATCTCCAGGGCCCTGTCGAAGGCGTCCACGGCGTCGGGGTGCCTCCCCATATTGGCGAGCACCTGGCCCCTGCGGAAGTGGACGAACTTGTTCTCCGGATCCAGGTTGATGGCCTGATCGTAGGCCCCCAGGGCATCGGAGGAGCGCTCCAGCCACTCCAGGGCCACTCCCCGGGAGATCCAGAGGTTCTTGTCCTCCGGATTCAGGTCGATCGCCCTGTCGTAGCAGGCAACCGCCTCCTCGAAACGCTGGGCGCTCTCCAGGGCCAGCCCCCTGGAGTACCAGAGCTTCTCGCTGTTCTCGTCAAGCTCCAGCGCCTGGTCGAAGGCGCCGGCCGCCTCGTCGAAGCGCTTGAGGGCGAAGAGGGAGTCCCCCATAACCCTCCAGAAGGTGATGTTTGAGGGGAAGCTCTGGGAGCCGAAGGTGGACCTCCGCAGTGCCTCCTCGTACCTCTTGACCGAGAACAGGGCCACCGAGAGGTCCTGGAGCATCTTCTCGTTCTCCGGTTCCAGCTCCAGGGCCTTCTCGTAGACCGAGATTGCCTCCAGCTTCCTGTCCATTCGATCCAGGGCGGTGGCCTTGTCCGTCAGGGCGTCCATGTTCCCCGGGTTCACCTTGAGCACCTGGTCACAGGACTCCAGGACCGCCTTGTCCCTGCCCAGATGCTTGTTCGAGTCCTTGATGAGCACCAGCACCTCCTCCGAATCGGGGTTCACCTTGGAGGCCTTCTCCAGCGACTTGAGGGCCTCCTTGTAGTTGCCCGTGTGGTAGAGGGCCATCCCCTGGGATCGGAGGGCCTCGAAATCGTCCGGTCGGAGATCCAGGATACGGGAGGAGAGGCTGCCGAGCTCCTCCCAGCTCTCCTGTTCCCGGAGGACGAACTGCATCCGCTCCATCAGCTCGATGTCCTTGGGGAACTTCTGCAAACCCTCCCTCAGCTCGCCCAGTGCCTCTTCCTTCCGGTCCATGGCGGTCAGGGCGTCGATCCTGATCAGCATGAGGGGGAGATCGTCCCCCTTATGGGAGAGCAGCTTCGAGGAGTAGTCCACCAGCTCCTGGTACCTCTCCAGGTCCTTCAGGATCTTCACCTTCCCCTCCAGCGCCGGCTCGTAGTCCCCGTCCACCTCCAATGACCTGTCGTACGCCTTCAGGGCGCCCTCCGGGTCCTCCATCTGCTCCAGCAGGGAGGCGGTCTCCGTCCAGGTGTGCTTATCGGTGGGATCCAGCCTCAGTGCCTCCCGGTAGTCCCTGATCGCCTCGGAGTGATCCCCCCTCTCCCTTAGGGCCCTCGCCCTGTTCAGGTAGGCCCGCTGATTGGATCTGTCCCTCTCCAGAACTCGGTCGTAGGTCTCAATGGCGCGCTCGAAGTCCTTATTGAAGAGATGGATCCTGCCCAGGTCCAGTATGAGGTCCACGTCATCAGGATCGTAGGCCCGTCCCGCCTCGAACGCCTCCTCGGCCCGATCGATGTGACCCTGCCGGAATAGCGTCTCCCCCTTCCGGCGGAGCCACCCGGGATCCCCCGTCTTCTCCACCAGGCGGTCGTAGATCTCCACGTCCTCTGGGTCGATCTCCTGGACCTTCTTCAGGCACTCCACCAGCCTCTCGTTCTCCCCGGCGGACTCGTGGATCTCGCACTTCTGCAGCCACAGCGACTTGTCCTCGGGCTCGTCGGACAGGGCGCTCTCCAGCTCGTTCAGCGCACCGGAGACATCTCCTTGGTGGGACAGGGCCCGGGCCTTGCAGGCGATGGCCCCCCCATGCTTGGACCTTATCTTGAGGGCCCAGTCGGCGGCCTCCCTGGCCCTCTCGGGCCTGTCGCATTCCAGATAGAGGGATCCGAGGTCCACCAGCGTATCGGCCCACATCCTCCTCTGCTGCGGATCGGTCCCCACGTTCCGGAACAGCAGCGAACTCGCCTTCTCCAGGTCCTCAAGGGCCATGTCCCTGTTGTCCTTCGATATCCTGCTGCGTGCGCTCTCTATCAACCTCTGACCCTTTCTCACGGCCCTGTTGTCTCCATCGAGAAGCGAGTCCAAAAACCCCATCCCAATTCACCTTCTCCAGCTAATTGACCATTAATCTTGAAAAACCTTTTGGCCAAATGCTGAAAAGCTGAATCGGTGGGTGATCTTATTATTACTGTCGGACAGATAACCTACCCCTTTATTTCAACTGGAACCCGGCCCCTTCAAATCATTCCGTCGGACGCAATGATCTCGCAATTTATAAATAGTACGAAAAAGAATCCATGATATGTCTGACAAAGGGTCGGACAGGGACGTAACGACGACCCTAAGGGATGGGATGCTATTGATGAGAGACCACGAAGACAGTGAAACCATGGAAATCGCTGATGACGTGATGAACTGGATGAAGACCCACACCCTCAGAGACCTGAAGGAGATCGCCCTGGAGATGGAGGAGAGGGGCGACGATACCGAGGGAGTGTGGGAGTTCATCGAGGAGCTCCGCGGGATCCAAGAGGAGGTCAACGATCTCGGGGGCGAGGAGATACGGCAACACACTGTGCACGCTTGAACGTTCTCTCGGGGGGTGCTAAGACAAGCACCCCCCACTCTCTTTTATTCTCCACCTCCTCATTATTCCAGAAAGCAGAACCAGATCGCCTACGTTCTCCCGATAACCACCACCAGAATCGGGGAAACCGCTAAGCATTTAATGGGGGATTGAGATAGGGTGCCGGAAGCAGGTGTGGTCTAGCCTGGTTAGGATTTTGGCCTTCCAAGCCAAAAGCTCGGGTTCAAATCCCGACACCTGCACTCCCACCGTGTATCGCTGGAGAATGGTCCCGGTCTTCCAGTGGAAAAGGGAAAAAAGGTGAGGGGGATGGGGCCGTTATTCCCTCCTCACCGAGGGATGATGGGTCATCTTCATGGGGGCTCACGCCTCCTAATAGTAGTAAGGGGGCGGGGGTTAAATCATCCACGGTGGGGGGTCACCGAAACTGCAAAACTACCTGTGATGCCTCACCCGCACGGCCTCTCCCCTCCTGGACTCCACCATCTCCCCGCCGCTCATCTTGGCCACCCCCACCGCCTGGAGCTCTCCCCTCCGGACCACCAGGGCCTCGTCCCCCACCCGGAGGGAGGGGTCGGCGCCCTCCACACCCACGGCGAACAGGTTTCCCTTCATCTCGAAGTCCCCCATCTCCACCCAGGATCTTTCGAGGGGAAGAAGGCCCTCCGCCCCCTCCATGGTCAGGGAGACCATACCCCTCTCCGGGGTGAGCATGCCCAGCTGCTCCCCGCCCCGAACGATCTTCTCCCTGGGATACCTGCCAACCACGCGGGCGCCTTCCATGAGACTCTCCGCCCCGGGGCCCATCTGGAACCTGAGCAGGGACTCCATGCAGTGGAACCTGTCCTGCTTCCAGGGGACCGGTTCCAGGTCCTCGCAGACCTCTCCGAGGCGATCCACCAGCTCATCCATGGAGGCATCGGACATGGGTCCGTCGAGGCAGGTTCGTCGGGCGTCCACGCCCTCCAGGATATCCCCGTCCATGTGAAGGAAGGCGTGGCGGTAGCGGGGGAGAAGCCCCTTCACCATATCCAGTATCATCTCCTCCTCGAAGCGGTCCCAGTCCCCGGTGACCGGGATGTCGTAGTGCGCCGCCGGGAAGAACAGCTCCAGCTCCCTGGGCACCGTGCCCAGGGGAGAGGTGACCACCACCTCGTGCACCCGGGACCAGTTGGGGACGGATCGCAGCCTGCTCCGGAGGATCCGGTGGGTCTTGGACAGGGAGTAGGGCTTCCTGGCCGAGCAGGGGATGAGGAGCAGCACCTCCTTGTGGGCCGGGGGGCGGTATCGGTCCCTCATCCGGTCCCTGAACCGGACCACCTCCGGACGGAAGAGGGACTGCTTGCTGTTGCACTGCACCCGGTCCCCGGTCACCGGGGTGCGCTCCTCCTGGAAGGCCTGGTGGCGGAGGTCGAAGTGGCGCAGGGCGGCCACCGCCCAGGGGGTGGCATTCATCCTGATCTCGACCAGTTCCCTCAGCCTCCCCCTGTCCAGGGCCCATCTCACCCTGTTCAGCTCCTCCCGGGCCATGCGGAGATTCAAACCCAGTATGGACTCGGTGTGCTCCTCCACCACCCAGGGCATCTCCGAGGCGGGGACCATGCCCTCGGGCATGGAGAGTATCCCCCGTCGGGACTGATGAACCAGTGCCGAGGTGTCCATCAGGTCCACGCCCAGGTAGACCAGGAGGGCCAGGTTGGAGACGTCCATCAGCCCGGGCACGAAGATGATCCTGGAATGCCCCCCCTCCTCCCTCAGCCGGACCAGGGAGTCCACCAGGAGCATGGGATCCCTTCTCAGCTCGAATCCGGTGGTGAGGGAGAGCAGTTCCCCCTCCCCCTTGACGGCGATACCCTCTGGGAGCGCCCTCACCGCAATGGAGTTCCAACCCTCATCGATCTGTCCCTGGACGACGGACAGGGGGATCTTCCTCTGGGCGGGCAGGACGGCCATCTCCTCCTTGGAGGAGAGAACGTGGAACTCCCCCTCCTCGAAGTAGATCATGCCCTCCTCCCCCTCCTGGGAGCGGACCTCAGAATCGATGAAGAGGAGGTTGGGAGTCCGCAGCTCCCCCTCGCCCACGTTCCACCTCCCCGATCTGGCGGGCCCGGACCTGTCCAGAACCTCGAACATGGGTCGCTAATCGGACTCCCCGGTTAAAATGTTTGGTGGGTTCAGAAGGTGGTGACCAGCTGGTGCTCGTCGATGACCTGGCGGGCCTTCTCCCAGTCGATCATCCGCACCGCGTCCACAGTCCGAACATCGCCCAGCAGCTCCTCCAGGTCCTCCCGGACGCAGTAGACCTCGGCATCGAAGTCCGTCAGATCGGTGATCGCGTCCATGTTGGAGGGCATGCCTATCACCCCGGGCTCCTGGGTGGCCACCGCGTTCAGGGTGCCCTCGCCGATGAGGATCACCGTGGAGCGCTCCACCGCACCGCTCACCAGCATCGCCAGGGAGAGCCTGAGGCCGGCGAACGCCTCCTCCGTCCCGTACGGGGGCTTCCTGATCAGTACCGCTATGCTCTCGGCCATGGGATCACCTCGCCAGGGTGACCATGCGGTCACTCTCCGAGACGAATACGGAGAGGTCGTTGGTCAGGGAACCGATCTTGGTCCCCTCGATCTCCTCGCCCCGCTTGATGCCCCGGGCGTAGCTGCATGTCTCGCATATCGCCACCTGCGCCCCCTTCTCCGCCAGAGACTTCAATATCTCCCCTATATGGGGGAAGCGCTTGGGCTCCTGGCCCTCCTTGATCACGGTGACGCCCTCGCCGTAGGCGAATATGCGCACACCGTAGCCCTTGTCCAGGGCGGCCTCCGCCATCTTGACCATGACGTTGACGTCCATGTTCATCATGGTCCCGGAGCGAATCTGTATCGTCAGTACCTTGTCCATTTGATCACCTATATCGTCACCGTTTGGCCGTACTCCTCCATGATCAGGTCGACCGCCTTGGGGTAGTCCACCTCCTCAAAGCCCTCCATGAGGTGGGAGGCGATCCCCCTTGACCTGAGATCGTCGGAGATCACGTACGCCCTGTCCACCCGATCCAGGAGGTTCTTCCCTCTCTTCTCCATCACAGAGAAGTACACCGCGTCCTCGAAGAGCATGGCCGCCCGGCCCTCTTCCCCGGAGAGCCGGTCGATCACCTCCAGGTCGCAGTGCTCCTCGGGACTCCTCAACATTATGTACAGCTTGGAAGTCATTGCCATCACCCTATGAACAGCTGGATCTCCGCCTCGGAGGCGATGTCCAGGAAGGAGGCGGCGCCCAGGACGCTTATGCCCTCGATCATCTGCTCCTCGGTCATGCCCATGACGTTCATGGTGGTGGAGCAGGCGTACAGTTTCACGCCCATCTCCTTGGCCATCTCCATCTGGGCGGCGAAGTCCTCCACACCCACCTTCTTCATCCTCTTCTTGAACCACCCGGTCATCAGGCGGAACAGGCCCGGCAGCTTGGGGTTGGCGCCCTTCTTCAGCAGGTTCAGCCCGAAGAAGGTGAAGAAGATGTGGACGTCCATCCCCATGCTGGCCCCAGTGGTCCCCATGATCAGGGGCATCATGGCCTTGTCGTAGCTCCCCTCGGAGACCACGATGGCCATCGCCCTGCTTTCCTCGTCCGCCATGGGATCACCTAGTAGGTTATCACCTGGGTGGCCTCGCCTATCTCCTTGATCACCGTGGGGGCGTTGATGATGGTGGCCCCCTCGAGCAGGTCCTCCTGGCCCAGGTTCCTCTTGTTCAGGCAGGGGGCGCACACCAGCAGCTTACCCTTGCTCTCCTGGAAGGCCTCGATCAGCTCGTCCACCGGCGGGAAGCTGGGCACCCTGATCCCGGCGGCGTAGTTCTTCCTGGCCATGTAGACCCCCATCCCCTGGAGCACCACCACGGGCTCCATCTCGGAGGCCGTCGCCGTGCAGGCCATCACCCAGACCAGGGTGGCCTTCTCGGGATCGTCCTCGGCATGGGTTCCGATTATCACGAGTTTCTCCATATCAGATCACCTCACTTCTTCCTCACGTAGTAGTAATACTTCCCGCCCTCTTCCTTGGTGTCCACCAGCTCGTTGCCGGTGCGCTTGCACCAGGCGGGAACGTCCTCCTTGGACCCCACGTCATCGGCAACGAGTTCCAGAACCTGCCCCGGTTCCATCGCCTTCATCTTCTTCGCCAACTTGACGATGGGCATGGGACACATCAGTCCGGTACAATCCAGGCTCTCTTCGGTCATTCGAATCCCTCGGTTTTGCACGGTTGTGCGATAACTATATATAACCGTCTCCTTAATAAGGTTTTCGTGAGAGAGGCATGCTGCCCGAGAAGATGACCGGCGATGCCACCTGCCAGGATCTGGTGCAGTGCGCGTTCAACCTCAACCAGTTCGAGATCTCGGTCTACCGCCATTTGCTGGATTTGGGTCCGTCAAGGGCGGACGAGCTGGCCGCGGACATGGGGAAGGACCGGAGCACCGTCTACAGGTCACTCCAGAAGCTGATGTCCTGCGGCGTCTGCCACCGGGAGACCAGGAGCCTGGAGAGGGGCGGGTACTACCACGTCTACATCCCCATCGGCAAGGACAAGATGAGGGAGCGGCTGAGGCAGTGCGTGGAGGACTGGTACGCCCACATGCTGGAGCTGCTCTCCAGATTCGACCGGGAGCTGTAGGCGAAGAGGTCTTATAGACAGCCATTCCATTCCCATCCGTTATGAACTTCGAGGGCGCCGACATCGTCTCCATTAGGGATCTCACCAAGGAGGACATGGCCCAGATCCTGGATTACTCCGAGGCCCTGTTACCCTATGCCCGGGGGGAACGCTTCACCAGGGCGCTGGAGGGGAAGATCCTGGCCAACCTCTTCTTCGAGCCGTCGACCAGGACGAGGCTCTCCTTCGAGAGCGCCATGGCCCGCCTTGGGGGAAGGGTGCTGGAGGTGGGGCATCCCTCCACCACCTCCGTGGTCAAGGGAGAGACCCTGGCGGATACCGTTCGCATGTTCCAGTCCTACGCCGACCTGATCGTCCTCAGGCATCCGCACGAGGGGGCGTCGAGGCTGGCGGCCCACTTCTCCACCAAGCCGGTGATCAACGCCGGGGACGGGGCCGGCCAGCACCCCACCCAGACCCTCCTGGACCTGTTCACCATACGGCGGGAGAAGGGTGGACTGGACGGGATCAACGTGGCCATCGTGGGCGATCTGAAGTACGGGAGGACGGTGCACTCGCTGGCGGAGGCGCTCTCCCTGTTCGGGGCGGACCTCACCTTCGTTGCCCCAGAGTCCCTGCAGATGCCCAAGGAGACCGTCTCGGAGGTGGAGTCCCGGGGCGTCTCCCCGGTGATAAGCTCGGACCTGGAGGAGGTCATATCGGACCCTGATGTGCTGTACGTCACCCGGATCCAGAAGGAGCGATTCCCCGATCCGGAGGAGTACAACCGGGTGGCCGGCTCCTTCAAGGTGGACAACTCCCTCCTCCGGGAGGCGAAGCGGGACCTGATAGTAATGCATCCCCTCCCCCGGGTGGACGAAATCGCCCCCGAGGTGGACTACACCCCACACGCTAAGTACTTCCAGCAGGCCTTCAACGGACTTCCGGTGAGGATGGCCCTCCTGCTGATGCTCCTGGGAGGTGAGATAGATGAAGGACTTTAGGGTCACCCCGATCAGGAACGGTACGGTCATCGATCACATCGAGTGCGGCATGGCGCTGAACGTGTTGAAGATCATCGGGGTGAAGGGACCCGAGGTCCACTCCACGGTCAGCATACTCATGCACGTCCCCTCTAAGAAGGGGGGCTGGAAGGACGTGGTGAAGGTGGAGGACAGGGAGCTGGACCCCCATGAGGTGGACAAGATCTCCTTGATATCCCCCCAGGCGACCATCAACATCATCAGGGACTTCAACGTGGCCGAGAAGTACCAGCTGGAGCTGCCCGAGGTGGTCCGGGGGATCGTGAGGTGCGGGAACCCCAGCTGCATCACCAACACCAACGAGCCGGTGGAGCCGGAGTTCAACATGGAGTCCAAGAACCCACCGGTGCTGAGGTGCATCTATTGCGACCGGATACTGGACAACATCGCCGATCACCTGGTGTGATCAGCCCAGCCAGCTGACCTCCGAACGGGCCCTGGACACCACGTCGCTCATCTTCTCCAGCAGCTGGGCCTGATCCACCTCCCGGTCGGTGAGGACCACCAGGAGCAGGGTGGCGCTCAGCTCGGATATGAGGACCATGGTTCCCTTGTACAGGGCCATCACCTGCTCCAGATCCTCCTTGATCACGTCCTTCCTGGTGGTCTCGGCCGCGGAGAACATGATCGCGGCCATGGCGGAGAAGGTCTCGGCCCTTGCCGTCGAGGCGGGCTTACCGGCCACCATGAGCCCGGTCTTGGACACGACGGAGGCGCTCCTGATCCTCTCGTCGTCGAATTCCTCCTGAATGATGCCTCCTAGAATCCCCTCAACGGTCTGGCCCGAAGTCAAAGCGAATCCTCTCCACGTCTGTTTGGCCATGGGTTATCAAGCTTCATGGTAATATTGTTGGCGGTGAAAGATTTGCATTCGATAATCACCCCTCCAGGGTTGAAAAAACCTATAAATAATCGCAGGCAGATGCTCGGTCGGAGACCTGGATGAAGGATGTGGAAGAGGACCCGGATCCTCCCAGTCGGCACGGGACCAGCCTGGGTACGTGTTCCTTGAACGTCCAGGATCGGTCGGGGAATTTTCCCACCCATATCTGGAACGGTGATCGGTTTTGAAGGTGTGCATAGTGGCTGGAATGCCCGGGGCCGGGAAGGAGGAGTTCGTCAAGGTCTGCCACGATCTCGGCCTCCAGGTCATCCGGATGGGGGACGTGGTCCGCAGGGAGGCGGAGAGCCGGGGGATCTCCCTGGACGATCAGGGGGTGGGCGGTTTCGCCCACTCGGAGAGGCAGGTGCACGGATACGACGTGTGGGCCCGGCGGACCTGTCCGCTGGTGGAACACGACCCCACCATAATCGACGGTTGCCGGGGCATCTCCGAGCTGGAGGTGTTCAAGAGGGAGTTCGGGGAGGAGGTGAAGGTGATAGCCATCCACGCCTCCCCCGGGACCAGGTACGAGAGGCTGAGGGCCAGGAACAGAGAGGACGCCCCAAAGGACATGGCCGAGTTCTGCGAGAGGGACAAGCGGGAACTGGGCTGGGGGCTCTCCAAGGTGATCGTCATGGCCGACCACATGGTGGTCAACGAGGGGACCATAGAGGAGTTCCGGGAGAAGGCCAGGGAAGTGCTCCTCGGTCTGGGTTGACATGCAGTTCAAGGTGGTCAGGATCTGCGAGTCCGACGCCCTGTCGGTGATCCCCAAGGAATCGGTCCGCTTCGACATCGACCGGAGCGCCGAGATCCTGGAGATGGAAGGTTACGAGGTGGACAACGCAGGGGTGATGCTTATCGCCAAGAAGGAGGGGATGGAGATCACCGTCTACAGGAACGGCCGGTTGATGATCCACCCGATCGAGGACAGGGAGAGGGCGGCCGAGATCGCCGAGGCGTTCTACTCCACCATCGAGGAGGGGAGGGAAGACTGATCAGGCGTCCATCCTTGGGGGCACGCAGTACTCGAAGCTGCGTATCACCCCGTCCTCCTGTTCCAGCATGAAGCTGAGGGCGGAGTCGCCCACCACTATGCTGTATGACCTCAGGTTCGAGGTGTACAGCAGGGCGTTGTTCTCGTCGGTGCCATCGATCGACATGACCCCGCTATCCAACATCTCCTTCACCTTGCGGTAGCACCTGGAAAGAGGGATGTCCAACCGGCGGGCGATCTCCTTGATGCTTAGGGCGGAATCTACGGTAAGAGAGAGGATGCTCCGGATATCGTCCTCGAAGACCAACTGCATAAGGTCGAAATCCATCCTCTTTGACCTCATGGTTGAGGGAGGTTGGGGTGAATATATATTGCTTGTTTCATAATTATCCCCAGTGATTACACTCCTTGAGATTTGTTAATCTGGACATGATTTTCCTTTCTAAAAAGGGGCCCGTAAAGAGTTATATATCCATCGAGACGGTGGGATTCAGGCTCCCTGGGGATCCCATGAACGATCGCAATAGGGTGGCCCTATCAGCCCTGTGCCTCTCCATCCTGCTGATGGTGGTGAGCGGAGCCCCGGCCATGGCCTCCGGGCAGGATCCTCTCTCCACTGATCTGGAGGCCGACACGACCGCCTCCTTCACGGAGGAGAGCGAGGATTCCTTCCCTTACCTCGACACCTACTCGCAGAGCATCACCACCGGCGGGTCCCCCGGCCTCATGACCGTGGGGGACTTCAACAACGACTCCCTGAAGGACATCGCGGTCGGCAGCCAGTCTGAGGATCGGGTGGAGATCTACTTCCAGGA
>JBKHFJ010000029.1:0-15814 GCA_046540255.1 Methanomassiliicoccales archaeon | reverse complement strand
TGAAGGGTGTCATCGGCCCCGACGGTCACGCTGGGACTCATTATCTCCTTTACCCTCAAGTATACCACCTTCGAACGAGATAACATATGTCCCCGGGTCAGGAAACCTTTTCTATCCATGGGCGTTTAACTATCCCCGATTCCGGAGGGTAGGGAGAATGGAAGAGCGCATTCCAGTGAGGGACATTGAACTGGGCACGGGTATGAGCGTGAGCGGCCTCATCGGGCAGATGGGGGCCTCCGGTGGCTTCACGGGCAGGAAGCTGTCGAGGGCCGTGGACATCCTGGAGAAAATGGTCTCGGGGGAGAGCACCGTCTTCCTATCCTTCCCGGCCTGCATCATGGCCACCGGGGTCCGGGGAGTGATCACCGAGATGGTCAGAAGGGGGCTGGTGGACGTGATCATGACCACCTGCGGCACCCTCGACCATGACCTGGCCAGGGTGTGGAGGGACTACTACCACGGGGACTTCGATATGGACGATGTGGACCTGAGATCCCGGGGGGTCAACCGTTTGGGCAATGTCCTGGTCCCCAACGAGAGCTACGGGAGCATCCTGGAAAACAGGCTCCTTCCCATGTTCGAGGAGATCCTGGAGGGAAGGGATTCCATCTCCACCAGGGAGCTGGTGGCGGAGGTGGGTAACAGGGTCGACGACCCGGGGTCACTCCTCCACTGGTGCACCAGGAGGGAGGTGCCGGTGTTCGTTCCCGGCATCACCGACGGTTCCTTCGGAAGCCAGATGTGGATCCACTGGCAGTCCCACCGGGGATTGATGATAGACCTCTTCCGGGACGAACAGGATCTCTCGGACATCGTGTTCGAGGCCGAGGGGACCGGTGCCCTCGTCATCGGAGGGGGGATCTCCAAGCATCACACCATCTGGTGGAACCAGTTCAGGGGCGGTCTGGACCATGCCCTGTACTTGACCACTGCCCCGGAGTACGACGGCAGCCTCTCCGGGGCCAGGGTGAGGGAGGCGATCTCCTGGGGAAAGGTGAGGGAGACGGCCGAGCACCTCACCGTGGAGGGGGATGCCACCATCACCCTCCCCTTCATAGTGGCCGCCCTCATCGACAGGTTGGAGGGATGAGCACGAGGGCCGTGGTGGTGGACGGTGACGGTGTTGGTCCGGAGGTCATCTCGGCCACCCTGACCGTCCTGGAGGAGGTGGACGCCCCGCTGGAGCTGGTCAGGGGGGAGATGGGGCTGGAGTGCCACCGGCGGACCGGTGAGTACCTTCCCCAGGAGACCCTGGACCTGCTGGACGAAGCTGACGCCTGCCTGTTCGGGGCCGTCACCTCCCCCGCGGAGGACCCCCACTACCGGTCACCCGTTCTGGCCATCAGAAGGAGGATGGGGCTGTTCGTCAACCTCCGGCCGGTGAAGAGGCTCGCACCCGATCTGGGACTGGTGGACCTGGACCTGGTCATATTCCGGGAGAACACCGAGGGCATGTACACCGGCGTGGAGACCTACGACAGGGATTCGGTCATCCTGGAGCGCAGGGTGTCCGAGCCGGTGTGCCGAAGGCTGGTGAGGTTCGCCAACGACCTCTCCGTGGGGGAGGGCAGGAGGAGGTTGACCTGCGTCCATAAGGCCAACGTCATGAGGAAGTCCGATGGACTGTTCAGGAAGGTCTTCTACCGGGAACTGGAGGGTTCCCCGCTGATACTGGACGACATGCTGGTGGACGCGACCGCGGCGGCCCTGGTGACCAATGGAACGGAGCTGGACTCCCTGGTGACACTGAACCTGTACGGGGACATCCTCTCGGACGAGGCCGCCGCCCTGGTCGGGGGGATGGGCTTCGCCCCCTCGGCCAACCTGGGAGAGTCCTTCGGGCTGTTCGAGCCCGTGCACGGGAGCGCACCGGACATCGCCGGCCAGGGGAGGGCGAACCCGGTGGCCACCATGCTCTCCGCCGCGATGATGCTCCGCTACCTTGGCATGACGAAAGAAGGAGACCTGGTGGAGAGGGGGGTGATCGCCACCCTGAACGACGGGGTGAGGACCGCCGACGCCGGCGGCGATCATCGGACCGACGATTTCGCCCACCAGGTGGTCAGAAGGCTGGACCGGGTGGAGTGATTTTCAGAGGGCGGAGGGAGAGGTTCATCCCCGGGGGGGCACCGGGGAGAGGTTTGGAATCCTGAGAACTCCTGTGGCTAATGGCGAGGTGAGCACCCACCTTGCCCCCGAGAAGGACCCGTACCGCGGCGAGTCGAATGAGGGCCGGAGGTTCTTTCCATCGATCCGGGGGAAGGTGACTCGGTCCTGATGCATCCCGGGTGGTCCGTCTAACCTCAGTCCCTGGAGATCAGGGCCACCCATTTGTCGTAGAAGGGATCCCTATGGTTCTCGAAGGTCTCCACCTTCCTGTCCATTCCCCTGGCGAACTGCTCCACGCGCTCCAGCTCGTCCTCGTTCCCCACCGTCACCAGGGTGCTGTGGGTGAGGATCAGGAGCTGCTCCACGATCCTCTCCCACACCCAGGAATTGCTCTCATCGATGGTCCCGGCCATGAGCATGATCCCGTAGTCCCGCGGACCCATGTACTTGGTGGCCATCTTGCCGTCGATGCACATGGCCTCCTCCGGCAGTATCCTTCCCGTGGAGATGCCCAGGGTCAGGAGGGAGGGGTCGTTGTCGTACGAGATCGGGCGGTAGTTCAGTCCCCTTAGGGCCTTGGACCCCACCCCGGAACCGCAACAGGCGTCGACGCATACCTCCTCATCCCCTTCCCCCCAGGTATCGTGGATCAAGGACCTTACCATTTCCACCCTCTCTCGGGGGACATCGTCCACGGCGGGGGAGTGATTTCTCAAAAGCATGAGGGAGTAGTACTCCCGAACGGCCCTCATCCATTTCTCCCAGTGCTCCTGAAAGATGCGACCGCCGACCTCCTCGAACTCCTCCAGAACCCGGTAGGGAGGCTCCCGGACCAGGAAGTTGGTCATGATCCATCGGTTGCTCTGCCTCAGGCCGTAGGCCATGGGAAGCTCCTCCTCATCCACCAACAGAAGGGCCTCCTCCCCCTCGACCTCCAGCATCCGATCGGTGTACCTATCGTCGAGCAGGCTCTCGAAGTCGGGCTCCAGAAACGATATGTTCGACAGTCCGAGCAATTCAGCGGCCTTCATTTGACTCATCTCAGCGGCTTTCACGGTGACCGGCCCGCTCACCGTCGCTCCCCCATCCCTCCCCGCTTACATTAAGGTTGTCCAATGCCTCAAAGCGACCCCATGGGAAGGCTGTGAATGCCCTAAACTTAAATAATCGAACATCGTAGCGAAACGATGGAGAGATTACCTTGAAACGTAGAAACAACAGGAGGAATAATAATCGTAAGAAGACCAAGAGCAAGAAGGTCGCGATGTTGAGCGTGGGAAGGAGCAATGTTTTCAAATATGATATGAAAGAGGTGCTGAGCGATTCGAAGATGGACCAGGATAACGTCACCTCGTTCATCGCCCACGTCACCGCCAAGGCCGCCAGGATCTCCACCAAGGACGCCAAGAACTACATCAAAGAGGTGGAGGAGAGAGGTGCCTTCTCTAAGGGGGTCTCGGAGGACATGTGCAGGCTCCTGGACAAGTACTCCAAGTACCGTTAAATCCCAGATCCCATCCCTACTTTTCATTAAGATATCGTCGGCCTGAACGTCACCGTTCAACTGCCCCCACCTCGTGGAACGGTGTCAGCAGGATAGGTTTATCTCCTATACCCTCTCAGTAAAGAGGTTATGATCGATTTCTCCAGGCCCAGTGTGGTGATCTCAAGATGCATAGGGTTCGATAGGTGCCGTTGGAACGGCGACATCATATCCAGCGAGCTGGTGAGGAGGATGAGGGACATGGTGGACTTCATCCCGGTGTGTCCGGAGGTGGAGCTGGGTCTGGGGGTTCCCCGCGACCCGATCAGGGTGGTGAGAAGGGAGGGGGAGGACAGATTGGTCCAGCCGGGGACCCACCTGGACCTGACACGGGAGGCCAAGGAATTCGCCGAGGGTTTCCTGGATTCGCTGCCGGAGGTGGAGGGTTTTCTGCTGAAGAGCGGGTCCCCCTCCTGCGGCCTGGAGGATGTGAAGGTGTACCCCAAGGAGGAAAGGTCGGCCTTGGTGGATAAGGGTGCCGGGTTCTTCGGATCCCAGGTCCTGAAGAGGTTCGGGGACAGGGCCGTGGAGGATGAGAGCAGACTGAGGAACTTCAAGATCGCCGAGCATTTCCTCTCCAAGCTCTACGCCCTGGCCGATCTCAGGGATTCCGTGGCCGAGGGGGACCTGCGGTCCATGTACGACTTCCACAGCAGGCACAAGCTCCAGCTGATGGCCTACAACCAGTCGCAGATGCGGGAGATGGGCAGGCTGCTGGCCCGGGGGAAGGAAAGGGGAATTGAGGAGGTGACCTCCGAGTACCGCGAACGTCTCAGCAGGGCCATGGCCAGGGGTCCGAGGTGCAGCTCAAGCATCAACGTGATGAAGCATGCCATGGGCCACTTCTCGGATCGGCTGAACGCCGAGGAGAAGGCCTACTTCTTGGACTCGCTCAATGACTACAAGGAGGGGAGGGTACCGCTTAGCGTCAACATCGCCGTCATGAGGTCCTGGATCGTCAGGTTCGGTGACGATTTCCTTCGATCCCAGACCTTCTTCCGTCCTTTTCCCCCCGATCTTCTGGACGTCGAGATCACCGACTCTTGCCTGACGAGGGACTACTGGGATTGAGTTAACGACTCCCTTTAGTATGGGAAGGGGCAATGGAGTACGGGTACCATGACGGAAGATATCGAGGAATCGGCATACGGATTCCCCCGCATGGGGGAGAAGTTTCCCCAGATGGACGTGCGGACCACGCACGGGGAGATCAGGCTGCCCAGCTACTTCATGGGGAAGTGGTTCCTGCTGTTCAGCCATCCGGCGGACTTCACCCCGGTGTGCACCACCGAGTTCGTGGGTTTCGCCAAGAGACAGGAGCAGTTCAGGGAGATGGGTTGCGAGTTGGTCGGCCACTCGGTCGACTTCATCTTCAGCCATATCAAGTGGATCGAGTGGATCAAAGAGAATCTGGGCGTGGACATCGAGTTCCCGGTGATCTCCGACCCCTACGGTAAGATAGCCGAGCAACTGGGCGTCCTCCATCCCATAGAGGGAGTGGGGGCGGTAAGGGCCGTCTTCCTGGTGGACGACAAGGGCCAGATCAGGCTGATCATGTACTATCCACAGCGGGTGGGGAGGAACCTGGACGAGCTGCTGAGGATCGTGAGGGCCACCAGGCTGGCCTGGGATGAGGACGTTGCCATCCCTGCCAACTGGCCGAACAACGAGCTCATCGGGGACGAGGTGCTGGAGGAGCCCCCCATGGACATGGAGGGGGCCATGAGCCGCAAGGGAGGGGAGAAGTGCTACGACTGGTGGTTCTGCACCAGGAAGCTGTGATCACTCCCTCACCCTGGTCCGGCTCTGCTCCCTCATGAACTGGGGCAGGTAGTAGTAACTCCCCGTCCCCTTGCCGGTGGATCCGCTGTCCTTCCAGCCGCCGAAGGCCTGACCTCCCACCATGGAGCCGGTCGACCCGCCCTTGGTGCGGTTGGAGTAGACCACCCCGGCCTCGGTCCGGTCGAAGAACCGTTCGATCTCCTCCTCGCTCTCGGTGAATATGCCTGCGGTGAGGCCGTAGTCCACGTCGTTCACCTTCCGGATGGCCTCGTCCAAGGTGGAGTACCTCTGGACCACCACTATGGGGAGGAACAGTTCGTTCTTCACCATGTAGTGGTCCTCGGGCAGGCCGGTGACCACTGTCGGCTCCACGTAGTAGCCCTTCTTCCTCCCCCCGTCGGTCAGCACGTTCCCACCGGCCTCCATCTTGCCGTCCCTGCGACCCATCTCGGCGTACTTCTTGAAATCCTCGTACGCCTCTTGGTGAACGACCGGGCCCATGAAGTTCCCCCGCTCCGAGGGGTCGCCCACCGTCAACTTCCTGGTCTCCTTTAGGAAACGGTCCATGAACTCCTGGTAGATCCCCTCCTCCAGGTAGATTCTGGAGCAGGCGCTGCACTTCTGCCCACCGTAGCCGAAGGCGGAGTTGACCGTCCCCGGGACGGCCTTGTCCATGTCGGCATTGGAGGTGACTATGATGGGGTTCTTTCCCCCCATCTCCGCCACCACTGGTCGGGGGTACTTCTTGATCTGGTTCTCCAGTAGGTGGTATCCCACCTCCCGGGAGCCGGTGAACACCAGTCCGGAGATGTCCGGGGACTGGACCAGAACATCACCGACCACCGAGCCCGCCCCGGACAGGTAGTTCACCGCACCCGGAGGTACCCCGGCGTCCAGCATGACCCTGGCCACCATGTAGGGCGGCAGCGGTACCGGGGAAGGGGGCTTCATCACCACCGTGTTGCCGGTGACCAGGCAGCCGCTGGTCATCCCGGTGGTGATGGCCGAGGGGAAGTTGAACGGGCAGATGACCGCCCATGCCCCGTACGGACGGAGAACGCTCTCGGTATCCTCCTCCGGGAAAGGGGGGTAGGTCTTCCTCCGGTAGCCGTCGTTCTCCCTCATCTGGAGGCAGTAGAAGTTGATGAAGTCGATGGCCTCGTCCACGTCCGCCAT
The DNA here is from genome assembly GCA_046540255.1 of Methanomassiliicoccales archaeon. Lineage (GTDB taxonomy): Archaea > Thermoplasmatota > Thermoplasmata > Methanomassiliicoccales > JAAEEP01 > JBKHFJ01. The sequence continues at coordinate 9,201 of JBKHFJ010000029.1, read as the reverse complement.
CGCCTCCTGCCGGTTCTTCCCGTTGTCCAATGTTACCGCGGCGGCGATGTCGTACTTCCTCTCCCTCATCAGCCGGTAGGCCTTCTCCATGATGGAGACCCGGTCCTGCCAGTCCATGGCCTCCCATTCATGGAAGGCATCCACGGCCGCCCGGATGGCCTCCTCGGCATCCTCCCTGGTGGCCCGCTGGAATCTCCCGATCTCCAGGGTGGTGTCATGCGGGCTGGTATCCACGTAGTCGGAATCGGTGTACCGCTCCTCACCGTTGATGATGTTGGGATATCGCTTGCCCTTGCCGGTCGAATCCATCAATCGCCGGTAGGCCTGGTCGTACTTCCTTTCCACCTCTTCGACTGTGCCCTCTTTCTCTGCCCTGTAATAGGTCTCCTCATTCTCGAAGGTCATGCTCTCAGGGATTCGACGAATCTCGTCTACAATAAATCTGTCGAAGGACGGCACCTTTTATCTACCGCGGAGGCATGCCCGTGAGCATGGGACTGCTCAGGGAGGCTGCGAGGTTCGCGAGTGGGGAGATAGATTCCTTCCTGGTGCTGGAGAAGCGAATGCACCGGACACTGGTCTACGGCATCACCCATGCCCGGAGCAACGGCAGGAGGGCCTTGAAGAAGACCTCCGAGCTGCTTCAGAGGATGGGGGAGGAGTGATCACCTCTCCAAGAAATCGACGATCTCCCCCAGATCGGGCCGCTCCTTGATCTCGTAGACCTTTACGAGGGTCACCTTCCCCTCCTCGTCCACCAGGACGTTGGCCCGGTTGGCGATGCCGTCCTCCTCCCGGAATACCCGGAACTTCTTCGCCACCCCGCCGTGGGGCCAGAAGTCGGAAAGCAGGGTCAATCTCTCAATCTCCAGGGACTTGGCCCAGGCCTTCTTGCAGGGGACCGAGTCCACGCTTATCCCCACCGGGACGGTGTCCAAGCGATCGAAGGTCTCCATCCGGTCTTCCAGATCCTTCATCTGCCCTGCGCAGACCGAGGTCCAGGCCAGGGGATGGAAGGAGAGGAGCACCTTCCTCCCGATGAAGCCGGAGAGCCTGAACTCCTCGTCGTCCTGATCCTTCAAGGAAAAATCTTCGGCGCGCTTGCCGGCCATGTCGGATTCCATATTATTGCCTCCTCTTTCGGCTACGGAGCGCACCCGTATTATGCCTTTGCGATGACCGGGGATGGCCTGTCCACGAGATCCAGTGCGAGAAGGTGGACCGCCTTCGTACGGGCGGTCAGCCCCTGAGGAGATCGATTATCTCGTTTATGTCGGGCTGTTCCTTCAGCTGATAGACCTTGAAGAAGGCCACCTTCCCGTCCTCGTCTATGATTATGTTCGCCCGATCGGAGAATCCCTGCTCCTCCCGGAACACGTTGAACTTCCTGGCCACCTCCCCGTGCGGCCAGAAGTCCGATAGGAGAGGGAGCCTCTTCAGATCCAGGGACTTGGTCCAGGCCTTCTTGCAGGGGACCGAGTCCACGCTTATGCCCACCGGGGTGGTGTCCAGGGTGTCGAATATGGGCATCTCCTCGTCCAGGGCGACCATCTGTCTCGAGCACACCGAGGTCCAGGCCAGGGGATGGAAGGAGAGGAGCACCTTCCTCCCGATGAAGTCGGAGAGCCTGAACTCCTCGTCGTCCTGATCGTTCAGGGTGAAATCCTCGACGTACCTGCCGGTCATCTCCACTGTCAGGGTTGATCCTCCTCTCAATGATACCGGTCGATCGATATTTATGATTTCCCGGTGACGTCCCGGTTGACCAGGTACTTGGGCCTCTCCCCTTTCAGCACGCTGATCACATCGTTGGCCGTCTTCTCCCTCCTGTCGATCTCACTCTCCACCGAGTTCCAGGCGGCGTGCGGGGTGACGATGAGCTTCTCGTTCACCAGCAGGGGATCGTTTCCCTTCAGAGGCTCGTTCTCGAACACGTCCAGGGCGGCTCCCTGTATCTCCCCTGCATCCAGCGCCTTGAGCAGGGCCTTCTCGTCGATGATCCCTCCCCTGGCCACGTTGATCAGGAAGGCGGTGTCCTTCATCTTGGAGAGCTCCTCGCTCCCGATCATCCCCCTGGTCTCGGGGGTCAGGGGGGTGTGCACCGAGATGACATCGGACCTCTCCAGCAGTTCGTCCAGCGAGTCCACCGGTTCGGCACCCCCCTCCCGGACGGTCTCCGGGCTCAGGTAGGGATCGTAGGTGATCACCTCCATACCCAGTGCCCTGGCCTTATGGGCGACGTTCCTGCCGATGTTGCCGAAGGCGACCAGGCCCAGCGTCTGCCCCTTTATACAGTGCATCCGGTAGCCGGCCTTGATGTCCCACTCCCCGTGCTTGAGCCTGTTATTGTAGAAGACGATCTTCCTCTGGAGCGCGAGTATCATCCCTATGGCGTGATCGGAGACCTCGGAGAGGCAGTAGTCGGGGACGTTGGTGACGTATATGCCACGTTCGGTGGCCGCCTTCCGGTCCACGATATCGAAACCGATGCCGCTTCGCACCACTATCTTGCAGTTGGGCATCCTGTCCATCAGGGAGGCGTCCACCGGGTGATACATGACCACCAGCGCATCCGCGTCCCCCACCAGCTCCTCCACGGGCTCCTCGGACTCCTCCCCGTCGATCACCTCGCCGTCGATCTCCCCGAACATTCTCCTCTCGAGGTCCAGATCGTCGAACGTGTGATCCGAATAGACTATCTTGTAGCTCATCAGGTCCCTTTTGAAGGTGGAACGATAAAAGACTTTCCGTCAGGCCCGACCCATGACCACCAGCCAATTCTCCTTTTCCACCTCGTCCGATGTCACCCGGGAGAAACCGGCCGCCTTCAGGAGCCTCCTGAGCTTCGAAGGGGTGTGGTAGTGGAAATCGGCCATCTCCGCCCACTGGGCGTTCCTCTCCTCGAAGCGTGGATGGCGGTATACGGCGTTGATCAGGACCAGGATCCCCCCCGGTCTGAGCACACGGCGCACCTCTCTCAGGTCGCCGTCCAGGTCGGGCCAGAAGTAGTAGGTCTCCACACCGGTCACCAGATCGAAGTGGGAATCCCTGAAGGGAAGACGGGAGACGTTGCCCTGGAGCACCTCCAACCGCCCCTCCCCAACCAGCCCCTGATTGTGTTCCCTGGTATGCTCGACCATGTCCATGGAGTAATCCAGACCGTGGAGCCGGCCGGGGATCCTCTCCCCCAGGAGGCTGATGGTGTTCCCACCCCCGCACCCCACGTCCAGCACCATCTCGAAGTCCTCCTGGGGCAGGTGGGAGAGCCCCCACACAGCGAGGGGATGATGGGACCTGTTCATCCTCCTGGCAAGTCTCATCCCCAGCTCCCCGGTGGGCTTCCTGCACTGTCCCAGGATGACCTCCATGGGCTCATCCAGCTCCTCGTCCCTCTGTTCGTCATCGGGCATGTTTCCTCACCTTTTGATCGGGGTACCGGTGTAGCGGAAGGACGACTGGTCCATGTCGATCCACCTGCCCCTGTCCCTGCCGATCACGTTCCCGCAGGCACACCTTACCTCTTCTCCCCTTCGGACAGAGTGGTCCCTCTCGATGCGGTCCTTGTAGCACCTGAGCACCTTCCCCTTCCCGATCTTCACGTACCTGAACACCTTGGCCCCGCATCTCTGACACCTGATGGAGATCAATCCATATACCTTCCGGCGTTGATGTCGATGACCTCCCCGGTGATGTAGTCGTTCTCCACCAGGAAGACGACACAGTGGGCCACCTCCTCTGGCGTGGCGATCCTGCCGAAGGGGGTCAGCTCGCACATCCTCCTCTTCTCCCCCTCATCCAGCATATCCGTTTCCACCGGACCGGGGGCCACCGCGTTCACCATTATCCTGGGGGCGAACTCGGTGGCCAGGGAGAAGGTAAGCCCGATGTTCCCGGCCTTGGTGGCCGCGTAGTGTGGGCCCATGGTGCCCCCCATCTTGCCGGCCACCGAGGTCATGTTGACCACCTTCCCCTCCCCCATCCTGGGAATGGCCGCCTTGCAGCAGTTGAACATGCCGGTGAGGTTCACGTCGATGAGCCTCTGCCACTCCTCGTTGGAGACCTCCTCCAAACGCCGATGGTCGCCGGTGACCCCGGAATTGTTGACCAGGATGTCCAGTGAACCGTAGTCATGCATGATCCTATCCATCATCTCCCCCACCTGGTCTGGATCGGCCACGTCCGCCCGGTAGGCACGGGACTCCACTCCCATTCCCCTCAGCAGGTCCAGGGCCTCCTCGGCCTTCTCCCGGTTGGATCGGTAGTTGATCGCCACCCGGGCGCCCTTCTCCCCCAAGGCCTTCGCTATCGCCCTGCCCAGGCCCCTGCTGCCTCCGGTGACCAGCGCGGTCTTGCCTTCGATCTCCATTCTCACACCGGGTCCAAGATGAGGGAGGTGAGATATATCATGTTCCCCGGGAGCATGGTCGATGGTCAATCGGACCGGCAAATGATATAAGTAGAGCCCGCTGGTTGCTAGGTGATGGGACAATGGGGTCGATCGGTCTGCCCTCTCCCAGCATGCTGACCGGGGAACTAAGGGCGGCACGTCGGCCTCGCGTTTCTTTCGGCCCGGTCAGGGCCCCTATTGGACCGGCCGGTCGGGGGATTCCACGGAGGTGATATCAGTGAAGGTCTACGAGTGTCCGGAATGCGGCAGGCACATGAATCAACCCAGCGAGTGCCCGCAGTGCAAGGTCGAGGCCCAGGAGGTCGAGACCGACGATATAAGGTTCAGGGAGTGACTCCTTGAGCCACCTTCCACCCTTTTTCTACTCGGGGAGGTCCCCGTCGAACATGCGCTCCATGAGCAATTCGTAGTCCTCCTTCTTGCTGATCCTCATGCAGCAGCTCTTGGCGGTGGTGACGAAGTAGGGCGTGGAGGAGAGGGCCTCGGCCATCTCCGGTATGTCCTCCTTGGAGGCACCCTCGACGTCGGCCAGACGCCAGGGCATTCCCAGGTCCTCCAGCAGCTGGGCGCAGGCCCGGACCAGCCGCTCACCCGCGGCCTGCTCGGACATTCCCTCGACGTCCAGTCCCCACCACCTGGCCAGGTTGGCTATCTCCCGGGGAAAGGTCTGGAGGTTGTAGTTGAGGCAGTAGGGGAGCGTGATCCCCTGGGCCACCCCGTGGGGGATGTGGTACCGATCCCCGATCATGTGGCCGATCAGATGACCGTCGTTCACCCCGCCGTAGTTCAGGGAGAGGCCACCCATGTTGGCCTGCAGCATCATGTGGAATCGGGCCTCCTGGTCATTCCCATCCTCCACCGCCCGAGGGAGGTACCGGGGCACCGTTCTGACCCCCTGGATGGCAAGGGCCTCCAGAAAGGGGTTGCAGTTGATGGTCAGGTATCCCTCGAAGAGATGCGTGAGCGCGTCCACCCCGGTCTGGGCCGTCAGCCCGGGGGGGAGCCCGACGGTCAGGCCAGGGTCGACCACCGCCTTCCTGGGGATCAGCTTGGGATCGGCGAAACCCACCTTCCCCTTCACCCCGGTGAGGCTGCAGATGGCCAACCAGGTGTTCTCCGCCCCGGTGCCGGCGGTGGTGGGAACGGCCAGCAGGGGCACCGGAGGATTCTTGAACTGGCCCACGCCGGTCTTCTCACTGAAGTTCTCCTCGAAGGGCCCGGGATTGGTCAGCATGCCGGAGATGAACTTGGCCAGGTCGATCGAGCTTCCGCCGCCCAGTCCGACGACGAGGTCGGGCCCATGCTCCCGGACCTCCCGGTAGCCGCCCTCTATGGTCTTCTGGTCCGGCTCCCCAGAGGCTTGGTCCCATACCTCCACCTGGAATCCGTACTCCTGCAGTGGATCGACCACCTGATCCAGGAGGCCGGCGTAGGCCACCCCCTTGTCCGTGATCACCTGGGCCTTCCGACCGTCGGTGATGCTTCCAGCTTCCTTGCCTACCCTCTTCACCGTCCCGAAGCCAAAGGCGATCTTCTCCGGCTGGGAAAAGAAGTATTTCCTGTCCATCGATCCTGCCACGTGAACCCCCTCCCTACAAATCCCCTCTTTCGATATAGTGTTTTTCCTCCATGGGACGGGTAACCCCCGATATCCGGTCCGGGGGTGCGGATCGGAGACCAGATGGAGATGGGAGTCGGGCCGGACCCTCCCACCCCGTCCCGAGGAGCATGATCCAGGGGGATGCGACGGTGTAACAAGGGCGTCCCCTTTCAACGGTTCCACTCGAGGGTTTCCCGCATTTTCCCGCATTATTCAAAGCCGGAAGTTTTATTCTGTCATGTGATAATAGTAACGTCAGCGGTCCTCTGACCTGGGGGGTGTTTGGACTGAACTGTGAACCCATTTCCCATGATGTACATACGTCCCATTTCGCCGATCCAAGGCATTCCCGATCCGGGTTCCAGAGATGCATCCAGTGTGGCAGGTGCTCGGCCAGCTGTCCCGCGGCATACATCTATTCGGACTTCAGTCCCCGGGAGCTGTCTCCAGAACGGGGACCTTGACCGGCTGATATCAGGGGAAGGGATCTGGAGATGCGGTCAGTGCTTCTCGTGTCACGCCCGCTGTCCCAGGGACAACAGTCCGGCGACCGCGATACTGGCCCTGAGGGAGAAGGCCGTTAGGAAGGGTGTGGTCAGCCAGGACATCGCCGACATCGAATCCGTGCTCGGGAGGAACCTGAGGGAGACGGGTCAGACCCTGCTGCCCACCTCTTTCATCCCTCCACTTGGATCCCTTGGGGAGAGGACCCGCACGAGGTTCACGGAGAACCCGGGGGCCAGGGTGAGGTTCGGGTACAGGGAAGGATCGGCCCGGGCGGTCGATATTCCGGAGGATTACCGGAGAACGATCAGGAGGATTCTTGACCGGACGGGATTCGGGTAAGGGGAGAGATGAACGGAGCACCCCATAAGACCGTTTCCAGGGACGACCTGTACCTGTTCAAGAGCTGTCAGTCGGGCTCATGGTACCCGGGGATAGAGAGATCCCTCCGCTACATATTGAACGGGCTGGGTGTTAACTACGTCGACGACCCGGGCCAATCCTCCTGCACCGGTTGCGGATACCACATGGGCGTCATCCCGCTCCTGACCAACCTGACCTTGAACGCCCGGAACCTCTCCAGGGCTTCAGTATCGGGGCGGGACAATCTGATATGCACCTGTCCCACCTGCTACGAGAACCTGAGGGAGTGCAGGGAGCTCCTGGACAGCCAGGGCCCCCTCCGTGACCGGGCACTGGCGATCCTGGAGGACTGCGATCTGCATTATCGGCCTCCTGCCTCCATAGACCACGTCTCGGAGACCTTTCTGGAGATGTCGGAACGCCTCTTGAGGATCTCCAGACACCGGATGGAGGGAGTCAGGTTCGTCGCACATCATGGTTGCCACTACTACAAGGTGTTCCGCGGGGAGGTGCACCCGGGCGATTCGGAGGTCCCCACCGTGCTCGATGAGCTGGGGAAGCGATTCGGCGGGATTCCCCTCGACTACCCTGAGCGGTACCTGTGCTGCGGGGCGGGATTCCACCACACCTTGTGCTCCACCGACTACCCCTTGGAGGTGGTTAGGAGGAAGTACTCCGGCCTCTTGGAGGTAAGGCCCGAGCTCATTATCACCCAGTGCGCCGGGTGCAGCCTGAACCTTGACCTCTACCAGGAGAGCGTCTCGGAGGAGCTGGGGATCCGGATGGAGATTCCGGTCCTCCACGCGGCCGAGCTGGTGGCGCTGCTCGTGGGGGCCCATCCCTACAGGATCGTGGGGATCGACATGCATGCAGTCCCGGTAGAACCCTTCATGAGGAAGCTGGGCATCATGGAGGGAAGATGATGTTTCCCTCCACCGGCGTCTTCATCTGTCAGTGCGGGGGGAATATATCCGACGCGGTGGACATCCCATGGATCAAGGAGAGATTGAGAGAGGAGGGGGTGGAGGTGGTCCGGGACTTCCCCTATCTCTGCTCGGAAGAGGGTCAGGCCATGATCAGGGGATGCGTGAGCTCTGGAAGGGTGGACAGGGTGGTGGTGGCCGCCTGTTCCCCCAATGTGCACGAGCACACCTTCCGCTCCTGTGCCAAATCGGAGGGGCTCAATTCCGGAATGGTGGATATCGCGAACGTCAGGGAGCAGTGCGCATGGGCGGATCCCGACAACGCCACCAGTCACGCCCTCGACGTCATACGGTCCTCGGTGTACGCGATACAGTACGCCGTTCCCCATGAGGACAGGGCGGTGGAGGTGCGGAAGAGGGTCGCCGTGATCGGGGGAGGGATCTCCGGGATAACCGCGGCCCGAAGTCTCTCCCGCCTGGGGATAATGGCCCACCTGATCGAACAGGGGCCCACGATCGGTGGCAACATGGTCAAGGTGGGAAAGGTCATCTCCCCGGAGAAGCTCTCCGAGGAATGTGCGATGTGTTCCCTCTCACCCCTCATGGTCGAGGTCTCTAGGAGCGATCACATCGAGATGAGAACACTCACCCGTGTGGTGGGATGCGAAGGAAGCAGTGGAGGTTTCACGCTGGAACTGGAGAGCGGGCCTTCGTATGTGGACCCACAGCGGTGCAGGGCCTGTGGCAGATGTCTGAAGGTCTGCCCGACCACCGTTCCGGACGAGTGGAATAGCGGGCTCACCTTGAGGAAGGCCGTGTACAGGCCCTTCCCCCAATCGGTGCCCTCCTCTCTCACCATCGACTCGGATTCCTGCACAGGATGTGGTGAGTGTGAGAGGGTCTGCGGCCTGCACGCCATCGACCTCTCCAGGGGGAAGGAGAGGGAGAGGATATCGGTAGGGGCGGTGGTGGTGGCCACCGGTTACGAGGAGTTCGATCCGCGCGGGTGTCCAGAGCTGGGCCACGGCAAGTACCCCGGCGTGGTCACCCAGATGGAGCTCGCCAGGATGCTGTCCGTGAACGGACCCACGGGAGGGAGACCGGAAATCGAGGGAAGGATGCCTGAGCGGGTGGTCATGATCCAGTGCGTTGGATCCAGGGACAGCAGGCCTGGCACCCTCTCCTCCTGCTCCAAGGTCTGCTGCACCATCGCCATGAAGCACGCGAATCAGATCAGACGGCACTTCCCCCAGACCGAGGTGGTGATCTGCTACACCGACATGAGGGTCCAGGGGACCTACGAGAATTACCTGCAGGAGGCGCAGGAGAGTGGAGTGAGGTTGCTGAGGGGACGGGCGGGGGAGGTGGTTAAGGGGGAACGAAGACTCGTGGTCAGGGTGGAG
>JBKHFJ010000028.1:0-18757 GCA_046540255.1 Methanomassiliicoccales archaeon | reverse complement strand
GGATTCGTAGTTGGGTATTCCAGCATCCCTCAGCATCTCGATCCCCTCGTCGCAGTCCCCTCCCCCGACGAAGGTGGCCACCAGGGGAGTGGTCTTCACCTTCTTGGAGAACCTGGACACGATATCGGCCACCGAAAGGATGTCCACCGTGTCGGTGGGGGCCAGGACGGCCAGCACCATGGAGACGTTGGGATCGGCCATCACCGTCTCTATGGCGAACTCGTACCTCTCCGCCGGTGCGTCCCCCAGCACGTCCACGGGATTGTAGAAGTTGGCCTCGGCCGGAAGGTTTTCCTTCAATTTCTCTATGGTCTCGTTCTGGTAGGATGCCAGGTTCAGACCGAAGTCGGCCGTGGCGTCCGCCGCCATCACCCCGAGGCCGCCGGCGTTGGTGACGATGGCCACACCGTCCCCCTCGGGTATGGGCATCTGGGAGAAGACCTGGAGGAGGTCGAAGAACTCGTCGATGGTCTTGGCCCTCACCACCCCGGTCTGCTCCAGGGCGGTCTCGTAGACGGCATCGCTCCCGGACAGGGCGCCGGTGTGGGAGGAGGCCGCCTTGGCCCCCGAACTGGTCCGACCGGATTTCAGGGCCAGTATGGGCTTATTCCTGGTGGTCTCCTTGGCCATCCGGAGGAATTCCTTGCCCCGGTCGGTGCCCTCGATGTACATGCCGATCACGCCTGTCTCCCCATCCTCACCCAGGTAGCCGAGGAGATCGGCCTCGTCGACGTCCACCTTGTTGCCCACGCTTATGAACTTGGAGAATCCCATCTTGTACCGCTTTGCCCAGTCGAGTATGGAGGTGCATATGGCCCCCGACTGGGAGGTGACCGCTATCCTGCCCTTCAGGGGATAGTTGCGGGTGAAGGTGGCGTTTAGGTCGTGGTGGGTGTTGATCAGGCCCAGGCAGTTCGGACCCAGTATCCTCATGCCGTACTCCTCGGCCAGCTGACCCACCTTGTTCTCCAGCTCTGCCCCCTCCTTACCTATCTCCTTGAACCCGGCGGAGATGATGATGGCGCCCCTCACACCGTTCTCCCCGGCCTCCTCTATCACCCCTGGAACGACGAAATTGGGTACCACGATGACCGCGAGATCCACCTTATCCGGGATCTCGCCGATGGAGCTGTAGCACTTCAGGCCGAGGATCTCATCGGCCTTGGGGTTGACCGGGTATATTCCCCCCTCGAAACCGGCGGCCTGCAGGTTCCTTATGATGATATTGCCCAGTTTCCCCTTCTCCCTGGCAGCCCCGACAACCGCGATTGATTGGGGTTCGAACAGAGATTTCATTTTCTCATCACGCCCTCGATTGCCTTCCCATATTTCTAAATTGTCGTACTAATCCGTAATGATTCCCGATATCTTATACGCTATTCGTATCCACCTAGCGTCATCTGGTCCTGCACCCTTACCTCTTTCTCCTGATGGTGAATGCCCAGGTGATCCATCATCTGGAACGCGTTCTTCACCGCCTTTGCCCTGCCGTGGTTATTGAAGTACAGCCTGACCCTCTTAGTCCTTTCTGCAATCCCGTTGACGGTAGATGACCACTTCCCCAGGTGATCCTCGGAGTAGAGGTAATCGTAGCGGTTGATACGATAGTCATCCTTCCCCTCCTGGGAGAACCAGATATCCCGGTTCCTTCCGTGGAACCTCAGGTAGGCGTGGTCGGCCGTCTGCTCCCGCGTTGCCGGGAACCCTGGGCCGTCGACGATCACCGGTGCTACGTTCCTCTCCCGGAGCAGGTCGAGCGCTTCCCCCCTAAGCTCCTTCCCGTCCAGCCAGCTCCTGTGCCTGAACTCCACCGCATGGGGATAACCGAGCGAGAGGGAGTCCAGGGTGTCACCGAGCGTGCCCAGCGATTCGGGGGAGAACTGGAAGTGGGGGGAGAGTTGTATGAGCACCGCGCCGAGGACCTCGGCCCGTCCCATGGGCTCGACGCAGATCTCCTCGAAGGACCTTCCCTGGCTCCCGGCCGACTCCTTCCCCTTCACCATGGAGTCGTGGGTGATCAATCTGGGGAACTTGACCGAGTATTGGAAGTCCCCCACCTCCCTGGCCCTCTCGATCCATCGGTTGACGGTGTGCTCGTTGGGAAGGTGGTAGTAGGTGCTGTTGATCTCCACCGTGTCGAAGAACCGAGCGTAGTAGGGGAACCACTCCCCCTCCCTATTGGCCAGCTCGACCGGATAGAACCGGCCCACCCAGTCGTCGTAGGACCAGCCGCTGCAGCCGATCAGGACATGCACGGGAGATAATCCTACCCAGGCGTACAAATAACCTCGGTCAACCGATGAGATCGAGCAGTCGCGATGGCATGGAGTCCCTGTTCTCCCTGGTCACATTCACAAGGGTCACGTCCTCCCGTGCCTTGATCGCGTCGCAGAAGGTGTCCCTGCCGGCCTTGATGGTGGCCAGCACCGAACAGGGGGATTCCAGGGCCCGCTCCACCCACCCCTTGAACGAGGGGGAGAGCAGCTCCATCTTGCCGATCTCGTCGATGATCACCGGACCTCCGCCCTCCAGTGCTCTGCGTATCGATTCCACCCCGATCTCCTCCAGAGTGTCCAGGTCGACGGTGTACTTGCCCACCCTGTGCTCCCCTTCCAGGTCCTTGTGGGAGAGCACGCCTCTCTCCCCGCTCAGGGAGACTATGCGGAATCCCACACGACTTCCTTCCTCTTTCATCTCCTCGGTGTAGAAACCGTCCGCCCCCTCTATGGAGCGGGCCGCCCTGATGAGCACGGTGGTCTTTCCCACGCCAGGAGGGCCTGTGATCATCACGTTCTTCGTCATTCGGATCCCCCGAAAAGATTATTATCCTGTTATTCGTAGTTTACCATCGCTCCGGTCAGAGGGCGATGATCCGATGATTCGCCCTGAGACCAGCGGGCATACAGTGCATCGTCATAATGGGTCCCTCTGGGAACAGTGATGCGACATCCCGTGATGACCTGAGGACAACCCCGGTGCACGACATAACCCCGGCCAGGGTCAGTGTGGGGAGAGGGCCGTCGCCTGTCTGTGAGCCTCTCTGTTACGGCCGGGGGACACCGACATTCTCCTGAAAGGGGCAACATCTATTATCCGCCTGGTGGGTCCACCCCCCGATGAGGTTCCTGAGGCGCGGAGAATGCAACCTTTGCGGCGAGTGCTGCAAGCCCGCCTTCCCCATAACCGATGAGGCCAGGGAGTTCTACAGGGAGAACGGCCTACCGGAGGACGGGCAATGCCAGTTCCTGCACTTCGAGAACGGGAAGGGTCTGTGCAGCATCCATACCGAAAGGGCGGACCACTGCCGCAGGTTCCCCTGGCACCCTGACCAGATCAAACACTTGCCAAACTGCTCCTACCGGTTCGAGATCATCGATTGATCAGACCCTGCCGGAGGCAAGTCTTCTCAGCCAGTCCTCCGCCTCCCTCCATCGGGGGTGCTCCCGCTCCCTCCTCCGGAAGTCCCGACCGTGCCTGGGGGAGAGGGCGTCCCCCTCCAGGTGCAGCAGCTCGTGGTAGAGGACGTACTCGGCGACGAATTCCGGGACGTCTGGACGGTCGAGCGCCGAGGAGACGGTCACCACCCTCATCAGCGTGCTGCAGTAGCCCACCCTCTTGCGGTTGCCCCCCTTGGTCCATGTCAGGTAGATGTCCCCGTCCCCCACCAGTCCCCGGTCCACCAGGGAGTCGTGAAGGTCCATCAGGTCGTAGGTCCCGCCGCGATGGTCGAGGGCGAGATTCCTGCTCCTCCGCAGGTACAGGGGTCGGCTCCTCCTGATGAAGTCCCCCGATGCCAGCCACTCCCTCATTCTATCGGAGTAGCACACCTTGGCCCCGGCGGTCACCCTGCCCATTAGGGCCCGGGAGTAGTCCTCCACGATCCCCCGGTCCGCGTTCTCCAAATAATCGGAGACCTTGAACCTGATGGAGGTGCCGTTCCTCCACCAGGTACTCTTCAGCTCCTTGAATGGTCGGTACTCCGCATCGGTGAAGGGGAACCCCCGCTCCTTGCCCTGGTCCTTGAAGACCGCTCTCAGCTCTCTCTCACTGGTCATCATCGTCACCTCTCGGGAGGAGGATCCACCCCTCCTCCCCGCCTCCGACCAGGTGAGTTCTCTTCCCCCCATATTGCCAATGCGCGTACACGCAGGCTGCGCAGAGCAGGGCGTCCACCTCGTCGGCGAGCGACTTCATCTGACCGGGGCGGGCGGCCTCGATCCTCTCAAAGAGGGATCCGATCCCCTCGATGTTGGCCAGTGTGCCCATTAGACCGAGGACTTCCAGCATTCCCCTCCTCCTCTCCGGCGCCTTCCCCTTCTTGTACCTGGGCACCTTCCCGCCGGTCAGGAGATGAAGAATGGCGAAGGGGTAGACCTCGAAGACGCTTCTGTTGGATTCGGTCACGGAGTAGCCGTAGCCCGAATCGAGGAACTCGGAAAGGATCTCCTCCCCCCGGCAGCCGCCGAAGGTCCTTCCCATGTAGTCCCTGTTGGCCGGTAGGACCCTGATGCCCCGGTCCAGGAGGGCCCTCTCCCCCTTCCTCACCCCCCTCTGGTTGGGGACCTTGAGAGGGGCATCGATCCCCACCCAGCCTGGGAAGCCCGAGACCATCTCCATTATCTCCTGGTTCCTCGTGACCAGGGACGACCTGATCATTTTCCCCCGCCGGTCAAGAACGCAGACCGCAGTGCCGTCCTCCACCGGAGGGGAGCGCTTCCATCCCAGGTCCACGCCCACGAAGTGCACGCCATGCCCATGGTCACGCTCACCCTTCTTACTATCGACCTACTTCTTCTCCAGCTCGGTCCCGGCCACCCTCTTGTACACCAGGACCGGGCACTTGGCCTCCTTGGCGATGCGGTCCTGTATCGGTCCGAAGTCGAACTTCTCCCATCTCCTCGCCGCGGAGGCACCGATGACCAGGAGATCGTAGTCCATCGATTCGGCCACCACTCCCCCCACGATGGTCTCCGGCCTCACCTCCTTGCTGATGACCGGGACCCCGTGGGACTCCACGATCTCCCTGAGCCGCTTGGAGTAGGATCTGGCCCTGTCCATGTACTTCTCGTTGAGGATCACGTTCAGTATGGTGATCCTGGAGCCCTCGTCCTTGGCGATCTGGGAGGCGGTCTCGGTGGCCTTGCTGACGTGCCAAGTGCCGCCCGAGAGCACCAGGATGTTGTCCGGGGAAAGCTTGTCCTCCGCCCTGAGGACGAGAACGTCGCACGGGGTCTCATGCAGTATGGCGTCCATCTTCCTTCCCAGGATCCTCTTCTGGGTGCGGGTGTACCCCTTCCATCCCATCACCACGATGTTGGCGCTCTCCTCCTTGGCGGTGTCGGTGATCGCCGTGACCACGTCATGGGAGACGGAGACCAGGGCCCGGGTGGCTATGCCCTTCAGCTCGGCCTGCACCTGGAGCTTTTCCAGCATCTCCTTCTTATCGTCCACCAGCTTGGTGTCCACCGCCTTCAGGGGTAGGTTGGAGGGGACCTCCAGTACCGTTGTGAGCAGGAGCTCCCCGTCCTTCTCCTTGGCAAGTATCGCACCCAGATCCAGTAGGGCGGTGTTCTTGGGATCGTCGACGGGTAGCAGGACTCGAAAGCGCTTCCTCCTCTCCGCGCTCATGGGTTCCCTCGTGGGGGCCTCCACCCTCTCGATCTCCTTCTTGCCCTTGGTGAAGTAGTGGATCAACAGTCCCACGTAGATCACGGCCAGGGCCACGTACCAGGAGATGGGTTCCACCTCGAACAGGGTAATCGATATCACGATCTTGGCGCCGATCGCGATCAGGGGTATGTAGGGGAAGAAGGGTATGTGGAAGGACCTGTTGGCATCGGGCATCTTCTTTCTCAGGGATAGGGCGGAGATGTTCACCAAGATGAAGAGGAGGAGGATGAGCACGTCCGCCGCGCTGGCCACCTTGTCGATGGGCAGGAATATGGATATTCCCACGATGATGGCCCCGGATAGGATGATGGAGGTCGAGGGGGTCTGGTTCTTCTTGTGAAGCTTGCCGAAGATGGTAGGGAGGTTGCCGTCCCGCCCCATGGCGAAGGAGACCCTGGAGGAGGAGAAGATGACCGAGTTCACCGCCGCTATCGAGCCTATGACCGTACCGATGGCGATCAGTGACGAACCCAGGACGGGGACTATGTTCTCTGAGGTGTTGGCCAGGGCCGCCTCCCCCCAGTTGGCCACGTTCCCCCAACCGGAGGCACCGATGGTAACTGCGGTGATCACCACGAAGAGTATGGTGGAGATGATCAGGCACAGGAACATGGCCCTGGGCACCGTCCTCTCCGGATCCCTGGCCTCCTCCCCGGTCTGGGCCACGATCTCGTATCCCTCGAAGATCATGAAGGTGAAGCCCATGGAGGAGGCGATGCTCACAAGGCCATAGGGGAGGAAGGGTTCGTAGCTGCTGCTGGGGTCCGGTGTGGAGAACAGGGCGGCCACGGCGAAGAAGATGTAGGTGACCACGATGCCCACCAGCACGATGGAGACGTAGACGCCGGAACGGCCGGTGCCCTTGACCCCGCGATAGTTGAGGTAGCTGAAAGCGACGGCGATGATCACGGCGAATATTTTGATCATGATTTCATTGGGTACACCGAAGAAGTCCAGGTTGTACTTCTCGAAAAGCCAGATCATGCCGGCTCCGAATCCGAGAACGTAGACGCCGCAGGCTATGCAGTGTCCCACCCAGGACATCCAGCCACCCAAGAAACCGAAGGGTGGGAACATGCCCTCCTTGACCCAGCGGTATCCACCACCGGTCTCCGGGAAGGCCGAGCTCAGTTCGGCATAGGAGAAGGCGGTGAAGAGGGTGACCACGAAGTTGAGCATCAGGGCCAGGAGCAGGGCTGGTCCCGCAATGCTCACTCCGAATCCGACCAGCACGAAGATGGTCGAGCCGATGTTCGGACCCACCCCGATCATCAGCACCTCAAGGAGCCCGAGGTTCCTGCGAAGGGAGACCTCGACCCCACCGGACCCACCCTCCTGTCCCTCACTGGGTCCCTCTTCCCTGGAGGTCATTTCAGCGTGCGTTAATCAGATGCTTGGAAATAAGTCTTTCCATGAGATCATCTGGCCTTTGAATGCCCTGAAGAATCTGCGATTGGTTCCTGGGAATCTCCTCAGAGCAGGGCTGTTGATGGTTGGAACTGGCGGGCGTGGTCTTTGAAGGATTCGGGCTACCGCTTATCCCGGAAATCAAAATAAAAGGGTGATGGGAAGTGGTTTGATGCGCACCGGCCGCTGGTGACCATGGACTACTCTTCTAAGACCAGCCCGTAGTCTAGCATAGCCTCTTCGGTGTTCTGCATGATCCCGGCGCCGGGTTCAATGCCGACGATGGTGGCATCGAAGAGGTCGGCATGGTCCTTCAGGTCCTCGATGCTGGTGATGTTATACTCATCGACCACGTAATCCGGGACCACCAGGCCGCACTTGCAGCCGGGCAGCTGCTTGCTGACGAAGTCCAACTCCCGGTCCTCCGGCGGATCCTCCACATCATCTGGGTTCGCACCGTAGTACTGCTCCATGTAGTTCCTCTGCGTCACCGGCCACCAGGCAGAGCAGGTCATATCGATGTCACCGCCAGCAAGTCCCTGGTAGAGAGCACCAGCTTCCGTTGATGTTATTTCCACGTCGGATCCGGCCTGCTCGTAGACCAGCTTCAGCACGTTGGTGCTGGCGATCTCTCCGGCCCAGGTCACCTAGCCGATCTCGAGGGAGGTCTGCTCTTCTCCACTCGCATTGTCGGCGGTGTCGCTGCCGATCCAGTCCTCGACCTTATCGGTGTTGTCGTCGATCCAGCTCTGGGCGGCCTCCTCCTCACCCATCTCTTCGATGTTGATGTCGTAGATGAGCTCGGCGGCGTCATCCTGGGTGTAGTTGAACCTCTCCAGGATGTTGTATGCGGTGGGTGCGTCATCCTGGAATCCCAGGCGGGCCAGGTTGGCCACGTAGTCGGCCTCACCGTAGGAATCCTCCGGATCATCCAGGAAGGTCAGGTCCATCTCCGAGAAGGTCCAGTGGGGCTTCCACAAGGTGGTCACTATCGGTTCCTCATCGTCGTAGGCGCTCTCCAGCTCCGCGCTCATGGCGGCATCGCTACTGGAATCGAGATCCCACTCGGTGGTACCGTTGTCATCACCGCCACCGAGGCATCCTGCCCCGGCAACGGTCATCAGTGCAACCATCGAGACCATAGCCATTATCATTGTCGTCTTTATTCCCTTTTTCAAAAGGTTATCTCCCATGTTGGGGAACACCTCCTATTGCTTTCCTCGCTGGGCCTCTTGCCCGCACTCAGTACCCACATATCTTTTATCATGGGCTTGATGTGTGACTTCAAACGAATGTGCATGTACTTATGCTTTTTCCTTTAGTTGGGTGCGTAACACCTTGGCATCATTTATAACACGATGAGTTGTAGTTTATTTGATTTTCATATGCTGTTCCAATCTATTGAGAGAGGCCCCATACGAGAGGACCGTGTCATTCGGAAAATGTTGATCTGCTGGATAAAGCACCGGAAGGAATTTTTGGTAGGGATCTACACTTCGTAACCCGAGATCCACGCCTCGACCGTGTCCTGGTTCTCATTCACCCAGAGCTGGGCCGCCTCTTCCTCGCCCATGTCCCCAACGTTCATGTCGTAGATGAGCTCGGCGGAGTCATCCTGGGTGTAGTTGAACCTCTCCAGTATGCCGTAAGCGCTAGGGGCGTCGTCCTGGAAGCCCAGCCTGGCAGGGTTGGCCACGTAGTCGGCCTCACCGTAGACATTCAGTGGGTCCTCCAGAGACTGCAGGTCCATCTCCACGAAGGTCCAGTGGGGCCTCCACACGGTGACCACGATGTGCTCCCCCGTCGTAGGCGCTCTTGAGGGCGGCGCTCATACCGGCTCCACTGCTGGAAGAGAGTTCCCAGGATTCCTCCTCAAGGTTGTACCAGTCCTCGGTCAAGGCGGCCTCGGTGTTCTGCATGATCCCCGCCCCGGGCTCGATCCCGGTGATGGTGCTATCGAACATCCCGCTGTTGTTCTTCAGCTCCCAGATGGTCGTTATCCCTGCATCATAGGTGTAGTGGGGGGCCACCAGGCCGCACCTGCAGCCGGTCATCTGCTTGCTGACGAACTCGATCTGCCTTTCCTCCGGCGGCTCCTCCACATCATCTGGGTTCGCACCGTAGTACTGCTCCATGTAGTTCCTCTGCGTCACCGGCCACCAGGCAGAGCAGGTCATATCGATGTCACCGCCAGCAAGTCCCTGGTAGAGAGCACCAGCTTCCGTTGATGTTATTTCCACGTCGGATCCGGCCTGCTCGTAGACCAGCTTCAGCACGTTGGTGCTGGCGATCTCTCCGGCCCAGGTCACCTAGCCGATCTCGAGGGAGGTCTGCTCCCCATCATCATCGCCACCGAGACATCCTCCCCCACGACTCCCAACATGGTGACCATGACGATCATGGGCGTTATCATTGTTGCTCTTACTCCCTTCTCAGAAGATTGTCGTCCCCAATGGGGCCCACCTCCCCTTGTACCTCAGTCCCTTTTGCATCAAATCTTAACCTTTACTCGAAAAGGGTCAGTCTTGATTTTAATAGGAAAATAAGAAATATAAATAGTTTGGGAGAGGGGGCACCTACTCCGTCTGGGTGCTCTGGGTGATACGATCCAGGATGATCGCGATGATCACGATGCCCAGACCGGCCTCGAACCCCAGGGCGATGTCCACCCTCTGAATACCGACCAGCACCAAGTAACCAAGGCCCCTGGCACCGATCATGGCGGCGATGACCGCCATGGACAGCGACAGCATGATCACCTGGTTGATGCCCGCCATGATGGTGGGCATGGCCACAGGGATCTGCACCTTGGTCAGCTTCTGCCAGTAGGTGGATCCGAAGGAGTCGGCCACCTCGTTGAGCTCGTCCGGCACCTGCCGGATGCCCAGGTTGGTCAGCCTGATCGATGGCGGCATGGCGAATATCACGGTCGCCACCAGACCGGGCACGTTACCCAGGCCGAAGAATATGACCGCCGGGATCAGGTAGACGAAGGCGGGCATGGTCTGCATGAAGTCCAGGATGACCGTGACCACTCGGTTGAAGGTCTCGTTCCTGGAGCAGGTGATGCCCACCGGTATGCCTACTATCAGGCAGACCAGGGCGGCCACAAGCACCAGGGAGAGCGTCTCCATGGCGAGCGACCAGAGCCCCATGTTGGACAACAGCAATAATGCGAATATCGATAAGACGGATAGGATGAACTTCCGGCTGATGACGAACGCGACCAAGGCGATGACTATGATCATCGCCCAGTCCGGGAGACCGGTAAGGGCCCCCTGAACCATGTCCAGCAGGAAACCGAGGATGTCGGTGATGGCGTCCAGGACGAAGCCGAGATTGGCCTCGATCCAGTCCACCAGCCACTCGACACCGTCCCCAAGGGGTATCTTGGGACCTATGGCCATATCAGCTCACCTCCTCATCGGTCTTGGCCTCCCTTAAGGCCTCGCTCGCCTGGGCAACCTCGCTCTCCTCTCCTATCTCGCCGCCGGCCATCCCCTCCTCGCTGGAGAGGGCACCCAGAACGGATCCGGGCACCAGCATGCCCACCAGCTTTCCGTCGTCATTGACCACGGGGAGCGGGTGGTCCCATTCCACCAGGAGCGGGATGATATCGATGACCTGCGTATCTGGATGCACGGTGGGAATGTCCGTTCGCATGATCTCGGTAATCTCCTTCTTTCCCTTGGCGGCACCAAGGGCCTGCTCAGATTCGATCAGTCCCTTGTACTCCCTCTCCCGGCCCACCACGAAGATGCTCTCCCTGTTGGAGTCCCTCATCAGGACCAGGGCGGTCCTCGGCCCCTGCCTCACCGTCACCACTGGATCGGGGTTGATCATAACCGCCTCTGCGGTCAGCACCTTGGAGCGGTCCACCCCGGCCACGAAGTCCGCGACGTAGTCGTCGGCCGGCTCGGTGAGGATCTCCTCCGCCGTGCCCAGCTGGACGATCCTTCCGGCGTTCATCAGGGCGATCCTGTCCCCGATCTTCAGGGCCTCGTCTAGATCGTGGGTCACGAAGATGATGGTCTTCTTCATCCTCTCCTGCAGGTCCAGCAGCTCGTCCTGCATGTCCCTCCTGATCAGGGGATCGAGCGCGCTGAACGGCTCGTCCATGAGGAGGATCGTGGGGTCATTGGCCAGGGCCCTGGCCAGGCCCACCCTCTGCTGCATGCCACCGCTTAGCTGGGCGGGCCTGCTGTACTCGAAGCCCTTCAGGCCCACGGCCTGGGTGGCCTCCATAGCCTTCTTCATCCTCTCCTCCTCGGCCACGTCCTGGACCTCCAGACCGTAGGCGACGTTGTCCAGGACGGAGCGGTGGGGCAGAAGCCCGAAACGCTGGAAGACCATGCTGATCTTGGCCCTTCGGACCTGGACGAGATCATCGGTGTTCAGCTCGAGGATGTTGTCGCCGTCGATCAGGACCTCGCCAGTGGTGGGATCGATCAGCCTGTTTATGCACCTGATGAGCGTCGACTTCCCGCTGCCGGAAAGCCCCATGAGCACGAAGATCTCACCCTCGTAGACATTGAAATCTACGCCGTAGACGCCGATGACCTGTCCTGTCTTCTCCAGGATCTCATCCTTGCCGTATCCCTCCTCCATGAGGTCAACGGCCCTCTGGGGATTGTCACCGAAGATCTTGCTGACGTTCCTGACCCTGACCTTGATCGGGTTGCCCTCCTCGTCCTCGGGCAACTCCTTGTCCGAGCGGATCAACTCCTGTGCCCTGGCGACCTGCTTTCTCTGCATGGGCTCCCTGATCCGGTGCATGCCTAGCTTGAAGTAGCCACTGAGTCTCTTGATCACTGGCTGAAAGATCTCATCGATCTTTTCGGAAATCCGGCCCTCGAAATTCCTCGTTTTTTCTCCTATTGACTCAGACATGTGAATATCTCCGATGTTCGGAATTATGTCTCTCTACAGCCTAACTTTCATATCCTTCGCGGAATAATTCCTAATTGGGATTCCGTATAAAATTGTTTACCAATCTTCCCTTTCTTATACTTTTTTATCTCCCACGCAGTTACGTATTTCAATTGTAATTATGATGTGTAGGAATCCATTTAATTAAAAATCATTCGATGATATCATTGACAATCTACGGGATTTACACCTTTCGCTTGACATTCATTATCACATTTAAAAAAGGGGGCGGGGCTGCTTGCCCTGAGGAGTATGGGGAAGGCCGGCCCTATGGATGACCAGGGTATCCTCGAAATGCAAAGCACGGTTCAGCACCAGCCTCTTGCCCAGGTCGGTGATAGCGAACACCGGGATGGATACGCCTATCTGGATCTTGGCCCTTTCACCCGCCACCTCCCTCACCTGATCGGACGCGCACGCCCAGATGATGTCACAGTGATCGACCAGGGTCTCCGCCTGCCCCCGATCGATTCCGGTGTTGTGGACCGGGAAGATGATGGGTCTCCCGGAGACCCTGGTCATCTCCCACAGCTTCCTGGCCTCGAACGCCCTGTGGCCGGTGATGGTGACCACGATGTTGTGGAATCCCGAGTTCACCGCCTTGACGTACCCGGCCACCTGATCGATCGTCCCCCCCCGGTCCAGGAGGACCACTCCCCTCTCCTCCAGACCCTCCTGTATCTCCTGGATGGGCTCCGTCCTGATCAGCCCGGTCATGTGGGCGCCCACCGCCTGGAGCACCTCCGGTCGGTCCACTATGATGGTACCGGCGCCCTCGCACACGACCACGGCCGCGTCCACCATGCCCTCGTCCATCGCGTCCATGGTGATCTCGGAGGCGCCGAAGCTGACCGGCTTCTCGTCCAGCTCCAGGACGCGATCCGGACCGAACATGCCCAGCTCCTCCATGTGGGACCGCAGCACCCTCCCCACCGTCTCCCTGGTCTCCATCTCGCATCCGTACAGCCTGCTCCTGAGCGGACACACCTCTATCTTGGGATCGGAGAGCACCTGGATCTCCCCGTCCCTCACCATCACCAGCGCCTTCGCGATCTCCAGCAGATGCTCGGTCATGCTCCTCCCATCCTCTTCCTCATCATGAAGTTGTTGCCCCTCTGGGCCACCGTCCGGTAGCCCAGGTGCCTGTAGAACAGGAGGGCGTTGGAATTGGTCCTCTGCACCCACAGCTCGACCGCCTCCATCCCCTCCTTCCGGGCCCTCTCCTCTATCCGGACCATCATCTCCCTTCCCAGACCCTCCTTCCTCCTCTCCGGGATCACCTGGATGGAGTTGACGAAGAGGCAGCACCCCCGCCTCTCCACGCAGTAGTAGCCCACCACGCGCTCCCCGTTCTCCAGCACCACGGTCTGGGCCTCCGGGTCCATCAGCATCTCGTTCAGGTTCTCGTCCCTCCAGTTCACCCCCCAGGAACTGAGGATGATGTCGGCCATGTTCCTTCGGCTGATCCGCATCAGGACCGGCAGGTCCTCCTTCCTCATCGGGCGGAAGTGGACGGGGGCCATCACCCCTGGATTGTAGCGTATATATAAAAATCCTGCAAGGACCATCCCGCACATTGGTCAAGGGCAAGGTATTAAATAAGCTGAGGGATTGATTGGCGTTCAGGTGAGTAACTTGGTTACCGTAAGCGAAGAGGCGAAGAACTTCATCAAGAACCTCCTAGAGGAGAACGAGAAGGAGGACCACGGTGTGCGCATCTACCTGGCAGGTATGGGCTGCGCCGGTCCCCAGTTCGGCATGGCATTCCAGGACGGCCCCAAGGAGGGGGACAACCAGGAGGATGTCGGCGATTTCTCATTCTACTTCGACGAGGAGACCGCCGAGAGCCTGAACGGGGCCATGATAGACTACGTCGAGACCCCTGAGGGGGGAGGACTGGTCATTCAGAACCCCAACCTCTCCGGATGCTCCGCCTGCGGCGGAGGATGCAACTGAAACCCCTTCCCGAGATCCATTTCGGGGCGCGGTCCGACAGGACCCCACTCTCCCGGTGGATACTCATCTTTCTCCAGACTTGATTCTGTGACCCCATGGAAATGTTCTTCTATGCTCCCAATCATTGGACACCGTGTTCGTCGAGCATCCCCTGATCAGGGAAGAGGCCATCCAGGATAGGGAGTACCAGAGGAACCTGACCGAGGCCGCCCTCCATCATTCCACGCTCATCGTGCTCCCCACCGGCATGGGCAAGACGGTCATCGCCCTCAGGGTGATGGCCGAGATACTCCATAGGGAGGGGGGAAAGGTGCTCTTCCTGGCGCCCACCAAGCCCCTGGTGGAGCAGCATGCCCACTTCCTCAAGGAGAACCTGATGGGGAAGACAGTGACCGTCATGACCGGGGAGGTGCCCCCGGGGGAAAGGGAGGTGCAGTGGATAGAGAACGACGTCATAGTCTCCACCCCCCAGGTGATGGCCAATGATCTGAGGTACGAGAGGATCAGCCTCCGGGACGTCCACCTGGTCATCTTCGACGAGGCCCACCGGGGGGTGGGATCGTACGCCTACGTCAAGGTGGCGGAGGAGTACCTGCCCTACGAGCGCAGGGTCCTGGGGATCACCGCCTCCCCCGGGGGAAGCAGGGAGAAGATCGACGAGGTCTGCCAGAACCTTGGGATCGAGCGGCTGGAGATCAGGTCGGAGAGCGACCCGGACGTCGCCCCCTACGTCCACGACATCAACATCCAGTGGCTGGATGTGGATGTGCCTCCCCAGATGAGGGAGATCGCCGACAAGCTCAGATCGCTGTTCGACTCCTACATCAAGGAGATGGTGGGCCTGGGTCTGATGACCAAGGGAAGACCGCCTTCCAAGAAGCATTTGTTGGAGGTGGGGAACTCCCTCCAGGCGAGGCTGAGGGCGGGGGAGAGGAGGAGGGAACTGTACAGGGGACTGAGCCTGCAGGCCATGGCAATCAAGGTGAACCATGCCCTGGAGATGGTGGAGACCCAGGGGATGTCCGCCCTCCGCGCCTACCTGGAGAGGCTAGAGGAGGAGTCCTACTCGGAGGAGGGGACCAAGGCGTCCAAGAACATCGCCCAGTCGGAGGAGTTCAAGAGGGTGAAGGAGCTCTCCAAGAAGGCCAAGATGGAACACCCCAAGCTCTCCAGGGTGATGAGCATCGTCTCCAACCAGGTGATGGCCCAGCCGGACTCCAGGATCCTGGTGTTCACCCACTTCAGGGACACCTGCGATTTGGTGACCAGCAAGCTGGAGAAGATCCCCCACGCCAGGGTGGGGAAGCTGATCGGCCAGTCGGAGAGGTACGGCGACCAGGGGCTGAAGCAGAAGGACCAGGTGGCCCTGCTGGACAGATTCCGCCGGGGAGAGCTGAACGTGGTGGTGGCCACCTCGGTGGGAGAGGAGGGGCTGGACGTGGCCTCCACCGATCTGGTGATCTTCTACGAGCCGGTCCCCTCGGAGATCCGGACCATACAGCGCAGGGGCAGGACCGGACGGTCCCGGGCCGGCCGGGTGGTGGTCCTACTGGCCCGGGGCACCAGGGACGAGGCCTACTACTACAGCTCCATAAAGAAGGAAAAGGCCATGCGGGACAGGCTGGTCACCATGAGGGACCGGATGGAGACGGGGGAGGACCCCGTGAGGGCCGAGGAGGCGGGCGAGGAACAGGAGGATCAGCGGACCCTGTTCGATTTCTGAGGGTATGAGTGAAATACCTTTCTTCCGTTGGGTGGAGGGATGCTCTACGAAGAGCTGGTCCGGGCATACGAGGCTCTGGAGTCGACCGACAGCAGGCTGGAGATGACCGAGGTCCTCTCCGATCTCTTCCAGGAGGTGGACTGCGAGATCCTGGACAAGGTGATATACTTCACCGAGGGGAAGCTCTACCCCGACTTCTACCCGGGCAAGCTGGGCATCGCCGATAAGCTCCTGATGCGCACGCTCGCCTTCACCTCCGGGGAGGACCGGGACACCGTACACCAGATCTGGTTGAGGGAGGGCGATCCTGGCCTGGTGGCGGAGGAGCTCCTGTCCGGGAAGAAGCAGACCTCCCTGTTCAGCCAGCTGCTCACCGTGGAGAGGGTCTACTCCAACCTGGAGAGGGTGGTGAAGGCTGAGGGCGCCGGCTCCCAGGACACCAAGATGAAGCTGCTGGCCGAGCTCTTCCACGACGCCTCCCCCCGGGAGGGAAGGTATCTGGGCAGGATGGTCACCGGCAGGATGAGGCTGGGGGTGGCCTCCCAGACCGTTTTGGACGCGCTGGCCCAGGCCTTCTGTGGCAAAGAGAACAAGGCCAGGGTGGAGCGGGCCTTCAATATCACCTCCGACCTGGGGACCGTGGGCAAGACCCTGTGCCGGGAGGGGGTGGAGGCCCTGGACCGCATGAGGGTGGAGGTGGGCCGGCCCATAAGGGCCATGCTGGCGGAGAGGCTCTCCTCGGCAGAGGAGATACTGGAGAGAATGGGGGGAAGGTGCGCCTTCGAGTACAAGTACGACGGGGTGAGGGTGCAGGCCCACATCGGCGAGGGGATCAGGCTCTACTCCCGCCGATTGGAGGACCTCACCTTTCAGTTCCCGGACGTGGTGGAAGCCCTCGAGGAGGCCTTCCAGGGGAAGACCGCCATCCTGGAGGGGGAGTGCGTGCCGGTGGACGTGAACACCGGGGAGATGCTCCCCTTCCAGCAGGTCTCCCACCGGAGGGGAAGAAAGTACGATCTAGAGGGGGCGATGGAGGAATACCCTGTGATGATCCTGCTGTTCGACTGCCTGTACCTGGATGGGGAGGACATCACCCGCCTCCCACTGTTGGATCGCAGGAAGGCTCTGGAGGGGGCAGTTCGGCCCGGAAAAAGGGTAAAATCCTCGGAAATGAGGATCATCGACGATCCGGGGGAGGTGGACGCCTTCTTCGAGCGCGCCCTCCAGGAGGGCTGCGAGGGACTGATGGCCAAGCACATCGGGGAGGGATCGGTCTACCGGGCCGGTGCCAGGGGGTACATGTGGATCAAGTACAAGAGGGAGTACCGCTCGGAGATGACCGACACCGTCGATCTGGTGGTGGTGGGGGCCTTCGCCGGCCGTGGGCGCCGCCGAGGCCTGTACGGGGCGCTTCTCATGGCCACCTACCAGCCGGAGACGGACAGGTTCGAGACGGTGTGCAAGCTGGGCAGTGGGTTCGACGATCGGATGCTGGCCTCCCTCCCGGACATCCTGGACCCGTTCCTGGAGGAGGGGAAGCATCCCCTGGTGGAGTCCACCCTGGAGGCGGACTTCTGGTTCCGGCCCGAGGTGGTCATGGAGGTCCTGGGCTCGGAGATCACCCTCTCCCCCACCCACACCTCCGCCCTGGGCAGGGTGCGGGACGGATCGGGGCTGGCCATCCGCTTCCCCCGGTTCACCGGACGGCTGAGGAGGGACAAGGGGCCCAGGGACGCCACCACCTCCGAGGAGATGCTGGCCATGTACAGGGAGCAGCTCAAGCACGTGGACGGATGAAAAGGTTTTTAGTCAGGATGGGTATAGAGACGGCCAATGGATATCGAGCTCTTGGAAAAGGAGAAGGACTCCATCAGGATCAAGTTCATGGACGCCGACATGACCGTGGTCTCCCCGCTGGTGGACGAACTGCTCGGCGACGAGGTGGTGGCCAAGGTGGACTACAAGGCAGGCCACCCCGAGCTGGATGCCCCCATCATCTCCGTTCGGGTGGAGAGCGGCAAGCCACAGACCGCCCTGAAGAGGGCGGCCAAGAACCTCTCCAACCAGTTCAAGGAGGCCAGGGAAGGACTCCTCAAGGAACTGAAGTAGGCATGGCCCCTCAGGAGTGCACCACTCGGGAGAGGGAGCTCGGGCTCGAGGTTTTCTACACATCCACCCCCGGCGTTGGTGGCAGGCTCCGGGCGGACCCTGAGGATTTTCAGGTCAGGGAGATCTCCAGGTACCCGGAGCGTTCCGATGACGGCAGGTTCACCGTGGCCAGGGTGACCGCCACCAACTGGGAGACCAACCGGCTGATCAGGCAGCTCTCCCGGGCCCTGCGCATCTCCCGCCGGAAGGTGGGATTCGCCGGGACCAAGGACAAGCGGGCGGTGAGCACCCAGCTGATGAGCTTTCAGGCGGGGCCGGAGGAGGTGGGATCGCTGGACATACACCAGGTGGACATCGATCAGATCTACCCCTCCAGGAGAGAGATCACCATCGGGGACCTGGTGGGGAACTCCTTCATCATCCGGGTGAGGGACTGCCTGTTCCACGGAAGGGAACTGGAGGATCTGGCGGGCCAGGTCACCGCCTCCCTGAAGGAGCTGGGGGGATTCCCCAACTTCTTCGGGGTGCAGCGCTTCGGCGCCCTCCGCCCGGTGACCCATCTGGTGGGGAAGAGGATCACCCAGGGCGATTTCGAGGGCGCGGTGATGACCTACTGCGCCAAGCCGGTGGAAGAGGAGGCGCCGGAGGCCAGGGAGGCAAGGCGGGAGCTGGGTGATACCGGGGACTTCAAGGCCGCCCTGTCCACCTTCCCCCGGAAGCTGACCTTCGAGCGCACCGTGGTGGAGCATCTGGCGGAGCACCCGGGCGACTTCTCGGGGGCCCTGGGGCGCCTGCCGACCAACCTCCAGATGATGTTCGTCCACGCCTACCAGTCCTACCTTTTCAACCGCATCCTGAGCGAGAGGATGCGCCGGGGGCTGCCCCTGAACAGGCCGGTGGAAGGGGACGTGGTCCTGCCGGTCGGTCGGGACGACCTTCCCGAGCACGACTCCCACATACCGG
>JBKHFJ010000027.1:0-20070 GCA_046540255.1 Methanomassiliicoccales archaeon | reverse complement strand
TGGGAACGGTCACGATCTCGGCCTCGGGAAAGGTGTTGGTAACGACCTCCTTGTAGGCATCCGAGACCAGGACCACGCCAGCTACTCTCCTGCTCGCCAGGAACTCCAGCAATCTCTCCACCCTGGGCACCCGTCGCCCCAGCAATTCCATCCCCGCCTCGGCGGCCTCATGCCGGTCATAAACGATATCCGATGAAAGCCTCTTACCGAGTCCAGTGGCCAGGGGAAGCATGAATGCGTCGTGGACGTGTAGGATCACTTGGCCTCCGGTGAAACCCAGTTCCCGGAGAGTGGAAATCGCTTCCCTCCTAGTGCCTGGGAAAACCAACCACAGGAGGAAGAAGAATATGTTGATCAGGTGATGGTTGAACCTCAAGTAGTTGAACCTGTAGCCGCTCTCCCCGCAACTGGAGAAGCGACCGTCTTTCCACTCTGGATGAGAGTAATTGAAGTTCAGTCTGTAGACCTGGACGCCGCTATCCATTAGGGGGCGTATGTGTCGCTGCAGTCTTCCATCATCCTCTGAGTGATTGTCGAGGATGACCACTTCGTTCACCATCTCTACCCGGAGGATGGGTGATTGTTTGCATAAGCGTTTCTCCACCGGAGAAATATCCAGGAATCGTCATCAGACCTCAATGGGATGCCGGGGAGGAAAGGACGCGCCGGGCAAACTAATTATAGACATCACCGAATGAGGATTATTGACATGGAGATCGCTGTCGTAGGTCTGGGACACGTGGGCTTACCCCTCTCCTGCGTGCTCGCCGACCGGGGATTCAAGGTGATCGGCATCGATGTGGATGAGGTGAAGGTGAGGTCCATCAACGATGGGGTCTCTCCCCTTAAAGGGGAGGAGCCTGGTCTGGAGAGGCTACTTTCAAAGATGGTGCATGAGGGTCACCTGAAGGCCTACACAGGCACTTCGCTCATCGGTGAAGCGGAGGGAATCTTCGTCTGCGTCGATACTCCGATGGGCGAGGACCACAGACCGGATCTCACCTCACTTCGTAGGGCAGTATCGTCCATCGGCGATCACCTGGTCAAGGACACGTTGGTGAGTGTGGAGTCCACCATACCTCCTCTGACCATGACCGGAATGGTCGTGCCAACACTTGAGGAGCGGAGCGGTCTGCGGGCCGGAGAGGATTTCTCGTTAGTCCACTGCCCGGAGAGGGTGATGCCTGGTAGGCTGCTGTACAACATCCAGAACTACGAGAGGATCTTGGGCGGCCTGGACGAGAGGTCCAGGATGAAGGGGATGGACCTGTACTCTCGGTTCCTAAATGTCAAAATCCATCCCACCGACCTGATCTCCGCCGAGATCACCAAGACGGTGGAGAACGCCTACCGGGACGTGCAGATCGCCTTCGCCAACGAGGTCGCCCTGGCCTGCGAGGAGCTGGGGGCGGACGCCTACCGGATCAGGGGGCTGGTGAACACCTGCCCCTTCCGGGACATGCATCTGCCCGGATCGGGAGTGGGGGGCCACTGCATCCCCAAGGATCCCTGGCTCCTCATGTCCTCGGTCAGCAGGGAGCTGGATCTCCTTCCCTCGGCCAGGAGGGTGAACGACGGCATGCCCGACCACCTGGCCTCGCTGGCGGAGGAGGCCCTCTCCCAGGCCGGCATGCCCCTGGACCGGGCCAGGGTGACCCTTTTCGGCCTGGGCTTCCTCAGGGACTCGGGGGACGTGAGGAACTCCCCCGCCATGAGAGTGATCGACCTGCTGGAGGGCAGGTGCCGCTTGGAAGTCCACGATCCCTTCGTGGAGGAGGGATACAAGGTCCCCCTGACCAGGGAGCTCAAGGAGGCGCTGGAGGGATCGGACTGCGCCGTCTTCGTCACCGACCATTCCCTCTACTCCGAGCTGGACCTGGGGGAGATGCGCGATCTGATGGGGACGCCGATCATCGTGGACGGCAGGAACATCTTCCGGGCGGAGGAGTGTCGGCGGGCGGGATTCGTCTACAGGGGCATAGGGAAGGCTCACTCCGACTGACCGACCTCCACCCTCTCCTTCCTGCTCAGGGAGCGCTGGGCGGCCTCGCACACCTTCAGATTCCTCTCCGCCTCCCTTCCACCGCAGAGGGGCTCCCGGTCCTCTTCGACGGCCGAGAGGAAGTCCTGCAGCTCCCTCCTCAGGGGCTCCTCCCTTCGGACGGAGATGCGCCTCACGTCCGTCTCCAATGGAACCCGGAACATGTCGAAGGGGTCCATCTCCCTGAACTGGGAGGAGCAGGCCTCCAACCGCTGGTCGATGTAGTCCATCTCCACGAAGCCGTCGCTGCAGGTGAAGGACATCCTGCGCACCTTCATGGGGGTGAGCCAGTTGGCCTCCACGAAGGCCACCACCCCGTTCCCCATCTCCAGGAACAGGTCCACGTAGTCCTCGAACCTCTCGTGGTTGTACCTGCCCCCCAGAGCGTAGACGGCCTCCACCTCGTAGCCGGTGATGAACCTGGTGACGTCGATGTCGTGGATGGCCAGGTCCATGATCACCCCCACGTCCTTGATCCTGGCCGGGTAGGAGGAGACCCTGCGGGTGGCCAGCGAGATGACGTCCCCGAAGGACCTGCGCCGCATGGAGTCCCGGGCCGCGTGCACCACCGGGTTGAACCTCTCCACGAAACCGGAGGCCAGGGTCACCCCCGCCTCCTCGGCCATCCGGCACAGCTCCGCCGCCCTTTCGGACTCCCCGGTGAACGGCTTTTCCACCAGGGCCGACACCCCCCGGGAAATGACCTCTCGGGCCACCCGGAAGTGCATGGCGTTGGGCACGCAGACGCTCACCGCGTCGGCCTGCCTCATAAGGTCGTTCATGTCCTCGTAGGCGGTGGTGTTGAATCTCTCGGCCACCTCCTTCGCCCGGCCCAAATCGGCATCGTAGACGCCTACCAGGTCCGCCAGATCCGAGTACAGGCGTGCATGGTTCTGCCCCATGGACCCCACACCGATAACCCCTACATCGAGCACGTTGCCACCAACCCTTCAGACCGTACTTAACGCTTGCTCCATACCTGTTCAGGAATAGAACTCGAAAATCGACTCGCACACGAAGCGGACCTGATCTTCGCCCATCGATGGGTAGATCGGGAGGGAGAGGAGTTCACCCGAGAGGGACTCGCTGACCGGGAAGGCGTTCCCAGTGCTACCGAATCTCTCGGTGTACGCCGGTTGCAGGTGGATCGGCCTGGGATAGTGGACGCCGGTGTCGATCTCCTTCCCCTTGAGGAACTCCTGGAGAGAATCCCTGTCCCGGCAGCGGATGGTGAACAGGTGAAAGACTGGAATCACTTCCTGGGCCCCCATGGGCGGGAGCCCGACCCCCTCGACATCGTCCAGTAATCTGGAGTACAGGCCGGCGAGTCGCCTCCGGCGATCGTTCCACTCGTCCAAGTATCTCAGCTGGACGAGGCCGAATGCGGCGTTGGAGGTGTTCAGCCTGGCGGTGAACCCGAACACATCGTGCAGGTACTTCGACACCCTTCCACAGTCCCTCAGCTTCCTGACCGTATCGGCCAGCTCCTGGTCATCGGTGGTGACCATTCCGCCGTCACCGCCCACGGTCATGTTCTTGGTAGGGTAGAAGGAGAAGCACCCCGCCCTTCCGAGGGACCCCACCCTGGACCCCCGGAACTCGGCCCCATGGGCCTGGGCCGCGTCCTCGATGATGTCCATCTCTCTGGCCTCGGCGATCTCGACCAGCCGATCCATTTCGCACGGGTGACCGTAAAGGTGGACCGGCATGATCGCCTTGGACCCGGGACCCGTCACGCGCTCCACCTCCTCCGGATCGATCAGGTAGTCCTCCTCCCGGACATCGGCGAACTGACAGGTGCCCCCGGCGTGCACGATCGAGCTGGCGGTGGCTATGAAGGAGAAGGGGGTGGTGATCACCTCCCCGTCCAGCCCCATCCCCAGCAGGGCCAGGGAGAGGGCGGTGGTGCCGGAGGATACGGACACAGCCTCTTTGGTACCGATGTAACGGGCGAAGGCCTCCTCGAACTCGAACACCGATTCGCCCAGCACCAGCCTCTCGTTCCTCAGGGCATCCGCCGCGGCCTGGATCATCTCCTCGGTGACCGGGGGGATGCACATGGGGACCCTCATACCCTCCCCCCCATCGGCCGTGCCGGATTCCCCACCACCGCGGTCCCGTCCGGGACATCCCTGGTCACCACCGAACCGGCCCCCACCACGGCCCTTTCGCCTACGGTGATCCCGCACAGGATGACCGCCCCGGCCCCTATGGAGGCGCCCTTCCTCACCAGGGTGGGAAGAACCTCCCATTCCCCCGTGGCGCTGGGCCTCCTGTCGTTGGTGAAGACCGCGTGCGGTCCGATGAAGACCTCGTCCTCGATCGTCACCCCAGTGGGGATGAAGGCGAAGGCCTCGATCTTGCATCGATCGCCGATCCTGACATCCCTCCCCACCTCAACATATGATCCCACCTTGCAGTCCTCCCCTATCTCGCAACCGTAGAGGTTCACGTGGCTCCATATGCTGGTCCCCTTTCCGATGCTGCAGTCCACGATCGACTGGTGCTCCCCCTTTAGTTCCATGATCACCTCTCGAACAATATCACGAGGATTTGTAGTTTTGCTCCTTCTCGAAAGGGCCGTTCCTATTACACCTTCACCTGAGCACGCTGGCGAAGTACCTGATCTCCTCCTTATCGATCCCGCCCACCAGGTAGAGGACGGAGAAGTAGACCCCGATGCACGCCAGGATCTCGAGCAGCACCCAGGTGAGCCCCTGGGCCCCCCACAGGACGATGATGCCGGACATCGCCACGGAGGCGAGGACGCTCTTCAGGATGAAAGCGTGATCGATACTCACCTTGATGTGTCTTGATGACACGAAGACCATCAAGACAAAGGCGCCGCCGTAGGCCAGGAGGGTGCTGAGGGCCGCCCCCACGATCCCCACCACGGGGATCATGGTGAAGTTGATGATCAGGTTCAGCCCGGCCATGGCGATCCATATGGAGCCGATCACCTTGGTCCTCTTGATCAGCATGATGACGTTGGAGAATATCTTGAACAGGCCCAGTAGGATGGCGGCCAGCGCGACGATGGGGGTGATGAGGTACGCGTTGGAGGCGATGGCGCTGGTGGAGATTATCTCCAGCAGTGTCTCGGAGAGCAGCGAGACCCCGAAGGCGGCCGGTATGGCCAGCAGAAGGTAGTACCTGATCGACTTCTGCAGCGTCCGCCTCACCCGGTCCATCTTGTTCTCGTCGTAGTACCTGGACAGCGCCGGCGTGAGAACGAAGGCGATGGGGGCCACCATCATCACTATGAGGTCGCCGAGGGTGTACGCCGGGGAGTAGTACCCGACGAAGGCCGCCCCCAGCAGGAACCCGATCAGGTAACGGTCGCTGGACTTCACGATCCACTCCGACAGCCCCGCGGGCATGGTGGGCACGCCGAACCTCAACAGGTCGGTCAAGTGCCCGAGGTCCGGCCTCTCGAGACCGATCTCCCTGACCACCAGTGCCATCGTGGGGACGATCAGCACGACCCTGGCCGCCAGCACCCCCAGCACCGCGCCCACTATGCCGTGCCCTAGGAGTACGAAGGAGGAGACGAACGCTATCTCCAGCACCGTTCTGGAGGTGGTGATCATGAAGTGGGTCTTGGTCTTCAGGAAGGCCCGATAGTAGCCCTGGATGAGGGAGACCACGGCCTCCAGCAGGACCACAACAGCCAGGGTCTGCGCGATCAGTATGTCGTTCTTCAGGATGGCAGAGGCTATCGGTCCCGACAGCAGTAGCAACAAGACGGTTGCGGAACCGGCGGCGAGGAGCACCAGGGATGCGCTGGAGTAGAAGAGGTCCCGAACGGCCTTCGGATCGTCCCTCCTGGCCGGCAGGAACCTGGCCAGCGCACCGGGCAGGCCGAACAGCGTCACCCGGGGCACCAGGGTAACGGTGGCCATGAAGACCACCCACACACCGTAGTCCTCCACGGGTATGCTCTTGGTGAGTATGGGCACCAGGATGAGGGCGGAGGCGCTGGTGATGATGTTCGATGCCCCGATCACCCCAGTCTTCCTGATAAGCGACCTTCCCTCGCTCATTCGCCTCGAGCCCCGCCATTGAATTTCGGGTTAAATATAGTTCACACCGCCATCAACCTGAGATGGATGACTGTTTAGACGGTTCGTCTCCCTCCCTGACCGTTTCCGTTCCCCGGATGACGAGGTGATCCGCTTTCGAACACCCCGATCCCAATGGGCCTCCGGGGCCCATCATCTACCCCTGGACGGCTCAAATGGGGAATCTACTTGTCTGAGCGTGTTGATACGGGGAGCATGGAACTGGGATCCCTCTTCTCCCCGGACAGCATAGCGGTGATCGGCGCCTCCGCCAGGGAGGGCAGCGTGGGGAACATCTACCTGCGATCCATCCTGGAGGGCGGTTACCGGGGGAGGGTGCACCCCATCAACCCGAAGTACGAGGAGATCATGGGGCTGGAGTGCCTGGACTCGGTGGATCAGGTGAAGGTGGATTTGGCCCTGATCGCCACCAACCGCTCGGCGGCCCTGGGGCTACTGGAGCAGGCGGCCTCCGCCGGGGCGAGGGCCGCGATCATCCCCACCGGGGGCTTCGAGGAGGTGGGGGAGGAGGGCGCCCGCCTGGAGGGGAGGATCAGGTCCACGGCCAGGGAGAACGGGATCGCCCTGCTGGGCACGAACACCCTGGGGCTGATCAACAACCACCTGGACCTGCAGGTGAACTTTAACCCTGTGACCTTGCCTTCCAAGGGCGGCGTCTCCATCGTCTCCCAGAGCGGGGGCATGGGCCTCTCGGTCCTCTCCAAGATGAGGGAGGAGGGGGTAGGGCTCAGCAAGTGGATCGGGGTGGGCAACCGCACCCTGCTGGACTTCCCGGAGTTCCTGGAGCACCTGGCGGACGACGAGAGCACCGCGGCGGTGGGCATCTTCATGGAGGGCACCGAGCGGGCCAGGGAGATGTGCTACGCGGCCCGGCGCATGGTCGGGGAGAAGCCGGTGGTGGTCTACAAGATGGGCAGGAGCGATGCCACCGACTACCTGGCGGTGACCCACACCGGGACCGGGGTGGGCAGCAGGGAGGTGTACAGGGGGGCGTTCGAGCAGCACGGGATCATCCAGGCCACCTCGGTCAGGCAGATGGTGGCCTGCCTGAAGGCCCTCTCCTCCGTACCGCCAATACAAGGGGAGGAGCTGGGTATGTTCACCTACACCGCCGGGCCCACCATCGCCGCCGCCGATCTGCTGGACCGCTTCCGTCTACGCCAGCCTTCCGAGGACACCAAGGATCTTGTCAGGAGTGAGATGAGAGGGGAGCCGCCTGCACTGCTGAAGAACCCGCTGGACGTGGACGGCGAGGGGTACACCGCCTCCCAGTACCAGGCACTCCTGGAGGCGTTCATGCACGAGGGGTACGACCTGTACGCCACGGTGAGCACGGCCGGCCTCCTGTTCCCCAAAGAGGCCCTACTGAAGGCGAGGGAGAGGGCGCCCCTCCTCCACTGCCACGTCTCCCCGGCCGACGGGTCGGAGAACCTGGACGGCGTGCCGGTGTACACCACCGCCGAGGAGCTGGCCTGGGGACTCAACGCCCTCTCCGAGCACGCCCGTATCCGAAAGAGGAGGGAGAGACCGCCGGGAGAGCCGATCCCCCTGGACGCCTCCCACCTGGAGGTGGAAATACTGGACGAGCACCGGGCCAAGTCCCTGCTCTCCCTTGCCGGCGTCCCGGTGGCGGAGGAGAGGCTTGTCGGAGGCAAAGAGGAGCTCCTGGAGGCGGCGGAGGAGATCGGCTATCCGGTGGCTCTGAAGGTGCTCTCCCCCGGCGTCCTGCACAAGTCGGAGGAGGGAGGGGTGATCCTCGACCTGGGGTCCCGGGACGAGCTCCTGGAGGCGTTCGAGGGGATGAGGGGGAAATGGCCCGCCGAGGACCTCCTGGTCCAGAGGATGTCGCCCCCGGGGGTGGAGCTGATCGTGGGGAGGAAGAGGGACCCGGCCTTCGGGGAGGTGATCTCCCTGGGAGTTGGAGGCTTCCTGGCCGACCTGTTCCCGCCGGCGGTGGCCACCTGCCCCTGCTCCCTGGGGGACGCGCTCGATCTGGTGGACCGGATGGAGCCCCAGGAGGTGCTGGACGGCTACCGGGGCCTGCCCAAAGTGGACCGGACCGTCCTGGCCGAGCTGGTGGAGCGGGTGGGCAGGATCCGTCTCACCGGCGAGAGGATCGAGGAGATGGACCTGAACCCGGTGATCGTCTCCCTGGAGGGGATGCGGGTGGTGGACGCCCTGATCCGCAGGGGCTGACCGTTTAAAAGAATATTTAAACGCCGGAGTCGCTACCATCAATCGAGACCATCGGCCTCGGAGGATCGATGAGGGCCTACCGCGTTCTTACCGACACCGTCATCTCCCCGTTCCAGGAGCATCCCCCCTCAACTCCCGGTACTGAATTAGACCCTGGAGTACCACCAGCGTTCCACCCTGGAGGGGATGGGCATGGACCTGGTGGACGTTCATGACCCGGAGGAGATCCAGGGGGAGGGGATCGTTTTCCCCGACCACACCTACTTCACCCCCTCCCTGCTGAGTGAGTTCGTAGCCAGGTCGAGGTCCGCCGATGGGCCTACGAACTGCTGCCTTAGGAAAGGGGGAGTGACCGATCGGTCGGTGTGGAGGACCATGGACGTCGAGGACCTGGGGGGGCATCTCAGGTTCCGCCTGAGCTACTTCCCCTCCGGCTACCAGGAGGGAGGGGAGGACCTGGTGATCGCCGATCCCTCCCTGACGACGAGCGCGCCGCCCACTCTGACCTCCCTGAGCGGCCTGGACGCCCTGACCCACGCGACAGAGGCTTACGCCTCCCTCTGGAGGAACGACTTCTCCGATGCCCTGGCCGTGAAGGCGGTGAAGCTCATCTTCCAGTACCTGCCAAGGGCGGTGGAGGATCCGGACGACATGGAGGCCCGGGAGGGGATGCAGAACGCCGCCCTCATGGCCGGGTGGGCCTTCGGCAACTCCCACTGCGGCATGGCCCATGCCCTGGGCCACGCGGTCGGCGCCGTGCTGGAGTGATGCACGGCCAGGCGGTGACCGTCTTCATTCCCCTGGTGGTCCGCCACACCGGAAAGGAGCTGGCCCCCAGGTACGGCGAGCTGCTGGACGAGCTGGACATCGACTTCGAGTTCGAGGAGGACGCCGCCAACATCCTGGCCCAGGCCATCGTGGACCTCGCTCTGGAGGTGGGAGTACCCTGCACCCTGTGCGATCTGGTCGATCGGGAGGAGTTCGAGGCCCAGCTGGACAACATGGTGGAGCGGGCCCTGATGTCCTCCACCAATCTTGCCTCACCAGGGTCCCCGGACTCGGAGACCTACCGGGCCCTGCTGATCAGGGGCTACGAGGGCTGATCCCTCAGGGTCAGGGTCATCAGGAAGCCCAGGGCGAACAGGCCGGCCCCGGACAGGAAGACCGGGGTGAATCCCCCCAGGGCGAAGATCGCCGCCATCAGGGGCGGCCCGACCGTCTGACCCAGGCGGAGCACCAGCCCGTTCAGGGAGAAGAAGGCCCCCCTGGACTCCATGGGGGAGTGGTCGGCCATCAGGGTGAATATGGAGGGCAGGTTCAGGCCCAGGCCGACGCCGAAGATCACGGTGGGCACGATGAACAGGATCAGGTCGTTCACAAGGGGAATGAGCACCAACCCCAAAGCGAAGAAGGGATAGGACGCCTTGAGCAGGGTGGAGTAGGAGAACCTCGCCGACAGCCTGCCCATCTGGGAGGCGATCAGCGCGGTGGTCAGGGACATGGTGGACATGATCAGCCCGATCTCCAGGGAGTTCGCCCCCAGGGAGTCCAGGAGCAGGGGGAAGAAGGCCAGGTAGGAGCCGTACAGCACCAGGAGGGAGAGGGCTATGGCCGTGAAGAGCAGTATGGCCCGGGGCTCCTTGACCACCCTCCAGGTGCGGGCGAAGTACCTCCTCATGGACTCGGTCACCGAGGGCTCCGGGCTGTCCAGGACGAAGATGACCATCAGCCCCACCGGCACCGCCAGCAGGGACAGGTAGAAGGGGAAGAACCATCCCAGGGTGGCCAGAGCTCCGCCTATGGACGGATAGGAGGCCGTCCCGATGTTCAGGACGGACTCGTTGTACCCCATGGCCGTCGCCCTGGTCTTTCCCTCGTACAGGTCCCCCACTATGGTCAGGGCCAGTGATCCCAGGGAGGCCCCGCCCACGCCCTGGATCACCCTGAGTACCAGCAGGATCTGGAAGGTGGGGGCGAACGCGCAGAGGGTGCCCGCCAGGGCGAACAGGAACAGGCAGGGGACCAGCACCTTCCTGCGGCCCCGGCGGTCCGCCAGGACGCCCAGGAAGGGGGCGAGGATCACCCCGGGCACGGTGAAGGCGGTGATCAGCAGCCCCACCTCCCCCTCGTTGATGTCGAAGGTCCTCATGATCAGGGGAAAGGCGGGGGTGATGCTGGACACCGCCAGGACGGCCATCAGGGTGATCCCGAAGGTCACCTGGAGGTTGCGGTCCCCCAGCATCTGCCTGAGGCCGGGCTCCCCGGTCATGGGAGGGGGAATAGGGAGGGGGTACTATAGCTTACCGATTTCCTGGATCTCGGGCCAGACGGCTACCATTTGATGAAGTCATACCGCTAGGTATATTGGGAGGGTGTGCCCATGTGAGGGATGATATCAATGGTCCCGGAGTCAGCACCCATCAGGTCAGGCCGCAACAGCGTGGAGATCTGCCTCTGCGGAACGGAGATGGTGACAGTACTGATCTTCGACGGGGAGGGGAGCTTCCACCTACGCCACGAGTGTCCCAAGTGCGGTCACGTCCGCCACGGGCCCACCACGGGGGCCAGCGAGGCCTTCGAGGCGGTGAAGAGGGGATGAGCGGCGAGACCAGGGTGCGCACGATCTTCCTGGGCTGCTTCCACCGGGCGGTAAGGGATGCCAGGGACGTCCAGCAGGCCATGGAGAGGGCGGAGAACGATCCCCTGGTACCGCCGGAGGAGACCGTACGGATCCTGGTCTCCATCGGCGATCGATGATCCCCGGTTGTCCCGCGAGGATCGCTGCCCGGGACCCGCTCATTCGCCTCGGTCGAATCCAGAAGGAAGGTTTTTAGGTGTTGTTGATGGAATTACATCGGCGTTCGAATCGGTGAGACCATGCCTGACGCCCGGGTGGAGAGGATGATCGAGCTGCTACTCGACTCCGACGGGGTGTCCGCCAGGGAGATGGTGGACCTCGCCCTGGAGGAGATGGGGGAGCTCGAGCTGGCCGAGACGATCGTCTCCCCCGCCCTGCGGGAGGTGGGGCGGAGATGGGAGGAGGGTACGGCCTCCCTCTCCCAGGTCTACATGAGCGGCCGGATATGCGAGGGGATGATCGACGATCTTATGGGGGACAGCGGCACCCCTAGAAAGGGGCATCCCCATATGGCCATCGCCAGCCTGGACGACTATCACCTGCTGGGCATGAAGGTGGTCCGCTCGGTCCTCCGGGCCAACGGGTTCAACCTGCTGGATTACGGCAGGTGCACCCTGGAGGAGCTGCTCGACAGGGTGAGGGAGGATGAGGTGGAGGTCCTCCTGGTCTCCACGCTGATGCTCAACTCCGCCCTCCGGGTGAGGGAGCTGTCCGACGACCTGGATGCCTCCGTCCTCCTCGTGGTGGGCGGCGCCCCCTTCAACTTCGATGCCCAGCTGTGGAAGGAGGTGGGGGCCGACCGCATGGGGGGGAGCGCCGGCGAGGCGGTGACACTGGTGAGGGAGGCGATCCGATGAGCTCGATGGACAGGGTGCTCACCACCCTCGACCACGAGGAGCCGGACCGGGTCCCCTGCTTCCTGGCCCTGACCATGCACGGGGCCTCCGAGCTGGGGATGTCCCTCCGGGAGTACTTCTCCTCCGGTGAGAACGTGGCCAGGGGACAGATGGCCCTCCACCGCAGGTACGGGGGC
This sequence comes from Methanomassiliicoccales archaeon, assembly GCA_046540255.1. Lineage (GTDB taxonomy): Archaea > Thermoplasmatota > Thermoplasmata > Methanomassiliicoccales > JAAEEP01 > JBKHFJ01. Next base: position 8,080 of record JBKHFJ010000027.1, on the reverse strand, counting down.
GACTTCCTACTGCCCTTCTTCTACGGTGCTTTGGAGCTTGAGGCCTGGGGCGGCGAGACGGTCTTCCGGGAGGACGGTCCCCCGAACTCGGGGAGGCCCCCGGTCCCCTCTCTAGAGGAGATCGACTCACTTGAACCCCCCGAGGTGGCCTCTTCGGATCGCCTGGGAGAGATGCTCCGGGCCACCCGAATACTGAAGGAGGAAGTGGGGGAAGAGGTCCCCATCGTGGGCGTGGTGGTCTCCCCCTTCTCCCTGCCGGTGATGCAGCTGGGATTCGACCTATACCTGGAGCTGATGCTCCTCCACCCGGACCGCTTCTGGTCCCTGATGAGGGCGAACCAGGAGTTCTGCGTTGAATGGGGTAACCGACAACTGGAGGAGGGGGCCACCGCCATCTGCTACTTCGACCCGGTCTCCTCGGCCACCGTCACCACCCTCCAGCAGTACAGGGACATGGGAAAGCGGGTGGCCTCCTCCACCATCTCCAGGACAGACGGGGCGGTGGTCACCCACTTCGCCTCCGGAAGGTGCCTGGACAGGCTGGAGGAGGTACGGGAGACCGGGACGGTGGGGATCGGGGTGAGCTGCCTGGAGAGCCTGGAGGAGCTGAAGGAGCGGGCCGACGGGCTGACGCTGATCGGCAACCTGAACGGCGTGGAGATGCGGAGGTGGACCCCTTCCGAAACGGAGGGGAAGGTGGAGGAGGCGGTGAAGACGGCCGGCCCCGGCGGGGGCTTCGTCCTCTCCGACAACCACGGGGAGATCCCCTTTCAGGTGGGCCGGTCGACCCTCGAGGCGATAGTACGGGCCAACAGGAGGCATGGAACCTATCCCATCGGATGAGGTAAGGAGGATGGAGCTGGAAGAGGAGCTGAGGGCGGCAAGGAGGGAAAAGGCCGACTACGCCATGGTGATCGACCTCCTGGGGGAGATAGGAAAGAAGCTGGGCTATGAACAGGTGGTGGACAAGCTCCTGGATACCTCCAGGATGCTGTTCTCCCCGGGGAAGACGGGCTTCTTCCCCTCGGAAGGGGAGGTTAGGGGGGATCCCGACCTGGAGGTCCCCGCGGTGGAGGGGGAGTGTGCCAGGCTCCCCTCGGGGCGGGGATTCGCCCTGAACCTGCACGGCCGGGAGGGGAAGCTGGGCACCTTGGTGGTGGATGAGGTGGCCCACCCGGAGAGGCTGGACGATTATCTGAACGAGGGGTTGGCCATGGCCCGGGTGGGCGGTCTCGCCATGTCCAACGCCCTGATATTCGAGAGGCTGAGCAGGTCCCAGGAGGAGCTCAGGGGGCTCACCGAGTCCCTACGGATCACCAACAAGATCATGAGGCACGAGATGAGGAACCAGATGACCGTGGTCTCCGGCTACCTGGACCTGTACCAGAGGTCCGGGAAGGAGGATCTGTTGGAGAAGGCGGTGAAGGGGATCGAGAGGGTGCAGGGCCTGATGGCACAGATGGGGGAGCTGGACAGGCTACTGCTCAGCGAGGAGGAGCTCACCGGCAGGGACCTGGGGGAAGCGGTGAGGGCGGTGAGCAGAGGTCATTGGGCCGAGGTGACGCTGGAGGGGGAGGGCACCGTGCTGGCCGACCAGGGGCTGGAGGTGATCCTGGAGAACCTGATACGCAACGCCGAGGTGCACGGCGGGGCCTCCAGGATCGAGTTCCACGTTCGACCACGGGGGAGTGAGGTGCACCTGGAGGTCCAGGACGACGGCTCCGGCCTCCCGGAGGGAGTGGACATCTTCCACGAGGGGATCAGCCACGGCGGGAGCGGGGGCACCGGCATGGGCCTGTTCCTGGTCCGGCGGACCCTGAGGCGGTACGGTGGGACGATCGAGACCCTGCCCTCGGAGGAGGGGGCCAGGTTCCTGCTGAGATTCAGGAACGCAGAAAGATGACGGCCGGGCGCGAGGGAAGCAAGGAAAGGAGGAAACAGAAGGCGCTCCGCCCGACCGTCGTTGAGCGGTCATGGAAGGAAATCCGTCCTCGTCTGTTGGTCCTACTTTCGCCTGACACTATACATACTTGATTCAAGGACGGCTCCATTTGGATTACAGGTCATGGTGACCGCCCGCTCGCCCCGCGGGCCCGGCTTCGGAATATGAATCCGGAGCATCCCCCGGTGGGAACCCATATATACACAGTGGAGGAATAATCATATTGGTTCCCTCGCGGTCGGGGGAGAGGGGACCGGATCCCGTTGCGAGTTGCAGCGGGAGTGAGGCGTGATGACGAGGGCGAAGAGAGCGGAGACCTTGGCCCAGCCCGAGACGGAAGGGGCCGAGCGGATCATACTCGCGGGGGAGGAGAGGCTCGAATCGGTGATAGATTCGGCCCCGGAGATGATATTCTCCCTGGACCCGCTGAACAGGGTGGACCTGTGGAACAGGGGTTCCAAGAGGCTTACCGGGTTCGACCGGGCCGAGGTGGTCAACTGGAGCGTGGACAGGCTGGGGGTATTCGACGATCCGGATCAGGTCCTGGGGCTGGTGGACGCCGCCCGTAGGCGCGATGTGGGGGACGGGAAGCTAACCCTGAGGACCAAGGGCTACGGGAAGAGGGTCCTCTCTGTGTCGGTGAGCCCCCTGATCGATCGCCAGGGGAAGAGCCACGGGGTACTGTTCTTTGGCAGGGACATCACCCCCCACATGGAGCTCCACCAGAAGCTGCTGGAGGGGGCCGCATACCTGATCTGGGACGCGGACGAGAACGCCGCCCTGGGGATGTTCACCGAGTACCTGGAGATGGGATACAGGGGACTGCTGATCGCCCGCAAGAGCTCGCTCCGGCGCAGGCTCCCCGGAAAGAACCTGGAGACCGCTTGGCTGGTGGCGGGGGAGGGAAAGGGCACAAGGGGATTACGGGTTGACAGACTGGTGGACAAGGTGGCCCATTTCGCCTCCTTTACGGAGAGATCGATCATCCTGCTGGAGGGGATGCACTTCCTGTTCGGGAGGCTGCCCTTCAGGGAGTTCATGGACCACATCTTCCGGATCAACGAGAGGCTGATAGGCACCAGCTGCGTGCTCCTGATCCGGCTCAACCCCGACCTGATGTCCGACGAGCAGGTGGCCATGCTGGAGTCCGAGCTGACCACCCTCTCCTCCCTGGAGGAGGACATCATGATCGAGGACCGCAGCTCACAGCTGCTCCGGTTCGTGCACGAGCAGAACGACCGGGGTTCGGTGGTGTCCATCAAGAAGCTTATGAAGGAACTTGGACTCTCCTACGCCACCGTGGACAGCCGGCTGGAGGACCTGGAGAAGAAGGGACTGCTCTTCACCCGGAGAGAGGGCAAGGTGAGGGCGGTCTACATCACGGACAAGGGGAGGTCCTTCATTACCAAGGGTCCAATCAAGGACTAATCCTTCTCCCCGGCCATCCTCCAGATCTCGTTCATGAAGGGAAAGAATGGATGGTCAAAACCGAGAGGAAATCAGGTGCAGGAGAACCAGTTCTCGGCCTTGACCATCGTAAGGGGGGGACATGTCAATATCACAGGGGCGCCCGCTTCGACCAGAATACGACACGCGTCCGGTGGGGTGCTCCCTGATACGATCACTGGTTCTCCTCACCTCTTGCTATTCCACCGGACCCACCACTATTCATAGGTGATTCAAAATCGATTGGACCTCGGTTTCAATTCGCATAAAGGGGTACGTCCACGGTCACTTCCCTCACGATCGGGTCCGAGGATCATACCGGGGAACCCACCGCCCTGGCCCTCACGCTGATCTCCACCACCATGATCAACATGAAGGACTCCATCGACCAGCTGGTCTAGGACGGGGTGAGGGACGAGGTGAAGATGATCTGTGGAGGTGCCCCGCTGGACATGGACTACGTGAAGGAGATCGGTGGAGACCTGTTCGCGCCCAACGCCTTCGAGGGGGCGCGGGTCATCAAGAACGCGCTGGGGGTGAAGTAGATGGACACGCCCAGGGAGAGATTCTACACCGCCTGCGAGCACAAGGAACCCGACCGGGTACCGGTCGACTTCGGGGGACTGATCGCCACCATTCTGGATGCCGGACCCTACGGGTACCGGGCACTGGCCGAGCATCTGAACATCACCGACTACGAGAAGCCGGCGGTGGCCTACATCCTGAACAGCGTGGCCAACGTGGACGAGAGGATACTGAAGAGGCTGAACGTGGACATCCGGCACGTCTTCCCGCCCAACGCGGAGGCTCCCATCAAGTTCGAGCCCAACGGGATGATGACCGTGGTACACGGCGTCAGGCTGAAGACCGTCGGCAGCTGGTACCATCCCACCGACTTCCCGCTGGCGGACGCCAAGAAGGCCAAGGAGATAGAGGAGTACCCCAAGTGGGCCGATCCCAACAGCTCCTTCTACCTGGATGGGACGGAGGAGATGCTGAAGGACTACAAGAAGAACACCGACTACGCGGTGATGGCCCTCAGCGGCTACTGGGGCATGATCTGGCACACCTACCACATCACCCGGGGATTCGACCAGTGCTTCGTGGACCTGAAGCTCAACCCGGAGATATACGAGGCCATGATGGAGAGGATCACCTCCATGAACTGCACCTTCATGGAGAACTACTTCAGCAAGGTGGGGGACTACCCCGACCTGATCCAGCTGGGTGACGACATGGGCAGCCAGGAGGGGCCCTACCTGAAGCCGGAGGATTACAGGAAGTACATCAAGCCCTACTGGAAGAGGGTGATCGACACCATCAAGGAGCACAGCGACGCCAAGATCATGATGCACTCCTGCGGGTCCATCTACCAGCTCCTGCCCGACTTCATCGACATCGGCATAGACATCATCAACCCCATACAGCCCCTGGCCAAGGACATGGAGCCGGAGAAGCTCAAGCGGGACTTCGGGGACAAGATCGTGCTACACGGCGGGATCGACGAGCAGCGCCTCCTGGCCTTCGGTACCAAGGAGGAGGTCATCAGGGGTACCAAGGATTACCTGAAGATCCTGGCCCCCGGAGGAGGGTACATCGGGGCGGCCTCCCACAACATCGAGCCGGAGACCCCCCCAGAGGTGGCCGTGGCCATGTACGACACCATCCGCGAGGTGGGAACCTATCCGATAAACATCGACTAGACCAACAGGGGGGAAACCCCCTCTTTTTTCATTCACCATTTCCCGCTTCGCTCAGGAGCCTTTATATGTCGATAGATGTCAGTCAACACGGAGGTGGAGCGTCCTGCCTACACTGGGAATAATCGGATGCCTGATGCTGGAGGACGAGATCCTGCATGTTCTCTCCCATGACGAGGAGATCTCCCGGGCGATCGTCGTCGATAACGAGGAGAGCTGGGGGATACGGGAGAAGATCGGTGAGCGCGTGCCCGGCGTGGAGGTGGAGTTCGTGAGTGAGGAAGGGATCCCACACCTTCCCTCTTCCCCGGATTTTCAGGTCCTCCTGTGGATGAAGGACCTGGGCCTGCACGAGAGCCCCGAGAAGCTCAAGGAGGACATCAGGGCCACCCTGGAACGCGTGGATGGGGCCTGCGATGCCGTACTCCTGTTCTACGGCCTCTGCGGGAACGCGTTCAGGGACCTGAACGCGCTGTGCGAGGGCCTGCACACCCCTCTAACCATCCTGGTGGATTCCCGCGGCGAGGTGGTGGACGACTGCATAGCCGCCGTGGTGGGGGGCAGGGTGCCGTACAAGGAGATGGTGGAGAAATTCAAGGGGGTCTACTTCATGACGCCCATGTGGGCCTCCACCTGGAGGGAGATGGCGGAGAAGACCAGGGTAGTGCCTGACGGCTACAACTACGACCTTATGAGGCTGGTCTTCCGCACCTCCGGGTACAACAAGGTGATCAAGATAGACACCGGTCTTGGCGACCAGGAGGACTACGAGCGGCGGGTGGAGGAGTTCTCCCGGATCTTCGAGATGGAGCGCAGACGTATGGACGGGGACCTGGACCCCATATACCGTTCCTACCGGAACGCCAAGGACCTGCTCAGGTCCCAGGCCGGCTCATAGCGGGCAGACCTTCACGCACAGCCCGCACCTCAGACCTCCCAGGTGGTTGAACATGTAGTCCCGGCAGAGCCCCGGCTCGATCCTCCCGTCCCTGTGCAGCGCCCCGGGAGGGCAGACCTCCACGCATCTCATGCAGTCCCTGCAGTGGGGCGAGATCAGCGGCCCCTGCTCCCTCTTCCATTCTAGAGGAGCATCGGTGATCAGGGCGGTCAGCCTCACCCTGGGCCCGTGCTCATCGGTGATCAGCAGATGGTTGGTACCGAAGCTCCCCAGCCCGGCCAGGTGGGCGGCGTACTTGATGGAGACGCCGCCCTTCATCTCCTCCCGATCCACGTACCAGTAGCCGAACTCGCTCCCCTCGGTGGGCACCAGGGTGGCCATGTACCCTTCCCTTTCCAGGGCCTTGGCCATGGCCAGCGCCGCCACCCGGATGGTGGCGGTGGCGGCCATCAGGGTGTTGGTGTACTCCGCCCTGCCCTGGGGAAGGGTCTCCAGGCATCCCCTGGGAAGGGAGGTGCCCACCACCACCACGCTCCTGCAGTGCGGCATGATCCCCTGGGGCCTTCTTCCCCGGTACCCCTCGTCCAGGAAGTCCTCGGCGTCGGCCACGCCGAAGACGTCCGCCCCCCTCTCTTCCCCGATCACCCTGAGCCTCTCGATCAGATCCATGTCTCTCCTCCAAAGGATCGAGGGCACTTGGATGTTCCTACTGGTCCCGGTAGAGCACCTCCACCCGATCCACTTCCCACAGGGGCTCGATCTTCTCCGCGATCTCCTCCCGGATGTTGTTGGCGAACTGGTGGTCCGAGGGCAGGTCCACCTGGATGGTGACCACGCCGTCCTCCACCGTTACATCGGTGACCAGCTCCGTCCTCACCACGTCCAGCCCGGTGAGGGGGTTGAGCACGTTCTTCAGGCGCCTCCTCACCACCTTGGCGGTGGTGGGCTCCCTCTCCTTCACCAGGCCGTGGCGTTCCTCGTAGTTCCTGATCGCCTCCCTCAGGCCCTCCACGGCCAGGACGGATCAGTGGGCCTTGATCTTGGGCAGGCCCCCCAGCTCCTCCGAGGGCTGCTTCCAGGTGATCGCCTTGGCCTCCTCTAGGGTCCTCCCCTTGGCCATCTCGGTGATGATCGAGCCGGTGGCGATGTTGGACGCGCACCCGTACGACTCGAACCTGACGCCCTCGATCCTCTCGCTCTCCCCGTCCACCCTCAGGTAGACGGCCACCATGTCCCCGCAGGCCGGACTGCCCACGGTGGCCTTCCCGTCGGGGTCCTCCATCTTGCCCACGTTCCTGGGGTTCTTGAAATGCTCCAGTACCTTCTCGCTGTAGGGGAACTTCATTCCTCCACCTCCTTTCCCAGGGGGCTGATCTCCCTGAGCCTGTGCACCACCTCGGAGACGGCGTCGACCACCGCGTCCGCCTCCTCCATGGTGTTGAACCGACCGAAGGTGAACCTGATCGACCCGTGGGCGCGCTCGTGGTCGCCCCCCATGGCCATGATGACGTGGCTTGCCTCCAGGGACTTGGAGAAGCAGGCCGATCCGGTGGAAACGGCGAATCCGCGCATGTCCAGGTGCAGGGTGATCGACCCCCCCTCCACGTAGTGGAAGGTGAGGTTGGCGTTCTGGGGGATCCCCTCCCGGCCACCGTTCAGGGTGGTGTGGGGCACCTCCCCCAGGACGCGGTCGATCACCCGGTCCCTCATCGATGCCAACCGCACATTCTCCTCCCGATCGATGAGCTCCACGGCCCTGGCGAAGCCCACCGCCCCTGGTATGTTCTCCAGGCCGGCCCTCCGGTCGTTCTCCTGGAAGCCCCCGTCCATCCACTTGCCCATGGGGGTCCCGTCCCGCAGGTACAGGGCGCCGATGCCCTTGGGCCCGTGCACGGTGTGCGCCGCCATGGTCACCATATCCGCCCTCAACGAGGAGAGGTCCAGGAGTAGGCGGCCGAAGGTGTGGGTGGCGTCCGTGTGGAAGAGGGACCCCTCGTCCTCGCAGATGTCCGCGACGGCGGCGACGTCCTGCACCGTCCCCACCTCCTGGTTGGCGTGCTGCACCGAGACCAGGGTGTTATCGTCGATCAGCTC
>JBKHFJ010000026.1:0-20531 GCA_046540255.1 Methanomassiliicoccales archaeon | reverse complement strand
CAACGAGAACCTGGCCCAGATGCTCAAGATACCCATCAGCAAGGACGGGTTCTTCCTGGAGGCACACCAGAAGCTCAGACCGGTGGACTTCGCCACCGAGGGGGTCTACCTGGCCGGACTGGCCCACTGGCCCAAGTTCGCGGAGGAGAGCATCGCCCAGGCCGCCGGCGCGGCCGCCAGGGCCATCACAATGATCTCGAAGGACTACCTCGAGGCGGAGGCCACCATCAGCGTGGTGGACGAGTTCAAGTGCCGCGGCTGCGGCCGCTGCGAGGAGACCTGCGAGTTCAACGCCGCCCGGGTGGAGGAGATCTCCCCCGGGATATTCAAGTCAAAGATCAACCCCGCTCTGTGCAAGGGGTGCGGGGCCTGCGCCGTGGTCTGCTGCAACGGGGCCATCACAAACAGGCACTTCCGCAACGATCAGATACTGGCGATGATCGAATCCTCCCTCGCGGAGGAGGTGGAACAGTGAGCGACTACGAACCACGGATCATCGCCTTCTGCTGCAACTGGTGCTCCTACGCCGGGGCGGACCTGGCCGGGGTGAGCAGGTTGCAGTATCCCCCCAACGCCCGCATCATCCGGGTGATGTGCACCGGAAGGATGGAGCCCCAGTTCATCCTCAAGGCCTTCGAGATGGGGGCCGATGGTGTTCTGGTGGCCGGATGCCACATCGGCGACTGCCACTACATCTCGGGAAACGAGAAGTGCCAGGCCAGGGTGGAGACCACCAAGCAGTTGCTGGACGCATTGGGCATGGACGCACGCAGACTGAGGCTCGAGTGGATATCGGCATCCGAGGGGACCAAGTTCGCCGAGACAATGCAAGATTTCACCGAACAGCTGAAGGAACTAGGGCCCAGTCCACTGACGGAGGGATCCAGTTGAGCAAGATAGACGATTTGGTTGAGGCCACCGGTGCCTTCGATTGCGTGGAATGCGGCAAGTGCACCAGTCTCTGTCCGGTGGCCAGGGTTGACGAGAACTTCGCCCCCAGGCTCATCGTGGTCAAGGCCCAGGCGGGCATGGGAGAGGAGGTGCTCTCCGCGCCCGATATCTGGGAGTGCATAACCTGTGAGGTATGCAACGACATGTGTCCATATCAGGTTGACTTCTCTGGATTCATCCAGGGGCTCAGGGCCGAGGCCACCCACACCGGGAACCTCCCGGTCTGCTCCGAGGCCGGGGCAGTGCACACCATGCAGAGGATGACCGGGATGATGGGGCAGAAACAGAACAGACTGCAGTGGCTCACCGACGATCTGAAGGTACAGGAGACGGGGGATATCTACTTCTTCACCGGTTGCTCCTACCAGCTGGGGCTGCTCTTTCCCGACAAGGGGGGAGAGCTCAAGAAGACCCCGGCCAGCGTGGTGAAGATACTGAACGCCGCCGGTATAGAGCCGGTGGTGAGCAGGGACGAGGTCTGTTGCGGACACGATCTGCTGTGGACGGGTGATGAGGAGAACTTCGAGAAGCTTATGGAGATGAACCTGGACGCCATAGAGAAGTCGGGGGCGGACACCGTGGTCTTCGGCTGCCCAGAGGGCATGAGGACCTTCGAGGTGGACTACAAGGACTTCGTTGGTGACCTTGGTTTCGAGGTCCTCCACATATCTGAGTTCATCCTGGATCTGATCGACGAGGGGAGCCTGGAGCTCCCGGAGTGCGACATGCCCGTCACCTACCACGACTCGTGCCGGCTGGGCAGGCATCTTAATATATACGACCCCCCTAGGGACCTCATCGACGAGATGGGCATGGAACTGATCGAGATGCCCAGCATAAGGGAGAAGGCCATATGTTGCGGCGTCAACGCGTTCTCAAGCTGTTCCGAGATATCCAAAGTACTGCAGTTGGAGAGGCTGAAGGAGGCCAAGTCCACCGGTGCCGAGGCGATGCTCACCTACTGTCCCAAGTGTCTCATCCACTACAACTGCCTCAGGACCATGGAGAAGCTACCGGTACCCATGGAGGAGATAGACATCCCCATAAGGGAGTTCAGCAACGTGGTCGCGGAGTGTCTGGAGAACGGGGGGTCGAAGTGAGCCCGGAAGGAATGAATGGAAGCATAGGATCAAGATCATCGGATCGGAAAGAAAATGGAGGAGATTGAATGGAAGGAGCGGTGCTAGTTATCGGCGGAGGCGTCGCCGGAATACAGGCATCATTGGATCTGGCGGACAAGGGGGTAACCGTTTACCTCGTTGAGAAGTCGCCCAGCATAGGCGGCCGGATGGCCCAGCTGGACAAGACTTTCCCCACCAATGATTGCTCTATCTGTATTCTTGCGCCCAAGATGGCCGAGTGCTACGGGCATCCCAACGTCAACGTCCTGACCCTGTCGGAGGTGACGGGTCTGGAGGGCGAGGAAGGGAATTTCACTGCCAAAGTGCTCAAGAAGGCCAGGTACGTCGACGTAGAGAAGTGTACTGGTTGCGGCGAATGCATAGAGAAGTGCCCGACCAAGGATATCGAACACGAATGGGAGATGGGGCTGACCACCCGTAAGGCCATCTACATGCAGTTCCTGCAGGCCGTGCCCAACGCGGCGGTGATTGACCCTGACAACTGCAGGTATCTCACCGAGGGCAAGTGCGGGGTATGCGCCAAGGTGTGCAAGCGGGACGCCATCGACTACGAGATGCAGGACGAGGAGATCGAGCTGAACGTGGCCTCGGTGGTCGTGGCCACAGGCTACGATGTCTGGGATCCCTCCGAGGCCCCCGAGTACGGCTATGGCAAGTTCGACAACGTCTACACTGCCATGGAGTACGAGAGGCTGATCAACGCGGCCGGCCCCACAGGAGGACACATCAAGAGGAGGTCCGACGGCAAGGAGCCGAAGAAGCTGGCCTTCATTCAGTGCGTTGGCTCTAGGAACGTGCAGCTGGGGCATCCCTACTGCTGCGCGGTATGCTGCATGCACTCCACCAAGGAGGCCATGCTGGCCCGGGAGCACATCGAGGACATCAACTCCACCATATTCTACAAGGATATGAGGGCCTGCGCCAAGGGTTTCAACGAGTACGTGGAGAGGGCCAAGAACGAGTACGATGTGGAGTACGTCAACTCCGATGGCACCGTTCAAGACCAGACCGAGGACGGGGATCCGATCGTGGCATACGACGTCCACGGGAAGTCCAAGAGGGAGGAGTTCGACATGGTGGTGCTGGCCACCACCCTGCTTCCCAGCGGGTCCAACCCCAAGGTGGCAGACGCCCTGGGCATCGAGCTGGACGAGTACGGCTTCATCAAGATCAGGAACACCGCCGTGGGTCCGGTGGAGACCACCCGACCCGGGGTCTACGCCGCCGGCTATTGCGCAGGACCGGCGGACATACCGGAATCAGTGGCCATGGGATCCGCCGCGGCGGCCAAGGCGGCCGAGGAGATAGCACACAAGGTGATAGCATGAGTGGAGAAGACCTCAGGATAGGAGTGTTCCTGTGCCACTGCGGCACCAACATCGGCGGGTTCGTCGATGTGGAGGAGGTGGAGGAGTACGTCAAGAACCTCCCAGGTGTGGCATTCGTTACCCGGAACCTCTACACATGTGCCGAGGACGGCCTCTGTTCAATCAAGGACGCCATAAAGGAGCATGACCTGAACCGAGTGGTGGTCGCCTCCTGCACCCCAAGGACGCACGCCCCACTTTTCCAGAGCACCTGCCAGGAGGCCGGCCTGAACAAGTACCTGTTCACCTTCGTCAACATAAGGGAGCAGTGTTCCTGGGTGCACATGAAGGAGAAGGACAGGGCCACCGAGAAGGCCAAGGACCTGGTGAGGATGGGTGTTGCCCGTGCCAGCCTGCTGCAGCCCCAGGAGGAGCAGCAGATCGAGGTGACCCCCGAGGCCATGGTGGTCGGCGGGGGAGTCGCCGGCATGACCGCGGCTCTCAACCTGGCCGACCAGGGTTTCAAGACCCACCTGGTGGAGAGGGAGAACGAGCTGGGCGGGTACACCAGGAAGCTCAGCAGCCTCTTCCAGGAGGATCAGGATCCCCAGGAGGTCCTCAGGCCGATGGTCGAGAGGGTGACCAACCACGACAACATCGTCACCTACCTGAACACCAGCCTCAAGGGGGCAGAGGGTTTCGTCGGCAACTACAACATCGTCCTGGACGTGAACGGGGAGGAGAAGGAGGTCAGCGTCGGATCTGTGGTGGTGGCCACCGGTGCCCAGCCATACACTCCTCACGGCTTCTACGGGTACGACGAGTACGAGAACGTGGTCAGTCTCTCCGAGTTCGAGGAGATGGCCAGGAACAAGACCCTTCCCAAGGGGCTGAAGAACGTGGCGTTCATCCAGTGCGTGGGATCCAGGGGGCAGGACAAGAGCTACTGCTCCAGGATCTGCTGTAACGTGGCCATCAAGGCTGCCCTGCACCTGGTGGAGAACAAGGACAACATACTCGGCCTGGACGAGAGCCAGCTGAAGGCCGCCCAGGAGGCGGACAAGCAGGCCGAGGGGGAGACCGAGGAAGAGGAGGAATCCTCCCGCTCCAGGAGAAGGGGCGGACGCAGGGGCCGGAGAGGCCGGGACAGAGGCCGCCCCGAGAGGGGTGAGGAAGAACAAGCCTCTGCCAGTGTGGACGTCACCATATTCAACAGGGACATCATGTCTTATGGGGTGGAGCACGAGCTCAACTTCAACAAGGCCAGGCAGAAGCGGGTGCACTTCATCCGCTACACCACCGACAACCGCCCCCAGGTCTACGAGGAGGACGGGAAGCTGGTGGTCGACTACTGGCACGACACACTTCAGACACAGAGGAAGATGAATCCAGATCTGGTGGTGCTCTCCACCCCGCTGGAGAACAATCCCGACGCCAAGGACCTGGCGCAGATGCTGAAGGTCCCCCTGGGACAGGAGGGCTTCTTCTTCGAGGCCCACGTCAAGCTCCGGCCGGTGGAGTTCGCCACCGACGGTGTCTTCCTGTGCGGGACCGCCCATGGGCCAGCGGACGTCACCGAGTCGGTTTACCAGGCCCAGGCGGCCGCATCGAGGGCATCCATACCGCTGGAGAGGGGTTACGTGCAGCCCGAGGCGATCACCGCGGTGGTGGACCAGGATCTGTGCACTGGCTGCGGTACCTGCATAGAGATCTGCCCCTATGGGGCCCCTATGAAGAACGATGAGGGTTTGGTGGAGATCGTGGCCGCGGCCTGCAAGGGGTGCGGGGACTGCGGAGCCACCTGCCCGGAGGGGGCGATCACGATGACCCACTACACCGACGATCAGCTGCTTAGGGAGGCCAAGGCCGCCCTCGAGGAGGTGTTGGAATGAGCGATTTCGAGCCCAAGATAGTAGGCTTCCTGTGCAACTGGTGCTCCTATGCCGGTGCGGACCTGGCCGGCGTCAGCCGGTTCCAGTATCCGCCCAACACTAGGACGGTTAGGGTCATGTGCAGCACCCGCGTCTCACCCCACATAGTCCTTGACGTGCTCAAGGCCGGGGCGGACGGCGTTTTGATCGGCGGCTGCCATCTGGGGGACTGCCACTACATCAACGGCAACTACTACACACAGAAGAGGGTGAAGATGACCCGCCGCCTGATGGAGATGGCCGGCATTGACCCCGACCGGTTGAGGCTGGAGTGGGTCTCCGCCTCCGAGGGGGAGAGGTTCGCCAGCGTGGTGACCGATTTCACCAATCAGATCAAGGAGATGGGCCCCTCGCCGGTCAAGTCCGACCACAAGGTGAAGAGGAGATTGGAGGCGGCGATCGACGCGGCCAAGGAGTTCCGCATCAAGGCCCTGGTCGGGAAGGAGATCAAGTGCACCGAGCTGGGGAACGAGTACCAGGAGCTGGTGGAGCCAGGGAGGTTCGACGAGCTCTGCGCCCAGGCCGCCGAGGAGGAGTTCAAGCGATGCATGATACTGGAGCTGACCAAGTCCCAATCCCTCTCCGTCAAGGAGCTGGCCGAGGAGATCAGGGAGTCCACGGACAAGGTGCTGGAGCACGTGTCGAATCTCCGGGGGAACAACCTGCTGGAGATGGAATCCGTGGACGGTTTCACACCCAAGTACAAGGCCCTTCAGATCGGAGGTGCTTAGATGACAGATAAGGTAGGAGCGGTAATGGTAGTGGGCGGAGGGATATCAGGTGTCCAAAGTGCCCTGGACCTGGCCGATTCGGGATTCAAGGTATATCTGGTGGAGAAAAAGCCAAGCATCGGTGGGACCATGGCTCAGCTGGACAAGACCTTCCCCACCAACGACTGTGCGATGTGCATCATGGCCCCCAAGCTGGTGTCCGCTGGTAGGCATCACAACATAGAGATCATCAACAACGCCGACCTGGATAATGTAGAAGGCGAGCCAGGCAACTTCACGGTCACGGTCAAGCAGAACACCCTCCGGGTGGACCCCGAGAAGTGTACCGGCTGTGGGATCTGTGCCCAGAAGTGCCCGGTGGAGACCTACGACGAGTACAACGAGGGCATGAAGAGAAGGAAGGCCATATACGTGGCCTATCCACAGGCCGTGCCCCTGGTCTACACGATCGACAAGGAGAAGTGCATAGGATGTGGCATCTGTGCAGAGGAGTGTCAGGCCGATGCAGTGGTCTACGACATGGAGGACAGCTTCCGGGACGTCGAGGTCGGCTCGATCATCGTCTCCCCCGGCTTCGAGGAGTTCGATCCCACGCTGAAGAGGGAGTACGGTTACGGGGAGTTCAAGAATGTCTTGTCGAGCATCGAGTTCGAGAGGATGCTCTCCGCTACAGGTCCCTACTTCGGCGCCGTGCTGAGACCTTCCGATGGTGACATACCAAAGAAGGTGGCATTCCTGCAGTGCGTCGGCTCGAGGGACGACAAGGTGGGCAACAACTACTGCTCGTCCGTCTGTTGCATGTACGCCCTGAAGGAAGCGATTATAGCCGGAGAGCACAACGAGGAGCTGGAGCCCCACATATTCTTCATGGACATCAGGGCGGTGGGCAAGGAGTTCGAGGACTACCGCATCCGGGCCCAGGACGAATACGGGGTGAAGCTCCACCGAGGTACCAGGGTCGCCTCCGTGGAGGAGGATCCCGAGACCAAGAACCTCATCGTCAAGTACTCGGAGGGGAGCGAGAGCTTCGAGGAGGAGTTCGACATGGTGGTCCTCTCCGTAGGTCTCTGCCCCTCTGACAGCGCCGGGCACCTGAGCCAAGTGCTGAACATCGACCTGAACAAGTACGGTTTCGCCGACACCCAGGTGTGGACGCCTTTGAACTCCTCTAGGGAGGGGGTGTTCGTCAGCGGCGCCTTCACCTCCCCAAAGGACATCCCCACCTCGGTGGCCGAGGCCTCCGGTGTGGCGGCCAAGGCGGCCTCCACTCTCGCCGAGTCCAGGAACACCTTGGCCACCGAGCTGACCTATCCGGATGAGAAGGATGTCTCAGAGGAGGAGCCCCGCATCGGGGTCTTCGTCTGCCACTGCGGCATCAACATTGGCGGTGTGGTCGACGTGCCCGAGGTGATGGAGTACGCCAAGAGCCTTCCCAACGTGGTCTTCTCCGACAGGAATCTCTACACCTGCTCGGCCGATACCCAAGAGAGGATCAAGGAGATGATCGAGGAGCACGACCTGAACCGCGTGATCGTCGCTTCCTGCACCCCCAGAACGCACGAGCCGTTGTTCCAGAGCACCATCAGGGAGGCCGGCCTGAACCCCTACCTCTTCGAGATGGCCAACATCAGGGACCAGTGCTCCTGGATCCACATGCACGAGCCCGAGAAGGCCACCGAGAAGGCCAAGGACCTGGTCCGCATGGCGGTATCCAAGGCCAGGCTCATCGAGCCGCTGGAGCGCTCTGAGCTCCCGGTCAACCAGAGGGCCGCCGTGATCGGCGGGGGCCTGTCCGGCATGACAGCCGCGCTGGAGATCGCCGATCAGGGATTCCCTGTGGACCTTATAGAGAGGGAGGGTGAGCTGGGAGGAAACCTGGCCACCATCTACTCGGAGACGGACGGCAAGACCGGCAGGCAGATGGTGGACGAGACGATCTCCAAGATCTCCGAGCACGAGAACATCACTGTGCATCTGAACGCGACGCTCGATGATGTGGAGGGATACGTTGGCAACTTCGTCCTCCACACCAGTCAGGGCGATATCGAGACCGGAGCGGTGGTGCTGGCCACCGGTGCGGAGGAGTACCGGCCCACCGAGTACTCCTACGGTCAGGACGACCGGGTCCTCACCCAGCGCGAGCTGGGTAAGAGGCTGGCTGAGGAGCCCCTCAACGCCGACACTGTGGCCATGATCCAGTGCGTCGGCTCCCGCACCAAGGAGAACCCCATGTGCTCCAGGATCTGCTGCACCTCCGCCATGAGGAACGCCATCGATATCAAGGAGAGCAGTCCAGACACCCAAGTGTACGTCTTCTTCAAGGACATGAGGACCTACGGCTTCAAGGAGGACCTGTACCGCGAAGCGGCCGAGAGGGGGGTCAAGTTCATCCGGATGAACGACGACGAGATGCCCGAGATGGCCGAGGAGGACGGCAGGCTGAAGCTGTCCGCGAACGACATCATCCTTGGAGAGGAGGTGTCCGTGACCGCGGACATGGTCGCCCTCAGCACGGGCGTAAGGCCGCATCCGGAGAACGACGACATCGCCCAGATGCTCAAGGTGCCCATCAGCAAGGACGGGTTCTTCCTGGAGGCACACCAGAAGCTCAGACCGGTGGACTTCGCCACCGAGGGGGTCTACCTGGCCGGACTGGCCCACTGGCCCAAGTTCGCGGAGGAGAGCATCGCCCAGGCCGCCGGCGCGGCCGCCAGGGCGATGACCGTGATCTCCCGGGAGACACTGGAGACCGAGGGCATCATCGCTGCGGTCAACGAGGACCTCTGTGATGGTTGCGGGGTCTGCGAGGGCGTGTGCGAGTACAGCGCCATCGAGATCGTGGAGATCGAGGGAGACCCCGAGAAGAAGAAGGCCGAGGTGAACGAGGGGCTGTGCAAGGGCTGCGGATGCTGCGTGGCCGCCTGCCCAGCCGGGGCGATGGAGCAGAAGGGCTTCAAGACCGACCAGATGATCGCCATGATAGACGCCGCCCTTTCTGGAGGTGGTCAATGATGACGGCTGAACAGGCGCAGACAGTGACCGCCGAGGAGGAGGACTGGGAACCCAAGATACTGGTCTTCTGCTGCAACTGGTGCTCCTACGCCGGGGCCGACCTGGCCGGCGTCAGCCGGCTCCAGATGCCCCCCAACTTCCTGGTGATCCGGACCATGTGCTCCGCCAGGGTGGACCCGGAATTCGTCTTGGAGGCGTTCTCCAAGGGCGCGGACGGCGTGCTGGTGGCCGGATGCCATCCAGCCGACTGCCACTACATTGGGGGCAACTACCGTACCAGGAGAAGGATAGCGCTACTGAGGATCCTGTTGGAACAGTACGGTTTTGACCCGGAGAGACTAGGGTTGGAGTGGATATCGGCCTCGGAGGGTGACAAGTTCCAGAAGACCATTCAGGATTTCACCAAGACGGTAAAGGAGCTGGGTCCGAATCCCATGAGGGAGGAGGAATGAAAGGAGTCAGCTTGGAGGTTTAGAATATGGACAAGATCAAGATAGCTCAGTATTGGGCCGCGGGATGCGGGGGCTGCGATGTCGCCTTCCTGGACATAGACGAGAAGATCCTGGGGATCGCCGAGATCGCCGACATCGTGTTCTGGCCAATCGCGGTCGATTGGAAGCTGAAGGACGTGGAGGCCCTGCCCGACGGGGCCATCACAGCCACCTTCTTCAACGGGGCGATCAGGAACAGCGAGAACGAGTACATCGCCAGGTTGCTCCGGAAGAAGTCACAGATCATGGTGGCGTTCGGCTCCTGCTCCTGCTTCGGCGGGATACCGGGGCTGGCCAACATCACCTACGCCGACGACGTTCTCGACTATGTCTATACCAAGACCCCCTCCAGCGCCAACGAGGACAGGGTGTTCCCCACCCCCGAGTGGGACGCGCCGGAGGGCGAGTTGGAGCTTCCGGAGCTGTACGACACGGTGAAGACGCTGGACCAGATATTGGACGTCGACTACTTCATGCCCGGCTGCCCGCCCACGGTTGACAGGATCAACGAGTTCTTGGATGCGGTGGAGAAGCACGTCAAGGAAGGGGAGCCTCTTCCCCCAAAGGGAGCGGTCATCGCATCGGAGAAGACGCTATGCGACGAGTGTCCCCGGACTAAGGAATACCGGAAGATCGAGAGGGTCTACCTCCCCCATGAGATAGACCCCGGTGAGCTGGATCCTGACCTCTGCCTGCTGGACCAGGGCATCGTGTGCATGGGACCGGCCACCAGGGCCGGCTGCGGTGCCAAGTGCATCCAGGTGAGCCAGCCATGCAGGGGATGCTTCGGTCCCACCAGGGCCGCGCTGGACCACGGCGGCAGCATGCTGTCCGCCTTGGCATCGGTGTTCAAGGTGGACGAGAACGAGACCAAGCTCTCCGAGGACCAGATCATCGAGCTGATGTCCCAGATCCGCGACCCGCTGGGCACCTTCTACGAGTTCACCATGCCTAAGGGACTGATCAAGCGGGCGGTCAGGGAGAAGAGGAGGGAGAAAGCATGAGCCCTCAGATAACGGATGAAACGCACGAGGCCGAATCGAAGAGGCTTACCATAGACCCCATCACCAGGCTGGAGGGGCACGGGAAGATCGAGATCTTCCTGAACGACGACGGGAACGTGGAGAACGCCTACTGGCAGATCCCGGAGCTCAGGGGCTTCGAACGCTTCTGCATCGGGAGGTCGGTGGAGGAGCTGAACAAGATCACCTCCAGGCTCTGCGGTGTCTGCCCGGGCGCGCATCACATCTGCTCTACCAAGGCGCTGGACAAGGTGTACAACGTGGAGCCCACCGAGACGGGGCACAAGCTCAGGGAGCTGTTCTACCAGGCCCACTACATCCACAGCCACATCGCCCACTTCTTCGTGCTGGCCGCCCCGGACTTCGTCATGGGGCCGGCGGCCCCGGTGGCCAGGAGGAACATCCTGGGTGTGGTGGACGCGGTGGGGGTGGACATCGGTGGGGAGGTGATCAAGCACAGATCCTATGCCCAGAAGGTTCAGGAGATGCTGGGAGGAAAGGCCACCCATCCCTGCGGCGGCATGCCCGGAGGAGTATCCAAGGGCCTGGACGAGGAGGAGAGAAAGCAGATCGAGGAGTGGGCGAAGTCCTGCGTGGACTTCTCCAAGTTCTCCCTGGACCTGCTGAGCGACGTGGTGCTCAAGAACCAGGACTACATTGACATCATCACCGACACGAACATTTTCTACAACGAGACCAACTACATCTCCCTGGTGGACAAGGACAACAAGGTGGCCTTCTACGACGGTGACCTGAGGGTGATCGATCCCTCGGGCAACGAGCTGTACAAGTTCCATCCGGATAACTACCTGGACTACATCGCCGAGCACGTCTATCCCTGGAGCTACGAGAAGTTCCCCTTCCTGAAGAGCATCGGGTTCAAGGGTCTGGTGGACGGGCCGGACAGCGGCATGTACCGCTCCGCCCCCCTGGCCAGGCTGAACGCCTCCGAGGGATTCACCACACCGCTGGCCCAGGAGCACTACGAGAACTACTTCGGGTTCTTCCGGGACGCCGGTGTCAAGGGTCCGGTGCACTTCACCCAGGCATACCACTGGGCCAGGCTGATCGAGCTCCTGTACTCCTCGGAGAGGATGCTGGAGCTGGCCCAGGACCCGCAGATCACCAACGATGACATCAGGGCCCCGGTGACCGAGACCCCTGATGAGGGCATCGGCTGCATCGAGGCCCCCAGGGGTGTGCTGATCCACCACTACAAGTCGGACCCCAAGGGCATCACCACCGACGTCAACCTCATCGTGGGGACCACCAACAACAACGGTCCCATCAACATGAGCGTGAGGAAGGCCGCCTCCGCCCTGATCAAGAACTGGCAGGTCTCCGAAGGCCTGCTGAACACGGTGGAGATGGCCTACAGGGCCTACGACCCCTGCAACTCCTGTGCCACGCACACCCTTCCCGGGGAGCTTCCCATGAAGGCCTACATCCGGAACCCGGACGGTTCGGTGTACAAGGAGCTCTCCAGGAACCTCTGAAACCCCTTCCCAACCACTTTTCCTTTTTCCCGTCGAAACCAATAAGAGGGCCACCCATCATTTCCTCAGATGGTGAAACAATGGAGGACGCGATCAAGACAGTGGCCGATCTGATGGCCGTCTCGGCCAGGACGGCACCGAAGGCGGTGGGAAAGGATCTCATAGAGGTCAAGGTGGTCACGGGTGATGAGCTCAAGCGGCTGGGGGACAAGATGCTCTCCCTTGCCGAGGAACGGGGGCAGAAGAACTTCACCCGGGACGGGAACAACGTCCTTGGCTCGGAGGCCGCCGTGCTCATAGGTGTGAAGGACCATCCCGCCATCGGTCTGAACTGCGGTGCATGCGGTTTCGACTGCGACGGCATGAACGAGAAGAAGAAGGAGGAATTCTCCATCGACTTCGAGGGCCCGAACTGCGTGTACAGGGTCCTGGACATGGGCATCGCCATCGGCTCGGCGGTCAAGACGGCCGCCATGATGAACGTGGACAACAGGGTCATGTACCGGTTGGGGGTGGCGGCCAAGCTGCTGGGTATGATGGAGTCCCAGGTGGTCATGGGCATTCCGCTTAGCGCCACCGGGAAGAGCCCCTACTTCGATCGCTGAACCATCAGGTGCTTCACCCTGCCCAGGTGGATGCCGTCCAGCAGGTAGGCCTGGGCGTTCTCAAGATCGATCAGGCCGTTGGAGAACAGCGGACCAAGCAGTCTCCTGTCCACCTGGTTGACCGGGGATCCTCCAATGCTCCTGTTCAGCGCCGGGACCACGATCACCTCCTCCGGGACCTCCAAGTACCTTCTGGAGGCCTCCGGGGTGGTGACGCATCGTAGCCAACAGGGCTCGGTGGTCACCCTCCCCAGCCCGTCCTTAAAGGCTATGGCCGGGTGGTTGTGGGCCATCACCAGCAGGGGGCGGGACATCACCTCGTCAGAGGGCCAGGTGTGGCCGTGGATGAATCCCACCTCCCCCACGCTGAATCCCTGGGAGGGATGGACCTTGATTCCGCCGGGCAGGAACTCCTCCAGCCCGGCGTCATGATTTCCCTTGACCACGTCCACCCCCTTGAACTCCCTGGCCAGACTCCGCAGGGTCCTGGGGAGCTCGGCGTGCTCCTGTGGCGAGGATCCAGGGACCTGATGCTTGATGTCCCCCAGGAGGATCAGCCTCCGCTCGCCGGCGAACTCGGAGAGCTCGCGCTCCATCCGAAAGGTCTGGCTGGGGAGGTGGACACCCCTCTCGGCGTACTCGGCCTCGATCCCCACGTGCAGATCGCCGGCCACCAGCATCTCTTCCCTCCCATCCACCCTGAGGAGTGGCCGGTCGATCACCGGGAAGGCGCTGACCCTCATGGAATGAAGCGAACGGGACCGGTGTATTTGAGGTTGTGGTAGGGACTCAGAACCCGTAGCGGAGCCTCTCCCCCAGGAAGGGTGGCAGCCCGGCCGCCAGGACGGCCTCCTCCACCGCCCCTCGGTCGTATCCCACCCGGTGAAGGGAGCAATCCCCCTTCCCCGGGTCAAGGATCGCGAACGCCGCCCGCCCGTCCCCGTCCCGGGGCTGACCCACCGATCCCGGGTTGAGCACCATCCCGTCCGGGAACCTCTTCACGAAGGGGATGTGGGTGCGCCCGCTGATCATGATCGAGCAGCCGCACATCTCCAGGAGCTCCGCGCCGGCGTCCACCTCGTACAGGTACTCGTCGCTGTCCCGTGGGGTACCGTGGAACATCCCGATCCTCTCGCCGTCCGCCTCCAAGAACATCCTCCCTTTCAGTCCCTTCAGGAAGTCCACATGCTCCGCCCTGATGTTCTCAGAGGTCCATCTGGCGGCGACCGCGGCCATTCTGTTGAGGCCCACCGTGTTGAACCTGACCACGCACCGGTCATGCTCCCCCTGAATGGTGGCTATCCCCCTCTTCCGGAAAAGCTGGATGGTCTGGTCCGGGAAGGGGTAGTAGCCGACCACGTCCCCAGCGTGAACGGTGAGATCCACCCCCATCTCATCGATGCGCTCCAACACAACGCTGAGGGCCTCCATGTTGGCATGCACGTCCGATATGACCGCCAGTCTCACCGCTTCCACCCGATCTACTTCCCGGACACCTTTCTCAGGTTATCCATAAGTGCCTTGGGTATACACTTAACCAGATCGGAGGCCACCATGCCGTATCCTGTGTGATCGAAGGCCAGATCGCCGGCCTGTCCGTTGATGAAAGATGCCATCCGGGCCGCGTTGAACGGGTCCACTCCCTTGGCGAGCAGCCCCACCAGTATCCCGGCGAGGGTGAAATCGGTCCCCGCCACGCTCATGGAGGGGTTGCCGGTCCGGTTGAGCCTGTTCCGCTCCCCATCAGAGATGATGTCCACCTTCCCCTTTAGTAGAACGGTCATGCCCAGGGCGGAGGCGAATTCCGCCACCGATCGTTCCCGGTCCTCCTTCAAGGGATGGCCGGAGACGCGTCTGAACTGGCTGTGGTGAAGTATTAGCACTCCCCTCTTCCCCTCCAGCGGCCCCGGCCCGGAAAGGTCGATGCCGTCCCCGTTGATCACTATGGGTCTGGTGCAGGAGTCCACGATCTCCAGGGCGGTCTGGTGGGCTTGGGCACTCCTGCCAAGACCCATGCCCACCAGTACCGCGTCCACGTGCTGGGAGAGTTCCCCGATCTCCCGCACATCTTCCGGGCTCAGGTCGTCTCCCCCCAGGCGGTGGACGATGAGGTCGGGGGAGATCGACGCCAGTACATGGTAGGAGGGCTCTGGGGCGGTGACGTGCACCAGGTCCACCCCGATCCGGTAGGCGGAAAGGCCGGTCAGGGCGGTGGCCCCCAAGTAGCAGGTCCCGCCTACCAGGAGGACCTTGCCGTTGTCCCCCCGGTAGGACTCATCATGGGGCAGAGGGTAATGTATGAACTCCCCTGGCCCGACGAAACGCTGAGCGGCGGGAGGGATCCCAATGTCCTTGACAATGATCTCCCCGCTGTTCCCCGGGGTCATCCCCTCCTTCACATCGTGGAAGGTGACCGTGAAGCTGGGACGAACCGCCTCTTCACTTCCCATGCCTGACGGCACGTCCACCGAGAACACCCTCCCCGGGAAGGAGTTGATCCTCCGGACCAGCTCCCTGTATACCCCGGGGTCGATCTCGACGTCCTTTCCACAGAGGGCATCCACGATCACATCGAACCTGGAGAGGTCCTCTCCCTCGAGCGGTCTGGTGAGCTCCCTCACCCTCTCGAAGTTCTTCATGATCAGGTCGGAGGCGATCCTCTCCTCCGGTATGGCCTGCAGGACCTCCACCTCGTTCGCCTCGACCAGGTACCTGGCGGCGGCATAGGCCTTGCCGGCGGTGCTCTCCGTCCCGCAGATCAGACCGATCCTGTTCCCCTCCCCCGCCTTCTCCAATATAGCGTCGGCCAGAACCCTCCCCGATTCCTCCATGAGGTACTCCGGGCTCACCCCCTGGTAACCGGAGTTGATCTCCAGCACCCTGCACTCGCTGAGAGGGATCATATTCTTCACATTGACGCCCAGCAGATTAATGCCTTTCTGTGCCCGCAAAATGGTTTTATATGCGTACTTCAATGCCAGGACGGACAGGGAAGGTTCTTGAGTTTGATCAAGAGATTGGTACTAGACGTTTTGAAGCCACACCATCCCTCCATCGTGGAACTCTCGGAGAGACTGGGGCAAATGGAAGGCGTTTCCGGGGTGAATCTCACCCTGGACGAGGTGGACCAGGAGACCGAGAGCATCAAGATAACCATAGAGGGAAGTGCCATTGACTACGAGATGATACAGCAGACCATCGCGGAGTCGGGAGCGGTCATCCACTCGGTCGACAGCGTCTCATCCGGAAAGCAGCTGGTGGAAGAGGTGGAGACCCCACAGGACCGCTAGCGGGGAATCTTCTCGGCGATCTTCCTGAGCAGCTCCGTCTTGGACAGGGAGTTCTCCACCATGGCCATACCCTTCTTGTGATACCAGTTGGCGGGGTGGGCCTTCTCCTCGTTCAGCTCGTACTCCAGGCCGAGCTTGTCCAGGGCCTTTGATATGCCTTCAAGCGTGGGGTTCTCCACGGCCAACCTCTTGTTGACCCTTCTCCCCTCTGACCTGCTCCTCCTGGAGTCAAAATACTCTGGCCAGATCACCCAGGCCGTCTCCTCATCGTAGGCCATGGTGGAACATTCCCTGACGGGTATAAAAGGGTGATGCTCACTCGATGAGCACCGCGTTAACCGCCCCGTCCTGGCCCGGCCTGGAGGTCACCTTGGCCATCCCAGCCTCGGTCTGGATCTTGGCACCCTTGTTGATGATGTTCCTCTGCACGTAGTTCGGATCGGCGGGGTTCTCGGTCACCGTGACGATCTTGACCCTCTCGCAGGTGTTCGTCTCCGGATTGACCACGTTGGCGAACTCGGCACCCAACATCCTCACCTTGGCGTTCCCTCCCTTGGTGCGGTAGAGCTTGCGCCGCTCGCTCCCCAGGAAGGCGAACTGCTTCTCCCTTCCGATCTCGAAGCGCCTCTTCTTCCTCTGGGGCCTGCGTCGGCCACCTGTCCGCTTTCTCTTGGGCTTTCCCTGCCAGAGTGCCATTTCGATCCTCTGAGGATGGAAAAAGTTGGATGGTATAAAAGGTTTGCGTCGGTCACTCCACCCGATCCAGGAGGCGGGCGGTCACATCATCGCCCAGTTCCAGCATCCCGGCGTAGGAGTCCTTGGCCGCCCCAGGGTTCATGAATATGATCCCGTCCTTCTCGGTGAGCCCCCTCTCCTCGTGGATGTGTCCCGAGAGGAGGGCCTTGGGCGGGTACCTCTCCACCATCCCCTTCAGGGCGGTGCTCCCGGTGTGCGGGCCGTCCGGTGGAACATCCAGCATGCCGTACATCGGCGGGTGGCAGGCCATGATGGCCCCCTCCTCCATCACCGGATCCAGCAGTCCCTCGATCTCCTCCTCGCTCATCTCGTTGGGGGTATCGAAGATGGTGGGGTTCGATCCCCCCAGGCCGATGAAGGTCTCTCCCCCGATCTCCACCTTCCTGCCGTGGAGTGGAATGGCGCTCTTCCCTATCCATTCATCCACCTCCGGGGGATCGCAGTTCCCAGAAAGGGCGTAGGCGGGAGCGTCCAGGGATCCCAGGAATTCCCCAGCCCACTCGGCGGGGCCGAAGTTGGTGATGTCCCCCAGTACCAGGACAGCATCCAGGTTCATCTCGTCGATCCGCCGGTTGGACCACTCGATCGCCTTCTCCCTTCCGTGAATGTCCGATATGACCAGTAACCTCATGCTCATGATGTTCACTCAATCGTACCTGGTCTACATTACTCTTTCTAGAGGATGCCGAAGCCCAGGTCCTGGAAGACCAGTAGGTAGGAGATCAGGTAGCCGGACACGGCGCCCCCGTTCAGGAAGGGCAGGCCGGCGTGCGGCTTCCCCTTGGCCACCTCCCGCATCAGGAAAAGGTAGCCGGCGAATCCGCCCACCAGGGTGCCCAGCGCCACCATCAGATTCGCCCCCTGTATCCATGATGCGGAGGGAAGGAAGACGAACGAGGACACCACCAGGACTCCGGGGATCACGGCGTCCCCCAGGCCCATGAACAGCGCCTCCCTCTCCTCCCCTTCCTGGGTGATTCTCTTGTTCTCCAGGCTCTTCATGCTGAAGCCCTTCCTCTTGGGTACCACGAAGAGCACGGGGAGCTTCAGCGGGGTGACGGAATCGGCCAGGGTGAGCATGTGCTTGGTCTTGTAGACCGAGATGGCGTCGTAGACCGCCAGGATGATCAGGAGTATCAGGGCCGGGAGGATGCCCAGGGACATCCCCAGTATGGCGGTCACCCCCATGCCCACCATGACCCCGACGAGATCGATGACGTACCACTCAGGCCAGAGCAGGAGGAGCCCCACCAGGAAGGCGGCCACCGCGATCGCCCCCACCAAGGCGGCGAGGGCCATCGGAAACGCCAGGTAGATAAGGGGCAGTGACACGAAGAACAAGGTGACTAGTACGGAGAACAGGAACAGTGCCTGGATCACCCGCTGCTTGCCCAGTCTGATCAGCAGGAGCACTCCCCCGGTCACCAGCAGGATGAGCACCATGTAGATGAGGGGGTTGGCCGGGTCCTGGGCATCCTCGAACGCCTGGTACTCGGTGGGGAATATCGGTGCCAGGGCCAGAGCCGCCAGCTGGACCACCAGGAACAGCAGGGCGGTCCCCAGGAAGGGAAGTCTACCCCTCATGGGTGGGCCAACGTCCTCCCCCTAGATAATCGTATCCTATCCGTTGAGGCTCACTCGGTCACTACCTTGCCGAAGGCGGTGGTCCCGCTCACCTTCTCGATCTTGACCTTGGCCTTGGTCCCCTTGACCGTTCCGGGGACGAAGATGATGTAATCGCCCCGGCGGGCCAACCCGTCCCCCTTCTTGCCCACATCGTCGATGTACAGCTCGTACACGTCGCCCTCCTTCAGCCCCTCCTTCTCCTGGGGCCTGATGGTCTTGGAGACATGCACCGGCCTGTGGGCACCGCAGGCCTCGCACTCTATGACCAAGACGCGCCCGTCCTTCACTATCCTGGTATCAGGGCGACCGCACTCGGAGCACACCACCCAGGTCTCGGTGTAGTTCTCTATCCGGTCCCTGATCTGCTTGGGGGAGAGCTTCGCTTTGAGGATAGCCCTCTTCCCGTCTATGGTACCGGGGGCCCCCAGCTCCCTAAGGAGGTAGTGGAGCAGATGATCCGGATCCCTTCGCAGGGCGTCGGCTATGTCGCCGAAGTTCCTGATCACCGTCTGCTTCCCTTCCTGTAAGATGTCCGGCTCGGGGACGTTGAACCGCTCGTGCTTCTCTATGGTACCGGGAAGCTTCTCCTTTGCTCGCTTTAGCAGTGAAAGATAATCGTCATCACTCATACTGATCGGCCCTCTCTAACATCTCCCCTAATATAAATCTTGCCTGCCCTCAGGTTCTCTGGTTCTCCATCGCCGCCCTCACCAGTCCCAGATGGAGGGGCGAGGGCCTGCAGGGCCTCGATTTGAACTCCGGGTGGAACTGGGAGGCCAGGAAGTAAGGGTGCCCCTCCAGCTCCCCGATCTCCATCCTCACCCCGTCAGGGGAGCTGCCCGAGAACCTCCAACCGGCCGATTCCATCCGATCTATGTAATTGGGGTTCACCTCGTAGCGGTGTCGGTGCCTCTCCATGATCCGCTCCTTTCCGTACAGGGAGTGGAGGATCGAACCCTCGTTCACCACCACCGGTTGTGCCCCCAGCCTCATGGTCGCCCCCATTCTGGTAACACTCTTCTGCTCGGGAAGGAGGTCCACTACCGGGTGGGGGGTACGGGGATCGAACTCGGTGCTGTTGGCCCCTTCAAGGCCGAGGAGGTTCCTGCAGATCTCCACGGTGGACACCTGGAATCCCAAGCATACCCCCAAGAAGGGGACGCGGTTCTCCCTGGCGAACCGGGAGGCCATCATCTTCCCCTCGATCCCCCGGTCCCCAAAGCCCCCGGGGATGATCACGCCGTTGACCCCCCTCATCCGGTCAGGGATGCCCCCCTCCTCGATCTCCTCGGAATCCACGAAGACGCAGTTCACCCTGGTCCCGGCCTCCGCGCCGGCGTGGTTGAACGCCTCCACGTGGCTGATGTACGAATCGGCCAGGTGGGTGTACTTGCCCACCAGGGCGACGCTCACCTCCACCGGAGGGTTCAGGACCCTATCCAAGAACTCCCTCCACCACTGCATGTCCCCGGATCTGCCCTTGAGCCCGAGCCTCTTCATCAGCAGATTGGTCAGCCCCTGTTCCTCCAGCACCATGGGCACCTGGTAGATGGACTCCGAGTCCGGGGCGGAGACCACTGCCTTCAGGGAGACGTCGCAGAACAGGGAGATCTTCCTCTTGATGTCGTACTCCAGGCACCCGCAGGCCCTGGCCACGATGACGTCCGGCTGGATGCCGATGGAGCGCAGCTCCTTCACCGAGTGCTGGGTGGGCTTCGTCTTCTGCTCCCCCACCGCCCCCAGCACGGGTACCAGGGTGGTGTGTATGAAAACGCTGTTCTCCCCCTCTCCCAGCTCGGTCTTCAGCTGCCTCACCGCCTCCAGGAAGGGCATCGACTCGATGTCGCCGACGGTCCCCCCCAGCTCCACGATGCAAACCTCCGCGTCGGAACCCTCGGCCACTTCGCGGATCTGCTCCTTTATCTCGTTGGTGATGTGGGGGATGATCTGCACCGTCTTGCCCAGGAAGTTACCCCTCCTCTCCTTGTCTATGACCGCCTGGTAAACCTTCCCGGTGGTGATGTTGTGATCGCTGGTGAGGTTGACGTCCAGGAACCGTTCGTAATTCCCCAGGTCCAGGTCCACCTCACCCCCGTCATCCAGGACGAAGACCTCCCCGTGCTCGAAGGGGTTCATGGTCCCCGCGTCGATGTTCAGGTAGGGATCGATCT
>JBKHFJ010000025.1:0-20545 GCA_046540255.1 Methanomassiliicoccales archaeon | reverse complement strand
TCCTCCGGAGACTGATCCTCCGGAGGCTGGGCCGTCACCTCCCCTAGGGGTATGACCGTGATCATTGCAATCACCGCGGCGAATGCTACGATCCTCAGGGCATAACGGCGAAGGGTTTCCGACATCGATTCACTACCCGATGTCAGCTTCGCCAAGCTGATTCTTTAATAAAATCATCAGATTATCATGCGAACAATTATCGATAGTGACTATCATATGGAATAATTGTAATCTTTTCTGCCTTTGGACTTTAACTGTTATCGATTATCATAACTGAAATGTCCTCTTCAGGCCAATGCCTGCCCCTTGGGGGATGTGCCTTTCGCATCTCGGAGGAGAAATCGCGGGAAGGACCTTAGGAGCGTTCATAACAAATATGTACCCTGCAGCACTCAATAGGAAGGGACATGAGAAAATCGGTGACCTGCGGGGAGGAGACCTTGGACTTCGAGATACCTGACGGCAGTTTGGCCTGGGAGCTGTGGCCCTCCGAGGCCTCCCCGGTGGAGGACGCGGAGAGGGCCATCCGGGAGGCCATTTTGAACCCCATAGGCTCGCCCAGGCTCGGCGATTTGGTGGAACCGGGGATGAAGGTGGTCATACTGGCGGACGACTTCACCCGCCCCACCCCCAGGCAGGGGATCATCCGGGTGCTCCTGGACGAGCTGAACCAGGCCGGCGTGCCCGACGGGGATATCACCATCATGATCGCCCTGGGGACCCACCGGTACATGACCCCGGAGGAGATCCGGGACTGCTTCGGCGAGGACATCGTCTCCAGGGTGGAGGTGATCAACCACGAGTGGCTGGACCCGGAGAACCTGGTGGACCTGGGCACCACCGAGAACGGCACGCCCATCATCATCAACAAGAGGGCTTACCAGGCCGATCTCCTGGTGGGGGTGGGGAGCATCGTCCCCCACTGCTTCGCCGGCTTCTCCGGCGGTGCCAAGATAGTCCAGCCTGGGATCTCCGGACCGGACACCACCGCCGCTACCCACTTCCTCATCTGTCAGGATGACCGGCAGGTGTTAAACTTCGCCGGGACCACCGAGAACAGGGCCATGGACGAGATGCGCAAGGTGGCCAAGAGCGCCGGTCTCAGATTCATCGTCAACGTGGTCTTCAACGCCGACAAGGAGGTGGTGGAGGTGGTGGCCGGGGACATCGTGGAGGCCCACAAGGCGGGCATGAGGCGCTCCGGGGAGATATTCATCAGGGAGATCGAGGAGAAGGTGGACGTGGTCATCTCCGAGGCCCTGCCGGCCGATGCGGACATGTGGCAGGCCACCAAGCCCCTCTCCTACGCCCGCAGGACCATCGAGGAGGGGAAGAGCCTCATCTTCGTCATCGCCGCCCCGGACGGGGTGGCCCCCAACCACCCTTTCATGGAGGAGGGCGGGGAGTGCTCATACAGAGAGATCAAGGAGATGATGCTGGATGGGCGGGTGGAGGACCGGGTGGCCGGCTCCATCCTCCTGGTCATCAAGAAGGCCACCGAGGACGTGCACGCCACCGTGGTCTCCCCGGGGCTCACCAGGGGGATGAAGCAGCGGATGGCCCTGGGCCACGCCGACACCGTGCAGGAGGCGGTCGACCGGGCCCTGGAAAGGTACGGTCCCGGGGCCAGGATCGGCATCATCCACCACGGGGGGGACGTGCTTCCGGTCCCCAGGGACATGAGGTGACCGGGGCAATCTTCAAACTTCAGAGGGATATGTATCCGGAGGTAGACCGATGAGCAAGGCCATCATCATGAGCGAGAAGGACAACGTGGCGACCGCCCTGGACGAGCTGAGGGGGGGCGAGAGGGTGACCATGAAGAACGGGGAGGAGCGGGAGGTGACCATCGCACAGGACATCCCGTTCGGTCACAAGTTCGCCATCAGGGCCATCGAGAAGGGGGAGCAGATCCTGAAGTACGGCGAAATCATCGCCGGCGCCACCCAGGGGATCCAGGAGGGGGAGCACGTGCATGTGCACAACGTGGAGAGCCTGAGGGGCCGGGGGGACCTGGCCAGGGGGGAGTGATCATGGGCACCTTCATGGGATACGAGAGGGAAGGGGGCGTGGGCGCCCGGAACCACGTGGCCGTCCTCCCATCGGTGGTGTGCGCCAACGAGGTGGCCACCCGTATAGAGGAGAGGGTGGACAACGCCAGGGCCTTCCTGCACCACCAGGGATGCATCCAGATGGGGGATGACCTGGAGATGACCCGTCGGGCCCTGGTGGGGTTCGGGTCGAACCCCAACTGCCACTCCGTCCTGGTGATCTCCCTGGGCTGCGAGGCGGTGGACGCCCAGAGGCTGGCCGATGACGTCGCGAGGACCGGGAAGAGGGTAGAGGTGGTGGGCATCCAGGAGGGGGGCGGCACCCTCCAGGCCATCGACAGGGGGGTCCGCATCGCCAGGGAGATGTCCCAGGAGGCCTCCTCCTGCCATCGAAGGGAGTTCGACCTCTCCGAGCTCACCCTGGGGATCAAGTGCGGGGCCTCGGACACCACCTCCGGCATCGCCTCCAACCCGGCCTCGGGGCACGCCGCGGACAGGCTGATCGGGGACGGTGGAAGGGTGATCTTCGGGGAGACCACCGAGATCATCGGTGCCGAGCACATCCTGGCGAGGAGGGCCAGGGACCAGAGGGTCTCCGATCGCCTCTACGAGGTGGTCAACCGGATCGAGGAGTGGGGCATCAAGACCGGGGTGGACATCAGGGGCTCGCAGCCCACCCCCGGGAACATCCGGGGAGGGCTGACCAGCATAGAGGAGAAGTCCATAGGGGCCATCGCCAAGGCGGGCACCACCACCTTGAACCAGGTGGTGGAGTACGCCGAGACGCCCACCGAGAAGGGGCTGGTGCTCATGGACTCGCCCGGCAGGGAGGTGGAGGTGGTCTCCGGATTCATGGCGGCCGGGGCCCAGGTGGTGCTGTTCTCCACCGGCCTGTGCGCGCCGTTCGGCCTGCCGGTGGTGCCCGTGATGAAGGTCACCGGGAACCCCCGGACGGCGGAGACCATGGCCGACGATATCGATGTCGACGTCTCGGACATCGTTACCAGGGGCATCCCCATACCGGAGGCGGGTGACCGCCTGTTCGAGGAGATCGTCAAGGTGGCGTCGGGCAAGACGGCCAAGGCGGAGGCGCTGGGCTACCGCTTCGTGGACATCTGGAGGATAGGTCCCACCCTGTGATCTAGGGCCTCATACCACGGTAGACGTCCTTCTCCCGCTCCGCGGTGACCACCACGGTGTACCTCTGGGGATTCCCCTGGTACTCGATGACCGGGTGCTCGCTGTATCCCAGCACCTTCTTGATGAAGTCCCGGAAGAACTTCACGTCCTCCGGACCGTATTTGGTGGGGAGCCTGATCTCGAAGGAGTGCACCTCCTCGATGGTGTCGAAGAAGTAGGTTATCTCGGCATCATCCAGCATATCCAGGAAGCGGGGCCTTCCCTTCTTCCTCCTGGAGAGCTCGATGACCTCCTCCTTCCACGTCTTCCCCGCCTCGATGAGATTGATCTCCCTGCCGAGTACTTTCCACATGTGCAAATGAAAAGGGAGGGGGGATAGATAAAATTGTCCGGTGAAGCCCGGTCACACCGCCTCTACGAACATCTCGCCCTCGTCGATCAGGTCCAGGTCGTGCACCTTGGCGAAGTCGAAACCCTCGTCCAGGAGTATGTCCTTGTGCTGGGACACGTCCGCCCTCTGCCTTATCAGCTCGGCGTACACCCCGGCGCTCTCGATGTTCCCGATCAGCACCGCGCCGACCAGCACGCCGTCCCGGAGCATGATCTTCCGGTACACCTTCTTCTCCGGTTGGGCCCAGCTCAGGGACTCGTAGGATGGGTCGGGCTTCCTCAGCTTGGTGACCCCTATGGTGATCGAGGGAAGGCCGAGTATCTCCACCGAGTTCATGCCCATCCCCCCCTGATACCTGCAGTCCTCGCCGGCCATGTTCCGCCCGGCGATCCTGCCCTGCTCCATCGCATTGGGCCAGATGGCGTGGATGTACTTGCCTCCCTGTATCAGGTCGTTCGCCTCGGCAACGTCCCCCGCGGCGAATATGTGGTCACGGGTGGTCCTGAGGGTCTCGTCCACGATGATGCCGTAGTTGGTCTCCAAACCGGCATCCACCGCCAGGTGGATGTTGGGGTATACCCCCTTGCCGAATATCACCATGTCGCAGTCCATGACCTCCCCGGAGGAGAGCCTTAGGGACTCCACCCTGTCACCCCCCATGATCTCCTTGACCGAGGTCTCCGTCCTCACCACGATCCCGTGCTCCTCCAGGTGTTTACGTACGATGTCCGCCCCCTCCTTGTCAATGGTCTGGGACATCACCTGGGGAGAGGTTACCAGCACCTGGGTATTCATCCCCCTGTGGTGCAGGGCGTCCGCCACCTTCAGGCCGACCAGTCCGCCGCCGAGCACGGCCGCCGTCCTTCCGGGCTCGGCCATCTCGGCGATCTCCTGGGCGTCCTCATAGGTCCGGAGGACGAACACGCCTTTCTTGTCGTTGCCGGGCATGTCGTACTTGACCGCCCTGGCCCCCGTGGCCATCATGAGCTTCTCGAAGCTCAATTTGGTCCCGTCGTCCAGCTCTACCCAGTTCTCGTCGGGGTCCACCTTGACCGCCCTCTTGCCCAGGAAGGGGGTGGCCCCCACGCGGTCGTAGAAGTCCTCGGACCGGAACAGCAGGCCCTTCTCTCCGATCTGTCCCTTGATGTAGTAGGAGGTGAGACACCGGCTGTAGCACAGCATGTCCTCGTCGGAGATGATGGCAACGGAGCCTTCCGCGTCCGCTTCCCGAATGCCTTCCAGCGTGGCTATCCCGGCCGCACTGTTGCCGATGATGACGTACTTGAACGATTCCATCTCAACCAGTCTCCTTGACCTTCTCCTTTACCATCTCGTCCCCGGGCCCCTGGTCATCGATCACCTCGATGGCGCCGGTCTTGCAGGCCTCCACGCAGGCGGGTATCTCCCTGTGGGGACAGAGGTCGCATTTGACTATGATGTTGCGGGCCGGGTCCCTCTTGATGGCCCCGAACGGGCAGGCCATTATGCACATCCAGCAGCCCACGCACTTCTCCGGATCGTGGATCACCGTGCCCTCCTCGGTCTTCCTCAAAGCCCCGCTTATGCAGGCATCCACACACCTGGGCCTCTCGCAATGCCTGCATCTCAGCGCGTAGACCTTCTTCTCGGGAAGCTTCTTCTTGGACTCACCGAACGGTGGCCTTCTCTCCTCCTCGTCCCTCACCTTGATCCCCTTCTGCACCTTGATCCTTGAAAGGGGTCGGGGCCTCTCTCTCACCGCCTCGGCTAGACTGCCGGATGACGAATGTTCCTTGGCACAGGCCACCTCACAGGCCTTACAGCCCAGGCACCTGTCGAGATTGATCCGTATCTTCTTCAAATGCACACCTCCAGCGTTCCAAGACCGGCTCTGAGGCTTTCTAACGACATTCAGCTTAACCCATATATATGTCTTGGACTAACCCACTTCAGTGTGTTCTTCAATAAAAATATTTTTCCTGTTACCCCCCTCCTTTTCCGTGGAGGTGGACGAAGAATAGAGTTTCGATGAACTATTCGTAGCCTGTGGTCCATGGACTGCGAATAGGACAGCCGTGGTCCGATTTTTGATTCAGAGGTGCGGACACTTGCCCGCTCCAACCTGCTTCGGGCCCTCCGACGATCGTGGTACCCCCGTAGAAAACTTCTATACCGTATCCTGCCATTGACCGTCATCCGAAAGTGATCACATGGAGATAGCCAATCATATCCTTGAATTGAGGTACAACACCCCCATGCTGAGGCTCAGAAGGGTGGTTCCCGAGGGGTACGCCGACGTGCTGGTGAAACTGGAATTCTTGAGCCCCAGCTCGAGCGTCAAGGACAGGATCGCCCTGTTCATGATCGAGGAGGCGGAGAGGCGGGGGGAGCTCAAACCGGGCTACCGGATCGTGGAGGCCAGCACCGGGAACACCGGCGTTGCCTTCGCCCTGGCCG
Source organism: Methanomassiliicoccales archaeon (assembly GCA_046540255.1). Classification (GTDB taxonomy): domain Archaea; phylum Thermoplasmatota; class Thermoplasmata; order Methanomassiliicoccales; family JAAEEP01; genus JBKHFJ01. The sequence continues at coordinate 14,527 of JBKHFJ010000025.1, read as the reverse complement.
CCACCATCAAGGGCTACCCGATCACCATAGTCATGCCCGAGGGGATGAGCCAGGAGAGGAAGATGGTCATGCGGGCCTACGGGGCGGACATCGTCTACACGCCCGGGGCGGAGAGCGACGTGGACAAGTCCCTGGAGAGGGCCAAGGAGATAATCGAGGAGGACGATAGGACATGGATGCCGGGACAGTTCCAATCCCAGGACAACGTCCTGGCCCACCAGAGGACCACCGGGCCGGAGATCGTGAGGCAGGCCGGTGGTGAGATCGGTGCCTTCGTGGCCGGGGTGGGCAGCGGTGGTACCCTCACCGGCGTGGCCAGATATCTGAGGGGGGAGGGGATGGATACCATCATCACCGCCGTGGAGCCGGCCGCCTGCCCCACCCTGACCACGGGGGAGTGGGGCTCTCACGCCATCGAGGGCATCGGGGACGGCTTCATCCCGGAGATACTGGAAACGGAGCTGATCGACCGGGTGGAGGTGGTGACCGATGAGGAGTCCATGGAGATGGCCCGTCGACTGGCCAGGGAGGAGGGGGTGCTGTGCGGCATCTCCTCGGGCGCCAACCTGACCGCCGCACTACGGATCGCCGAGGAGCTGGGCGAGAAGGAGAAGGTGGTCACCATGGCCCCGGACACCGGCATGAGGTACTTCTCCACCTCCCTGTTCGAGAAGGAGTGATACCGTGGACCGGGAGGAGACGGTCGAGCTGCTCCGCCACCTGGTGTCCATCGACTCGGTCAACCCCTCCCTGTGCCCCCATCATCGGGGAGAGGGGGAGCTGGCCTCTTACCTCGAATCCCTGCTGAAGGAGATGGGGCTGCGGGTGGAGAAGCAGCCGGTGGCCGGAGGTCGCCACAACGTCATCGCAAGGATGGGTCAGGGGGAGAGGAGGCTGCTCCTGGTCAGCCACATGGACACGGTGGAGGTGGACAGCATGACCATACCCCCCTTCGATCCCCTGGTCAAAGGCAACCGCCTCTACGGCCGCGGATCGGCGGACACCAAGGGCGGCATGGCCGCCGTGGTCTCCGCCCTGGACGAGCTGGACCCGGAGGAGCTGGAAGGTGAGGTGGTTTTCGCGGCCACCGTGGACGAGGAATTCGAGGCCCTGGGGGCGGAGAGGCTGATGGACGAGGTGGGCGCGGACGGGGCCGTGGTCATGGAGCCGGTGGGCCTCCGCGCGGTGGTGGCCCACAAGGGCTTCATGTGGCAGGAGTTCTCCGTCGCCGGGAGGGCGGCACACGGCAGCGACACCTCCCTTGGGGTGGACGCGATCATGCGGGCGGGGCTGCTGCTGAGGCGCCTCTCCGATCTGGGGGAGACGGTCATGCGGAGGCGGCATCCCTACGCCGGCTCCCCCTCCCTCCACGCCTCCAGGATCGAGGGAGGGGAGGGATGGTCCAGCTACCCGTCTAGCTGCCGGCTGGAGGTGGAGAGGAGGACCATCCCTGGCGAGGGCCGTGAGCTGGTGGCCAACGAGTTCTCCAAGCTGGTGGAGGGACTACGGTCCTCCGGCGTCGAGGTGAGCACCCGATCGGTGTTCTTCCGGGAGGGTAGCGAGGTGTCCCCGGGCGAGGAGGTGGTGGTCTCCCTCCTCCAGGCGGCCCACGGACTGGGGGTGGATTGCCCCCTGGGAGGGATGTCCGCCTGGCCGGAGGCCGGGGTGTTCAACCTCCGTGGCCTGCCCGCGGTGGTCTTCGGGCCAGGCGGATGCACCGGGCACGAGGCGGACGAGCACGTGGACATCGACAGCGTCATCACCTGCTCCCGGGTGCTCAGGTCCATGGTGAGGGAATTCCTGGCCCCCGAGTGAGGCAGGAAGAATTAAGTATTCAGAAGGAGTTCAAAACGGTCGAGATGCCTGCGAGCCTGCCTCCACACTCCCACTGCTGGAACTGCGAGAATCCCGTCGGGGAAGGGGAACCCTTCTGCTCCGAGGAGTGCAGGAACGACTTCTACGAGACCAGGAAGAAAAAGAACCGCAAGATGATGATCTTCTATCTGATCGCGGTGGCGGCCATCGTCGTCATAGGCATCCTCAGCTCTCTCTGAAGCCCCGGACTATCGAGTCGGCCATCCGCACCGCCCTGGCGGACTCGGGGACATCGTGCGCCCTGACCACGTCGGCGCCGTTCATCACCGAGGCGGTGACCGCCGCCAGGGTCCCCTCCAACCTATCGTCGCTGCCAACGCCTAGGACCCTGCCGATGAAGCTCTTCCTGGAGGGCCCCACCATCACGGGTCGACCCAGTGCACGGAACTCACCCAGCCGCCTGATCAGGTCCAGGTTGTCGTTCACCCTCTTCCCGAAGCCTATGCCCGGATCGATAAGGAGATCGGTCTCGGCCACCCCCGCCCGAAGGGCCGAGTCCATCCGATCCCGCAGGTAGATCATGATGTCCCCCACCACGTCCTCGTAATGGATCCTGTCCTGCATGTCGCCCGGCTCCCCCAGCATGTGCATGACCACCACCGGCACCCCGGTGTCGGCGATGGCCCGTATCATCTCCGGGTCGCGGAGGCCGGATACGTCGTTGACCATGTCCGCCCCCGCCCTCACCGCCTCCCTGGCCACCCCTGGCTTCCTGGTGTCCACCGACACCGGCACCTCCAGGGAGGAGAGCTCCTCGATCACCGGTATCACCCTGTCCAGCTCCACGTCCTCCTCCACCGGATCTGAGTAGGGGCGGGTGGACTCCCCTCCCACATCGATGATGCTGGCCCCCTGATCGACCATCTCCCTGGCCCTCCGGAGGGCGGCCTCCCGGTCCAGGTAGAGGCCCCCGTCGGAGAACGAGTCGGGGGTGACGTTGAGGATGCCCATCACCGCCGGCCTGTTCAGATCCAGGGGTAGGGGGGCAGGGGGATCCAACTGGTCCCGCAGTGAAGAGCGGATGCGGGGATGGGAGCTCTCCAGAATCCACTCCAGCACCTCCGGCGGAGAGGGGACGACCATCCTGGTGATGGCCCCGTCGCAGCGGAGGGCCTTCACTCCCAAAAGGCCCACCTCCTCCCTCAGGGAGAACAGGGTGTCCTCGTCCGCCCCCTCCACGAAGATGAAGGGGAGGTGCCTGATGCCCGGGTAGTCGCCAATGAAGAGGGGTACGGACAGCCTCTCCCACTCCTCCCGGGCCTCCTCATGGTCCCGGTAGGTGCGCAACCTGGCGATCATGGCCCTTCGAGAAGTTCGTCCAGCAGCTCGACCAGGTCCTTCACCTCGACCCTGTTGCCCTGCTTCTCGCCGCCCATCCTCAGGTTGTTGACGCAGAACGGGCAGGTGGAGACCATGATCTCGGCGATCTCGCCCTCCTTCATCCGTCCGGAGGCGATCTGTCCGGAGAGCTCCGGGTAGGCCGATCTGACCCCGCCGCCCCCGCCGCAGCAGCGGGAGGCGTCCCGGTTCCTGCTCATCTCCTTGAGATCCAGACCCGGGATCTTCCTGAGCACCTCCCTGGGGGCCTCGTAAACGCCGCAGTGTCGGCCCAGGTGACAGGGGTCGTGGTAGGTCACCTTCCCCTCTAGGGGGGAGAGCTTGAGGTCCATGTCGGCCAGGAGCTCGGAGACGTGCTTGACCTCGAAGGGCACCTCTACGAACTTGGGGTACTCCTCCTTGAACATCCGGTAGCAGCCGGCACAGGAGAACACCACCTCGCCCACCCCCTGCTCCTGGATGGCTTGGATGTTCTCCTCCATCAGCTCCTTGAGGTCCTCGTCGTTCCAGCCGATCCTCTGCATGACGCTGCCGCAGCACACCTCGTCCACCAGGGTGAAGTCAGTGCCGGTCTTCTCCAGGATGGACACGGTAGCGTCGGCGATCTCCCGGTTCCTGTGGGCGGCGGTGCAGCCCACGAAGTAGCCCACCTTGGCCCTCCTGGGCTCGGCCTCCATGGCCTCCAGCACCCTCTTCTCCTCCCCGTAGGGGTTGCGGTACTTCAGGATGCTGTCCACGATCTTCCGGTGCTTGGGCAGCATCACTTCGTTCTCCACCAGGTCCTTCCGGCAGGACTCCACGATGTCCACCACCTCGATGGAGGAGGGGCACCTCCGCTCGCAGTCCTTGCAGGTGGTGCACTGGTAGATGGTCTCCATCACGGATTCGTCCGGGGGTATGTCCTTGTTGTACAGGCCGTAGGAGAGTATCACCCTCCCCCTGGCCACGCTGGGGTCCCAGCGGATGTCCTCGAACACCGGGCATACGCTCTTGCAGAACCCGCAGTAGGTGCAGGTCATCATGGCCTTCTTCAGGTCATTCAGGTGTTTCGTTTCGATGAAGTCGCTCATATCAATCAACCCTGGGTACGGTGACGCTGCCGTCCATCAGCACGAGTATCCTGGCGTCCTCCTTCCACTCCAGGACGCTGTCGACGGCCTGCTGCAGACTATCATGGGAGTGTATATTAGCCTTTTCCAGCAACTCGCCCTCCAGGCCGGTGACGGCGCACAGGTCAGCCTGGACGGCCACCTCGGCCATCTTGGCGGCCTTGTGGTATCCCAGCCTGTACTCCTTGGAGAGGTTCTCCAGGACCTCCCGGGGATCGTCGGACTGGGAGAGCTGCCTCAGGAAGGTGTCGGGACCGACGCCCTCCCTGCACTTGGAGACCAGGATGACCCTGCCACCCTCCTTGAGGGCCCACTTGGCATTGTCGATGGCCTTCTGGGACTGGTACAGGTCCACGTCCATAGGATAGGGGGCAACGCTGATCACGGCGTCCACCTTCTCCTCGATACCGACGGAGAAGACCTCGTTGGCCCACTCCACCGCCTGGTGGAAGGCGGAGACAAGATCCCCGGAGGCCACCCTGTAGACGTTGTGGTAGCGGTCCATCACCACCTGGATGGAGAATATGGGCCTGTCCCGGAAGTGCTCCAGCGCCTCCATCATGTCCTCGTGGACCGGATTCCCCTCCAGGGCCAGGGACTGGGCCTGCGGCCGCATGGCCAGTCTGTGATTCTGCTCGATGGTCTTGAAGGCCGCCACCCCGGGGAGTATGGACTTCCTCCCACCGGTGTAGCCAGCGAAGTAGTGGGGCTCCACGCTGGTGATGATCACCAGCCTGTCGGCGTCCACCGCCATCTCGTTGATCCACATCTCCGTCCCGTTCTTGGACTTCCCCAGGTAGACCGTCCGGTCCTTCCTGCAGTCGTGGGGGTGGACCCGGGGGCGCAGCTGCTCCCTCAGGCCCCCCAGCACGAACAGGTACTCCTCCTCGGTGGGCTCCCGGTGTGCGCCGGTCGCCACCAAGTACCTGGGGAAGCTCAGGTTCATCATGGTGGAGAGCGCCTCCATCACCTTGGCGGTGGGGGTGGGCCGGGTACCGTCGTTGATGATGAACACCAGGCTCCCCTGGCCCCTCAGGAACTCCTGCAGGGAGGGGGAGTCGATCGGTTCCTCGATCCCCCTCCTGATCTCCTGCATGGTCTCCCCTGACTCCACCTCGTTGGGATATATGACCCCGGCCAGATTCCGATCCGGGATCTCCACCTCCTGCTTCTCCTCTCTACCATAAGGGATCTCGAGTCTCATGTTCAGGTCCGGATTATAATGGGAACTGGACTTTAAGTATTTCGAGCCCATCCGTCGTCATATGCTCCATCCGGAGGATGCGTTCGGAATTCGTTGCCCGAGGACGGCAGGATGAAATATTCTCAGATGGATTCCGATGATCATAGCAAGGTGCATATGATGGTGGAGCTGAGGGATCTGGGGGAGCGGGAGGTCGTCCGAAGGATCGTCGAGAGCGTGGGCCCGACCAGCGGCATCGGTCCGGGGGATGACGCCGCCGCCGTGCCCCTGGGGGACCAGTACCTGGTGGTCAGCACCGATCTGATCTCCGGGGCGGGACACATGCCGGAGGGCATGACCCACCGGGAGATGGGGTGGATGGTGGCCGCCGTGAACTACAGCGACATCGCCGCCATGGGGGCGGAGCCCCTGGGCCTGGTGATGGCCCTGGCCCTTCCACCGGAGACCGAGCTCTCCGCCCTCGAGGGGATGATGAGGGGTGCGGAGGAGTGCTCCTCCTGGGTGGGCGGCGGCGTGCTGGGCGGGGACACCAAGGAGTCACCCCATCCGGTGCTCACCGGGACGGCCGTGGGCCTGGTGGACCGGGAGGGGATACTGCTGAGGAGCGGGGCCAGGGAAGGTGACCTGCTTGCCGTGACCGGCTACCTGGGGAGGGCCGCCGCGGGAATGAGGGCCCTGGAGGCCGATCTGGACTTCCCGGAGGGGAGGGAGGCACTGCTCACCCCCCGGCCCAGGGTGAGGGAGGGAAGGCTGCTCTCCGCCCACGGTGCCACCTCCTGCATGGATGTCTCCGACGGATTGTCCTCCTCGGTGCACCAGCTCTCCGCCGCCTCCGGGGTGGGATTCCAGGTAGATTGGGAGAGCCTGCCGGTGGACCGGAGGGTGATCGAGGTGATCGGTGAGTGCGGGGCCTCTCTGGAGGAGTCGGTCCTCCACTACGGGGGGGACTACCAGCTCCTGTTCACCCTTCCCCCTTCCAAGAGGGGGGAGATGGAGGAGGCCCTGGGCGACTCGATCTCCATCATCGGCAGGGCGGGGGGGAGCGAAAACTTATTAAGAAGGGGTGGCGAGATATTCAAGATGGAGAACCGGGGTTACGAGCATTTTGGATGATAGCATGAAGGAGGCGCGCTTCTGGGAGAGGTCCGGGGAGAAGGTGGTCTGTCACCTGTGCCCGCACGAGTGCACCATACCTCCTGGCAGGAGGGGCATATGCGGGGTGAGGGAGAACCGGGAGGGGACCCTGATGTCCCTCATCTACGGCAAGGTCTCATCGGTGAACGTGGACCCGATAGAGAAGAAGCCCCTCTTCCACTTCCGCCCCGGGGAGACGGCGCTCTCCCTGGGCACCATAGGGTGCAACTTCCGCTGTGAGCACTGCCAGAACTTCACCATCTCCCAGGCCGAGTTCCAGGAGGCACACCTGAGCGAGTTGACCCCGGAGGGGGTGGTGGAGATGTGTAGGAGGGAGGGCTGCGGCATCGTGGCCTGGACCTACAACGAGCCCTCCATCTGGCACGAGTTCACCTACGACTCCGCCAGGGCCACCCAGAAGGAGGGGATCTCCAACGTCTACGTCACCAACGGCTACCTGAAGGAGGATCCCCTCCGGGAGCTCTCCCCCTTCCTGGACGCGATGAACATCGATGTCAAGGCCTTCCGGGAGGACTTCTACAGGAAGGTGTGCAGGGCCTCCCTCCAGCCGGTGCTGGACACCGCCGAACTGGCCAGAGAGCTGGGCATACTCATCGAGCTGACCTACCTGATCATCCCGGGGCAGAACGACTCCCGGGAGGAGATCGGGGAGTTCTGCCGATGGGTGGCCGACCTGGATCCCGGCGTCCCCGTGCACTTCACCCGATTCCACCCCGACTACAGGATGAGGGATGGCGTGCCCACCCCCATGGAGACCATGGAGAGGGCCTGGGAGGTGGGCAGAGAGGTCGGCCTAGAGTACGTCTACCTGGGCAACGTCCCCATGTCGGACCGGGAGAACACCTACTGCCCCCATTGCGGGGCCATGGTGATCCGGAGGACCGGGTTCCGCAGCAGACCGGTGGGCCTGAGCGAGGGAAGATGCACCGGGTGCGGCCGCGCCCTGAACATCGTCCAATGAATTTATGGGTGGAGGGGGATTGCGGGCCGTGGACCTGGAGGAGCTATACGCGAGACTGAGGCAGGAGTACCGGGTGGAGGGATGGTGGCCGGCCCACTCGGCCTTCGAGGTCATGGTGGGGGCCATCCTCACCCAGCAGACCGCCTGGGAGAACGTGGCCGCGGTGCTCGACGAGCTCAGGGCGAGGGGGGCCCTGGATCCGTGGGAGATCGCCAGGATGGACCGGTTGGAGCTTCAGGGGCTGATCAGGCCCACCGGATTCTACCGTCAGAAGGCCTCCAGGCTCCAGGGGCTGGCCTCCCACCTGGTCGACAACTACGATTCCGCGGAGGAGCTGCTGAGTAAGAGGGATGCCCGGGAGGAGCTGCTGTCCATCAGGGGCATAGGGAAGGAGACGGCCGATTCCATCCTGCTATTCGGGGGGAACAGGCCGGTCTTCGTGGCGGCCGCCTACACCGCCAGGATACTCTCCCGGACCGGGGTGCTGCCTTCCGATGACTACGACGAGATCCAGGGTTTCGTGGAGGAACGCCTTCCCATGGACCCTGAGGTGCTGGGCGGCCTGTACGCCGCGATGGTTCAGCTGGGGAAGGAGCACTGCCGGTCCAGACCACGATGTGGTGGCTGTCCGCTGTCGGATTCCTGTCCCTCAGCCGAACATCAGGAAGAGAGGATTGCCCACCACGGCCGACACCAGGAGTGAGGCGGCGATGGGTATGAGGAAGGGGATCTTCGGCGTCACCCAGATCCTCTCCAGCCCGGCCTCCTCCAGCTCCTGGAACATGTCCTGGTCCTCGTCCACCTCCCGGGGGAAGAGGAAGGTCTTCAGCTCCCCGTCGTTGAACCCCTGCATGGGCCACACGAAGCGCTTCCTGGCCTCGGGAATGGTCATCCTGTAGCCAAAGAGCATTTCCGGAAAGCCGCGGTCGCCCCTGACCAGGTTGACCATGACGTATGCCAGGGGAAAAACCATGACCATCAGGGCGGCGTTGAACAGAACCACGATGGTGAAGGGGAAGGCGTACTGCACCATCTCGGTGGGAACGTTCACCAGGGGGAGGCCGTCGAAGATCGGGTAGACGGGGAACATGATGGCCAGCGATATTAGGGCCTTGACGTCCGCCCCACCCTTGACGATGTCGAGGTAGTATAGCAGTATCAGGACCAATACCACCGCCGGTATGGAGATCAGTTCCCAGAAGTACTGGGCGGACCAGAAGAGCAGTACCAGGACCAGGAAGACGAGCACGGCGATGACGTGCAGGGCCTTGGGGATGTCCCCCTCGTCGTCCCAGAAGATGTCAAAGAACAGCACCCCCAAAGGGACCAGGAACAGATAGTAGAGGGGGGAGACCGGGTCCTGGAACATCTCGTAGGCCAGGAAGATCAGACCGAACGTCCCTATGACGATCCAGTGGGCATCCGAGGCCAACCTGGTCCTCCAATCCGACCATGAGGCCAGGGCCAACATGGTGAACGCTATCCCCACCTTCGCCACAGGGAGCCAGTCCATGCAGCCGGTCATTATCCCCTGCAACGATAAAAACCCTTTGCCACCGCTGCGTTCCGCGTCACCGCCTGGGGCATGGAACGGGTTAGTTATATATCACCGGGTGAAGATGACCGCGTTCGAACGGAGGGGGGCATGAGGAAGGGCGTCCTGCTGCTGGTCTTCGCGATCCTACTTATGGGCACTGTAGCCATGCCCCTCTCCTCCGCCCAGTCCGTCTCCCTCTTCGAGGTGGACGACTACGAGAAGCGGATCGATGCCTCCCAGACGGTCACCTTCGAGTGGGTGGTCTACAACAACGGCACCAGCAACTGGCTGGTGGAACCCAGCCTGGAACCGGAGGGTGGGGATCGATGGGAGGCCACCATCTCCCCCGTCTACGCCACCCTGGAGCCCAACCAGTCGCAGACCTTCGTATTGGAGATCGTCCCGGACCGGAACAGTCCCACCATGACCCTGGACCTGGACATGACCTTCGAATGCACCCGGATGGATTCCCCCCAAGAGACGGTGACCCTGGAGGGAAGCGCAGATCTGAAGGTACTCTCCCTCTTCGGCACCACCGCGGGGGAGAACAGGCTTTTCGGCATATGGGAGAACCCGCTGCCCCCGCCGCTGGACTCCAACTACGGTGCCTTCCTGGCCACCGTGCTCGGCTGGCTGGGCATCGGCATGCTCATCTTCCTGGTGGTGAGCCCCATCGTCCACCACTTCACCCATCGGACCAAGACGATGCTGGACGACATGATCCTGCGCATCGTCAAAGGGCCGGTTTTCCTTATCATCGTGGTCTACGGGGTGGTCAGCTCCCTGGAGATCCTGAACCTGTCCATGGACCTGATAGCGCTGATCGAGACGACCTACCAGGTGGTCATCATCGCCATCATCGCCTGGTTGATGTACAAGGTGTACGACACGGTGCTCATCTCGTTGGTCCGAAGGTATGCCAGGCGCACCAAGACGGACGCGGACAAGGTGCTGGTGCCAGTTCTGGAGAAGATCGGGATGGTGATCATACCGGTGATCGCCATGATCGCCCTGCTGAACACCTTCGGCTTCAACGTCTCCGGCCTCCTGGCCGGGATGGGGCTGCTCTCGCTGGTCATCGCCTTCGCCGCCCAGGACACCCTATCCAACTACTTCGCCGGCCTCTCCATAATATTGGACAGGCCCTTCAAGATCGGGGAGACCATCCAGCTGGAGGAGGATATCCTGGAGGTCAGGAAGATCGGGATGCGCTCCACCACATTTTACAACATCTTCAAGAACGACCACGTGATGATACCGAACAGCGATGTGGCCACCATGAAGATCGTGAACCTGGTCAAGCCGGACCTGAAGTACAAGTTCTCGGTGACCGTGGGAGTGGCCTACGGATCGGACCTGGAGCTGGTGAAGAGGCTGATAGGGGAGGCGGTGGAGGAGCACCCGAACACCCTGGTCGACGATTTCTACAAGTATTACGTGAGGTTCCAGGATTTCGCCGACTCCTCCCTGGTGTTCGCGGTCTACGCCTGGGTGGACAGCGTGATGAACCAGTGGAGGGCGGCCTCGGACATCAGGGAGTCCATCGACCGGAAGTTCCGGGAGCACGGGATCTCCATCCCCTTCCCGCAGCGGACGGTGTGGTTCAACGAGGCAGAAAAGGAATGATCAGGGGTAGAATTGCCCGGGCCGCTAGTCCACCATCTCCAGGCCGATCTCCTTGGCGAAGGTGTGCGCCCGGCGGAACTCGTCCACCCTGAGGGGCAGGCGGAGGTCCTTGTACCTCTTGGCCTTGTGCATGGGACGGTACTGCCCCATGACGTTGACCGTCGCGTCTGGCAGGTTCTCCCTGATCCAGCGCAGTATGGGGACGGTGCAGCAGTCCAGGTGACCGGGGAGGACCAGGTGCCTGACCAGCACGTCGGCGTGCCTCGCCGCCTTCACGTGATTGGTGGCCACCACCTCGGTGTACTCCCTGCAGTCGGACAGGCGCTGGGCGCACTCGTCGTTCCCGTACTTGAAATCGGTGAGGAAGAGGTCGATGACTCCCTCCAGCAGGTCCATGGACTCGGGGGAGAGGTACAAGTTGGAGTTCCATATCTGGGGCACCTCGGCACGGCAGTGCTGCAGCACCTGCAGGATGTAGTGCAGGTTGGGGGTGGGATCGCCCCCCACCCAGTTCACGTTCCTGCCGTTCTTCCGGGTGTCCGGTCCGGAGGTCCTGGCCTCGATCCGGTCGGCCATCTCCCGGGGGTCCATGTGCTGCCCGGCCCGGGGATCGGTGCTGATGTCGTGGTTCTGGCAGTACACGCAGTCCAGGGTGCAGCCGGCGAAGAACACGGTGTGGGAGGGGACCAGGGGGGGCTCCTCCCCCATGTGCAGGAACTCGCTGGCCACCCTGGCCTCCAGGACGCCGCAGTGACCGGCCTCCCCGGAGGCCCGGTCCACCAGGCAGCGCCTGCGGCACAGCCGGCAACGGTGCATCACCCTCTCCGCCAGCTCGGTCTTCAGGTCCAGAAGGTTGGGGCTGCACTCCTCCCTGCCCTCGGCCTCCCAGAACCTCTCCATCTCCTCATCGTGCAGGTCCCACAGCTCCCCCTCGGTCGCCTCGGGGGGGATCTCCACGGGATGACGCTTCAGTCGAAGGTAGCCGGGGCTCTCCACCCCGGAAATCACCGCCCTGTACCTTCGAAGTACCTCTGCCATGCTACCGCAATCGAGAGGTCCGACAGATAATCCTTTCCCTCCAACAAAATCCATTTGAACACCGACGTCAATGATTCAACGGGTAGAGCATGGACGTGATGGAGGCCATAAGGAATAGGAGCAGCGTGAGGAAGTACCGGAGGGAGGAGATGCCCGATGAGGACCTGCATGAGCTCCTGGAGGCGGCCAGGAGGGCCCCCTCCGGGGCCAACAGGCAGCCCTGGCAGCTGATCGTGGTCCGGGACCAGGGGACCAAGGACAGGCTTGTACCCCTGTGCCGCGATCAGGAGTTCGTCCGGGACTGCTCGGCATTCCTGGCCGGGGTGAACGACCCGGGGCAGAGGTGGGCGAAGATGGACCTGGCCATCGCCCTCGACCACCTCTCCCTGGCCGCGGTGGAGAAGGGGCTGGGGACCTGCTGGGTAGGCGCCTTCGACGCCGCGGGCGTCTCCGAGCTGCTCCAGGTGCCCCCGGGGCTGGAGCTCACCGTGTGCATGGCCCTGGGGTACCCGGCGGAGGAGCCGGCGAGGACCGGGAGGAAGCCGCTGAAGGAACTGGTCCACTTCGAGAGCTACGGGGGAAGGACATGAGGGTGATCCCGTCCTCCCAGCTGGAGAGCAGGAGCGTGCAGGGGGAGAAGGGCACGGTGGAGATCCAGGACTTCATGGAGGAGCCCTCCCTGATCATGGGCCTGAGGAGGGTGGGAGCCGACAGCAATGTGCCCAAGAAGATGCACTCCCATCCCCTCAGGCAGGCGATGTACGTGCTCAGGGGCAAAGGCACCGTTGACAACGGGAAGGAGAGGAGGCGATTCCAGGAGGGGGACTTCATGTTCTTCGAGGGGGAGGAGGAGCACTACTTCCACACCGAGGAGGAGGTGCTCATGCTGGAGGTGCAGTTCGAGTGAGCGCAGCATTTATCGGGTAGTCCGCCCATTCAGCCGCGGGCATTGTTTGGTCGTTCCCAGCCCACCAAGCCAGGAGACGGCCATGTGGTGATGACATGGCCAGTGGGCAGCGACCGCGAAGCTACCGCATCGCCTGGATGTGGCTCTTCACAGCCTGGATGTTCTGCTATATCGACCGCACCATCATGGGTCCGGTGGTCTCCTGGATGATCGACCACCAGGTGTCCTTCATAAGCGGGGCGCCCATGCCCCACGCCCTGGGAGGGATCATCGGCGGCATGTTCTTCGCCGGCTACGTGCTCACCCAGTTCCCCGCCGGATACCTGGGGGACAGGTACGGGAGCAAGGCGATGGTGGTGATCAGCACAGTGTGGGCGGGCATCGCCACCCTGATCACCGGCCTCACCCGCTCCCTCAACGCCTTCGTCATGGCCAGGGTGATCACCGGCCTGGGGCAGGGGGCCTACTACTCCAACGATCGGGCGCTGGTGGCCGCCGTCTCGCCCAAGGAGAAGAAGGGGCTGGGGATGGGGGTGGTGTTCGTCGGCCTCTCCGCCGGGCTGACGGTGGGCACCATCGCCACCCCGTACATCATCGACTGGGGTGCCGATATCTGGGGGCCGGAGCAGGCCTGGTCCCTTCCCTTCCTGATCTTCTCGCTGCCCACCGTGCTGGTGGGACTGTCACTGTACCGTTTCATCAGGACCGGGAAGGCCCAGGAGTACCGCCAGGCCCTCTGGCGACTGCTGGCCTATGCCGCCGTCTTCCTGGTGGTGATCATGACCACCTACCTGCTGGCGGTGGAGTGGGGCTGGACCAACCTGGCCCAGGCCGGGATGGTCATCCTGGTAACCCTCGCCCTGGTGGCGGTCATCTACTGGGTTCTGGGCGTCAGGAGCGCACCCGTTCTGAAGAACCGCAATCTCCTCCTGATGTACCTGTCCGCCGTGCCCATACCCTACACCCTATGGTTCTTCGGCTACTGGGCCCTCCTGGTGGTCTCCGAGGTATCCGAGATGGGGCTGTCCGGGGTGGCCGTCTACGCCGGCCTCTTCGGGGTGGCGAACGGCATCGGCTATCCGCTGGGTGGAAGGCTGTGCGACCGCAGTGCCGTCGCGGGCAAGGGAAGGAGGAGGACCTACCTGTTCCTCTCCCTGGCCGTGGCGGTGCTGATCCTCCTCCTGGGAGTGCAGGTATCATCGGGAGGGCGGGACGTGATGATCTTGGGGGCCCTGATGTTCGCCATCGGTGTCCCCTTCGCCGCCATGCAGACGGTCCACATGACCCTGACCTCCGACCTGGCGCCGCCGGAGATGACCGGGCAGGCGTTCGGCATGTGGAACCTGACGGCCCAGATCGGGGCGGTCCTCTCCCCGGTGGTCTCCGGGACCCTGAGGGACCTCACCGGGGACTGGGTGCTGGCCATCGTGCTGACCGGGGGAATGGTGCTGGCGAGCTGTCTCCTGGTCCTGCTGGTACGCGAGCCCAAGATTCATACCGCATGAGTTACAAGGTTAGGAGCATGCCGATCACGATAGGCGAGTGGGAGTTCGACGGACCCTTCGGGACCCTGGAGGAGATGGAGCCCGGCGCGGGCGTGTACCTGGTGCTCTGCGACCAGGAGACCTTCATGGTGCCGGTCGATGCGGGAGAGTCTGAGGAGGTGAAAGGAGAGCTGGAGGAGGGGGATCGGGACTGCTGGAAGTTGTACTGCTCCTCCGATATCCTGCTTGCGGTGAGGTACCTGGAGGATCCGGGGGAGAGAGGGGATCTGGTG
>JBKHFJ010000024.1:0-21870 GCA_046540255.1 Methanomassiliicoccales archaeon | reverse complement strand
TCGAGGTGAGGAATCCGTTCTCCAAAGTCCTCGAGCAGAAGACGCACAAGAGGAATATCAGGCCAAAGCTACGGAACCTAATCTACAGCATAGCATACGCCAACAGACATAGACGCCCGATTGAGAGGGACGGGGAGAAGAAGATCATCCTGTGCTCCCTCTCGGACGTCCTCTGGGGGCTGAAGCTCTGGAGGGCCAATGAGAAATACATCAATCGTGCCTTCCCGGAATACTATCACCGTTTCCTCAAGATATTCTCCCCCAGAGAATGGTTGAACCGGGAGGAGATGGTCGAGGCTTACAGGGAGCTATATGAGCAATCCATCTCCTCAGGGACCGCCTATCAGTATGCCAAGTATCTTGTGGACAAGAACGTCTTGACCTCGAGGATCAGGGAAGGAGAGAGGTTCAACGAATATGCTCTAATGGAGTCTAGGGAAGGTCTAATGCCCAGGTCCCTAGAGCTCATAGAGTTCTCCCGAGATGATCTGGCTAATCGCTTAGAGGTCATATACTCCTCAGGTCTAGGGAGATTTCGCAATACGCAAGATATAGGGGCATTAGCGGATCAACTTCTCGATGCGGAGATTCCGAAAGGAGAGGGGGAGGAGAGCAGGGACGGTGAGTGGGAAGATAACCGCCCCCTCTCCGAGTCCGAGAGGAACGAGGAGATCATAAAGAGGGTCGAGTGGCTTATCAACAGACAACCTCCCCGGAATGTCGATCTGCAGAAGGTGGGAAAGGAGATCGAGGACCTCTTTCAAGACCGGGATAGTGCCATTGAGTATTTCCGGGAAGCTTCCGAGCAGAACAGAATTCCATTTTCTGTCGGGGTCTATGGCAGAATTTGGCGGTGAACTTGTAGGAAGTGATTTCTATGCTCGAGGGCAATCTCCCGGTAGGAGGGGCCGAACTTGCCTAGCAAGGAAAGGCTCCTTCGCCAGGAGATTGACCGATACCTATGGGAGCTGAAGGATTTGGGACGTAGTGAGAGGACCCTGAAGGACTACGAATGGGCCCTGGGCCATGTCTTTCAGGGGTTGATCGATGCTGAAATGGAGATCAATCCCAGGAAGATCGGCAGGGAAGAGCTCGAGTATCTCTGGGAGGAGTACCTCACGGGCTCGAAGGGATATAGGGCTCATAACATCAAAATCCTTCGGTTGTTCCTGAAGTGGGCAGGAAACACCGAGTCCGAGAAGTTCAAACTGGGTATCAGGGAGGACTGCACAAGGAATATCCGGTGGCTCACGGACGAAGAGGCAGGGAACCTCAAGCTCAATGCCCAGGGCATTGAACGGATGATCATCCATCTTGAGCTAGACCTCGGTCTAAGGAGGGTCGAGGTCCTGAGGCTGAAGGTGAATGACTTCCAGACCGGACGGATGAACACCATTCTGGTTCACGGGAAGGGGCGGAACGGTGGGAAGTACCGACAGATAAACTGGCACCCAGACACTCCCGCCGAACTCGAGGGATACATGAAGATCAGGGAGAGGGAGATCGAGAAGGCCAGGGCCAAGGATCCCAGGGCCGAGATTCCCGACAACCTGCTGATCTACGAGAGGGCAGGGAAACTCAAAGCCTACAGGAAGTCAGCGATAGACGGTTTCGTCAAGAACGCCGGGGACCGGATAGGCGTAGAGGTATCCAACCATGATCTCCGTAGGACCTGCGGGAGGATGATGTTTCGGGCCGGTGTGCCGATAGAAACGATTGCCCGGATATTCGGGCATGAGGATACAAAGACCACCCTACATTACCTCGGGCTCGAGTACGAGGATATGACCTCTGCGATGGAGCAGTACGCCGAATATCAGAAATCGGTCATGTGCCCTAAAACGGGCACTTTTGCTCCTAGCCAGAAAATTGGTGGACCGAACGGGATTTGAACCCGTGACCTTCTGCTTGCAAAGCAGACGATCTTCCGCTGATCTATCGGCCCTTGGCCATCGGCTAAGATGATTTTGGATTTATAAATTTCGGAGGATCGCCGGGCTTGACCTGTGGGAATGACCGTTCTCCGCGAATCAAGATCGATCTTCACCGACAGATGGCACCCTCGGCCGCGCTGGAGACCAGCTTCCGGTACTTGGCCAGCACGCCGGTGGGCTGACGGTCCTTCACCTCCATGCGTTCCATCCGGGAATCTATCTCCTCCTGATCGACCAGCAGTTCCAGTTTCCTCTCAGGGATGTCTATCTTGATCTTGTCCCCGTCTTGCACGATGCCGATCGGTCCCCTGTCGAACGCCTCCGGGCTCACATGACCGATGCAGGGCCCCCTGGTGGCGCCGGAGAACCTTCCGTCGGTGATCAGGGCGACCGAGTCGATCAGACCCATCCCGGCGATCCGGCTGGTGGGGGAGAGCATCTCCGGCATGCCGGGTCCGCCCTTGGGCCCCTCGTACCTGATTACCACCACGTCCCCCTCCTGGATCTTGCCGGCATCGATGGCCTCGATGGCCTGGGCCTCCGAGTCGTATACCTTGGCGGTACCGGTGAATCGCGTCATCTTCTCGTTCACCGCGGACTGCTTGACCACCGATCCATCCGGGGCCAGGTTGCCCCTGAGCACCGCGATGCCCCCCTGCTCGTGGAAGGGCCGGTCCATGGGCCGGATGATCTCCTCGTCCATGATCCTGGCTTCCCTCGCGATCTCCAATACGCTCATACCGGAGACGGTCCTCTCGTCCGAGAGGTGGTCCTGCAGGCGCTTGGTAATGGCCGGTACACCCCCGGCCCTGTGAAGGTCCTCCACGAAGTAGGGACCACCCGGTCTCAGATTGGTCAGATGGGGTATGTACCTGGAGATACTGTCGAACAGGTCCAGATCGATGGTGTGGCCGAACTCCCTGGCGATCGCCGGGAGATGCAGGGCGGTGTTGGTCGAGCCCCCTATGGCCATGTCCACCTTGATGGCGTTCTCTATGCTACCACGGGTCACGATGTCCCGCGGCTTGGCCCCCTCCGTGATCAGCTCCACGATCCTCCTTCCGGTCAGTCGGGCAATGTCCCGCTTCCTCTTGTCTATGGCCAGCGTGGTGCCGCAGCCGGGGAGGGAGAGACCCATCACCTCGGTCAGGCAGGCCATGGTGTTCGCGGTGAACAGTCCGGCGCAGGACCCCTCTCCCGGGCAGGCGCATCTCTCCACCTCTAGCACCTTCTTCTCGTCCGCCTTGCCGGCGTTGTACTCGCCCAGCACCTCGAAAACCGACTGGACATCGATCTTGTCGCCATCGATCCTACCCGGAGCCATGGGACCACCGGTGAGCATGATGGAGGGAAGGTCCATCCTGCCGGCGGCCATGAGCATCCCCGGGGTGATCTTGTCGCAGTTGGTGACGCCCACCCAGCCGTCGAACCAGTGGGCCTGCATCACCAGCTCTGCGCAGTCCGCTATCGTCTCCCTCGAGGTGAGGGCGTACCTCATGCCCTCGTGTCCCATGGCGATCCCGTCGCAGATTCCCGGGACGCCGAAGGTGAACGGGACACCGCCGGCCTCTATGATCCCCCTCTTCAGCTCCTCCACCAGCCTGTTCAGGTGAACGTGCCCTGGTATGATCTCGTTCCAGGAATTCGCTATGCCCACGAACGGGCGGTCGAAATCCTCGTCGAACAGTCCGGATCCCCTCAGAAGGCTCCTGCTGGGTGCCTTGTCGATCCCTTTCTTGACCGTGTCGCTGCGCATTGAATCTCCTCTTGACCGTAGGGGAATTGGGTACAATAGCTTTGTCGGAATCACTCGGCCAGCCGCAGACCTTTCTCCTCCAGCCTATCCATGAGCGATTCCAGGAGATCGTCTACGATCTCCTCCCGTCGGGCCACCTCCCTGATCCAGAATCTCACCTCCACCGTTAAGGTGGAAGCGGATATATCGGTGATGATCGTACTGGGGGTGAAGGAATCCATGTCCGGCCTTTTCTCCAAAAGCCTCCTCAACTGAGGAAGGTCGAAGGTCCTGGACACTTGGTCCTCCTCTTCCGGGGCCACCGCCGGGGGTATCCGGGGATCATTCACCGAGGTCTGCACGAAGCCCAATCGGGTGCAGTTGATCAGCTTGGAGGTGATGATGTGCAGGTTGGAAATGTAAACGATGCGCCCGTCGGGATTCCTGGGGACCGTTCTGGTCGGGGTGATGTCATTCACCCTGCCCACCCCGGCGGCCGGGAGCCCGCCCAACTCCACGTACTCCTCCAGCAGGATCGGTCTCCCCAAGAAGATTGGGATGCCCGCCATGGTATTCTGGATGATCTGCTGAGAGGCGAAGGGTCCCCGCTATGCCTATCAGTCCAAGGAGGCCAGCAGGGCGGCCAGGTACTCCTCCGCACCCAGTATCCTGATGAGCGCCCCGTACACCCCGATCAGGATGATGGCGTACTTGACCGATCTGGCGGTCAGCTTGGACAGGGGCTTGGAGATCTTCCGGTCCAGCGCCCCGCACAGCAGGGCATTGACCGGCACGGAGGCTGCTACGGACGCAATCGGTACCGCCACAGGATGAGGTTCTCCAGCGGGACATGGCCTATCTCAACGGCCATGGACCAACTCACGTATGCGATGCTGGGTAGATGGATTTTTGTGGGGTTTTGAAGAAGTGGGTATAGAACGGGGATCAAGATCTACGATCTCAGAACGATCTCGATGTTGACGCCGTCCGGGACCTGTATCCTCATCAGCTGCCTGAGGGCCCTCTCGTCGGCGTCCAGGTCGATGAGGCGCTTGTGGATCCTCATCTCCCAGCGGTCCCAGGTCTCGCAACCCTCGCCGTCGGGGCTCTTCCGGCAGGGGACCATGAGCCTCTTGGTGGGCAGTGGAATGGGGCCGCGTATGGCCACTCCGGTCCTCTCGGAGATGGCCTTGATCTGCTTGCACACGCTGTCCACCTTGTTGTGCTCGGTCCCGCTCAGTGATATCCGTGCTCGCTGTGTCATGAATCAGCCCTCGTAAAGGAAGAGGGAAGGGGTTTACCTCTCTTCTATGTCGACGCACATCCCCGCGGCCACGGTGGCTCCCATGTCCCGGATGGCGAACCTGCCCAGCTGCGGGAACTCCTTGGCCCTCTCGATGACCATGGGGCGGGTGGGCTCGATCTTCACGATGGCCGCGTCCCCGGTCTTGAGGAACTGGGGGTTCTCCTCCTTCACCTGACCGTTCTTAGGGTCAAGTTTCTTCTGGAGCTCCACGAACCTGCAGGCGACCTGGGCGGTGTGGCAGTGGAACACCGGGGTGTACCCTATGGTGATCACCGAGGGGTGATTCAGCACCATGATCTGGGCGGTGAAGCTCTTGGCCACGGTGGGTGGGTTGCTCGTCGGCCCGCCGACATCGCCACGATGGATATCGGTCTTGGAAACCCCCCGGACGTTGAATCCCACGTTGTCCCCCGGGCTCGCCTGGGAGAGCGGCTCGTGGTGCATCTCGATGCTCTTCACCTCCCCCACCTTGTCGGAGGGCATGAAGTGGATCTTCATGTTGGGCTTGAGCAGACCGGTCTCCACCCTCCCCACTGGGACGGTGCCGATGCCGGTGATCGAGTAGACATCCTGGATGGGTATCCTGAGGTCCAGGTCCTCCGCGCCCTTGGTGGGCTCCAGGTTATTCAGTGCCTCGAACAGGGTGACGCCCTTGTAGTAGGGAGTGTTCTCCGAGCGCTTGGTCACGTTGTCCCCCTTGTAGGCGCTCATTGGGATGATGGGGACCTCGTCCCCCTTGTACCCGACGGTCTTGAGCAGCTTCTTCATCTGCTCCTGCACCGCCTTGAAACGCTCCTCAGCATAGGGAGGCTCCACCGCGTCCAGCTTGTTAACGGCCACTATGATCTGGCTGACCCCGAGGGTCCTGGCCAGGAAGATGTGCTCCCTGGTCTGGGCCTGGGGGCCCTCCACTGCGGACACCACCATGACGGCGGCGTCGGCCTGGCTGGTGCCAGTGATCATGTTCTTGACAAAGTCCCGGTGACCCGGGGCGTCGATAACGGTGAAGTAGTACTTGTCCGTGGTGAATCGCTTGTGGGCGACATCGATGGTCAGACCCCGCTCACGCTCCTCCTTGAGGGAATCCATCACCCAGGCGAACTCGAACGTGGCCTTGCCCTTCTCCTCGGCCATCTTCCTGTACTTGTCGATGAGGTGCTGCTCGATGTGTCCACTGTCCAGCAACAGTCTTCCCACGGTGGTCGATTTACCATGATCGACATGACCTATTATCACGAGATTCATATGAGGTTTATCCGCCATATTCAGCCTCCCATATTCTTCATGTAGACTTGTGAATTGATTTTCTCCATACTGTTCTTGATATTTAACGGTTTGCCGTTTCTCAGGCCGAGTAATAGGCCTCGTCGAAAGGCTCTGGCTTCAGGCCTTTCCGGGTCCTAATCTCCCTGACCACCTGCTCCTGGAGCTCGGCCGGCACCCGCACGAATCCGGCGTTCTCCGAGGACCACAGCGCCCTTCCCTGGGTGGCACTCCTGATGGCGGAGGCGAAGCCGAACATCTCCGCCACCGGGGCCTTGGCCACGATGACAGCGTCCTCCTTCTCCTGGGACATGTCCTCGATCACCGCCCTCCTGGACTGAAGCTCCCTGGTGGCGTCTCCCATCTGGGGCTGGGGCACGTTGATGAACACCTTCTGTATGGGCTCCAGCAGCACCCTGGTGGCTTGGCACATGGCCCCGTAGATGGCCGATCGCATGGCCGGTATCACCTGGGCCGGGCCGCGGTGGATGGTGTCCTCGTGCAGCTTGGCGTCCACCAGACGGACCTTCATGCCCATGCACTTCTCCCCGGCCAAGGGCCCCTGATCCATCGCCTCCATGAAGGCGTCCTCGCACAGCTCGATGGTCTCGTGCAGGTTCTGGATCCCCTTGGTGACGTCCAGGAAGACGTTGCTACCCTTGAAGGAGACAACCGACTTGGCCTCCTCCTTGTGCATGCCCAGCTCGGTGAGCTGCCTGGCCAGTCCCTTGGGGTCCTTGATCTTCCCCTCGGTCTGGATGTCGCCCTCCTTGATGGCCTTGACGATGTCCTCCTCCAGGGGCTCCACCTCGATGTAGAAGCGGTTGTGCTTGTTGGGGGACTTGCCCTCGAACGGACCGGCGGCCCCTTTGACCTGCTCCCGGTAGACCACGATCGGCTCGGAGGCCTTGACCTCCACCCCGTACTCGTGGATGATCCGGTAGTTGGTGATCTCCAGGTGCAGCTCCCCCATGCCTGACATAAGGTGCTCCCCGGTCTCCTGGTCAATCTCCACCTGGATGGAGGGATCGGCCTTGCCCACCGAGCGGAGCACCTCCACCAGCTTGGGCAGGTCCTTCATGTGCTTGGCCTCGATCGCGACCGTCACCACCGGCTCGCTGTAGTGCACGATGCGCTCGAACGGCTCCATGTCCTTGTCCGAGGCCACGGTCGACCCGGAGATGGCGTTCTTCAGCCCGGTCACGGCGACGATGTTGCCGGCCCGCAGCTCCTCGACCGTCACACGGTCCGCACCCACGGAAAGGGAGACGGTCTGCACGCGATCCGATCCGGGCATGCCTATGACGTAGAGCTCCTGCCCCTTCTTGATCCGACCGGAGAACAGTCGGCCCACGGCCACCTCCCCGGCGTGCGGGTCCATGATGATCTTGGTGACCATCATGGCCACCGGGCCCATGGAATCGCAGTTGTACATGGCGGTGCCGATCTCGCTGTTCTCGTCCCCCTTCCAGATCTGCGGTATACGCAGCTTCTGGGCCTTGACCGGATCCTGGGTATGCTTGATGACCGTGTCCAGGACCACCTCGTGGATGGGGGACTTCTTGGCCAAATTCTTCTGGTCCTCCTTCTTGCAGTGGTCGTATATGTCCTGGAAGGAGATCCCGCTCTTCTTCATATAGGGAACGGATATGGCCCAGTTGTGGTAGGCCGACCCGAAGGCCACCTTCCCGGACTCCACCGACAGCTGCCAGTCGTCCTTCAGCTCCTTGGGCACCTGGTCGATGATCCTCCGGTTCACCTCGGTGATGATCTTGGCGAACCGCTGCTGCATCTCCTCCGGGGTCACCTGGAGCTCGTTGATCAGCCTGTCCACCTTGTTGATAAAGAGGATGGGTTTCACCCTCTCCTTCAGGGCCTGCCTGATCACCGTCTCGGTCTGAGGCATCACGCCCTCGACCGCGCATACCACTATGATCACCCCGTCCAGGGCCCTCATGGCCCTGGTCACGTCCCCGCCGAAGTCGACGTGCCCCGGGGTGTCGATGAGATTGATAAGGTACTCGTGCTCCCCGTACTGATGGACCATGGAGGCGTTGGCCGAGTTGATGGTGATACCCCTTGACTGCTCCTGATCGTCGTAATCTAGCATGAGCTGCTTCCCGGCCAGCTCCTCGGACATCATTCCCGCGCCCGCTATGAGGTTGTCGCTCAGGGTGGTCTTCCCGTGGTCGATGTGGGCGGCGGTACCGATGTTCCTGATGTGTGTGGGCTTCTCCATCAGTATCTGGGCCTTTCTGATATTATCCTCTTTACGTCCCATAGAAACACCGTTTCATTAGCGTGCTGAGGCCGCTACTCTCTCTATCTCTTCCTTCTTGGCCACCGAGAACGAGTTCATATCCTTCCTGGAGGCCATCATCAGCTCCTCGGCCATGCACTGGGCGATACCTTTCTTGTTCTTATAGGTGGCGGCCACAGACCCCCTGGCAATGTTCCGCAGGGCGATGTCCAGCCTTCTGGAGGGGGAGATGTCCACGGCCTTGGGGACCGATATACCGCCGAACTGCAGCCTGGTGATCTCCTCCCGGGGAGCCGCGTTCTCCAGGGCGTACAGGAAGATCTGCACAGGGTTCTTCCCGGTCTTCTCCGCCACGATGGCGAAAGCGTCCCTGAGGGCCTGGTAGGCCTTGGTCTTCTTACCGGTGAAGTCCTCGGTCCTCATCATGTTGTTGATGAGCCTCTCCACGATGCTCATCTTGGTCTTGCCGAACCACTTGTTGGCGTGCTTCCCGCCGGAGTGGGGCACCATGGTGGGGGCGAGGTTGACGTATTTGGCCAGGCCGCCGTCACTGATCTCAATGTCGCTCATGTCGTAACGGCCGAAGAGGAGGACGTGGGCGAACTCCTCTTCCTGCCCCTCCTGCTGCGCTTCCTCCTGCTGAACCGCTTCCTCTTCCGTCATGTCGTTCACCTCACCGGCTTCTCCTTCCGACCCCTGACCAACTCCTGCAGGGAGACGTTGTTCACTTGGATTACCTTGAAACGCACCCCGGGGATGTCGCCGTACGACCGGCCCATCCTGCCGCCGATACCCTCCACCATGACCTCGTCGTGCTCATCTATGAAGTTGATGGCACCGTCGCCCACGGCGAAGGCGGTGATCTGGCGGCCGTTCTTGATCAGCTGGACCTTGACGCACTTCCTGATGGCGGAGTTGGGCTGCTTGGCCTCTATCCCCACCTTCTCCAGGACGATCCCCCTGGCCTGGGAAGCACCCTCCAACGGGTCGGATTTCTGCTTGAGCTTGAGCATCCGCCTCTTGTAAGCCCTATCGCTCCACCGGGTCTGCTGCCGGTCATTCTTGAGCTTTCTGGCGGTATAAAGACCTCGTCCCAATGGATACACCTCTCAATACTCGGATTCGGGCTAATACTCTAGTTATATTTAAGCGTTGAGGATTGGGGTCCTCGCCCCAGCCCCATGACATCTATGGACACCTGGTTTATAAGTTCTGCCATGGGACGGATGCATGCGTCATGGGCCAGAACTCTCCCGTCCAGTTATCCTCTCCAAATGAATTAATATGCGGAGCCCATTCGAGCGGGCGAGGGAAGGGTGCATGGAGTCTTCCGCTCTGGATGCCAGTCACAGGCTGGAGAAGACCCAGAAGCAGGTAGAGTACGTTCTGGCGGTGGTGGTACCAGGCCTGCTGGCCCTCATGCTGTTCTCCTACGTCCTATTCGACCCGCTCTTCGAGCCGTTCCTCCTGGCCAGCATTTCGGCCGCCGCCCTCACGGTGGTCCCCGCGGCCAAGCTCCACTCGCTGCATTTCCAGACCTGGTACAGGAATCTCCTCCCGATGAAGCTGATCTCCAGCGGGATAGGCATGGTCTACATCCTCTCAATGTCCGTGTTCTCCGTCTCCATGGTATCCTCCTACGAGGGGCTGAACCCGGAGCGCCCCCTCACCTTCATTATCCTGGGCGGCCTGGTCACCGCCCTGATCATCCTCCTGGCCGTCAACGCACGCTATCGCGATTACTTCCTGTCCATGGAGAAGCGGCACTTCCGCCGGGAGCCCAGGACGGTGGAGGAGAGGGTGATGAGGTGCCTGAAAGAGCGGGGCATCCACTACGTCAAGAGACCGGAGGGAAGGGGGCAGAATATCGTCCTGGATCGCTCCGGTCTCAGGGTGAGGATCGCTCCATTGGGAGGCCGGTCCACAGAGGTCATCGTGGAGAACATCCGGACGGACAACATGGACAAGGTGAGGTTGATCAAGGAGTACCTGGACTAGGCCCGGCCCCTGGACTCCCCCCTGGCCATGGCGGTGGCGATGAGGTGGGCCATCCTTATGGGCTCGGGCAGGGCCCCCTTCACCGTGCAACCCCTGATAAGGGGGGCGGCCTCCTCCGGTCCCATGCCCGCCACCGCCACGTACAGGTCCTTGTAATCGGTGGCCACCCGGTGCAGGGGATTACCCCGGATGATCTCCATCCTCTCCTCCCAGTCGGGGAAATGGGCCCGAAGAGCGCTCTCCATGGCCTCCATGTCCGGGGGGTCCCTGGTCACCGTGGCGAAGGGGATGTCCGTCTCCCGGTGGAGGGAAGTGATGTCCACCACGTTGAACCCGCCCAGGGCCACCCCGTCCACCATGGCCAACCTGATCTGTTCCCGGTACCTGGACCCCTTCACCATATCCCCTATGGCCCGGGTGGCATCTCCCCCGTCCACCTGGCACTCCGTCCTCATCACCCCCTCCATGTAGGAGGGTAGGCGGACCAGGGTCCCCACCACCAGCACGCGATCGTCCCTGAACAGGAAGGGGGAGTCGTCGATGCCCAGCACCCGGACGTGTGACTTCAAATCACATCAACCCCAGGTGTCCGGTGATGGCGTCCAGGGCATCTACCGGACCGGGACCGATGCCCAGGCAGGTGGTGGTGCCCGGGGGAAGATGGGTGTGGCCGGCATCGGTCACCAGCGAGGTGATCATCCCCTCGGACTCGGCCCTCATCTTCAGCTCGATCAGCTCCTCCCTGGTAGACACCTTGACCACCACCTTCTTCTGGCCCTCCTGGTACCAGCTTCGATACCAGGCGGGCTTCTTCTTCCTGGCGGCCATGGCACAGTTGACCGCGGCGTGGGCCACCTGGGCGGCCATCTTCCCGGAGGAGAGCTTGAGGTCCTTGCGGACGGCGATGACCATCTTATACTCCATCCTTCATCCCGGCTGGATAACCAGTGATGCAAGACTTAATAACTTCGCCGATGTTCCTCCCATCATGTTCGAGGTGCTCTCCAGGGACGGACTGGCCCGGCTGGGTCGGCTCTCCACCCCACACGGGGAGGTGAGGACCCCCGCCCTGCTGCCGGTTATCAACCCCCGCAGCATCACGGTCGAGCCGAGCGAGATGGCCGGTATGGGTTTCGACGCGCTGATCACCAACTCGTACATCATCCGCAAGCACGACGGGTTGAGGGAGAGGGCCCTCTCGGAGGGGGTGCACTCCCTGCTTGACTTCGACGGCACCGTGATGACCGACAGTGGCACCTTCCAGTCCCACATGTACGGGGATGTCAATGTGACCAACCGGGAGATCGTCTCCTTCCAGAGGGACATCGATTCGGACATAGGGACGGTGCTGGACATCTTCGCAGAGCCCCACTGGTCCAGGGATGCCATCCAGGAGGCGGTGGGGGTGACCCTGGACAGGACCAGGGAGGCCCTGGACGCCAGGGGCGAGATGCTCCTGGCCGGGGTGGTGCAGGGGGGCCTCTTCCCCGATCTTCGGGAGGCGTGTTCCCGGGACATGTGGGAGCTTCCCATCGACGTCCATCCCATCGGGGGTGTGGTCCCCCTGATGGAGAGCTACCGGTTCTCCGACCTGGTGGACGTGGTCATCTCCTCCAAGAAGGGTCTCCGACCCTCCAGACCGGTGCATCTGTTCGGGGCTGGACATCCCATGCTGTTCGCCCTGGCCACCCTGATGGGATGCGACATGTTCGACTCCGCCTCCTATGCCAAGTTCGCCAGGGACGAGCGGCTGATGTTCGTGGAGGGCACCTACCATCTGGAGCACATGAGCTCACTGAGCTGCTGCTGCCCCGCCTGCAAGGATCAATCCCTCGAATCGGTACTAGAGATGGGTCCCCAGGAGCGAAGGGGGCTCATAGCCCGGCACAACCTGTGGGTATCCCTGGAAGAGATCCACAGGGTGAGACGGGCCATCGCCGAGGGCGACCTCTGGGAACTGGTGGAGAGGCGCTGCCGGTGCCACCCCTCCCTCCTCTCGGCCCTGAGAAGGTTGGGGGAGCACGTCGACTTCCTGGAGAGGTTCGAGCCCCTGAGCAGGGACACCGCCCTGTTCTACACCGGTCCGGAGACCCTCTCCCGACCGGTGATGCGCCGCTACGAGAGGCGGGTCTTCGAGAGGTTCACCCTGGGCCAGGGGAAGTCCCTGGTGACCCTGGAGGAGGGGAACAAACCGTACGGCAGGCACCTGGACTGGATTCCCAGTCCGAAGGAGGCGGACGCCATTGTGCCCTCTCCCTTCGGCCCCGTGCCCCTCCCGCTGGACGAGGTGTACCCCATCTCCCAGTCCCTCTTCCCGGAGATCGGTGATATGGAGACCCGGGAGAGGAAGGAGAGGCTGATGAGGAGGGTCAGGGACCTATACCGGCGGGAGGGGGCCGGGGCGGAGTCCACCCAGGAGGAGATGGATCTGGCCCGGGTGACCGCGGTGATCGATTACCAGTTCGGGAAGGGCATGTCCAGGGTACTGATGGATGGCGAGATCTCCCTGGTCAGGTCCCGCTCCACCGGCAAGATCAGGACGGTCTGGGTAGACGGGGAGCATATCCTCTCCATGCGCGCCTCGGACGGCCTCTTCACCCTGAAGGTCGGGGGAGCCAGGAGGCTGATGAGTTCCGGTGCTTGGAGGGTGACCGTTCACGGGGACGCGGTCCCCTTCAACCGGGAGGGGAGGAACGTGTTCTGCCGTTTCGTGGAGGGGTGCGATCCCCAGGTGGTCCCCAGGGACGAGGTGCTGGTGGTCGACCCCGAAGATAACCTGGTGGCCCTGGGGAGGGCCCTCCTCACCAGGGAAGAGATGCTCGCATCCGACCGGGGGATGGCGGTCAAGGTGAGGGAAGGCGTGTCACCATAATCCGACCATCTCCTCGGCCAACCTGACGCAGGAGAGCAGGTCCTCCAGCGTGTTCAGCAGGGTCCGCTCCGACTCCGCCCTGCTCAACAGGACCAGCCTGTTACCCTGGACGGTGGCCTGGACGACCTCCCCGTTGTCCTGGCCTATCGAATCCAGGATCAGCTCTGCCCTGTCCCTGGAATCGTACTCCAACTCGATGGTGCACTCCACGCCCACGATATGGCATGGACCGGGAGGGATAAATGGTTGCCCCACGGGTTTTATTGGACCGCCTGCCTAATCGAGTACGAGGTGGGCATCGTGGAGCTCGAGGAATGCGTGGACAGGCGCCGACCGGTGAGGGAGTTCGAGGAGGAGGAAGTCCCCCAAGGTGTGCTGATGGAGGCCTTGAGGATCGGGGACTTGGCCCCCTCGGCGGGCAATCTCCAGTCCAGGGACTTCGTGGTCGTGACCGATGCGGAGCTGAAGGATGAGCTCAGGAGGGCCTCCTTCGGCCAGAGGCCTGGTCCAGGCCCCGGTGGTCATCGTCTGCTGCGGAGACCTGGATCGGGTGCGGAAGTACGGGGAACGTGGAAGGAAGCTGTACACGATAATGGACGTGGCGGCCTCGGCGTCCTTCATCTCCCTGTACCTCACCTCACGGGGATACGGCAGCTTCTGGGTGGGCTGCTTCGACGAGACCGGGGTCTCCCGGGCACTCGGCCTGCCGGACACGGTTAGGCCCCTGATCCTCCTTGCCGTGGGGAGGCCTGCCGGGGAGAGGGAGAGGCCTGGTAGGCTCGACACCGAGGACCTCGTCCACTGGGGGGGATGGTGACACAGCAGTGATTTATAGTTCTGCCATCATTAGAATGCTCAGGAGGATAGGTGATGATCAAGGGAATAGACCATCTGGAGGTTACGGTCTCCGATCTGGACAGGTCGGTGGACTTCTACACGAGGCTGATGGGTTTCGACGAGGTGATCCGGTTCGACGCCCAGGTGCCGGGAATGTCCAGGATCTCTTTCTTGAAACTTGGTGAGTGCATGATCGAGCTGATCGAGATGGAGGAGACCAAGCAGGGGGAGGACGACCCAGCCGTACCTGGCTTCAAGCACCTGTGCCTGGCCGTGGAGGACTTCGGATCCGAGGTGGAGAGGCTGAAGGCCGCCGGGGTGGAGGTCAAGGAGGACTCCCATGTCCTGACCGGCGAGCATCTCAGAACGGTGAGCGCCAAGGTGGACCTGGACATGGACAAGGGCCTCCGTCGGGCGGTGTTCGCCGACCCGGACGGCCTGGCCGTGGAACTGATACAGTGGTAGGAGAGTAGCCCCGGGCAGATTCGAACTGCCGTCACCGGCTCCAAAGGCCGGTATGATTGACCACTACACCACGGGGCTCCAATGCCCCGGATAATGCTCCACATATTTTTAATTGTCCAGCCGGCTTCCGAAGAAGTGGGTGGGGGTGCTCTCCTCCAGACGAACCCGGAGAAAGGTCCCCAGGGGAATGTCCTCGTGCAGGACCACTGGCCGGTAGGTGTCCGTCCGGGCCACCACTCCCCCCTTGCTTCCCCTCTCCACCACCAGGGCCGTCTCCACCGAACCGGTCAGGGAGGAGTTCACCCCGGAGGAGATCCGGAATCGGAGATCGGTCAGGCCACGGGAGCGCTCCTTGGCCAGCCATCCAGGCACGCGGTCCCCGAGATCGGCCGCCGGCGTCCCCGGGCGGGGGGAGAAGCGGGTGATGTTCAGCACGTTCGGTCTGATCTCCTCCATCAACTCCATGCTGAGCCGGTGGTCCTCCTCTCCCTCCCCCGGGAAGCCCACGATCAGGTCGGTGGAGAGGGTCATGTCCGGGCAGGACTCCCTGAACCGTCCCACTAGATCCCTGAAGTCGTCCACCGAGTAGTTCCTGCCCATCCTCGCCAGCACCTCGTCGCTCCCGCTCTGCACCGGGAGATGGAGGAACCTGTACACCTTAGGATGCTTCCAGGCCGGAAGGAGACGGTCCGCCGTCCGCAGGAGGTTGTCGGGATTCATCATACCCACCCTCACCCGGAAGTCGCCCTCCATGCCCGCCAGCCCCTTGAGCAGGTCGGGGAGACCCGTTCCCAGGTCCATCCCGTAGGCGGCGGTGTCCTGGGCGGTCAACTGGATCTCCCTTCGGCCCGCGTGCAGAGCGCTCCGGGCCTCCTCGATGAGCTCCCCGGCAGGCCGGCTGGTGAGGGGGCCGCGGGCCCTGCGGGTGATGCAGTAGGTGCAATGCCCCCTGCATCCCTGGGCCACCGGAAGAATGTGGGTCACTCTCCCGGAAGGCGAAGCGGAGGCCTGGCCGGCCCCGAAGTGGCCCCGGATCAGGGAGGGGAACTCGCCGTACCGGGAGATTGGGAGGACGATCGCACCCGGGCAGGCCTCCCTCAGCCTCTCCGGCTGGACCACCGCCATGCACCCCGAGACCACCAGGTCCTTCCCCTGGATGTCCAGCTCCCTCAGCCTGCGGAGCATCCGGTTCTCGGTGGTCTGGATCACCGTGCAGGTGTTCAGCACCACCAGGTCGGCCTCCTCGGCGGTGGGGACCAGCCGGTGCCCGAGGGAGATCAGGTGATCCTCCATGTACCTGCCCTCCCCCTGGTTCATGGTGCAGCCGTAAGTCTCCACACAGACCTTCACGGCCTTCCAATTCCCTTCACCTATTTAGAATTCATCCGTTCGGGCTGGGATGGCCGGGAAAAGGGGTCGCCCAAGGTGGTTGGTCATCGTCGCAGTTACCGTGGGTGACGCGCATATCAGGGCCAAGGGCATAGCTCTTTCAAATTCCACACACCACGGACATCCCATCAGGAAAGGAGGTTGGAGATCCTCTCGGCCAGTGAGTCCAGCTTCCCCCGATAGTTATCCTCGGGGGGCCCTTTCATATCCTTCATGCGCACCCGGAGCTCGTCCATGGTAGGGCCCATGCCCCCCTCCCGCAGCAGTTCGCTCATGGCGGCCACCGTCCTGTCCGGGTTCCACTTCCCGGCGTTCTCGTCGGAGGCATGGGTGACCACCAGGGCGTAACGCCCACCCCGGGAGGAGAACCTCTTGGCGAACCTCTTCATCTTACCCGGCAGCTTGCCCATCCTCACCGGGGTACTGAAGACGTAGAGATCGGCCCGAGGTACGTTGTCTGGCTTGGTCTCGTCGATCGAATGGATGATCACCTCATGTCCCAGTCCCTGGAGCCTCTCGCCAAGGTACTCCATGCACATCCGGTTGTTGCCGTACTTGGTCAGGTAGACGATGCTGACCCTTCCCATGCACACGCCATTGGACACCATGGGAGATAAACATATTCAGGCGGAGCAAACGTAGATATACGCGTTATCGGGACCGATACCCATGGACTCCGGTATCGATACGGTGGATCTCCCAGATCAGCGGGTGAATAGGATCAGGGGGGAGCGATCTTCACCCCTAGCCGAAGGTCATCAGGGGGATGCGCGATCGCTTGTCGAGATTTGCTGATCGGCGGGGTATCAAGACCGTTGGACCGCCCTGCACCGCTTATCACCGATACGGCCCGGAGGGGATCGACGTGGAGTGCGGTTTTCCGGTCGACGAGGAGGCCGGGGTTGAGGGGGAGATCCATGGTGGAAGGCTTCCGGGCGGTAGATTCGCTCACATCCTGCATGTGGGACCGTACCAGGACTTGGGCGAGGCCTACGAAAAGCTCGATGGGTGGATGAATGAGAATGGGCACCGACCCAACGGTCTCCCCAGGGAAGTCTACCTACACGACCCCGAAGATACTGATCACCACGAGCTCAGAACCGGGATATTCTGGCCCATGGAGTGATGCCTGGAGATCCGACCGACCGATGCCCACCCGTCGGAACACGGGATAATAATGAAGTCGTAATACTCCCTGTGAATTCTCGAAGGTGTCAGGATGTCCGAGGAATTCACCAAGGAGGTCAAGAAGCTCGATGTGAGGGTCGAAGAGTTCTGCCGGCGGGAGAAGGAATTCGTGCACCAGCTGCACGAGTACGTCCGTTCCCTCAAGGAGTTCGACGAGGCGATAGACGGCCAGGGTGGATACGGGGACATGAGCATCGACCGCATCATGGAACTGAAATCCAAGACCTACCATTCCTTCCAGAGATTGATGAGGAGCTGGTCGGAATGCGATCACGAGAGGAGTCATCTCCTGGAGTCATTCGGCGGCGTGCTCACGAGCATGGAGGAGAGTCTGAGATAGTGGAGGGGAGATGACCAGGTCGATGCCCTGGAGGGGAGCGCCTTGAACCCGTTCTCGGGATGCTCGATAGTCTCCTGCGGCACCCTCAGGCCCGAGCTCACCTACCTTCAGGATTCAGGTTTCCTGCGGCCGGATCTTCTCACGTTCACCCGACCCGGCCTGCACGAGGACAGTAAGGAGCTGGAGAGACAGCTTAGGAAGAGGATAGATAAGGTGAAGGAACACTCGGATCGGATCATAGTGGTCTACGGGGACCTGTGCTTCATGGACAGCTCGCAACCGGACAGGACGGTTGATGACATTCTTCATGAAGAGGGAGAGAACATCACCAGGATCGACGCACATCACTGCGTGGACATGCTGGCCAGTGAGAGGGAGCGGAAGGAGATGACCCAGGGCGAGAAGGTCTGGTGGATGACCCCTGGATGGATCCTCTACCGACAGCAGGTCTTCCTGGACTGGGACAAGGGGAAGGCGGTGGAGACCTTTCCCAAGCACACCGGGGGAGCCAGGGTCCTGGATGGGATCGATTTCTTCGAGAAGTACACCATGGAACACCCGGAGGAGCTGCTCGACTACAGCGATTGGATGGGCGTGCCCATAGACCGGCAGAAGATCTCCCTGGACCGGTTCAAGAGCCTCCTGCTCGATCGGACAGCGGGCCTCGATAAAACGACATGATTAGGATGACAAACCTTATCTATCCACCGCTCTCAAGACGCATAACACCCATTAGGAGGGTGCATTATGCCAGCCGAAGTAGCCAAAGAGATGATAGAGGAGGCGGGGGTGGACGTCGACGCCCTGCTCGATCTGTTGGTGAAGAACGCCGCCGCCGAGCTGACCACGTACTACTACTATACCATACTGAGAGCGAACCTCACCGGCCTTGATGGCGAGGGAGTGAAGGCGATCGCCGAGGACGCCAGGATAGAGGACAGGAACCACTTCGAGGCACTGGTTCCCAGGATCTACGAGCTCGGGGGCAAGCTGCCCGACGACATGAAGGAGTTCCACGACATCTCCGCCTGTCCCCCGGCGAAGTCAGCCGATCTGAACGATACCACCGAGATCATCAAGGCCCTGCTGAAGGCGGAGCAGTGCGCGGTCAGGGGGTACTCCAAGGTCTGCAACATGACCGCCGGAAAGGACCACAGGACCTACGACCTCGCCCTGGCCATCCTCAACGAGGAGATCCAGCACGAGGCCTGGTTCACCGAGTTCCTGGGGAAGGGGCCCTCAGGACACTTCCGGAGACCGGCCGGGGTGAACAGTCCCTTCGTCTCCAAGTTCCTCCAGTGAAACCCTTTCCCTCCCATCTTTTTTCCCTTGATGGCAAATCTATTGAGGCCCGGGGACGCATATCGACCCCGATGATCGAGGCTGATGTGGGTACGGCGCTCCTGCTCTCCACACTGGCCGGCCTCTCCACCGGTATCGGCAGCTTCTTCGCCCTGTTCATCCGGAAGCCCAAACTCTCCTATCTCATCTTCTCACTGGGCTTCTCCGCCGGGGTGATGCTCTACGTCTCCTTCGTGGAGCTGCTTCCCAGCGCCCTGGAGGAGTTCGATGGTTTGATGGCCGTGGTCCCCTTCTTCCTGGGCATCCTGTTAATCGGCGCCATCGACATGATGATGCCTAAGAGGGAGAATCCCCACGACTACGGCGGGCTGACCGAGGCGACGAACAATGGGCAACTCATGCGCACCGGTATGTTCACTGCGATGGCCATCGCCATTCACAACTTCCCCGAGGGATTGGCCACCTTCGGCACCGCCCTGGGGGACCCGGCTTTGGGAGGGGTGATCGCCTTGGCCATAGCCATCCACAACATTCCGGAAGGGGTCTCGGTCTCCATGCCCATCTACTACGCCACGGGGGACAAGAAGAAGTCGTTCATGTACTCCTTCCTCTCCGGTGTGGCCGAGCCAGTGGGCGCGATCATAGGCTTCGCCGTCCTATTCCCCTTTCTCACCGAGTCCCTGCTGGCCGCCCTGCTCACTTTCGTGGCCGGCATCATGGTGTACATCTCCCTGGACGAGCTGCTCCCCACAGCACTCGAGCATACCAAGGGCCACAAGGTGATCATAGGGGTCGTTCTGGGAATGCTGGTGATGGCGATCAGCCTAAGCATGCTGTAGAGAAAAGCGCGGAGAGGGGGATTTGAACCCCCGAGTCCTCACGGACAATGGATGTTTGCCTCGGCGTTCCGGGATAGCAATCCATCGCCCTACCCGGCTAGGCGATCTCCGCTCAATGCCACAGAATAAAGAGGGGATAATTAAAGGTTCTTGTATGTGGCCAAGGCCCAGTGCAAAAAATGAGAGGGGGATGTCACGAGGGAGCGCATTCCTCGTGACGGTTCCACATGAACTGATCCCCCCATAAACATATCTTTCTGGTTATCGGGCGTGATAGCCACATGCAGTCCCCTACCTCGGGCCCAACTACCACATGATACATGGCGTATACCGGCATGTGCCATAGAAACCCTAATATAGACCTTTGGAGGATAGGAGATAACTGCGTGGAGTGGAGAGGCACTCTCCCGAAACGCATAAATATGGTATCGATGTTTAGGTGCCTTTACCGACGCAACCGCGTGCCGGGCCAGAGAGAGGCCGCCATAGGCCTTCGATGATGGATCCGGATCCAAGGTTGCGCAAATTCATGGGGAACCAAGATCTCCGTCGTCAGGCGTGTTCTCTTGGTTCCGACGTTCGATGTGCAGTCATTGCATTGATTGCGATGACAATGGTGAATCTTGGTGACACCGCCAAATTCCCCATCCTTGAGGGTCATCAAAGGATGACCCCGGGATCGATTCCGGTTGATCCTGCCGGCGGCCACCGCTATTGGAATCCGATTAAGACATGCGAGTCGAGAGTCTTCGGGACTCGGCAGACTGCTCAGTAACACGTGGATAACATGCCCTTAGGTGGGGGATAACCTCGGGAAACTGAGAATAATACCCCATAGATCTAGGATGCTGGAATGCTCCTAGGTCGAAAGCTCCGGCGCCTAAGGATTGGTCTGCGGCCTATCAGGTAGTAGTGGGTGTAACGGACCCACTAGCCCATGACGGGTATGGGCCTTGGGAGAGGGAGCCCAGAGATGGACTCTGAGACACGAGTCCAGGCCCTACGGGGCGCAGCAGTCGCGAAAACTTCACACTGGGGGAAACCCCGATGAGGGGATTCCAAGTGCCAGCACACAGTGTTGGCTGTTCTCCTGTCTAAATCGCAGGAGGAGTAAGGGCCGGGTAAGACGGGTGCCAGCCGCCGCGGTAATACCCGCGGCCCGAGTGGTGGTCGATATTATTGAGCCTAAAACGTTCGTAGCCGGCCTTGTAAATCCTTGGGTAAATCGGCCAGCTTAACTGTCCGAAGTCCGGGGAGACTGCAAGGCTTGGGACCGGGAGAGGCCAGAGGTACTTCCAGGGTAGGGGTAAAATCCTGTAATCCTGGAAGGACCACCGGTGGCGAAGGCGTCTGGCTAGAACGGATCCGACGGTGAGGGACGAAGCCCTGGGGCGCAAACGGGATTAGATACCCCGGTAGTCCAGGGTGTAAACGCTGCGGGCTTGGTGTTGGGGGTCCTTCGAGGGCGCCCAGTGCCGGAGAGAAGTTGTTAAGCCTGCTGCTTGGGGAGTACGTCCGCAAGGATGAAACTTAAAGGAATTGGCGGGGGAGCACCGCAACGGGAGGAGCGTGCGGTTCAATTGGATTCAACGCCGGAAAACTCACCAGGGGCGACGGTTACATGAAGGCCAGGTTGACGACCTTGCCTGATTTTCCGAGAGGTGGTGCATGGCCGTCGTCAGTTCGTACCGTAAGGCGTTCTCTTAAGTGAGATAACGAACGAGACCCTCACTATTAGTTGCTAGCCTTCTCTCCGGAGGGGGCGCACACTAATGGAACCGCTGGCGCTAAGCCAGAGGAAGGAGAGGTCAACGGTAGGTCCGTATGCCCCGAATCCCCTGGGCTACACGCGCGCTACAAAGGTCGGGACAATGGGCTCCGACACCGAGAGGTGAAGGCAATCCCGAAACCTGACCGTAGTTCGGATTGAGGGCTGTAACTCGCCCTCATGAAGCTGGATTCCGTAGTAATCGCGGGTCAACATCCCGCGGTGAATATGCCCCTGCTCCTTGCACACACCGCCCGTCAAACCACCCGAGTTGGGCTTCAGTAAGGATGCCTCATAGTTGGGGCGTTCGAACTGAGGTTCAGCAAGGAGGGTTAAGTCGTAACAAGGTATCTGTAGGGGAACCTGCAGATGGA
>JBKHFJ010000023.1:0-23327 GCA_046540255.1 Methanomassiliicoccales archaeon | reverse complement strand
GTACCTTAGAAAAATAACCATTGTCTATAAAAACAGCTGCCTTATCCAATGTTTACTTCCCCACGGATTTATTCCTACCGTCCCATGAGGAACGGTAGGGGACATATTCAATTCACTTAATGGAAAATATTCACATTTATTCATTTCGACCAAACTCAGTATCTTTGATTCAGTTCGGACCCTTACAGCATGAGTTTATGAAAGAGGAATGGAGGAAGTAATTTCAGAGCTAAAGGTCTGCGAGCACCTCGTCGACGTCCCTTCGCTCGTGCACGATCATGGAGAGGGCCCTGACCATCCTGGTGGGGTCATCGGCCTGGAAGACGTTACGGCCGATGGCGACACCTGCTCCGCCCGCCTTCACCGAGTCGTCGGCCACCTGCAGGATCTCCCTGGTGGTGTCCATCTTGGGTCCTCCGGCGACCACCACGGGGACGGGACATCCCTCCGTCACCTCCTTGAACGAGTCGATGTCCCCCGTGTAGTTGGTCTTCACGATGTCCACTCCCAGCTCCGCGGCGGCCCTGGCGGCGATCTTCACGTACCCGGCCGAGTTCTGGTCCATCCCCTTCCCCCGGGGGTAGATCATGGCCAGCAGGGGCATGCCCCACCACCTGCACCTGGAGGCAGTCTCCCCCAGAGCGGAGAGCATGTCCGGCTCCTTCTCGGACCCGATGTTCACGTGCACCGACACGGCGTCAGCGCCCATCCGAATGGCGTCCTCCACCGGGGTCACGGTCACCTTGTTGTCCGGGTCCTTCGACAGTGAAGTGCTGGCCGACAGGTGCATGATCAGCCCGATGTCCTTGCCGTACCTCCTGTGCCCGTGCAAAGGCAGACCCACATGACCCAGGACGGCGTTCGCTCCGCCCTCGGCGACAAGGTCCACCGCCCTGGGCTGGTCGATCAACCCCTTGATCGGCCCCAGGGTGATCCCGTGGTCCATGGGGATGATCACAGACCTTCCGGTCTGGCGGTCCATTATCCGTTCCAGCCTAACCGATTTTCCAGTATAGCTCACATTAATCACCTCGTGCTCAAATGCCCGATAGCCCTCCCGGCTATCAGGAGCTAAAGCTGCGGAAGGAGAAGAAGTTGCCTTGGCAGATCCCGCAGCTCATATCTGCCATGAATATGAAAATGCATATTTAAATATGGCCGCCCCTTCGAAGAATGGTTAGGATTGTGTTCCTCAATAATATCAAATTATTATGATTGTATTCCTAAAAAGAAAGAGTTATCAAGGATTATATTCCTAATGAATGAGGATGACGGACCTTCTCGAGGTGCTCTTGGAGCTGAACCCCTGGTGGAGGAACAGGGAGTTCGAGTT
Organism: Methanomassiliicoccales archaeon; assembly: GCA_046540255.1. Taxonomy (GTDB): domain Archaea; phylum Thermoplasmatota; class Thermoplasmata; order Methanomassiliicoccales; family JAAEEP01; genus JBKHFJ01. Next base: position 21,994 of record JBKHFJ010000023.1, on the reverse strand, counting down.
GGGAAAGCCGAGAGAGGGCTACCTGTCCACCATGGAAAGGAAATTGAGGACAGGGGAGATACTGGCCGTCACTGGTGTGAGGAGGGCCGGGAAGACCACCCTGATCAAGCAGCTGATCAAGAGACTCCTGGACCGAGGGGTCGATCCCAGAAGCATCCTGTTCGTGAACTGCGAGGAACCGGTCATCGCCAACCGTGAGGATCCCTTCGGCGAACTGCTGGAAACCTACAGGCGGGAGATCCATCCCGGGGAAGAGGTGTACCTGATCTTCGACGAGATCCAGAACATCGAGGGATGGCAGGGATGGATCAAGGCGCTTTACGACAGGAACAGGTATCAGATCGTGATCTCCGGATCATCCTCCGAGCTCCTGGAATCGAAGCTGTCGTCCAAATTGGGCGGGAGGTATCTGCAGACGGTGGTCCACCCCCTCGATTTTCGGGAATTCCTACAGTTCAAGGGATGGGACCTGTCGGGTCGGATCGATCTTCTCTCCAAGAAGTACCAGCTGATCCAGTCCCTATCCGAGTACCTGAGGTGGGGAGGCTTCCCCCAGGTGGTGATGGAGAGTGACGAGGCCACGAGGGCGGATTACCTTAAGACGTATTACGACTCGATCCTCTACAGGGATGTCGGTCTGACCTACAGGCTGAGGAACGAGAGGGTGGTCCGTGAGCTCTCCTACTACCTACTCTCCAATCTCCCCTCCCCCTTCTCCTACAATCGCTTGGGGGAGGCAATGAACGTCGACTTCAAGACCGCCAAGGAGTACATCGGATACCTCGAGCGGGCGAGGATGGTCTTCGAGGTCCCCTTCTTCAGTCACTCCCCGAAGACACAGGCAAGGAACGAGAAGAAGGCCTACTGCATCGACAACGGGCTGAGGAACGCGGTCTCCTTCGTCTTCTCCAGGGACGAGGGCAGATTGGCGGAGAACCTGGTATTCCTCGAGATCCTGAGAAGGGGGGAGAAACCCTACTACTGGAAAGGGTCGAGGGAGGTGGATTTCGTCGTCCGGGGCGAGGATGGAAATCTCACCGCTATCAACGTCTCCTATACGGACTCCCCTCTGGACAGGGAGATCGAGGGTCTGAGGGAATTCCAGGAGGAGTTCGGGGAGAAGGTCGGTGGGCTGATGTTGATCACCAGGGACTTCGATGCGAGCGAGGAGGGAATCGAGGTCCTCCCCCTGTGGAGATGGATGCTGGGGATATGAACTTGTCAATGCGATCGGGAGATGAATGCGAACTTCACTCGCCACCGTTCGGAGGGGGTGAGACTTCGATACCTGCCTGCCCCAATCCTTCCACCACATCCTTCAGAACGCGATAATAGTCGGGCGGATGGACCAGTAGGACTTCCAGATCGGTCCTCCATTCCTGATTAGTGATCCCGATCCGGACCACGGGAGCCCGGTTCACCGCTCGCATCTTCTCCTCGAAGATCGTCCTTTGGATCTCCGTCCCCTGCTTCATCAGGAACCATGCGTCGTAGAGGTCCCTGCCCATCTCCCTGGTGCCCAGTGCACGAAGCTTCTCGGCGAGGGCCTCCTCCTTCCTCAGTCCAAGGACGTTGACCACCCGGGTCTCCGGGTATTCGAAGAACAGCCTCTCCCATACTGGATCGAGAACGATGTCCTTCCTGGTGGAGACTTCCACGTGGATCGCACCTATAGATCTCTCCGTCCCATCGAACAAAGGTCCCCTGTACCTCATCAGGCAGGTGATCGAATCCCCCACCCTCCTGTATCCCGACAGTCCGGCCTCCACACCGTAATCGGACAGGGCCGATGCCGATCCCTCCAGGACGTTCTTCATCTTCCCTTCTCCAAGGGAGGTGAAGTCGAGGTCCTCTGAGAACCTGTCCAGTCCGTACGCGTGCTTGAGATAGGTGCCGCCCTTGAATACGAGGTCCTCGGTGTTCTGGTAGATCTCCTGTAGGTACAGGGCCTGGATATAGTCCTGCTCCAGGATATGGAGGGGCAGTCCTTCACCGTGCAGTCTACGGAGCTGCTTTCTGGTCAGCATCATATCCCCCTGTTGGCGTAGATCTTCCATTTGCTGACGGGATTGGACATGTCCATGTCCGGATCCAGTTTGGTGTATCCACCCACAAGTCTCTCCAGCCCGGAGGTCCTCATTCCCTCGGTGTCCAACAAGTACCCCAACCTGGAGGCCACGGTCGGGCTCCCCATCCTCTCGGCGTAATCCACCAAGGTTGATTCATCAAGGCTATCGTCGATGGCTTCGGCCACTTGACGTATGCCCCCTCCGTACTCCGGATGTCTCAGACAGTCGACTATCGTCTTCTCCCTGTCCGAGACCACGATCCTCCCGTACCTCTCGTATCCGAAGAACATGCTCCTCTTCACGGTGACGAAGTACACCTCCTGACCCTGGAGTTCCATCGACCTTTTTCTCTTGGTGGTGGTCACGAACACCTTCCTGGGGACCTGATCGGTCATCCCATGGAAGTGAAGGGCACTCCAGAACCCGATGTATGAGGGGGTGAAAAGCTCTGAAACGATCTCCAACAGGTCCATCTCCTCCCATTTCTCCCTCAGCACGTACTTCCCCCTCTCGATCCGTTTCACCAGTCCCTTTTCTTCCATGTTGTTCAATATGCGGTACGCGTTTCCCGGGGAGAGGTCCAGGAATCTCCTGACATCGGTGGGAGAGAACACGGTCATGTCCCTCCTCTCGATCTCATCGATGACCTGGGACTCCCTTCGGGAAACGGTCATACCATTCATGTAACTGATTAGTATGCTTATACTATTAATAGGTTACATGAATAATACATCTCTAAAGGTCCAAGCTGGATCATCTCCTTCACCCTCTCTTGTATATTCAGCCGATAAGGAGATCGTCGGTGGCTGACCATCTCCCGAAATGATCATATTACATTTAAACACACAAGTAAACGATGGTCAAGACGATAACGATCAGAGAGGAGGTCTACAGGAAGCTATTGGCCATGAAATCCGACGAGTCCTTCAGCGACCTTATCGAACGGTTGGTCGACGAGAGGGGTACGGGGATACTCAAGAAGATACGGGACAGGGATCTCATCAGTAGCGATGCGAAGGAGGAGGTGATGGCGGCGATATACGCCAGACGGTCAGAGAAGAGGGAATTCGATGATCGCTCTTGACACCGATGTTCTCATCGAGATATTCGACAGGAACTCGAACCAAGGAGAGGAAGCCCTATCGAATCTGGAAGGTCACGAGATAGGGACCACTTCGATCAACCTGCATGAGATAGGCTTTGGCTTGATGAAGGCCGGTCAAAGTGTACCCTCAGAGCTAACTTCACTTCGAGTTCTCGATCTCACCGAGGATGACGCCCTGCTCTCATCCAAGATGGAGGCAGATCTCGAGGGGCAAGGAAATAGCCCTTGTAGGTTCGACGCGATGATCGCCTCCATATGCGTCAACAACGGGGCGTGGCTCTACACCCTCAACCTCGCTCATTTTAGGAGATTCCATGATCACGGACTGAGGGTATTCCGGCCCTGATCCAGAGCGATCGGACTGTGGAAGATGCACGATCCGTTGGGACAGATATTACAGACCGGTCCTTTTCTCTTGCCTGCGGGATCAACTCATGCTCCTGCTCAGCCACTCCTTGAAGATGGGATCGGCGATCTCGTACCTTCCCCTGTCTCTCTTCTTCACCAGTCCTATGTTCTGCAGGAAGGCGATCTGCCTACCCGCACCGCCGAAGTCCTGACCCACCGCCTTTCCGGCATCGGCCAGGGTCTCGTGCTGGCTCAGCCCGGAGAGCAGGGCTCCATATACCCCGGAGCGCTGGTTCAGTATCGCCAGGGTGCCACGGAACTCGCTGTCCAGCTCGGTGATCATCTCCTCGTACGCTTCTCGGACGGTCTCCCGGTCGATGTGCCCCGACATCCGGGAGGCGATGGCCCCCAGCCTCTGCAGGTAGTCTGGTATTCTATCGGTCATCTGGACGATCAGGTCCAGTGCCCCGTCCTCGAAGGAGTATCCGCACCTGTCCAGCCTGTCCGCCACGAACGCCTTCGCGTACTCCTCGGGCAGCGGGCCCACCCCGATCCGGTGCAGCTGCCGGTAGAAGGGTGAGGAGGCGTCGTCTATCAGGGAGGACATGAAGGTGATCGAGGAGCCAGAGAAGAGGTAGCACACCCTCCCCTGGGACTCGGCGATGGACCTGAGGCGCTTCAAGAAGTCCTGCCCCCAGCGGGAGCCGATGTCCTGGAACTCGTCCAGGATCAGGGCGAAGCGCACTCCCTTTTCGGTTGCCAGCACCTCGGGGTAGCGGAAGGCGTCCTCCAGGACGGTCTCCGGCTCGACCTCCCTCTCCCTGGTGCCGATCCTCACCCTGAAGTACTGGCCGACGCTCACCTCCATCTCGGTGAGATGGTAGGACAGCCTTCCAGCTTTCTCCTTCAGGTACCTGCCGATCTGGGAGGCGTACATGCTGTCCCCGGTGATCTCGCTGTACGCGTCCCTGACCGAATCTACCAGCAGGGAGGCGAAGCGCTTCATGTCCGGTATGCCGTAGCAGTTGACGTACACCGGTATCGGGTCCTCCATCTCCCGGGTGGCCGCCCAGAGCAGGGAGGTCTTCCCCATCCTCCTGATGCCCAGGACGCAGGCGTTGCTCAGCGAGTCCATTTGCTCCCCGATCTCCCGGATCTCCTCCTCCCGATCGATGAAGTACTCGTCCTCCACCGGCCTGCCCACCTTGAACGGGACATTCAAGTTCCCCCGCATGATAATGGGCATGCATCGGATGCATATAAGTAATGTTGCATTGATAATTTCAAGCATAGGTACATTCAAGCACCGCTGCATCGATCGCCTCCGAAAGCTTGATTTCTCCTTGGTTGGAATGTGATGCCATGAAGTGCGAGACCGTGCGGGATTTCATGTCATCCCCGGTGCACACCCTCAGCCCCGATCAGACCTTGGCCGAGGCCTCCAGCCTGTTCTTCGAGAAGGAGGTGACCGGCGCCCCGGTGGTCTCCTCCGGGGAGGTGGTGGGGATACTCTCCGACTCGGACATCGTGCGCTCCCTGACCGCCCATAGGGAGGAGCTGGAGGGATACAAGCCCTCCTTCCTGCCGTTCTTCATAGGCTGGAAGGGGAAGCTGGTCGATGTGGACCTGGAGGACCTGAAGAAGGAGATGGGGTCCAAGACGGTGCAGGAGGCGATGTCCAGGAAGGTCCACCTGATCCGACCGGACGATTCGATCGACACCGCCATCGATCTGATGAGGGACAGGGACGTGAACAGGCTTCCGGTGGTGGAGGGAGTCAAGTTGGTGGGCATCGTCACCAGGGACGACATCATCAAATGCCTGTCCATGTAAGACGAAGCCATTCACGCCGTTGAAGGCGGGATCGCCCCTCCCCGGGGGCAACCTATAAGTAACCGATACTTGTTCAACTTATTTTGAAATAATCAATTGTGAAGGTGGCCCCATGGCTGAGACCACGATGAAGAAGCTATCGGCGATCGACAGGTACCTGACCCTGTGGATCTTCCTGGCCATGTTCCTGGGCGTCGGCCTGGGGGCGATGATCCCGGGCATCGACGATTTCCTGGACTCGCTGAGCATCGGCACCACCAGCGTGCCCATCGCCGTTGGCCTGATACTGATGATGTACCCCCCGCTGGCCAAGGTCAGGTACGAGAAGCTCCGCGCCCTCACCAGGCAGAAGGAGTCCCCCAGGATGTTCGGGACCTCCCTGTTCCTGAACTACCTGGTGGGGCCGTTCCTGATGTTCGCGCTGGCCTGGATCTTCCTTCCGGACCTGCCGGAGTACCGCATCGGCCTCATACTGACCGGGCTGGCCAGGTGCATCGCCATGGTCCTGGTGTGGAATCAACTGGCCGATGGAGACTCGGAGTACGCGGCCATACTGGTGGCCCTGAACTCGATCTTCCAGATCGTGCTGTACGCCTTCTACGCCTACTTCATGATCTTCATGCTGTCCGAGTTCCTCGCGCCCGGGGCCGGGGTGGCGGTGGACATCTCCATATGGGAGGTGGCCCAGTCCGTCCTCATCTACCTGGGCATCCCCTTTGCCGCCGGGATCATCACCCGGTACTACCTCGTGCCCAGGAAGGGGGAGGATTGGTACGACAACCACCTGATGCCCAGGCTGGGGAAGCTGACCCTGCTGGCCCTGCTGTTCACCATCGTGGTCATGTTCTCCCTGAAGGGGGAGTTCATCGTGCAGCTTCCCTTGGACGTGGCCAGGATCGCTGTCCCCCTGATCATCTACTTCGTGGTCATGTTCCTGCTTTCCTTCTGGCTCTCCATCAAGCTGAGATTCGACTATCCCCACGCGACGGCGCAGTCCTTCACGGCGGCGAGCAACAACTTCGAGTTGGCCATCGCCGTCTCCATCGCCGTCTTCGGTATCGGGTCCGGCGTGGCCTTCGCCGCCGTGATAGGACCGTTGATCGAGGTGCCGGTACTGATCTCCCTGGTGAACGTGTCCCTGTGGATCCGGAGGAGGTACTTCGACTCGGAGGACCGGAGAAAGGAAAGATCAGCGAAGACCGGTTGAGTCCCCGGGCATCACGCGGACGGCGCGTTCGAGTGCGTCGATGCCTGTACCCGTCAAGGTCAGGGCCCGGATCGAGAACGCTCAGGGGCAGCGCAGGATGTCCTGGGCCCACAGGCAGTCGGCGCAGGAGACCTCGTTGGCGTAGCAGTCCGCGTTCCCCTGCCTGAGATCGCAGTTGGCCCCGCAGTCGACGCAGGAGGGGAACCTGAAGTCGGTCACCTTGGACCTGAACAGCACGTATTCCTCGGAGGTCCATGTGTCCGCCAGCGGTCGATGGTTGACGTTGCCCAGCAGGTAGCGCTTCACCCGCTTCTCGTCCCCGAAGATGAAGTACCGGTAGGAGCGCATCAGGGCCGGGCAGGGGCTCACCCCGCCGTCCCGACCGACCATCGTCCTCTTGTTGTTCACGAAGGGGCACCACCGCTCCGCCCCCCACCCGCTCCGGGGGGCGGAGAGGGTCCCCCACATGATCTGGTCGCCCGCCAGCACGCCCCAGCCGGCCGACCGGGGCAGTTCGGGCGCCCCCTCTCCGTAGGCGATCCCGTCCGCCGCCCCCTCCTCGTGGGGTAAAAGATGGGTGAGCAGTACGACGGAGACGCCCATTTCCTTCGCCAGGGAGGGCATCTCCTCCAGCTCCTCCAAATTGTCCCTGGTGACCACCGCCTCCATTCCAATGGTGGGCGAGGGCGATCCCCTGGATGCCCGCAGGTCCCTCAGCGTCCGGAGGTTATCGAGAACCAGATCGAGGTCCGCACCGTCCCTGGCATCGGCGAAGGAAGCCCGCCTCGGACTGTCCACCGAGACGAAGAGGCGGTCCAGGCCCGCATCCAGGAGGGAGTCGGCCATCCCCTCGGTCAGCAGGGTGCCGTTGGTGATCATCGAGGTCCTGATGCCCAGGGAATGGATTCTCTGGACCATGGCCACGATATCGGGGTGCACCAGGGGCTCCCCGAACCCCCCGAAGTGCACCCTGTCGACCCGGGGAAGTTCCCTCAGCCCTCCCACCAGGGCGTCGAAGGTGGCGGGGTCCATGTCCTCCCAGGGCGATTCCCACACGTTGCGGACGCAGTGCCCGCACTCCAGGTTGCAGCGGGTGGTGACCTCGACGTGCACCTCCCGCAGGTCCCTCTCCCTCCTGTGGGCGGCGTACCCGTCCGGGGTCCGCTCGACCACCCACCGGTCCGGGTGGAGGCGGAGCTCCTCCGCCAGGTCCATCGTTCCTCTCTCGGTCACCTCTCGCCCGCTCATTGGCGGTCTCGCTCTCCATCCACCAGACCGAGGTCCGTCATCTCCACCAGGAGGGAGGAGAGGTGACGGTCCACCCCGTCCGTCTCCTCCAGATCGTGGTTCTTCCTGGTCCCGTTCTCGGTGAGCACGTGGTGGACGGTGGGTCTCAGCCCGTGCCTGGTCATGGTCTTCAGGGCGCAGGCGACCCCGCAGCCGTCGATCGCCACCGCGCCCTTGGCGGCCCTGGCGCTCTCGGTGAAGGTGGAGATGTCCCCTCCGATCCCGGCCAGGCAGGACATATTCACGTTCTCGATCCTCCCGAGGGACTTGGTCATCTCGTTTGCCATCTGCCCCACGTTGGATCCGCCGCTGCAGGAGTACACCAGTACATGAGCATACTCGCACTCCTCGGACATCAGGTTACGCTCCCAGCATCTCCTTGATCTCGTCCTTGCCGGGGACGCGGCCGACCGCCTTCGCCTCCCCGTCCACGTAGAGGGCGGGGGTCATCATGACCCCACGGTCGGTGATCTCCTGCAGGTCGTCCACCTCGATCACCTCGGCGTCCATGGACAGGTCCCTCAGTACCTTCTCCACGTTCTTCTTCACCCGCCTGCACTTGGCGCAGCCGGTTCCCAATACCTCTATCTTCATGATCAGTCCCTCCTTTCGCTTACAATATATCTCACTAAGGGTTTCAATCGTTTTTGAATCTTTATCCCACCAGGTTGCCGTAGATCAGACCGGCGATGACGGCCATCGCCAGGACCAGCGCGGCGTAGACCAGGGTCTTCTTCCCTCCCATGATGCGGTACAGCACGATCAGGCTGGGTAAGCTGGCCGTGGGCCCAGAAAGAAGCAGGGCCAGGGCCGGACCTCCCCCCATCACGCCGGAGGTGTATCCGAAGGTGGTCCCGATGATGGGCACCTCCAGGAGGGTGGGCATGTACAGTATGGTGCCGAGCAGGGAGGCCAGGACCACCGAGGTGACCGAGTTGCCCCCCAGGTAGGGCCGGAAGGTCTCCGGGGGCAGGAAGAAGGCGATGATGCCCACCACGAACGTGCCCACGATCAGTATGGGGAATATCTTCTTGGTCAGGTCCCAGGTCTCCCAGGCCCACTCCTCCCCCTCGTCCGGGGTGTAGTACTTCCAGAAGATGGATGCGATGAGGCCGATGAGCACGGCCAGGATGACCCCCTTGACCGCCCAGTCAAGACCGGAGGCGCCGAAGATCAGGATGCCCACCAGGGCCCCGAAGAAGGAGAGCCTCACCCACAGCGGCCGATCGGTCCCGCCGTCCACGGAGAATCCCGTGTCCCCGCTCTCCTTCATCTCCTGGGCCCTCTTCGCCTCCTCCCTCCTGTAGATGTAGGCCATGGTCAGGCCGACCACGACCGAGAGCAGGACGGCGAACACGGCCCTGGCGATGCCAAGATCGTAGCCGAGCACCTGGGCGGTGTACACGATGGCCAGGATGTTTATGGCCGGCCCTGCGAACAGGAAGGTGACGGCCGGGCCGATGCCGCTCCCCTTCTTGTATATGCCCGCGAACAGCGGCAGTATGGTGCAGCTGCACACCGCCAGGACGATGCCGGAGACCGAGGCGATGGAGTAGGAGAGGTACTTCTTGGCGAACGGCCCGAAGTACCTCAGGATGGCGTCCTTCTTGACGAAGGCGGCGATCGCCCCGGCGATGATGAAGGCCGGCACCAGGCAGGTGAGGACGTGGGCGGACAGGTACTCCAGGACGTTGTCCACCCCGCTCATCAGCATCTCCACGATCCAGCTCAATGTACCACCATTTCAAATTTATTTGAAAAAGGTGGACCGCGTACATATAGGTTTCCCCTTGACCCGATGGGCGCCCCGGGATCAGATCCTCCTGGGCAGGGTGCGCTTGTGCATGATCACCGCCAGCCCGGTGAACAGCAGGATGAACACGGCCAGCGCGCCAAGATCCAGCAGGGGGTCCCCCGGACCGCCGAAGCCGTAGTTGATCAGGTCGGTCAGGTAGGTGAGGGGCGACAGGTAGGCCACCGTCTGCCCCCAGGCGGGCAGCTCGTCCACCGGTATGAAGATGCCGGAGATGAACACTATGGGGAACTTGACCAGGGTGGCCAGCATCATCACGTCCGAGGTGGCCTTGCTGGGGTAGGCTCCCATGATCACCCCGATGGCGGAGAAGCACACCGCCCCAAACAGTATCCCCACCGCCAGAGCGAAAAGGTGAGCGAGCGGCAGGGAGAGGGCCACCGCGGCGATGGTCACCGGCACGGCCGTCAGGATCACCCCCATGATCACCGAGGAGAGGATGTCCCCCAGCACGATCACCGGGACGGACACGGGGGAGGATATCAGCCTCTCCAGGGTCTTGGTCCTGGTCTCCCAGGAGGCGATCACCGGGCTGATGGAGGTGGAGGTGAACCACAGGGCCATGGCCACCAGCCCGGTGCCCAGCATCAGCTCGGGCATGTCCCTGCCCATCCAGAAGGCCAGGAAGAAGAAGATGGGCAGGAGTATCCCGAAGATGATCACTGGCCCCTTCATGTAGTAGATGCGCAGGTTCTTCTTGACGATCGGCAGTACGCCGGCCAGCTCGTACACCATGCTCACGAGGATCCCCCCGTCAGGGAGAGGAAGACGTCCTCCAGGGAGGGCCCCATGGTCTGGAGGGAGAGCACCTCCGTCCCCTGGCGATCGGCCAGGTCGAAGACCTTCCTGGCCACCGGCACGGGGCAGGGGGTGATCATGCGGTAGCCGTCCCCCTTCCTGTGCACCTGCTCCACCCCCTCCAGGGCGGAGAGCGTTCCCAGGTCCATCTCATCGGCGAAGCTGACCTCCACCGCCTGGGTCCTCTCCATCCGCCTCTTCAGCTCGGTGGGACGGTCGATGGCGGCGATCTTCCCCCGGCTCATCACCGCGATGCGGTGGCAGAGCTGGTTGGCCTCCTCCATGTTGTGGGTGGTGAGGAAGACCGAGACGCCCTCGCCGTTGAGGTCCTCCACCCTCTTCCTGATCAGCCTCTGGCTCTGGACGTCCAGTCCGGAGGTGGGCTCGTCCAGGAACAGTATGGAGGGGCGGTGCATCATGGACATGGCCAGGTTGAGCCTCTTCCCCATGCCCTTGGAGAACTGACCCACCGGGGAATCGGCCCGCTCCTCTAATCCGAAGAATTCGAGCAGTTCGCCGGCCCGGGACTCCCTCTCCTCCCTTGGAACACGGTACAGCTCCCCCATGAGCACCATGTTCTGCCAGGCGGTGAGCTCCACGTAGGCGTTGGACACCTCCGGGGCGATCCCGATGCTCCTCTGGGCCTTGGTCTGCTCCCTGTGGGGATCGTGACCAGCCACCACGCATCTGCCCCCGTCGGGGCGGAGCACCCCGGTCACCAGGCGCACGGTGGTGGTCTTCCCCGCCCCGTTGGGCCCCAGGAATCCCAGTATCTCCCCCTTCCTCAGGGAGAAGGAGATGCCGTCCACCGCCTTTACCTTCCCGAAGCTCTTGTGGAGACCGTCCACGGTAATAATGTCATCCATGTTCTCCCTCCGGCACCAGCTCGATCTCCAGCTTCCTCATGGCCACCCTCCAGGACTTGGTGGGGGCTCCCCTACCCTCCTCGACGTAATCGGCCACCTCGATGATCCCGGCCTCCCTCAGCTCGGAGAGATGGTAGTACAGTCCAGGGCGGGTGAGGCGGTACCCCCTATCTTCCAGTTCCTCCAGTATCCGCGAGGTGCTCTTCTCCCCCTTCCCGATGATGTCGATGATGGCCCACCGGGTGGGGCAGTGCAGCACCCTGGCCAGCCCCATCAGGGTCTGGATCCTGGTGTCCTCCTTCTTGGGACCACACATGTCGACCACAATAATGTTATGGCCGCTGACTATATTAATTTTTCAATTCAGGGCTCGGAAACGGGCTCATCGTCCCACAGTCTTCTGAAGGCCACGGCCTGGCTCCTGGTCATGGCCATCATGGAGCCCACCATCATGGCCTCCATCACCTCGTCCCTGGTCGCCCCTAAAGCGCGGGCCTGCTCGATGTGGACATCCAGGCAGTGTTCGCTGCCCAATGAGGCGGCGCTGGAGATGGCGGCCAGCTCCACCGTCTTCCTGTCCAGGTGCTTGGGCCTGTAGAAGACGGACTGGTTCAGGTCGGTGTAGGGCAGGAAGAGGTCCTCCCTGCCGGCCAGGGTCTCGGTCACCAGGGGGACCTTCCCCATCACCTCCTCGATCCTGCGCAGCCTCCTCCTGACCTCCTCGGATCCCAAGTGACCACCTCAGTCCAGGAACTCCACCCGGTTGTCCCCGCACTCGGCGGCCAGGTTCTTGGACAGCAGGCCGGCCTCCAGCCAGCCGGCGTTCAGCAGTCCGGCCGGCACCAGGCAGGTGGCGCTCATCATGGCCTCCCCCATCCGCTGGAATACCTTGCTGTTCTGCTTGTCGCTCAGATCGACCAGGTCGATGGCCTCCAGACCCTCGAAGAACTCCTTCACGTGGTCGCAGTCCGTATCCACCTCCACGCCGTAGGTGCCGTCCTCCGCGTCCGTGACCCTGATCTCGGTGGCCTTGCCGCATACCTTCATGTTCACCCTGACCCTCGAAGTCATGATATCCGAACGGAGAAGAGCCGTCTGGTACTTCAAGCTTCCCTGAAATGCTCCTCCGCTACCCTTCATCGGAGGGAAGTCTAACTTCATTGGGAATTGTGAAGTCCCCCGACCCGTTCGATGGGATCATGGACGGCGCCGTGCCCAAGGTGCTGAACTACCAGGAGATCGACCGATTCCTCACGGCCATCGACAGCTCCCACGATCTGCTGGCGTGCAGGTTCATGCTGATGGCCGGCCTCCGGGTGGCGGAGGCCATCAACGTCCGCGTGCAGGACGTCTGCGAGGAACGCAGGGCCGTGTTCATCTCCCAAGGAAAAGGAGGGAAGGAGCGATGGGCGCCGATGGACTTGCACACTGTGAACCTGGCCAAGATCTACGCAAGGGAGAAGGACCTGTCGCCTGGCGATAGGTTCTTCCACCTGTGCAAGAGGACCATGCAGAGGCACATAGACGATATCAGGGAGAGGGCGGGGATCGGCTGGAATGTCACGGCACATACCCTGAGACATACCTGCGCCACCTGGCAGCTGGACAAGGGGATCTCGCTGGAGATGGTCAGGGACAATCTCGGACACACCGACATCAACATCACCCAGGTATACCTCCACCTGAACATCAGGCAGCGGTCCAGGGCCTACCACGAGGTCACCAGGTTCGGGATCTGAGGACCGTGACCGGCTTTGAGACCCCACTCCTCACGATTCCGCTCGCTCTCCCGCGTTTCCCTCAGCTCCCCCTTCATCCTCAGGTATTCCAGGGCGGACATGCTGAAGTTCTCGGCGCTCTCCATGAAGCCGTCTATCAGCTCGGCCTGGTGTTTACTCCAGACTTCGTTGGGAACGGACCTGAGCCACTCCGCGTGCTCGTGGATGAACCTCAAGCGCTCGGCCCGGTTCCCCTCCCCTCGAATCTCAACTCCACACTCGCTCCCAGGTCGCCCCACGCGGTCGCTCATCGGCATTCTAGAAAACCGCGTGGATGACCCAGTGTCGGATCGTGCAAGGTCTCATCAAGGACAGGGGCCCCGGGCCCATTTGATCTTGGCACATTGGCATAGATGGGTCGAAACCGTCCTCCGCATTCCGAACTTGGATCTACTTACAAAGAGGCATCATATCCAGCGGGACTCAAACGACTTGATTTTATAATACCAAAGCATCAAGGGAGAAGCAGTGGTCCCATGAGAGTCCTGGTCGCGGAGAAGGGTCAGCACACCATCGAGGCCTGCCGTCATCTTGCCCGGGGGGGACATCAGGTCGTACTGGCCTCTCTCCCGCTGGGAAGGCTGGGACGCTTCCCGCTATCCAGGTCGTATCACGAGGTGGTGGAGTCGGATGTGCTCGCATCCGATAGAAGGATCGAGGGACTGAAGAGGATCTTCGATCGGGAGGGATGCGACGTCTTCCTGCCCTTCGGTTTCCGCCTGGTCACCGAGTACATCGAATCCTCCTGGAAGGAGCCATCCCTGAGGATGAACGTCCCCTACGGTGGGAGGGAGGAGTACTGGCGGCTGTCGGACAAGTCCAACCTCTACCGCACCCTCAGGGGTTCCAGCGTCCCGCTCCCCCGCAGCCATGGAACGGTGCGGGAGGGGGATACGGTCGAGATCGGCAATGACGATTTCCCGGTAATACTGAAGAGGGCCCGGGGGGTAGGGATCAAGGGGAACATCATCCTGGCCTGGTCGAAGGGGGACATCGAGTCCTTCCTTGAAGGGGAGGGAGAGAGCGAGTTCGTGATCCAGGAGTACCTGCCCGGGGACATATTCGACGTGGGGGGCTTCGCCTTCGAAGGGGAGGCAAGGTACATGGTCCCACAGAGGAGGACGGTGACCCTTCCCCTCAGGGGAGGCGTGGCCGCCGTGAACGATGTGTACCCCGACGAGGAGCTCACCGGGATGACCTCCGAGATCGTGGAGAGGGCGGGATGGTCCGGCCCCTTCCAGGCCGAGTTCAGGTGGGATCCCGAAGGGGAAGCGTACAAGCTGATCGAGGTGAACGCGAAGCTGTGGGGCTCTCTCCCGCTATCGCTGCGGGCCAACCCCGATATCCTTAACATGATCCTGAAGTACGCCACGGGAGGGGATCCGGGGCACAGTCTCCACTTCGACACCGGCCTGAGATACCGCTGGATCTGCGGTCAGGAGCTGCAGGCCCTGAGATTCGGCTCCCTGGGCGACTGGATCTCCTTCCTCGGGAGGTTCCTCGGTGGCCCCCATTACGACTTCGATCTTAGGGATCCAGTGCCGGACCTGATGAGGCTGGTCCACTCGATCTACCAGTACGTGGACACATCGGACCTGCCCAGGCCCCTGGTGGACCGGGAAACGCACCGGAGGCTCAACCGAGCTCGATGAACCTCTCCGATCTCCTCTCCATGCTCTTCTCCACCTCCTCGTGCAGGAGGTCCAGTATCCTCTCCCTGATCTCCAGGAATCCCTCGTCGGTGTAGCTCCTCGGTCGTGGAAGGTCCACGTCGACCACGCCCTTGATATGCCCCGGCCGGGCGGTCATCACGAAGACCCGGTCGGCCAGGTACACGGCCTCGATCACCGAGTGGGTGACGAAGGCGACCGTCTTCCTCATATCGCTCCAGATCCTCTCCAGCTCCACCTGCATGATCTTCCTGGTCTGCGCGTCCAGGGAGCCGAAGGGCTCGTCCATGAGCAGCACGTCGGGCTGGTACACCAGGGCCCTGGCGATGGCCACCCTCTGCTTCATCCCACCGGACAGGGTGTTGGGATAGGCGTCCTCGAATCCATCCAGGCCCACCATGTCGATGTACCTGCCGGCCTCCTCCCTGGCCTCGGCCTTCCCGTACCCCTTCATCTCCAGCCCGAAGGTGACGTTCCCCATCACCGTCCTCCAGGGGTAGAGGGCGAAGTCCTGGAAGACGAACCCCCGGTCCGGCCCGGGGGAGGTGATCTCCCTCCCGTCCATCAGTATCCTCCCGGAGGAGGGGCTGTCGAAACCCGCGATCAGGTAGAGGAGGGTGGATTTCCCGCATCCGGAGGGTCCCAGTATCACCGAGAACTCCCCCTGTGCGATGTCCATGTTCACCCCTTCCAGGGCGGTCAAACCGTCGAACTGCTTGCCCACCTGCTCGATCTTGATCTTGCTCTTCATCACGATTCCTCCACCATGCCCCACCTCTCTATGGTCCTCCTCTCCACGGAGGCCAGGACGACGCGGTCCATGATCACGCCGGCTATGCCGACCACCGCCAGGCCGACGAACATCACCTGGACATCGTTGAAGAACCTGGCCTCGTAGATCATCTTGCCCAGGCCCCACTCCACCATGGCCGCCAGCATCTCCGCCCCGATCAGGGCCCTCCAGGAGTACCCTATGGCCAACCTCAGCCCAGGTATCAAAGAGGTCAGAGACCCCGGCAGCAGCACATGTTTGAACAGGGACCACCGTCCACCGCCCATGGTGCGGGCCGAGTTGACCAGGTTCCTGTCCACCATCCTGATCCCGTGCATCATGGAGTAGGTGATGGCGAAGAACCCGCCCAGGAAGACGGCCGCGATCACCGTCTCGCCCCCCAGCCCCAGGGTGATCAGGAGTATGGGCACCCACGCGATCGTGGGGATCGATATCAGCAGGCTGAGCGCGGGGGAGAAGGCCTCCGACAGGTTCCTGCTGATGCCCATGAGCATGCCCAGGGTGACGCCGGCCGCGATGGCCAGCAGGTAGCCCAGGATCAGGCGGTACATGGAGCTGAGAAAGTGGTCGACCAGTACCCCGCGGTCGAAGGCGAGGTCGTAGAGCTTACCCAGCAGTTCGGACACCGGGGGGAACTGATTCGATGCGGCCAGCTGGGCCGCCGCCTCCCAGACCAGGGCCACCACCAGGAAGGGAAGGAGGAACTGGAGGACCTTCCACATCTGGGGCTTCAGGTCCCGGGGATCAATCATCCCTGACCACCCCCCACCTCCCCACCGTCCTCCTCTCCAACTCCCTGATCCCCACCCTCTCCAGGACGAAGAAGACCACCGCCAGGAGGATGATGCCTGCGTACACCACTGCCACGTTCATGTACTCGTAGGCGTTCCATATCATGAATCCGAGGCCGTAGGAGGCGGCGGCGATGAACTCCACCGCGATGACCGTCCTCCAGCAACGGGCCAGGCCCAGCTTCAACCCGATGATCAGGTGGGAGATGGAGTTGGGGAGGTAGACCCGGAGGAAGATGTCCCTCCTTCCCGCCCCCATGATCCTGGCCGCACGGATCAGCTGGCGATCGATGCTCCTGACCCCCATGGAGACGTTGTACACGATGGGAAAGAAGGCCACGATGATGCCTATCAGCACTATGGTGACGTCCCCGAAGCCGAACCACACGATGAACAGGGGGGCCATGGCGATACCCGGGATGGGCATAAGGGTGGTGATCAGGGGATCCAGGAAGCGGTACACCGGGCGTGACCAACCCATCACCAGTCCCACCGCGACGGCCAAAACGACGGACACGGCGAAGGCCAGGAGCGTCCTCCCCAGGGTGACCGCTATGTTCTCCAGGAACAGGTCCGGCCGGTCCAGGATCCTGTACAGTATGTTGGATGGCCTGGAGAAGAGGGAGGTGTCCACCACCCCCGCTCCGGCCAGGAGCTCCCATGCGAGGAAGAAGGCGGCCAGGGGGAGGAGTGCGAGGAGGTACGGTCTGGCCCCTTCAAGGCTCGGGGCGATGCTATCCCCTCAGCGCGATGGCCTCTTGGAGGTAGGAATCGTCCCACCTGAGCTCCGGCACGTTGTCTATGCTCCCCTGATCGTACAGGAACTGGGCGGTGTCGTTGATGGCCGACAGGACCTCGGGGTTTATCTCGATGGAGAAGTCGATCCTCTCGAAGATCCGCTGGAAGGCATCGGCGGTTATATCCGATCCCCTGCTGGAGGCGGCCTGCGCCGCCAGCACCGCCGCCTCCTGGGGGTCCTCCCGGATCATCTCCGCCTTGTCCAGCTGGGCGGCCAGGAACTTGACTATCGTGTCACGGTGATCCTCGGCGAAGTCCAGGGTGGTGTGCAGTGACACCGGGACCAGGGCGACGTCCCCGAAGGTCTTGATCACCCGTCCCACTCCCTGGGACTCGGCGATGGCCGGGGTGGGCTCCCAGGCGGTGAAGGCCTCGATGCTCCCCCCTCCCAGGGCGGAGACCATGTCCTCCACCCCTATGTTCACCCACTGGTAGTCGTCCCAGTCCAGGGATTCGCTCTGCTCGAAGTACCTCTTGAGGACCTGCTCCGCCCCGGTCCCCAGGCGGGTCCCCACCTTCTCCCCCTTCAGGTCCTCCCAGCTCTGGTACTCGGAATCGTTCCCCACCACGGTGGAGTAGCGGTCCCCTTTCTGCACCGTTCCGATGATCAGGGCCTGATCGGGCATGGAGTTGAACAGCGTCACCGTCTTGGAATCGGAGCCGACGTTGATGTCCACGTCCCCGGAGATCAGGGCCTGGTTGTTCTCCGTCCCGGAGCTGAACAGTATGTGATCGACCTCCATGTCGTACTGGGTCCAGAAATCGTGTCCCTGGAGGAGGAACTCTCCCGGGTAGTACTGTCCCCCGTAGGCGATTTCCTCGCCGGAGCCACCTCCCAGGCAGCCGCACAAGGGCATCGACAGCATCATTGGCACCAGAAGGGCCAGAGCCAGCTTTTCGAGTCTTCTCAAGGTACCACCACGCAGTGTGATGATGGAGGGAACCTCCTCTGGAATATTAATACTTTTTCTTTAATTACATTGTCCTACCGTATAAGGAAAATTTCTTAATATTATGATGTATTATATTTTCTTTATAAGGTAATAATTATGCGTTACAAGGAATTGCTCGAATCCATCGCGGTCTCGAACAGGGACTTCGTCTCCGCCCTGAGGGAGTATCTCTTCGACGAGGGGCTGAGCATGTCCGGGTTCTGCGAGAAGGCCGGGCTACCGGAAAGCACCCTGTACAAGATCATGTCCGATCCCGAGAAGGACTTCCGGGTATCCACCCTCAGGCAGATACTCAGGGCGGTCAGGGAGTCGGAGAGCCCCACCGTTCAGGGCACGGTGGTGGGGATCATAACCGCCCGCTCCGTCCTCTCCCAGATCGAGCGTAGGATCGAGGTGGAGGGGCGGGAAGTACAGGTGAAGGATTACCCGGCCAACTCGATAGAGGAGGAGATCATCCAGGGGGTGAGGGCCGAGAGGGAGGGCATCTGTGGGATCGTGTGCGGCCCCATCGCCGCCACCACGCTGGAGAAGGTGGTCTCCATACCGGTCATCGCCCTGAGGTTCGAGGCGGACATGCTCACCGAGGCCGTGGGGAACGTGGTAGGGAAGCTGTGATCCTCAGGGCAACACCACGGCGTTGCCGTTCACCTCCCCACGCTTCACCCGGATCATCGCGTCCTGCAGACCCTCGAAGGGGAAGGTCTCCACCCTGGTCTGGAAGCTCTTGCGCCCGCACAGCTCCATCAGCTCCTCCCCGTCCCTCCTGGTCACGTGGGCCAGGCTCCTGATCTCCCTTTCCCCCCAGACCAGGTTGAAGTCCTCAACCACGATCGGGGTCATGGTCACCGGGGCCAGGACCAGTCTGCCACCGGGGCGAAGGTGCTCGAGGGCGATTGGCACCAGCTCCCCCACCGCCGGGAAGATGATCCCCGCGTGCAGTTCCGTGGGAAACGGATCGTCGTAGCCCCCCACCCAGTCCGCACCGAGGCGTCTAGCGGCCTCCTTGTTCCCCTCGCTACGGGTGACCACGTACACCTCCGCCCCCATGCGCTTGGCCACCTGGAGCACGTAGGTGCCAGTGATACCGAAGCCGTACAGGCCCAGCCTCATGCCCTTCCCCGCGCCGGTCAGCCTGAAGGAGCGGTAGCCCGCCACCCCCGGGCACATCAGAGGGGCGCACTCCTGGAATGGCAGGTCGGGCAAGGGGAGAGCGAACTCCTGCGGGACCTTGGTCCGCTCGGAGAATCCGCCGTCAACGTCCCATCCCGTGAACTCCGCCTCCGGGCACAGGTTCTCCCTGCCCGCCCGGCAGTACCCGCACCGGCCGCAGGTGGAGTGCAGCCAGGTAACCCCCACCCTGTCCCCGGGGGAGAAGCGGTCGGCGCTCTCCCCGGTCTCCTCCACCGTGCCCACGATCTCGTGGCCCAGGATCAGGGAACTCCTTTTCAGGGGCAGGTCCCCCTCAGCGATGTGCAGGTCGGTCCTGCAGATGCCGGTCGCCTTGACCCCGATAACGATCTCCCTCGCGCCCGGCTCGGGATCGGGAACCTCGGTCAGCTCCAGCGGCCCCTCCTCGATCGGCGCCTGGTCCCTGAGCAACCAAGCCCTCATTCTTCCACCTGATGTAGGTAGGCGTTGAAAGGGGATACTCTTTTCCCTGGCCCATGAAGGGTCACTCAGGGCCGGTCGCCGGGCCCGGAGGGCATCCCCGGTCTCAGATGCTCGCGAACCGGGGAAGAATCGATTAACCGATGGGTGGATTATCATTGGGCCAGGACGAAGCTGGCCCGGGGAATGAAGCATGGATTGGATCGTCACCTCCCTGACCTCGATCGTCGTATTCGTGGCCGCCCTGGTCCATGGCATCGCCGGCTTCGGCTTCGCCCAGGTGTCCATGGGCCTCCTCCCCCTGTTCCGGAGCGCCTCCGCCGCCTCGGTCATCTTCAACATCGCCACCGTCTTCGGCAACAGCAGGGTCTTCTGGAGCGTCAGGAAGGACTTCCGGGTGAAGGACTGGCTGGTCCCGGTGGGGGGCCTGGCCCTGGGCATGCCCCTCGGGATATACATCTTCCAGTGGCTGAGCGAGGCCCAGCTGAGGCTCGCCATCGGGGCAATACTCATCCTGGGGGTGGCGGTCATGGTCCCTCTTCAGGAAAAGGGGAGGGCGGAGGAATGGATCAGGTCGAAGGGGATCAGGCCGGGCTGGAAGACCGGCTTCACCGTCGGCCTGCTGTCCGGGATCCTGGGAGGTGCGGTGGCCATACCCGGGCCGCCCATGATACTCTACGGGGCGTTCATGATGGCGAACGATCTCTGGGAGAGTGCGCGCATGAAGGCGGTGTGCACCGCCTTCTTCGGCACCCTGATGGCCTACCGGCTGGCCGCCCTCACCGTCACCGGGGCGGTCACCTGGCCCCTCACCATGGAGGCCCTGGTGGCCCTACCGGCGCTGTTCCTCGGCGCCTGGATAGGGATCAGGATCTACAGGAACATCCCGGAGAGGATCTTCAGATGGCTGGTGCTCGTGGGGCTGACCGCTAACGCGCTCGTCCTCATCGCCACTTCCCTGTAGGGGCCGGACGCCTCACCCCGATGGGCCCCGGGATGAAGGGGAACGCCGGTTGCCGGGATCAAGACAGCTCCAAAAGGTTAAGGGAGGATCGTGCCATGCACTCCCGATGATCGAGACCGGGGAGGCGTTCCGGCCTGCCAGGGAGTACCGGACGCTGCTGCACATCTACGTGTTACTGTTCTTGCTGGTGGCGGTCCTGTGGTGGTATCTACCAGTGGTCTTCGTGATACCGGTGGAGGCGACCGTGGTCTCGGCCGTCTCCATCGCCGCCCTAGCCATCCTCGGATTCGCCTGGGCGCATCTCTACCACGGCACGGTGGTCTACAGGCTCACCGATGAGGAGATCGTATGGAAGAGGGGCATATGGTTCCGCACCACCGGCATCGTCCCCTACAACCGCATCACCAACGTGGACACGGAGCAGGGGCCGGTAATGCGGCGACTGGGGATCGCCAAGATCCGGGTGCAGACGGCCGGCTACTCGGCCGCCCAGCAGAAGGCGGAGATCGCCATCAGCGGCATGAGGGAGTTCGAGGGGATCCAGGAGCAGATAATGGACATCGTCCGCAGGAGGAGGCCGTCGGCGACCGAGTCCGGCACGGAGGAGGGGCCGGAGGACGGTGGCCAGGTGGTGAATGAGCTGGTCAGGATCAGGGAGAGGCTGGAGGAGATCTCCTCCAAGCTGGACCGGTGATCATTTCCTCCGAAGGGCGACCGCGGCCCCGATCACGGCGGCGATGGAGATCACCAGGCCGATGATGGGCAGGGGACCGTAGGGGCCGGAGGGGCTGAGGGGATCGGTGTCCACGGTGAACTCGGCCGACCCCGTTTCGAGGTTCCCGGCGGCGTCCATCACCCTGTATTCCAGGGTGTGCTCCCCGTCCCCCACCTCGATCGGGGCAGAGTACTCTGACCACTCCCCGCCATCCAGGCGGTACATGATGCGGTCCACGCCGCTGATCTCGTCGCTGCCCTCGATCCTCACCTCGACATCGGAGGTGAAGTGCCCCTCGCTCTCGCCGTTCACGGTGGCCTCGGCCTCGGGGGAGGAAGAGTCCACCCTTATCTCCCTTGAACCGTTCTCGAGGTTCCCGGCGGCGTCGGTGACCCGGTACTGGACGTTGTGCACTCCCTCCGGCAATTCGAAGCTGCCGTCGTACTCCCTCCAATCCCCCTGATCGATCCGGTACTGGATCGAATCCACCCCGGACAGGGAGTCCTCGGCGGAGAGGTTCACCCGCACCTCCGATCGGTACCAGTCGTCCCCTCCCTCCCCCTCCACCAGCATCGAGGTAGTGGGAGGGGTCGTGTCC
>JBKHFJ010000022.1:0-25068 GCA_046540255.1 Methanomassiliicoccales archaeon | reverse complement strand
ACTTCCTGAGCGACAGGGGGCGGAAGGTGGCCGAGAGGCTACGGGAAGTGGAGGATCTGATCAACGAGGACGAATAGGGCGCTTTAGATCCCGTGACGATGTCCACGGTAGTCTTCGGTGATGGCCGGCACACCCCTTGCGTGAAGGCCCCCAGGCGATTCAAGAGACTGATCCACCATCGACCCCTGTTCGTCAACGGGTGCGGTCATGGGGGCGATCCTCGTTTTCCTCTGGTTCGCGGGGGAGGCCCAAGCATCCGGTCTAGTCCCCTGGACACTGGATCTCTGGGCGATGGATCACTCGGTGGTCTTCCTGCTTAGCCTGCTCCTGTGGGAGGTCCTGTTCGTCGGGATACCTGTCATGCTGGCGGTAGTGGCGGTCATCCTGCTCTGGTGGAGGAAACTGCCGCGGGAGGAGAGGGAAGAATACCGGAGGGCGAACCTGTTTTCCGGCAGGAACTCTCGACGTTCTGAGGGGCAGGGGGCGATTACCTTCGTCGTCTTCATCGCCTTCGTCATCAAAATCTACCTCGATGGGAACTGGGGTCTCCCGTTCGCGGAGTGGACCTTCGAATACCTCGTGTACTCGTATATACTATCCCTGGTAGCGGTACCGGTGATCATCGGAATACCTATGGCCCTGGGTGGCACATGGTGGATCGGACAGAAGAGCAGAGGGGGGACCCTCGTAGCCCGTGGTGAGCGTGACAGGATCTTAACCGGTGGAATCCCTTCTCATTCCTCACCATCTGATTTCGTAGTCCATCATGGCAATGGCATCCTTCTAATGGAGTATGATAGACGTGGACGCATTCGGTATATATCGGCATAGAACCTCGGTTTTCCGCCCGTTCCGTCGGATTCGGTAGCCTGGCGGAGAATCCAGGAGGTCACCCACCGGGCCACACCTTTTCCCGTGAAGGGGCCCTGACTGCCTCTGAAGACAAGCAGGAACGGAACCTTGCCCGCTCGAGCATCCGGTACGCCTTGACGCGGATTGATTGGCGGAACTCAAGATGAAGCTTCCCAGATCCATTCGCACCCTTCTCTGCCGCACCCATGGATGCCTGGACAAGTGATAGGAACTTCGTGGGCAACGACCCTCACTCGGCCTAGGAGCTCTCCTCCGATTTAGGAGGGCGCATCAACATGAACGCGATCACGATCCCGATCAGACCCAGGATGGCCACGGGTAGGAAGACCGCGGTATAGCTCCCCATTATATCCCTCAGGTTGCCCGCCAGAAGGCTTCCAGCGATGGCGCCCACACCGTAGGCGGTGAATACCGTACCATAGTTGGGACCATAGTGCTTGGTGCCGAAGAAGGTGGCCGTGCTCGCCGGGGCGATCGCCAGCCAACCTCCGAGGCAGAGCCAGAGGATACAGAATCCCACCACGTACACGGCCATGGCACCTGGACCCGAGCCTACGGCGAGCATTAGGGCGGCAAGGGTGATCAGCCCGAAGCTGATCATCGCCGTGTTCCTGGGGGAGAATCTATCGACCATGCTGCCGAAGATTGGACGCCCGATTCCGTTGAAGATGGCGAAGACACCGACCAGCAGCGCAGCGGTGGCCGCGTTCAGCTCGAAGATCTCCTGCCCCACGGAGCTGCTTATTCCTATGGCCATCAAACCGGCGAGTGTACCGATGACGTAACATCCCCATATCCCCCAGAAACCCTTCTTGCCAAGCATCTCCTTGCGGTCCACTCCCTCGTTGGTCGCCTTGGCGGACAGGTTCCTGCAGGCGGGCGCGTACTCCGCCGGAGGGAATCTGAGGGGAAAGCCCAGCGGTATGATAATGGCAAGGAACGCCACCCCCATGATCCCAAGGGTCATCAATGGTCCACTGGCATCGATGAGGGAGTTGGCTATCGGCGCGGTCACCAGTGGTGATAGGCCGAAACCGAGGACGGTGATCCCCACGGCCAGTCCCCTTCGGTCAGGAAACCACCGGCCCACAACGCAGATAGGGCAGTTGTAGACGATGCCCACCCCGATACCTCCAACGACGCCGTAGGAGATGGCGAGCATCTCCATCGTGCTTGCCTGACTGCCCAATATCCACCCCACGCCCACGAGGACGCCGCCGATCATGGCGAGCTTCCTGGGCCCGTACTTGTCCAAAGGTCGTCCCGCCAGGGGCATGGTGAACGCGAATGCCGCCAGGAAGATGATGAAGGGAAGCAGACTCTCGGTAGCACCCACGGCGAAATCAACCTCCAAGGGGGCCCTGAAGACGCTCCAGGAGTATATTGCCCCAAGGCAGAGGTTGATGATGAGACCGATCAGGACCAAAAGCCATCTTCCCTTGTCGGCATCCATTCCGAACAGCTTGTATCCCTCTATCCTCGACCCCTCTTCCGCTTCCAAGTCGTGCCCCCCAGAGTGGACGATCGTCAAGAGAGGTAACCCCCCCTTGACAGGAGACCTCCACCGGTTCAGGGCGGGAAGGTCTCCAGGATTCGTCCTTGCCCAGGGACAATTGAGGCTGTATTTCTACTATCTGTTCCGTATGTTGTCGATATGCGGAATTTGTGAAGCATATTTGCTTTCTCGGGCCCAGACATCTAGAAGACCGTCCTCGGATCCTTCAAGTCGGGGACCGTCGTATACCATTCGTCAGGATGGGAGAGAACTTGGGTCCTGTATAGTGAGTAGGAATCTGATTACGGGAAGGGACTCCCGGCAAGGGACCTTATTTGGGCCAGAGGTGGTAATGGTACGCCGATATCTGAGCCGTGTAGAGGCAACAATCTCCAAATTGGCGAAACACCCGAATGGCAAACTATATGGGATATGTGAAGGCTCGAACGATCTGGAGTGAATGAATCCCAGAGAGAGGTTGCTGAGGGTCGTTAGAAGAGAATCAGTGGACATGGCCCCAGTTCTCACGTTCTTCTCGACCGCAACATTGGAGCTGATGAGCATCTCCGGGGCATGGAGGCCTCAGGCGGACAGTGATCCGAAGACGATGGCCAAACTTGCATTGGCTTGTAACCGTTACGCCGGATTCGAGGCCATCAAGATCCCATTCGGTCCGACAGTTCTGGATGAGATCATGGGGTGTGAGGTGGACCTTGGAGATCAGAACCGGACCAGGGCGGTCACGGGACCGGCGATCCAGGTGGGTGATCCCTACCCGGAGGTCCCAGATGATCTGAGCTCACGTGGGCGGATACCGGTGGTGCTGGATGCTACGAAGATAATCAGGCAGGAGGTGTGGGACGAATTGCCCATCATAGCACTCGTGAAGGGCCCGGGG
Organism: Methanomassiliicoccales archaeon; assembly: GCA_046540255.1. GTDB lineage: Archaea > Thermoplasmatota > Thermoplasmata > Methanomassiliicoccales > JAAEEP01 > JBKHFJ01. The sequence goes on along the minus strand of JBKHFJ010000022.1, from coordinate 21,802 downwards.
ATCTGGCCTCCAACATGTGCGGGATACAGGAGTTCCTGATGGCTCTGATCACCGATTGGGGATGGATCGACGGTCTCATGGACATAGCTTGTGATATCGTTCAGGGGTACGGGCGGGCCTGCTCCGCCGCAGGGGCGGACATCGTAGGGGTAGCAGAATCCATGACCTCCTGCAGCATCATCTCCCCTGAGGATTTCAAGGGACTGGTCAAGCCCCGATACCAGCGGCTTGCACAAGGGATGGGCGACCATGCCTTCTTGAGCATTTCTGGAGAGGTTCGGCCGATATGGCAGGACATGATCGAATGCGGCTTCGACGGTCTGATCATGGACAATGAGAGGGGGGAGGAAGACCTCGATTGGCTCCTGGGAACGGCCCACCGGGCCGGCCTGCCGGTAGCCGGTTCGCTCTCTTCCTCGCAGACCCTTTACTTCGGTGATATGGAGGAGCTTGAGGCGGAGGTCCTTCGCGATTTGAAGGCCGGGATGGACATAATCTCCCCAGGAGGAGGTTTTCCTCCGGATACGCCCGCCGAGAAGCTCAGGGCCATCGTCAGTGCCAGGGACGAATTCTTCGACCGATGAGTTGGTCACTTCCGTCGGGAATGTGCACTGAAAATTCGATGTGAGTGGACCGAGTGGGAGGCGACAATTCAAAGAGCCAGATGATGAATTTTCATACTTCAATTAAATTGTCAATCGATTCTAAGAAGGGTCAAATTACTTTTCTATTCTTTCAGGTGAGGTTAACTCCCCGGATCACACCGCCTGAACGACCAGTCCGTGCGAACTTACAAGATGATTCCTGATGAGAAGGCCGGACATGCGTAAATAATCTAATAAACCTGCATAAGCAATACTAATCAAGGGATGTGATATGGCAATAACAATGGATTGGGGGGCACTGGGACTCGGCGCGGTCGTAGCATTCGTCATAGGCTGGCTGATATTTGGCCTACTTGGCGCGGTGGTATTGGCCATCATAGTCCTGTTGGCAATGGGGATCCTGAAACTCAAGTAGGGAAGAGAGAAGCCAAACAGGAAGAGGTATCTGACAATCTACAGTCAGAGCCGTCAGTGTTATTCTTTTTTGATTTCAAAGAGGAAAATGACATATCGAGCCCCGCAAAAAGAAGGGAGTAGTAAAATTCCTTAGGGCCATCTCCCGCCACTGCACGGTGCAGTCAGTCCCCGTCTTGCAGACATAAACTCATATAATTTGCCATGCCATGAAAAATCATGACCTTCCCCCTAAGAAGGAACAAGATGGCCAGAATCGGGTTGCTCGGCCTGATAATTATCATCGTAATCGTTTTGGCTATCCTTGCGTTTTTCGGAATATTCGGGCTGCACCTGTAGTCTCAAGAGAGCGACTGCGGACCCTCGGTATTGTCTATATTGTGATGGGGAGCCGCCAGCCGATACTATGATCTGCCATAAGTGCCGAGCCGATGTCCGGAGATGAACGAGTACCAATCCCCACCTGCTTGTCGCCCATGTCTATTGAACGCTGTGCGGCCCAGGATACATTGAGTCTTCATTGCAGTAATGAATCGATTGCTCATGACGGCTGCCAACCTTCCCCGGTCTCGACCCGGATCTTGGTCTCGCCCGAGTCCCTCAGGTAGCGGTGCGCGGAGAGGGCGGAAGTGGCACTCTGTCCGACCGTAATGGATATTGGTGCGCGATCAAAGTCTGGTAGGAGTTTCGAAGTGCCCTCTTTCAGGGCATAGAGAATAGCGATAAGTTTTCTCTCCCCTTTTTACCCTCAAACCCCCATCCCCATTCGGCGGAACCCAATGCCGACTAAGGCGAGGACCCTCCGCGGTGAAATCGAAAGGTATTTGAACAATTTAGAGGGGAGGGGTAGGAGCGGGAGGCCGTTGCGCGATTACGAATGGGCCATAAATCATATCTTTCAAGGATTGCTAGATGCGAGGCCCGTTACGCATCCGAAGAAGGTGGGAATACCCGAATTCGACTTTCTTTGGAACGAGTACCTCATGGGAACGAACAAATACAAGATGCATCTGCTCAAGCTCTCCCGTCTCTTCCTGAAATGGGCGGGTAACATCGAGATTGAAAGGGTGCCGACTGGCGCACCGCGAGAGACATTAGGTGGTTGATGGATGAGCATGCGGTGGCCCTGAGGTTCAGTGCCCAAGGAATCGAGCGCATGATCCTCCATCTTGAGCTGGATCCGGGGATTCGAAGGATCGAGGACACCTGGAACAGGTTCCAGTCGCAGCAGGTAAAAGGAATTTGATTGAAGTGAAGAAACAACTGTCTGGATTCGAAAGTGAGTGGACCGAGCGGGATTTGAACCCGCGACTTCTGCCTTGCGAAGGCAGCGATCTTCCGGGCTGATCTATCGGCCCTATTCAGGCAGGGAAGCGGAAGGTTGAATATAACTCTTTCCCAAATACCCTGGACGGGCCGAAGTCCCTTCGATCGCGAGCCTCTCTGGACTCATCGAGAAAGTCAAAGTAATGTTGGGGCAACGGAATCTTTTACCTCCATTGCCCAAGCGGACAAGAATCAATGGTCAAGGGGCTTCTGCAAAAAAGGAATGGGAGGAAAGGGTTTACTTGAGGACCTCAGCCCACACGGAGATGTCGTAGGTGTCCACCGTGTGGTACTCGATCAGGATCGGAGTGGTCTGATCGTAGTCCTCGTTCACAGAGAAGCCCTCAGACGGACTGAATTAACCGGACAGGGTGTCCCCGCTGGTCTCAGTGTTGATGGTCAGCCACTCGGATCCGGACCAGTACTGCAGAGTGACGTCCGAGCTCGCGATGCTACCGTCGGCCGCCACGATCTCGAACTTCACCAGCACCGAGTCGTATGACTCAGTGCCCACATTCTGCGGTCTGATCCCGGCGCCTACTCCATGTCCTTGCTCACCTGTCCCTCGCTCCGGTCCTTGCGCTCCTGGCCGTCCAATTCCTCGGTCTGAGTGTCCACCTGGCTCACCTGCAGGGGATCCTCCACCACCTAGTTCTGGCCGGTCCACACGTTGAAGACGATAACCCAGCTGGCGGGGATCGTGACCCCGGCGACGAGGACCGCCAGGAGATCCGTTACCGTACTCTTCGTCCATTTCATCGTATCACCTGCCCCCCGGCCCTGGAAACTCAGTATGATCCCGAGGCATCCTCCAACTTCCGGGGCGATGGAGGGTTACCTGGGCATCCTTGATCGTTACTTATAGCGGTTAGAGGCAGAATCTAAAGCTCCTTCCCGATCACGATCTTGGCCTTGGCCACCATGCTGTCCACCAGCTCCCCCGCGGACCCTAGGTAGTTGGAGGGGTCCATGGCCGCCTCTACCTCCCTCTCGGAGAGGTATTCGCGGGCCTCGTCGGACTTGCTCAGCACCTCCTCCAGATGCCTGTCCTCCTCGTCCGCCCGCATACTGCACTTGCGCACCAGCTCGTGGGCGTCCTGGCGCCCCATTCCCTTCTCCACAAGCGCGATCATGACGGACTCGGCCATCACCTTCCCGTTGGAGCTCTCCAGGTTCTTGATCATCCTGTCCGGGTCCACCGCCAGGGAGGAGAACATGCTGCCCGTCTTGTGCAGGATGTCGTCGATAAGCACCATCACATGGGGCAGGATGAACCTCTCCGAGGAGGAGTTTGTCAGGTCCCTCTCGTGCCACAGCACCATGTTCTCCAAGGTAGGGGTCAAGAAGGAGCGGGTGATCCTGGCCAGCCCGCAGATGTTCTCCGCCAGGATGGGGTTCTTCTTGTGGGCCATGGTGGAGCTACCTACCTGTTTTTCGGTATCGAACGCCTCGTATACCTCCCGGATCTCGGACCGCTGCAAATTCCTGACCTCGGTGGCGTACCGCTCGCAGGAGGTGGCCAATTGGGACATCAAGGAGATCAGCTCGGAGTATCTGTCCCGGCCCACGAGCTGGGTGGCCACCGGCTCCGGGCTCAGCCCCAGCTGCTCCATCACCGAATCCTGTATCTTCAGGAACTCTGGCCCCAGGGCGGCCCCGGTGCCCACCGCGCCGGACATCTTGCCCACCCTGATTCGCGGGGCCATCTCCCTGAGGCGGTCAGCGTAGCGGATGACCTCGGCCAGGTAACCGGCCACCTTGAAGCCGAAGGTTATGGGTATGGCGAACTGCCCGTGGGTACGGCCGATCATCACGGTGTCCCTGTGCTCCTTGGCCAGTCGCGCCATCGCCTCCACCAGGTGAAGGAGATCCCTCTCGACGACATCGATGGCCTCGGAGAGCTGCAGCGCCGTCGCCGTGTCGATGATGTCGTTGGAGGTCGCCCCGAGATGGACGTAGTTGCCCGCCCCGTCCTTACACTGCTCGGTCAGCGCCCTCACCAGGGCCATCATGTCGTGCCTGGTCTCCGCCTCGATCTCACCGACCCTCTCCTTGGTCACCCGATCAAGGTTGGCGTTGGAGGCTATCTCCTCGGCCGCCTCCTGGGGGATGTTTCCAACCTGGGCATGTGCCATGGACAAAGCGGCCTCCACCTTGAGGAGGTTCTCCAGTCTCTTCTCCTCGGTAAAGATCGATTTCATATCCTGGCGGCCGTACCTGTAGTCTAGGGGGCAGAGAAGCATACGCTCACCAGCCGGAATCAGGATAAGGGAATTTTAAGATTATGGTCGGCATCCGGTCCTGAGAGGGACGAAGAAAAATGTAAAATGTACAGATGAAATATGGTAGCAGGAATTCGTTTGACCGATGCCGAGAATCTGGGGAAGACCCCTTCGGAGATATTGGATTTCTTGCGGGCCACCGGAGGCCACTCCCTGCTGATCAAGGGAAAGGCGGGAACAGGGAAGACCACCCTGGCCCTGCAGATGATCGAGGAGCTGTCGGGGGAGCAGGTGGACTACTATCTGTCCACCAGGGTCTCGGACGAGTCCCTGTACCGCCAGTTCCCCTGGCTGAGGGAGAAGGCCAGGAGGAATCAGATCCTCAAGGCCGGCAAGACCTTCCTGACCAAGTCCCGTCCGAGAAAGAAGGAGGAGGGCGAACAGACCCACGTGTTGAGGGCGGCCAAGAACCTCCTCAACGCCTTCTCCCAGAGCGAGTCAGAGCCCACGGTGGTGAGGTCGGAGCTACAGAAGCTGGAGGGGCAGATAGAGGCCGGGGAGCTGGGAGAGGACGAGGAGGAGGACGGCTTCCCGGTGGACTACGAGGGAGGATCAGTGGTCCTGGACTTCGGCATCATGCTGCCGGAGCTGGAACTGGCCTACGACCTGACCGAGAGTCACCTGCCCAAGAGGACCCTGGTGGTGATGGACAGCATCGAGGCCCTCTCGGAGAAGTACGGCATCACGGCCGCTCGGATCATGAACACCCTCCAGAGGGACCTGGTGGAGAATTCCGAGACAAATTTGGTCTACGTCATGGAGTCCTGGGAGAACACCCAGTTGGACTACCTGGGCGACGGCGTGATCGTCCTGGAGAGTGGTGAGGTGAACGGCCGAAGGACCAGGGAGATGAGCATCCAGAAGCTCCGGGGATCCAAGATCGAGAGGTGGAAGTACATGTTCACCCTCCTGGACGGCCGCCTCAGGGCCTTCGAGCCCGTCTCCCCTCGGCTCCCGAAGGAGATGGATCCCCATTATCCGGTGAAGGACCCCTCCAAGAGAACGGTCTCCTCCGGGAACGAGAGCATGGACCAGGTCTTCGGTGGCTTCCCCAGGGGAGAGGTGACCCTGCTGGAGATCGGGAGGGACGTCCCCCAGGAAGTCATCCGCCGGGTGGAGCTCTCCCTGGTCGCCGACTTCGTCTCCAAGATGCGTGGGGTGATGTGGTTCCCCATGTACTCGATGGACTACTCCTTCTTCAACGACCAGATGGTACAGATGGTCGACGAGGACATGATCGCCAAGTCGCTCAGGGTCCTTTACAGGGGCAGATACTCGGACCGTGCCCTGCCCTTTTTGACCATGATCGAGGGCACCGACGCCTCCCACGACCTCAAATGGAACTCCCTCAAGTACCTGCTGTCGGAGACCTCCACCCCCTACCTGTCCCTGCTGGGATACGACGCCCTGGAATCGGTCTACGGGGAGGACGTGATATCGGGCACCTCCTCCCACCTGGACGCCATGCGCCGCCTGGGCAACGTGGTGGTCGTTGAGGCCACCAGCTCCTCCAGGTCGCTGGACAGGCTGGCGCACCAGGCCAGCCTGCACATCAGGCTGGAGAACATGGCCGGCGCCGTGATGGCCTGTGGGCAGAAGCCCTTCACCAACTACTACTACCTCGACTTCAGGAATGGGATCGATCCGGACCTGGTGCCCATGTTGTGAGGAATATTATCCGAATTGATAATTTCTAAGCAAAGGCTTTAAGAGTACCGAGCCCTAGCGAGTCCCATAGTGGTCAACATGGAAGAACAGGAGATCTCCAAGTTCATCGCCGACGAATACTCAGCCAAGATACTCAGCGCCACCTATCGATATCCCATGTCGGTGCAGGAGATCAGCTCCAGGTGCGACATACCCATCGCGGTGGCCTACCGCCGGGTGGGGGACATGGAGAATGCCGGACTGCTCAAGTGCGTGAAGCAGAGTGAGGTGTACAGGGGCAAGAAGGTTAGGTATTTCTCCTGCGCCGTTAAGAACGTCCAGTACTCCTTCGACCGGGGAAGCTTCTACATCGATGTCGACTGGATGCCCGAGGAGGAGATGGAGATCTCCTGGGACAACGAATGACCGGCACTCTTCAGTAAACGGGGGGAAGATTTTATCTAAGTGCCCCTTCCATTTTACCTGGGGGGCTCACATGGATCTCCTGAAGACCTCTCGGCTTCTCACCGACGAGTACGCCGTCAAGATCCTGGTGGCCACGGTACGCCGCCCCCACTCGGCCCAGGAGATATCCGAGAGGTACGGCATCCCCATCGCCGCCTGCTACCGCAGGATCCGGGAGCTGGAGAAATCCGGTTTGCTCGAGTGCACCGAGAGGAGGTTGTCGAGGCGCGGGAAGCGCATCTCCTATTACCTCTCCATGCTCAAGAGCGCCTACGTCTTCTTCGAGAACGGGAGCCTCCGGGTGAGGTTTCAGCTGAAGACGGGCGGGGCCGATCGATACGGCGACGATTGGCATGACATCGACATCCTTCCGGAGGAAGAGGAGGACCTGGAGGAGGACGAAGAGGAGTAGCGATCACCCTCTCAATCATCGAAAAAGTTATAAATAAAACTCCTCATCTCCATCTCGCCTTGACAGCCTAATTATCGAGTGTGAATAAATGACTGAACTATTGGAGGAGCTCGAACAGAAAAGACAAGCCTGCAATAACGAGGCCGAGAAGCACAAGGAAACCCGCGACAAGCTGAACGACGGGACCAAGCAGTGGGTTCAGAAGCGGGACGAGCTCAACGCCCAGGTGCGGGAGCTGATCGACGAGGCCCAGAGGCACAAGAATAAGCGGGACGAGCTCAACGAAAAGGTTCAGGAGGCCAAGGCCAAGCGGGACGAGTGGAACAAGAAGGTCAACGATCTGAACGACGAGGTGAACCGTCTAAAGAGGGAGAACATGCCCCGCGACGGTCCACCGCTCAAGAAGCTCAAGAAGGAGCTGAAGAACCTGGAGTTCAAGCAGATGACCTCCGTGCTCACCGCCGAGAAGGAGCGGGAGCTCATCGACCTCCTCTCCGATCTGCAGGCGAAGATCAAGGAGAGGGAGAACGCAATCGAGCAGAACGATGATATCAAGGAGGCTTTGGACAAGCTCAAGGAGGCCAGGGATACGGCCGAGGAGTACCACCGGCAGGTGGGGGAGCTGGCCGAGCAGGCTCAGGCCGAGCACGACTCCATGATCGAACTCTACGAGAAAGCGGACGAGATCCGGAAGGAGGCGGATCACGCCCAGGAGAAGTTCATAGAGTGCAAGCTGAAGGCGGACGAGGAGCACAAGAAGCACATCGAGAACATCCGCCAGGTGCACGACTACGACAAGATCATCACCGGGCTACGGCAGAAGGCCCGGAAGGCCAAGAAGCGCAAGGATGAGACCGATGCCAAGAAGGAGGCCGAGGAGATCTACGAGCGCTTCAAGGCCGGGGAGAAGCTCTCCACCGACGACATCATGGCCTTACAGAAGTCTGGATATATCTGAGCTTCTTTACACCCGCTAGAAATGAGAGGCACTTCAGCCCCATTCTCCCATCACAGGCAGGGGGCCTTAAAAGGCAAAAGTTATATAGCTCGAAGTTATTTATCAGTCTCGGGAAATTCTGGGCTAGTTGTAGAGTGCATCCCATCCCTTCTGACAGGCTAGCCCTTCCCAACTCTTTTTTTATTTGGATACCATGGAGAAGCAAAAAGTAATTAGACCGGTGACGATTGAAGCAGACAGGTGATCTCATGGTGTTAGAGGGTCTGGGTAAATCCCTCAGGGAAGTCCTGAACAAGGTGGCCAAGGCCGGTCACGTCGACGACAAGCTGGTGAAGGAGATCAGCAAGGACATTCAGAGGGCCCTGCTTCAGGGCGACGTGAACGTCAAGCTGGTCATCTCTCTCACCAAGGAGGTGGAGAGAAGGGCCCTGGAGGAGAAGCCACCCTCGGGCATGAGCGTGCGGGAGCACGTGATCAAGATCATCTACGAGGAGCTGGTCAGGGTCCTGGGGGAGAAGAGGTCCCTGCCCCTTAGTCCCCAGACCGTCATGATGGTCGGCCTGTACGGCCAGGGGAAGACCACCCACTGTGGGAAGCTGGCCTGGTACTTCCAGAAGAAGGGTCTGGGCGCCGGTCTGATCGCCGCCGACGTGCACCGGCCGGCGGCGTACGAGCAGCTGGAGCAGATCGGGGAGAAGGTGGGCGTCCCGGTGTACGGCGATGCGGGGGAGAAAGACGCCGCCAAGATCGTCAAGAAGGGCATGAGGGAGTTCGACGACAAGGACGTGGTGATCATCGACACCTCCGGCCGCCACTCCCTGGAGAACGATCTGATCGACGAGCTAAAGAGGGTCTCCAAGGTGGCCCAGCCGGACGAGAGGATCCTCATACTGGACGCGTCCACAGGCCAGCAGGCTGGGCCGCAGGCCAAGGCCTTCCACGACGCGGTGGGCGTCACCTCGGTGGTGCTGACCAAGATGGACGGGACCGCCAAGGGCGGGGGCGCCCTCAGCGCGGTGGCCCAGACCGAGGCCCCCATCGTCTTCATCGGTACCGGGGAGCACCTGCGGGACCTGGAGCCCTTCGACCCACCCAGGTTCATCTCCCAGCTGCTGGGCATGGGTGACGTGCAGTCGCTCATGGAGAAGGCCCAGGAGAGCATGACCGAGGAACAGGCGATCGAGACCACCAAGAAGATCATGGGGGGTCGTTTCACCCTGAGGGAGATGTACGAGCAGATGGAGATGCTCACCTCCATGGGCCCCCTGAAGAAGATCGTGGGCATGCTCCCGGGGATGCCCGGGCTGACCGACAAGATGGACCTGGAGGAGTCGGAGGAGAAGCTGGAGAGGTTCAGGATCATTCTGGACTCGATGACGGAGGAGGAGATGGAGAACCCCAAGATCATCAAATCCTCCCGGGTCATCCGGATCGCCCGTGGGGCCGGGGTGGACCCCAGGGACGTGAGGGAGTTGCTCCGACAGTATAACACCTCCAAGAAGGCGGTCAAGGGGTTCATGGGCAACCGGAAGCTCCGGAAGCAGATGATGAAGCAGCTCCAGTCGAGCGGTCTGGAGGGCCAACTATGAGACGCTTCGTGGTCATCGGCCACCGGGCCGTCACCTCTGGCGAGTTCAAGCTGGACGACCTGTGCGGCTCCGCCGGCAGGATGGACGTGCTGCTCAGATCGATCAACTCCTCCTTCTTCCTCTCCCACGACATCAGGAGGGACGTGGAGGTCCACCTGGTAATGCAGGGCCCGCCGGACCCGCCCAAGACGGTGCGCCTGGTGGGCAAGGAGCTCAAGTACCTCAACCCAGACGAGAGGAGCACCGGCGCCCTGGTGAGGAACGCCCTCATGAAGACGACAAACGGTGAGCAGAGGAGCTCCCCGGGCATCTACGTGTCGAGCCGCTCGTACAAGGACGTGCTCTCCACCCTGCCGAAGGAGACGCAGATCATCTATCTGAACGAGCGGGGCACCGACATCAGGGAGAAGGAGCTCGGGTCGGACGTCACCTTCGTGCTCTCCGACGACCAGGACCTGAACCAGGAAGAGGAGGAGATCCTGATGGACTATCACCCGGAGAGGATCTCCCTGGGCCCGGCCTCCTACCACACCGACCACTGCATCCTGGTGGTCAACAACGAGCTGGACAGGTGCGGGGTATGAGTCATCGATCTTCTCGGTCCTCTCTTGCCACGGGGCTCCACTGACCGGTTTCCTCCCTCTCCAAAAGTCACAATAGTCTTTTAAGCAGTAACTCATTCTCCCACCTGGATATGCCCGAGAGAATACCCCAGCACAAGCACTGCAAGGAGTGCGGCAAGGCATTCACCGGGGAAGGCAGGTACTGCTCCACCGAGTGCAAGAACGAAGGGGATCGGACGATGACGGCCAGGAAGCGTCAGCTGATCATCCTCTACGTGCTCACCCTGGCCATCCTCACCGTCGCCGTCATCATCATGGGATTGGGATGAAGGTAGCGGTGGGGGGGACCTTCAACGTCCTCCATCGGGGGCACCGTGCCCTACTGGACAAGGCTTTTGAGACCGGGGAGGAGGTGGCGGTGGGCATTACATCAGACTCCTACGTTCGGGAGAGGAAGGGGCACCACGTCCCCTTGGAGAAGAGGAGGAGGGCGCTGGAGAAGTACCTTGGTCCAAAGGAGAAGCCCTGGCAGGTGGAGGTGATCGAGGACCCCGTGGGCTCGGCCCACTTGGACCCCGAACTGGGGGCGCTGGTGGTCTCCCCCGGATCGGAGGACACTGGAAGGAGGATCAACCGGCTGAGGCGGGAGCGCTCCCTGGAGCCCTTGGAGATCGTCAGGGTGGAATACGTCCTCGCGGAGGACTTCCTCCCCCTCTCTTCCACCCGCATACTGGAGGGAGAGATCGATCGAGAGGGGATGTTGGACCGTCCTCTCCGGGTGATGGTCGGATCCACCAACCCGGTGAAGGTGGGGGCGGTGGAGCGGGTGATGAGTCGTCTCTTGAGATCCGTCAATATCATCCCCATCGAGGTTGACTCCGGGGTGGGCGGTCAGCCCTGGGAGGGGGACACCGTGAAGGGTGCCAGGAACAGGGCGATCGCCGCACTGGAGCACGGGGACCTGGGGGTGGGTGTGGAGGCCGGCGTTTTCCGCCGTGAGGACGGGGTGTACGATGTACAGTACTGCGCGGTGGTCGACCGCAGGGGCTGGATGACCGTCGGGCACGGTCCCGGCTTTCGCTATCCACCCGAGGTGGCCGCCCGCCTCGAGTCGGGGGAGACGGTGGGCGAGGCCTTTCAGGGGCTCTTCCAGAAGGGTGACATCGGGAGAAGGAAGGGGGCCATAGGTTTCCTCACCGAGGGGGTACTGGACCGGGAGAACCTCACCGAGGGGGCGGTGATGGCCGCCATGGTCCCCCGCGTGCGCACCGAACTTTACGCCTCGCCCCTGGAAAATGATCAGTAGCCCCTGGACCGCCTGAACTCGGCCAGGCCGATCATGTAGGAGATGGTGGACCCACAGATATCCATGCCGGGGCAGTAGAACCGCTGGTACACGGGGCAGTAGAGCCCCCTCCAGCGGGCCATTGGGGTGTCGCCCCCCTCCACCGAGAGCTCGTGCGCCAGCGGGCAGTCCCCCTCACCGACGCATCTCCGCCCATCGATCAGGGCGTGGGCACATAGGCCATCGCGGTAGCGGTACCTGCACAAGGATCTCCCATCCCGGAGATGGAACCGGTCCACCCACCATAAACCTATGGGGGGCGTTCCAGCATCATGTTCTCCCCTCCTTGGGGTACAGCAGGGTGGAGAGCACCACCAGCCAGATGATCTCCATGGGGGTGCACATGGCCGGGGGGAGGGCGGCCTCGGCGCCCACCAGGGAGATGGCCAAAGCGGCCGCCATCCCGGTGTTCTTGTAGGTGGTGAACAGCACCATGTTCACCCTCCTGGGGGCGTCTATCCTCCACCTCCTTCCGATGGCCTCCACCAGGAGTCCAGGGAAGAATATGCGGAAGGCGGAGACCAGGAGGAGGGCCCCGATGAGCATAAGGTCGTCGAAGAAGGCGTGGCGGTTGCTCCCGATGACCGCGAAGATGACGAAGAAGAAAGCCAGGTTGACCATGATGGTCTGGGAGGTGGAGGAGGGTGAGGCCTTTCTCACCCCACGGGAGAGTATCAGGGGGAGGAATATCAGGAGGCCCACCGAGCTGAGCAGGGTGATCGGGCTGACCGCCTTTCCGATGAAGACCAGGAGGATCACCGGGGTGGCGAGCAGGGAGGCGATGTAGATGGTGGCAGAGGAGATCAATGAGTTCTCCACGTTCCCACCCAGTAGAAAGCTGAAGGTGATGACGGATACCGCGGAGGGCACCGATGCCTGCACTATCCAGCCGCTCCTGATGGGGTCCTCGAAAAGGAAGGCGATGCCGATGGTGATCACCGACGAGAGGGCGAAGCTCAGCCCCAATGCCATGGCGGTGGAACGGGTGTGATCCCTGAGCTCCAGGTTCCTCAGGTTCAGGTTGCACAGGGACACGGACATCATCACGATCAGTGCGAGGTTGATGATCGCCGAGTTGTACTCCGGGAATCCGCCGAACAGCAGCCCACAGGCGAAGGCTATGCTCATCATCAACGGGTTGTTCTTCAGCACGTCCTTTAGGGGGACCACGAAGTCGCTATGGGGTCGATGATTTAAAATTTGTGGAGTTTTTGACCTCCAAGAGGCCGAGTCTGAGCGCTTACTTCTGAGATCCGCATCCCTGGTCCGGGGAGGACCGCTTCAGGGCGGCAGGGGGTGAAAGGGGCAGCGTCGCTCCGAGGCTCGGAAAAAGGGGAAAGGATGATAATCGGGGACTCTCTCACCACTTTGACATGACACAGAGCCTCGCCTTCGGTCCCGTTCCCTCGAGGAGACTGGGGAGGAGCATGGGAGTGAACAACGTGCCACCGAAGGTGTGCACCTTCTCCTGCGTCTACTGTCAATTGGGAAGAACTATGGAGATGGGCACCGACCGGAGGGATTTCTTCTCCCCCGAGTCAATATTCCGGGAGGTCAGCGCACATATCGGGGCCGCCAAGCGGAGCGGGGAGAGGGTGGATTTCCTCACCTTCGTGCCTGACGGTGAGCCGACCCTGGACAGGAACCTGGGAAAGGATATGGATATCCTGCGCAAGCTGGGAACACCCATCGCTGTGATCACCAACTCCTCCCTGATCCACCGGGGGGAGGTGAGGGAGGAACTGTCCGGCGCCGACTGGGTCAGCCTGAAGGTGGACGCGGTCAGCGAGCCCACCTGGCGAAAGGTGGACAGGCCGGATCGCCATCTCGATCTGGAGAGGATCCTGGACGGCATCGGGGAGTTCGCGGACATCTTCCAGGGAGAGCTGGTGATTGAGACCATGCTGGTGAGAGGGGTAAACGACTCGGGCGAGGAGCTTGAACGGGTGGCGGACTTTCTCAAGGGGATCTCACCGGACCTCTGCTGCCTCTCCGTTCCCACCAGGCCCCCGGCCGAGTCCTGGGTGGAACCACCGGTGGAGGAGGACCTGAACAGAGCCTACCAGTTGTTCCGTTCCAGGGGAATGAACGTGGAGATGCTGACCGGATACGAGGGGAGCACCTTTGCTTCCACCGGGGATGCGGAGGAGGACCTTCTGGGTATCACCTCGGTTCACCCGATGAGGGAGGATGCGGTGGAGGATTTCCTGCAAGGCGCCGGCGAGGGATGGTCCCTGGTCGACGAACTAACGGACCGGGGGGAGATGGTCCGATCTGACTTCGGGGGGCACACCTACTACCTGCGAAGGCTGAGAAGGGTACCCCGGAGGTGATTGGACGGACTGGGGAGAGGTATACAGGTCCTTCTACCGGGCCGGGAGGAGCTTCCTTACGGCCCTCCCTGTGCTGCTGGGGGTAGTACTGTTCATAGGACTCTTCAAGGTGTACGTGCCGGCGGAGGTCATATCCACCGTGTTCACCGGATCCCCCCTTGGCGACACCTTCATCGGGACCCTGTTCGGCAGCATATCCGGGGGCAACCCCATCAACAGCTACATCTTAGGGGGCGAGCTGCTGGACAAGGGGGTGAGCCTCCTGGCCGTGACCGCCTTCGTGGTCGCATGGGTCACCGTGGGTCTGATCCAGCTGCCCGCGGAGGCGGCCATCCTCGGCAGGAGGTTCGCGTTGATCAGGAACCTGATCTGCTTTTTGTTCTCCATGATCGTGGCCGCGATCGCTGTGGCCATTCTGGGGGTGCTGTGATGATCGCTGAAGGTTCCGAACGGGGAGGTGCGAAGGGTCCGGGAAAAGGTGGTCCCGGGAGCTCTTCCACCTGGAGGTTCGGCCTGTACTTTCTGGGAGCGATGGTGGCCATCTACCTGGTGCTGTTCGCGGTGGACACGGACAACGCCGTCGGCTCCTCGAAGGTCACCCTCGGCGTCCTTTGGAACCTCGTCCCCATACTGTTGGCCGTGGTCCTCTTGATGGGCCTGTTCAATCTCTTCCTTAAGCCCAAGAGGGTCTCCAGGTACCTGGGGAAGGGCTCGGGGGTCAAGGGATGGCTGCTTTCCATCTCACTGGGGATAATCAGCCATGGGCCCATATATGTCTGGTATCCTCTTCTGGGAGATCTTAGGGAGAAGGGCATGAGGAGCGGGCTGGCCTCCGCCTTCCTCTACAACAGGGCCATCAAGCTGCCCCTCCTGCCGGTGATGATCTTCTACTTCGGCCTGCCCTTCGTGGTGGTCCTTCTGCTCCTCACCGTGGGAGCGTCGGTGATCGGGGGGAAGCTGCTGGAGATCCTCGAGGGCTGAGGATCACGGGCACTCCCCATTATCCGAGAAGAATTTGAACTGCCGTTTCCAGTCATTGGGGCAGAGATCGATGAACCGGACGAACTTACTCAGTTGACCCATGGTCTCCAGGCTGAGCCCTTGTTCCATTGAGTGAGCATCCCTGTTAACCTCCCCCTTAGACACCCTCAAGATGGTCAGGAACGCCTCAAGGTCATGATGCCTGGCCTCGATGGTACCCGCGATGGTCCTCCCCCGTTCGGTCAGCTCCAGCCGCCGATACTTCTCGTAGTTGATGAGGCCCTTTGCGTCCAGCCTCTTGAGCATCTCGGTCACCGAGGGGGACTTTACCCCCAGCTCCTCGGCGATGTCGCCCACCCTTGCCTCACCCTTCTCGCTGGAGAGTCGAAGGATGACCCCCAGATAATCCTCTTCCCTGTTTCCTTTATTGTTTCGATTCACAATGATTCACGATCTTCCGTGATCATCCTTGTGCACAGGTGGTACTTAACCATTGTGAAAAAACCATGTATCTGTTATCGGAAGCGCCGAGGGGGAGATTCGAACTCCCGTGGTGCGAAGCACCACCGGCTCTCAAGGCCGGCGCCGTGATCCGGGCTTGGCTACCTCGGCCGGATGGGTCAAGAACCGTTCCCAGGTAATAAGGTTTGTTTTTCTCTGGGATTGTTTTATATGACATATGGCCGATATAAAGCTCACTTGGCAGGTAGTGATGGAAGCCCCCTGAAGCTCGTATCCATGGCCGTCGTGGCCCTGGCAGCGGTCGCCATAATCTTGGAGCTGGAGCACGGGATCCTCCCCTTCATCGATATTCACGATCCCTCGGGGGACATCGGAAAGGTGGCCATCGCCCTGGTGGTGATCGCCATCGTCTACATCCTTCTCCACTATGCCAGCAGGCTCTTCGAGAGGCTTACGGTGAACAAGGTGGGGAGCCACGCCCAGGCCAAGTCGATGTGGCGGCTAATATACTACACCTCGTGGATCGCCATCTTGCTGGTACTGATACTCGGCCTAATAGAGGTAGGCTCCCTGGTCCTCTCGGCCGGGCTGATCGGCGCCGCCCTTACCTTCGTGCTCCAGAAGCCTCTCCTGAACATCCTGGCCTGGGGCTTCATCTCTTATCGGAGACTGTTCCGCATCGGGGACCGTATCTCCTTGGGCGGCGTGAAGGGGTACGTCCTGGACATCAAGACCATGTTCGTCGAGGTGAGGGAGTTCGGGGAGTGGATGATAGGGGACACCTTCACCGGGAGGATCGTGCATATCCCCAACAGCACCGTGTTCGAGGGACCGGTCTACAACTACACCAAGGACTTTCCCCTGATCTGGGACCAGGTGGTCAACTTGGTCACCTACGAGAGCGACATCGAAAAGGCCAAGCACTACATGCTCCAGTCGGCCAGGGAGGTGGTGGGAAAGCTGATGAGTGACGAGTACGAGAACTACCGGCACAAGCTGGAGGTGAGGGACCTTGAGCAGCTGCTGCTCAGCGGCCCCGAGATCAGGATGGAGTTCCAGGACTCCGGGGTCAACCTGCACGTCATCTACTTCTGCCCGGCGGAGTCCCGCATGAAGGTGAAGACGGCCATCACCGAGTTGATCTGGAGCAGGTTCATGGAGGACCCGGATGTGGGAATAGCCTACCCACACATGGAGCTGCTGGGCAAGCTCGATATTGGGAAGTAGGGGATCAGATGATGCTCTGCATCCGCTTCGAGAGCATTGATTCCATGTCCAGCTCGAAGCAGGCGATGGGGTGGGAGAGCTCGTAGTCCACGATCAGGGAGGGTCGCATCTCCCCGAAGTGGCCCACCTCCTGATCGCCGCAGAACACCGAGGCGCCCCTTCCATGGATGTAGATCCCAGATTCCAGCGGTTCCAGGGAGTGTTGCAGGGATAGGTCCCTCATCACGCTCTTGACCAGGGATTTCATCTCGGTGAAGTTGGCCTTGGAGTGCACCACCACCCCGGCGAAATGCCTCCTCCTGTTCCGACCCTCGATCACGTCCCCCACCTCGAAGATCCTCTGGGGCAGGTCCCGGTGCTTGTTCTTGGCCAGGACGTTCATGAGGGAGGGCAGGAGGTTGACCCGGATGCAGGTGTAGTCCTCCCCGATGGGGTTCCCCACCTCCACGCAATCCCGTTCGGGTAGCCCCATCCGGCCGAACTGGTCCCACGGATTGGAGAGCATCAGGGTCTGCACCTCCAGGTAGCCGTAGCCCACCATCAGCTGCTTGAGCAGATCGGAGGCCCTCTCCAGGGGCAGGATGCAGCCGTAGGTCTGCGCCTTCGGCAGGCGGGATCCCAGGTTCTCGTATCCGTGACCGATGGCCACGTCCTCGGCCAGGTCCACCTGGTGAAGGAGGTCCATTCGGGTGGCCGGGGCGAGGACGTGGAACACGCCGTTCCGGACGCTGTGATCGTAGCCCATCCTGCCCAGGCATTCCCCCACCTCTTCATCGCCGATGTCTAGACCGAGGAAGGAACGGCAGAATTCGGGGTCCAGCTCCCATTGCCGCGGCTCCAGGTCCGGGGTCCTCCTCTCTTCCCGCCCCTTGATCAGGATTGACTCGATCCTCGGGCCCCGCTCCGCGATGGATGTGGCCACGATGTTCAGGGCTCCGTCGATGGCCTTGTAGTCGGTGCCGGTCACATCGATGAACAGGTCGGTGGTCTCCTCAGTCACCGTGGTCAAACGACCGTTGATGATCGGTGGGAAGGAGAGTACCTGACCATGACGGTCCTGGATCAGAGGGTAGCGATCTTTACCGTCCAGTATGAAGGCGTACTCCCTCCCCTTCTCGTGCCGCTCCAGGATCTCCCCCAGGTCCATCTCCTCCTCCTTACCCAGGGGTACGAAGGAGACCTCCTCCGGTGGCACGGCCCGGTAGGTGAAGGGCGGCTCCACCTTATCCATATCGTGTATGCCTATGGAGACCTTGGCCCTCTTCCTGCCCATGGTCAGGTGTATCTTCTCCTGCAGCTCCATCAGGGAGCGGATGAGCTCGTCGGTCATCACCATCTCCTTCATAACCCCGCCGACGACGAAGGGCCTCACCCCCTCCACGCTGTCCTCTCGATGAAGGGTGATGCCGGAGTCCCCCACCTGGTACCTTCTCAGTCCGGAATCGATGTCCAGGAAGGTCCGGAGGGCCCGGGCGATCCCCTCCACGCTGAACAGATCGGGGCGGTCGGGGAAGAACTCGATGGCCATCTCACCAGTGTCCATGTCGTGGGAGTGCAGGTCCGCTCCCATCATGGGGATCTTCTCCAGGAGCCCCTCCATGTTGATATCCCTCCCCAGGAGATCGAGGAGATCCTGGTATTCGAAACTGATGACTGGCATTGCCCAGAGCCATAGGCCCGGGACTATTTTACTCTTTCTTCGGTATGGCCAGGAGGACGATGTCCCCCACGTTCGTCCCGGTAGGCCCGGTGACTATGAGTCCCCCCTCCCTCTCCATGTAGGTGGCGGAGTCGTTGTTCTCCAGGAAGCGCTCCAGATCGTCCATCCGATCGAAAAGATCGGTCATTGCCCCGCCGGCGTGGGACTTGCCGTCCACTCCGTCCGATCCGAAGGAGAGGAAGGTCACCCCCTCCCTGATCTTGCGCAGGGCGGAGAGCACCATCTCCGAGTTCCTCCCGCCGGTGCCGTTCCCCCTCACGGTCACCGTGGTCTCCCCTCCGGCGAGCAGCACGCAGGGCGGCGGGAGGGGATGGGAGGAAACCAGCACCTCGTTGCCCATGGCCGCCAGGGCGGTCCCCACCTCCCTGGCCTCGCCCTCCAAGGAGGAACTGAGCAGCAGGGCGGAGTAGCCCAGCTCCATGGCCATGCCCTCGGCGGCCATCAGGGCGATGCGGTTGTTGGCGACCACCAGGTTCTGGACCTTATCGAAGACCTGGTCCTCTCGATCCGGGGTCTCCCCCTCACCCTTTCTCAGGTGGGCCATCACCGAGTCAGGCATCTCGCCGATCAGGTGATACCTCTCGATCACGTCCAGTGCATCCTGGAAGGTGCTGCCGTCGGGGGCGGTCGGGCCTGATGAGATGCCTTCCAGAGGATCGTCCACAACGTCGGACATGATCAGCGATATGATGTCCGCCGGAAAGGCCGCCTTGGCCATCTGACCCCCCTTGATCATAGATAGGTGCTTGCGCACCGCGTTTAGCTCGTTGATGGTGACGCCCGCTTCCATCAGCTTCTCCGCCGTCTCCCTCTTCTCTTCCACCGTGATACCCTCGCAGGGAAGGGGCATCATGGCCGAACCTCCCCCGGAAATCAGAGCGATCACCAGGTCCTTCTCCTTGGCCTTGCTGCAGATGTTCATGATCCTCTTGGCGCCCTCCATCCCCTCCTCAGAGGGGTGTGGATGGGAGCTCCGATGCAGCTCTATCGCCCCTTCTTCTCCCTCTTCCAAGACGTTGACCAGCCCCTCGGTGATCCGGTCCCCGATGAGCTCGTTCACGGCTCGGGCCATGCCGGCGGTGGCCTTGCCCCCGCCCACCACGTACACGCTGCAGTACCCGGACAGGTCGTACTCCGTCCCGTCAACCCGAAGCACATCGCCCTCCAGCTCCAGAGCATTCATCACCGCGTTGTAGGGATCGACGGCGTCCACCGCCGCCTCCAGCACCTGCAAAAGGTGCTCCCTCACTTCCCGATCGCGGACCAGATCCTCCCGGTCCTGGATGTCCATCTCAGTCCCCCATGACCTCACGGTTCACCAGATTCTCCGGCCTCTTCCCTTGGATCCCCAGTATTATATCGTTCGCCGCCATCACCGCCATTTCGTCCCTGGCCGTGTAGGTGGCCGAGCCGGTGTGGGGGGTGAGCACCGTGTTGGGCAGGTTCGCCAGTCCCGGTGCCATCTCCGGCTCGTTCTCGTAGACGTCCAGGCCGGCGTAGGCGATTCGTCCTTCCTCCAGGGCGGAGACCAGGGCCCCCTCGTCGATCACTTCTCCCCTGGACACGTTGATCAGGATGGCGGCGTCCTTCATCATGTCGAGCTCGCGCTCGCCGATCAAGTGCCTGGTCCCCTCGGTCAGAGGCACGTGGGGGGAGAGAAAGTCGGACTCCTTGATCAGGTCGTCCAGCTCGGCGTACTCCGCGCCCAGCTCCTCCTCCTTCTCCGGCTTCCTGTGCCGGCTGTGGTAGAGGATGCGCATGTCGAAGCCCCTGGCCCGCCTGGCCACGGCCGAGCCGATGTCGCCCAGGCCGATGATGCCTATCGTCTTACCATAAACATCGCGGCCCAGCAGGAGCTTGGGGCCCCATCCCTCGTACCTGCCGGCCCGCATGAACGCGTCGGACTCGGGGATCCTCCTGGCGGCGGACATGATCAGCGCCCAGGTGAGGTCGGCCGTCGCCTCGGTGAGCGCCCCCGGGGTGTTGGTCACCATGATGCCTCTATCGGTGGCGGCGTCCACGTCGATGTTGTCGAACCCCACCGCGTAGTTGGATATGACCTTGAGCTCGGGGGCGGAGTCCATCACCTCGGCGTCCACCTTGTCGCTGAGGAGGCAGAGCAGCCCCTGCTTGTCCTTCACCCGATCGATGAGCTCCCCCCTCGATATGGGGGCATCCCCCTCGTAGACCTCGATCTCGGCCTTCTCCTCCAGGATCTCCAGGCCTGCGTCGGGTATCCTCCGGGTCACAAGTATCTTCGGCTCGGACATGGAGACAAATATACCAGCAGGTATTATAATTATCTTCCCAGTTCGCGGTGGGCGCTGGACAGGTGCCCCGCCGCCTCGGCGGACAATGTGGACAGCTCTCCCGCCAGGACGGTGGCGGCAATGATCTCGGCCAGCTTCTTGGCCTTACCGCCGCCCTCACAGCCTATCATGGACAGGGCCTCTCTCTGGCACGGGAGCCTGGTGCCCCCTCCCACCGTCCCCACCTCCAGGGCCGGTATCCTCACGGCCATGTAGAGGTCCTTGCCGATCGTCTCGCAGGTGGTCATGCCCATGGACCCCTCCACCACCTGGGCGGGATCCTGCCCGGTGGCGATGTACATGGCCGCCAGCATGTTGGCCATGTGGGCGTTCTGCCCGTAGGAGAGGGCCATGGCGCTTCCGATGAGGTTCTTCCTGATGCCGGCTTCCTCCACATCCTCCGGGGAGGTGTGCAACTTCTCTTCCACGGTCTTCCCGGGGATGAGGCACTCGGCGTGCACCGTTTTCCCCCGACCGAGGAGGGAGTTGATCCCCGCCGGCTTCTTGTCCACGCAGACGTTGCCGGAGACGGAGACCAGGGTGGCCCCGGTGTTCTCCTCGATGTATCTAGCGGCCTCCTCCGTGGCCATGGTGGTCATGTTCATGCCCATGGCGTCCCCTGTCTCGTAGGCGAAGCGCAGGTACAGGTTACGCCCGGTCCTGAGGGGTTGGATCGAACCGAGCCTGCCGTGCCCGGTGGTGGACTCTGCGCTCTCCTTGATCTCCGAGAAATGGTCCCTTATCCACTGCACCACCTCCCTGGAGTGGGCGATGTCCTTGGTCTTGAAGACCGGCGCCCGGGTCATGAAGTCGTGCTCCACCTCCGCCCTGGCCCCGCCGGCCCTGGTGATGACCGAGCATCCACGGTTCACCGAGGCCACCAAGGCTCCCTCGGTGGTGGCCATGGGAACCAGGAACTCCCCCTCGGCGTGGTCCCCGATCACCTTGAGGGGACCGGCGAAGCCCAGGGGGACCTGGATGCAGCCGATCATGTTCTCGATGTTCTTGGAGGCGAGGGTGGGATCTATGGTATAGGAGGACATGTACTCGAGCCTTGTATCCGCGTACTCCTCCACGGCCTCCCTCCTCTCCTTGACATCGCCCCTAGTCTTTCCCCTGTTCCTTAGTCCCCCCGACATACCGATCGGATACCCTATCGTCATG
>JBKHFJ010000021.1:0-25237 GCA_046540255.1 Methanomassiliicoccales archaeon | reverse complement strand
ACAGCCTCTCCCCCTGGGGTGACAGCATGATGTACTCGTGGTGCTGGCCCGCCCGGACGTGGTTCTTCCCGATGGCGGGGATGTTGAACACCGGCTCGTCGGTCCTGACTATCCCTGGAAGGACGCGGGCCTCCTCCTTCCTCTCCTGCATCAGCCTGGCCAGCGGGGCCCGGTAGTGCCCGGTCTCCTCCTTGCCCTTGGTGTTGAAGGTGTAGTAGGGATCCACCCCGATCCTCTTCATGGCCAGTCGCAGGGCGGCGGTCTCGAACCTGCGGCTGTTCTCGAAGGTGAACACCTGCTGGTTGTAGGCGCTCATCCCCCTGCGCCGTATCTTCTGGATGGCCTCCTTGGACTCCGGGGTGACCTCGTAGGGGTGCTCGTAGTGGCTCACCAGGCAAACCTCCCTCTCCGGCAGTTCATGATAGCTGGCGAAGATGTCCGCCAGCCCCTCGGTGATCCTCATGGGTATGACCACCGGCGCCCTGGTGCCGATCCTAAGCCTCTCGACATGCTCCAGCTCGGCCAGGCGGCCCAGTATGCGGTCCATCACCTGGTCCCCCACCAGCGCGGGGTCCCCTCCAGTCACCAGTATCTCGGTGATGGCGGGATGCTCCTGGAACCACTCCACCGCCCGGTCGAGCTCCTCCCCGGAGGCCATGGCCTGGGGGCTGAGTACCTCGTCGATCTCCCAGTTCCTCTGGCAGTACACGCAGATCTGGGCGCAGGTGTTGTAGGGTTTCAGGATGGCGATCATGGGGTATCGCCTGGTCACCAGATCGACCGGAGAGGTCTCGTGCTCCTTCATGAAGTCGAAGGCGTACTCTCGGTCGTCCCGGTGGGCCATCATCGCCTTCACGTAGGAGAGCGGGGGTATCACCTGGGCCCTGACCGCATGGTCCCACTTCCGGTGGGGCTCCCGGTCCATCAGGTGAAGGTAGTAGGGGGTGACGCCGAAGGGGATGTGGTTCTCCTCCGCCAGGCGCACGGCCTCCCTCTCCTCCGGGGCCATCTCCAGCAGGTCCTCCAGGGGCTGGAGGGTGGTGATCACGTTCCTCATGTGCCAGTGGTAATCGTCCCAGTCCTCCGGTCCTCCCCCGAAGTAATCCAGGATCCTGCTCCTGTTCCCCTCCCTCCTCTCGATGACCTGGGGGTGCAGTCCAGATGGGTAGGAGCGGATCCTCTGATGGCACCTCTCGGCGAACTCGTCCAGGTAGGCCGACCTCATGGAGGCCGCCTCCCTTCCCTTATGGCTGAGGAAATCGCTGGCCTTCTCCCTGTAGATGTCGGACCTTCCCTGGGAGCCCCTGACCAGCTGGATGATCTCGGTGAGGAAGGCCCGAGTCACCTCGTTCTGTACCCGCTCGTCCCCCCGGGCCAGCCGATGGAGGTGACCCAGGGTGGACTCCCCCGTCAGCTCCTCGTTCTTGGTGGAGAGGAAGTTGCTCAGGGTGTGACAGCAGTTCCTGGCGTTGATCCTCTCCAGCTCGGGCAGGTCACACTCCCCGGAATCCAGGTAGGCGTAGCGCTCCCAGACGATGGACCTGACCTCGGACCTGGCCTCCTCCAGGTCCTCTCTATTGAGTGCGGAGTACAGGTCCCCGTCCACCCGCCAGAGCAGATCGGCCAGCTCTCCGGTGCCCGACTCGGCGAGATCACTCCATTCTCCCAGGGCCTCGGTCTTCGCCCCACCGTTGTCTTCCGGATCATGTGAAGTCATGTCGAAACCTCCGGAGGTAGATCGGGCGGAAGCGTCCTGGTTGAGAATTCTCAGGTCCTTCAGCGCCTGAATCCACGCTCCGATTCTTACTACCACGGCGAGGATATATAACCCTTTCCCGGCGGCCACGGGCGGCGGTGACGAAGGGATTTTAAGTCACGGGCCCATGGGAGTCCGGGGAGAAGATGGACAACCTGAAGCGCGTAGTGGCCATGGTCTTCAAGCGGAAGGGGAAGGGGGTGCTCACGGAGAAGGAGTTCGTCTTCTCCGCCTCGATAGACTTCCGGTGGTTCACCCCCAAGGAGGCCCAGAGGCTGCTGGAGAAAGGGATAGAAGGGAAGCTTCTGGTCAGGACGAACGGTTTCGTGAAGCCCTCCTTCGACTACAAGGAAGTGGATATACCGATGGACTTCAAGCCAGAACGTGAGATGCTGGACGCGGGGGAGGAGGTGGCCCTCTTCCCCAGAATACTGAACAGGATCTCGGAGGCCACCGGGAGTCAGAAGAGGGAGGTTGTGGCCAGGATCAACAAGATGCAGGAGAGGCTGGAGGTGGACATAGAGGTGGCCGCCCTCACCATCGCCAGGGAGATGGACGTGGAGATGGGGGACCTGATCTCCCCCGTGGAGGAGGAGATCCTGGAGAGGTGATCACTCCTTCTTGATCTTGATCAGGTCCCCCAGGGTCATCCCCTTGGAGGACTGCTTCTTGGTCTCGGACTGGACCATGGGGACCTTCTCCATGAGGCGGATGTCCAGCTCCTTCTCCAGCTTGGCCACGAGGCTGTCGTTCGGCCTCATGTCCCCTCCCTCGATCTTGTGGATCACGCTCTTCTTCTCGTTGATCTTGGCGGCCAGGTCCTCCTGCTTCCAGTTCTTTCGGACACGTGCCGACTTGACCCTCTGCGGGTAGTCCTCTGCCAGCTCCATGGGCTCCTCGTCCCGGTAGACGTCCTTGGTGCGCATCCGGCGCTCCCTCTTCTCCAGTCTCTGTGCGATCTCCGGCTTCGCGGCGGCCTCCCCTTTGGCAGGCCTCTCCGAATCCCCGAACCTGGCGCACTCGGGGCAGACCGAGAGGCGGCTTCCCTCTACGTAGACAGTGCGACCCTTGTCAGTTTCCTTACCACAGAGCTCACATATCATATCAGGTCCCGCCTAACAACGAGAAGCGGCGATTTAATCGTTTGGGGAGCCACGCCCGGGAGGTGTGGGAACTGTCCTCCCTCGGGGGGCGCCTCCCGTTCTCCGGCGCAGTAGGTGACTTATACGCCCCCGCCAATGTTCAGACGGGCACAGGACCGGGACAGTCGCTGCGAAAAGATAAAATATCTTACCGCCGAATAGAGGCGAGATTGGGGTGACTCTGTGAGTGACCAGCCTGCTAGCGATCAACATGTGGACGATTTCGTCTCAGAGATGAGAGACAAGGTGGAGGTCCTCGAGAAGAGGAACGGGGAACTCCTTGAGGAGATCCGCCGTGTGGAGGGGGAGAAGCGCTACGTGGAGAGCGAGCTCTTCCGACTCCAGAAGGATCTCAAGCGTATGAGGGCCGAGATGGAGAGGTTGAAATCACCCCCTCTGATCATCGGCAACGTCAAGGACATCCTTCCGGACGGCAGGATCATCGTGAAGAGCTCCACCGGCCCGGACTTCATCGTCTCCGCGTCGGAGTACGTGCCCAAGGAGGACCTCCAGGTTGGCGCCAGAGTCTCCCTCAACAAGCAGACGCTGGCCATCATGGGGGTGCTTCCCCCCTCTCTGGACCCCATAGTGGTGGGCGCCGAGATCATCGACAAGCCCTCGGTGACCTACACCGACGTCGGCGGGCTGGCCGACCAGATCGTCGAGGTCAAGGAGGCCGTGGAGGACCCCCTGATGAAGCCCGACCTGTACAAGAGGGTGGGGATCGACCCCCCCAAGGGCGTTCTACTGGTGGGTCCCCCGGGCACCGGCAAGACCCTGCTGGCCAAGGCGGTGGCCCATCAGACCCAGGCCACCTTCATACGCTTCGTGGGCTCCGAGCTGGTGCAGAAGTACATAGGGGAGGGGGCCCGTCTGGTCAGGGAGCTGTTCGAGATGGCCAAGGAGAAGGCCCCGAGCATAGTCTTCATAGACGAGCTGGACTCGATAGGGGCCAAGCGCCTGGAGGTGGCCACCTCCGGGGACCGGGAGGTCCAGAGGACCCTGATGCAGCTCCTGTCGGAGCTGGACGGTTTCAACCCCATCGGGGACGTGAAGATCATAGGGGCCACCAACAGGCCGGATATCCTGGACGAGGCATTGCTGCGCCCGGGCAGGTTCGACAGGGTGATCAACATCCCGCTGCCCACCCACGAGGGCAGGGCGGACATCTTCCGCATCCACACCCAGACCATGAGCGTGGACGATTCGGTGGACCCGGACGATCTGGCCTCGAAGACCGACGGCGCCACCGGTGCCGACATCAAGGCCATCTGCACCGAGGCGGGCATGTTCGCCATCAGGGAGGACCGGGACGAGGTCAGCGTCTACGACTTCTACCAGGCCATCACCAAGGTCCGGGAGGGCGACGAGACCAAGTGCTCGACGTCGGGCGTGATGTTCGCCTGAGCCGGTCGGACCGTTGACCGATCGAGAAGGGGATCAATCCGGGGAGAGGTCCTCCCCTCCCTCGAAGGACTGCTGGATGCCGTCGTAGACGTCCCCCATTCCCTCCATCTCCTCGGAGGAGACCGGTACCATTCTCCGGAACATCCCCACGTTCTCCATCGCCTTGAAGAACTCCAGGTTGATCATGCTCTGGGAATTGAAGTTCTGCTCCATCAGGTCGGAGTTAAGGGTGTCGGGGGAGGCGGACCACTCCATGACCCTCTCCCTCTCCTCGTTCGAGAGGAGATCCACCTTGGAGAGGGTGTTCAGTATGGGCACGGAGAAGCGGAAGTGTGTGAGGGCGCACAGCATCAGGTTGGAAACGAAGCCGTTTGGCATCCTGGAGAGGTGGGGGTCGGAGAGGAATACCATGTAGGAGCTCTCCCGACCCAGGTGGTCCATGATGACCGAGCTGGACTGCCTGAAGGTGAACAGTTCCATCTGCCCGGGGGTGTCGATGAGCAGGTAGTTGGACTCGAAGCCCTGGACCACGTCACCCCACTCCTTCACGTTCAGGGCCATGAGGTCGGAGCACACCACCTGGGCGCCGTTCGGCCCCAGGCCGTAGTCCTCCATCACCTCGGTCAGCCTCACCCAGTCCCGTATGTCCACGTCCGGTTCGTAGGGAACCTGTTCCGCGCCCGGATCCAGGTTCAGGGTGACGCAGTCAAGACCCTGCCTCTCCATCCACTGCTCGAAGGCGTAGACCAGCGTGCTCTTCCCGCTGCCGGCCGTTCCGATAAAATACACGTTCAACAAGGGACCAACCCCGGGGGAAAGGCGGGCCCGGAGGGATGTTCGGGTTTGCTCGAAACCTTTCGAACCCTCGACCCATCGGTTAAGAGCCGATTGCTCTACCTAGCTGAGCTACGGGCCCGACTGGGCGGCACAATTAGTATTGTCCTACATAAAGCTATCGAACCGTCGCCACCCGGCCCCCGCCCGCCTCGAAAAGAGATTTATAGGCTGGTCATCAATCTGACCAGCATGAAGAGCCCCAAGGTCAGGGACATCATGACCACCTCGGTGGTCACACTCGGGGAATCCACCGACCTTCACAGGGCCGCGGTCACCCTCGCGGTCAACGGCATATCGGGGGCCCCGGTGGTGGGTGATCGGGGGGGATTGGAGGGGATCATAAGCAGCAAGGACATCCTCAGGTTCATCCGGGACTGCAAGGAGAGGGAGTCCATCGAGCATCCCACCGTGAGCCTCCTCTCCCTTCCCCTGGACGATCTGGAGGACGAGGGGGCCATCAAGATCAGGGAGCGTATCTCCTCCACCCCGGTGAGCGATATCATGGAGAGGGACGTCGTGGTCGCCCATCCGGACGACGATATCCTGGAGATGACCGAGCTGATGCTGGAGAAGGACGTGAAGCGCCTGCCCGTCTTGGAGGGGGAGCGGGTGATCGGGATCGTCACGCTACAGGACATCATATGGTGCCTGTACAAGCGGAAGGGCGCCTGCTGAGCACAGGTACCTTTTTCTATCTCTCCAGGGATACCCTCCCAGGGACGGGTTCTATTGAGAGGCCTGGAGATACATGTGCTGGCCAGTGGGAGTGACGGCAACAGTGCGGTCTTCTGCGCGGACGGTACCTCCATCATGGTGGACGCCGGGCTGAGCGGGAGGGCCCTGGAGAGGTTGATGGGGGAGGCGGGCCTGGACCCAGGCCAGATGTCCGCCCTGCTGATCACCCACGAGCACGGGGACCACTGCAGGGGAGCGGGTGTCCTGGCCAGGAGGTACGGGATGCCCGTGTACGCCACCGGTGGGACGCTGGCCAACTGCCGCATAGGGAAGGTGGAGGACCCCCGTCCCATCGCCCAGCTCGGAACCTTCCAGGTGGGACCGGTGGAGGTCAAGGCCCTCCCGATACCGCACAACGCGTCCGAGCCGTGCGCCTTCTCCCTCTCCTACCGGGACCGTAGATGCCTGGTTGCCACCGACCTGGGCAGGGTGACCCCCGGCCTGCGGGCGGAGATGGAGGGTACCGACCTGCTCATGATGGAGGCGAACCACGATCTGGACATGCTTTTGAAGGGTGACTACCCCACCTTCCTGAAGAGGCTCATCCGGGGGAGTACCGGCCACCTGTCCAACGCCGAGTGCGCCCAGGCCCTCCGCGACCTGGAGGACCCCTCGAGAAAGGTCTTCCTGGCCCACCTGAGCAGGAACAACAACACACCCGAGCTGGCCATGGAGACGGTGGGGGAAAGCGTCCCGGGCCATGACCTTTGCTGCCTGGAGGGCGAGGTGCGGACCGTCTCCATCTAGACCCTCGCCCTTACCTCCACCGCCTTTCCCCTGGACACCAGGGCCCGGGCGATCACCGCCGGCAGGACCACCACGTCCTCCCTGGACAGCCGGTAGTCCCTCTCCGGACCGGCGAAGGAGGGGATGTCCTCCAGCACCCTCACCACCAGGTACTCCTCCTCGGGCCCGGTCTCGATGGGCGCCTCCCCCTGATGGGGGCGCTCCACCTCTTCAGGGGAACGCGCCTCCACCGGTCCTTCCACCTTGGCCTCCAACGCCTCCTCTTCCAACGCCTCCTGGGCTTCTTCCGGTTCCTCCGATTCCGCCCGGGTCTCGGGCAACTCCACGGAAGACTCCACGATGGGTTCCAGCTCCTCCGGCGGCCTGCCCTTCTGGGCCAGAGCCGAGGAGCGGCAGGAGTTCAGGGCCGACAGGGTCTGGTTGTACAGGTCCTTCTCCTCACTGGTCAGCCTCTGGATGGACACGGTGGTACCGCTGGAGGCCCGGAGGGCCATGATCAGCACCTTCTCCGCCCGGATCTCGAAGATCTGGGTGACCTTGGCCTGGGCCTTCTTCAGGGTGTCACTGATGCTCAGTGCCTTGAGGGAGAGGGGGTCGTTGCACCTCTCCTCCTCGGACTCCTCCCGGAGGGACCTGAGGAGGGCCTGAACGGCCCGGTAGAAGTCCGGTCTCACCTCGGATATCTCCCGGGAGCGGAGCTCCCTGCGATACACCTCGGTGATGTCCCGGAAGCCCAGTGGCTGGTTGGAAGGCCCCATCGAACGATACATTCTACTGAGGGTATTTGAAAATTCCCGACCACGATGGTAATGGCAGAAGCTATAATAGACAGGGTACAGATTATCGACATGTGCACCCCAGGGAGATAGCCAGGGAGAAGGAGGAGGGGGTGGAGATCGACCTCAGCGTCCGCCCTGGATCCGCCCGGCCCGGCGTGGAGGGTCTCGATCCCTGGAGGAAGAGGCTGGTGGTGAGGGTGTCCTCCCAGCCCCGGGGCGGGGAGGCGAACCGGGAGCTGGGAGACATGCTGGGCGAGATGTTCTCGTCCCCGGTGGAGATCGTGCGGGGCCAAGGAGGGCGAATGAAGACCGTACTGGTCCACTCGGACCTGGAATCGGTGGTCTCGCGGCTGGAGGGATCGATCTGAGAAGCGCGACGGAGACCCTGGAGGACCTGGATGACCTGCTGGACGAGCTGAACCGGCGGGAGGAGAGCACCGCCCTGCTGGTCGAGGGTAGGAAGGACGAGTACGCCCTGATGGTGTTGGGCGTCGGCGGGGAGGTCAAGCATGTGCAGAGCGGCGGCGGGCTACTGAAGGTGGCCGAGGAGCTGGCCGCCGAGGACAAGGACGCCATCATCCTGACCGACTGGGACAGGAAGGGGGGCCAGCTGTGCCGGCTGCTGAAGAACGCCCTGAAGGCGAACGGGGTGAGGTTCGACACCAGCCAGAGGGCAAGGCTGGTGCGGATGAGCAAGAAGGAGATCAAGGACGTGGAGAGTCTTCCCGCCTTCATGTCCAAGCTGGTCTCCGAGAGCCAGAAGGAGCGGTGAAGTGAAATGGCCACGGGAAGATGTAGCAGGGGGTAGCATGAGGATCGACGAGAGGATGATGGAAGAGATGGGCATATCCGGGATCGAGGAGCTGTTCTCGGATGTCCCGGAAGAGATCAGGGTGGATGGACTGGATCTGCCCGAGGGACTGTCCGAGATGGAGGTGGTCCGCCGAATCCAGGAGATGCTGTCCAGGAACGACCACTTCGGAGAGTGCCCGGGTTTCCTGGGCGCCGGCGTGTACCATCACTTCATCCCCCCGGCCGTCTCCTCGCTGGTGGGCAGGGCGGAGATGATCACCTCCTACACCCCCTACCAGGCGGAGATCAGCCAGGGGATGCTGCAGTCCCTGTTCGAGTACCAGAGCTACCTGGCCGAGCTCACCGGTTTGGACGCGGCCAACTCCTCCAACTACGACGCCTCCACCGCGCTGGGGGAGGCGGCAAACATGTGTCATCGGATAGATCCAGGGGGGGCCTTCCTCATCCCCAAGGCGATGAGCTGGGAGAGGAAACGGGTCCTCCGCAACTACGTCTGGGGATCGGGCATGGAGGTCATGGAGTACGACTTCGACCCCCACACCGGTCAGATGGACATGGACGACCTCTCCCTGAAGGCGGAGGAGGGCGTCACCGGCATCTACGCCGAGGTCCCCAACTTCCTGGGGGTGATCGACCCCGCCGTCGCCTCCCTCAAGGAGGAGTTCCCGGAGAGTCTA
Source organism: Methanomassiliicoccales archaeon (assembly GCA_046540255.1). Lineage (GTDB taxonomy): Archaea > Thermoplasmatota > Thermoplasmata > Methanomassiliicoccales > JAAEEP01 > JBKHFJ01. Next base: position 16,344 of record JBKHFJ010000021.1, on the reverse strand, counting down.
CTGGTGGTGGGGGTGAACCCCATCTCCCTGGGCGTCCTCAGCCCGCCCGGCGAGTACGGGGCGGACATCGTGGTGGGGGAGGGGCAGGTCCTGGGCTCCCCCATGAACCTCGGAGGACCGCTGCTGGGCATCTTCGCCACCCGTCAGGAGTACGTCAGGAAGATGCCCGGGAGGGTGATAGGGATCACCACCGACCAGGAGGGGGAGAGGGCGTTCTGCATGACCCTGCAGACCAGGGAGCAGCACATCCGGAGGAGCCGGGCCACCTCCAACATCTGCACCAACGAGGCCCTGATGGCGGTGGCCGCCTCGGTCTACCTGTCCCTCCTGGGAAAGGAGGGGCTGGAATCCCTGGCCAGGTACAACATCGCCCAGGCCAGGGAGCTGATGGAGGAGATCTCGGACCTGGAGGGCTTCACCTCCCCCCTGTTCAACGCCCACCACTTCAACGAGTTCGCCATCAGGTGCCCGACCAAGCCGGAGAAGGTGAACAAGCTGCTGCTGAAGAGGGGTATAATCGGGGGCCTCCCCCTACTCCCCCACCTCCCCGACCTGGAGGACTGCATGCTGCTGGCCACCACCGAGATGCACTCCAGGGATGACCACGAGCGGCTGGTCTCCGCCCTCAGGGAGGTGGTCTGAATGTACAGGCAGGCCAGGTACGACCGCCGCATGATCTTCGAGAGGGGAGGGGGATCCGACTTCTCCCTGCCCGAGGTGGAATGGACCGGGGAGGAGGTGCCCCCGCAACTGCGCAGGAAGGGGCTGGAACTGCCCTCGGTCCCGGAGAGGGAGGTGGTCAAGCACTACACCAACCTCTCCCAGATGAACTTCGGAGTGGACAACGGCTTCTACCCCCTGGGCTCCTGCACCATGAAGTACAACCCGAAGTACGGGGATCTGCTGGCCTCCCTCCCCCAGGTCGCCTCGGTGCACCCCTACCAGTCGGAGGAGTCCATCCAGGGGGCCCTGGCCCTGATGCACGAGCTGGAGAGGGCCCTCTGCCGGATCGGGGGGATGGACGCGGTCACCCTCCAACCGGCCGCCGGGGCCCACGGGGAGTTCACCGGGATGCTGCTGGCCAGGGCCTATCACGAGAGCCTGGACCGGGAGAGGGACCAGGTTATCGTGCCGGACACGGCCCACGGGACCAACCCTGCCTCTGCGGCCATGGCCGGCTTCGAGGTGGTGGAGATCCCCTCCTCGGAGGAAGGCGTGGTCGACCCGGAGGCCCTGGAGAGCGCCCTCTCGGAGAGGACCGCCGCCCTGATGATCACCAACCCCAACACCCTGGGCATCTTCGAGAGGGGGATCAAGGAGGTGGCAAGGGCGGTCCATGACGTCGGGGCCCTGCTCTACTACGACGGGGCCAACCTGAACGCGGTGATGGGCATCACCGACCCGGGGATGATGGACTTCGACATCGTCCACTTCAACCTGCACAAGACCTTCTCCACCCCCCATGGCGGGGGCGGCCCTGGCTCCGGGCCGGTGGGGGTGGTGTCGGATCTTGAGCCTTTCCTTCCGGTCCCCCGGGTGATCAGGGAGGGGGACAGGTACACCCTGGATTACGACCGCCCCCGCAGCATAGGCAAGGTGAGGTCATACCTGGGCAACTTCGCCGTCATGGTCCGGGCCTACGCCTACATCCTGCGCATGGGCGGGGAGGGGCTGAGGAGGGCCTCGGAGAGGGCGGTGCTGAACTCGAACTACCTGAAGGAGAGGGTGAAGGAGCACTACGACCTCCCCTTCGGGAACCTTAGGAAGCACGAGTTCGTCATCGGCGCCGGTCGCCTGAAGCGGGATAAGGGTCGCAGGGCATTGGACGTGGCAAAGAGGCTGCTTGACCACGGAATGCATCCCCCCACCATCTACTTCCCCTCCCTGGTGGAGGAGGCCCTGATGATCGAGCCCACCGAGACCGAGGAGAAGGAGACCCTGGACATGTACGCCGATGCCCTGATAGGGATCGCGGAGGAGGATCCGGAGACCTTGACCTCCGCCCCGAGTCACACCTCGGTGAGGCGGGTGGACGAGGTCTTCGCCGCCAAGGAGGCCATCCTCTCCTACCGTGCCCTGAAGAAGCGCTCTGACCAGGAAAGGGGTAAGGAGGCGGTGGAGAGGGCCAGGCGGCTGGCACGATCCGGGGTGGAGTGCCAGCTGTGCGCCCCTCTGCTGCGCGAGCTGGAGGACTAGTCCACCGCGTACTCCTCGATCGTCGCCTGGTCTATCTCCAATCCCAGGCCGGGGTCCTTGGGTACGGTCACCCTGCCCCTGTCGTCGAACTCCAACGGACGCTTGAGCAGGCTCTCGTAGAGCGGGTAGGGGGTGACATCGTACTCCAGGAGCTGACAGTTGGGTGTGCAGGCCATCAGCTGTATGGTGGCCGCCAGCCCCACCCCGGTGGTGTAGTTGTGCGGGGTCACCGCCACGTCGAACGCCTCGGCCAGGGCGCAGATCTTCCTGGTCTCGGTGATCCCCCCGCACCGCATGATGTCGGGCATGGCGTAGTCCACCGCGTCCCTCAGGAACAGCTCCTTGAAGCCCCACTTGGTGTACTCGTTCTCCCCGGTGGCGATGGGTATGTCCAGCTTCGACCTGAGGAAGGCGAGGCCGTCCACATCGTACGGGGAGAGGGGTTCCTCGTACCAGAACACCCCGTGCTTCTCGAGCATGCGGCCCACCTTCAGCGCCTGGATACGGTCGTATCCGCAGTTGATGTCCACCATTAGGTCGGCGTCCCCTATGGCCTCCTTCAGCGCCTTCACCCGGCGCTCGTCCTCCTCCAGACCGCGTCCCAGATGGGTCTTGACCGCGGGGAATCCTTTTCGGACATGCTCCCCGGCGGACGAGGCCATGGCCTCCGGGGTGTCCCAGAACAGGTCGCTCGCGTAGGCCTGGATCTTACCGCCCTGGGCGTCCCCGCCCAGCAGCTGGTGCACCGGGGCCCCGAAGTGCTTCCCGGCGAGGTCCCAGAGGGCCATGTCCACACCGGAGGCGGCGGATATGCCCTGTCCCTTCTGGTCCCAGTACAGTGGCAGGAGCAGCATCTTCCTCCACAGCCTCTCGATGTCCAGCGGATCCTCTCCCACCAGCATCGGTCTCAGCTTCCTCTCCACGATGGTCCGGATGATGAAGTACTCCGGACCGTATCCCTCGCCTATGCCCTGGATGCCCTCGTCGGTGTCGATGACCACGAACGCCGCCCCTCGGAAGTTGACCTCCCGGTCCGCGGAGACGCCGCTTGGCTTCTCCAGTGGCACTCCGAGGGTGATCACCCTCACATCGGTAATCCTCATAATTTCTCCTCCGTGAGAACAATTCGCTAGAGGCATTGATATACCTTTCCTGATCGGCCCTTTCACCCCGGTGCCCCGTCAAGATATTGGTCCTCGGTACGGATGTGGTCGGTGGCCCCCTAGACGCCCTGGGGGTGGAGGGTGACCATGGTGGCCCGCGAGATCATCTTCGGACCAAGAGGGAAGGGCGGTGAGGTGCCCCAGGGTATCCGAACCCCAAGGTGCCCCGTGGTTCTGCCGTACCATCCGATCATCCCTGGAAGGGATCTCCTCCATTGCCGGGCCGTCGAGGGGGCGACCCGGTGTCGCGATCAGGGACGGAATCGACGCCCCGGTCGTCCGATGCCGATCCGCCACCTCGACCCGGTGAGTTAATATCTACCCACAAACGATATTAGGTGAGAACATGGCTTCCCCTCCCAACATGGTCGCTCAAGGATTCTCGGCGCAGGCGGACGCGGCGGACGATTACCCCGACGGCAGGTTCTACGTCATCGAGGGGCTGGACGGCTCCGGTAAGACCACCGTGTCCCGGAAGCTCTCCCAGAGGCTCTCGGAGGAGAGCGGCCGGGAGGTGGTGCTCACCGCGGAGCCGACCGACTGCTGGCTGGGGGACCAGGTGCGCCGGGGGGCGGACGAGGAGATCGGACCATACACCGAAGCCCTTCTTTTCCTCGCCGATCGGGCCACCCACACCGAGAGGATCAGGAAGTGGCTCTCCCAGGGGATCATCGTGCTCTGCGACAGGTACAACCCCTCCACCCTGGCATACCAGGGGGCGTTGCTCCGGAGGGAGACGGAGGAGGAGGCGCTGGAGTGGCTCAGGGCGGTCAGCGAGCCCGTCATCATCAGGCCGGACATCGTCTTTCTCCTGGACCTTCCCCCGGAGAGGGCGATGGAGAGGCTGAGCTTTCGGCACACCAGGTCCAAGTTCGAGGTGCTCTCCTACCTCAAGGAGGTGCACGACATCTACCATCGGATCGCCGAGGAGGACTCCAACTACCTCCTGGTGGACGCCACCCGACCGGTGGACGAGGTGGTGGAGGAGATCCTGAGAGCGATCAACAACAACCTGTGAGGGAGAGGATGCATCCGGTGGAGGAGATCAGAGGAGAGGGGGGAGGATCCCTGGAGGGAAAGAGGATCGTGTTGGGGATCACGGGCAGCATCGCCGCCGTCCAGTGCTTCGAGCTGTCCAGGGAGCTGGTGCGCCGGGGAGCGGAGGTCCACCCGGTCATGACCGCCGAGTCAAGGGGGATAGTGACCCCCTGCGTCATGCAGTTCGCCGCCGGCCGCGCTCCCGTCGTGGAGCTGGGGGGAGGGGTGGAGCACGTCTGCCTGTGCGGGGAGTCCGACGATCGGGCGGACCTGCTACTGATCGCCCCCTGCACCGCCAACACCGTGTCCAAGATGGCACTGGGCATAGACGATACCCCGGTGACCACCATGGCCACCACCGCCATCGGAACCCGGATGCCGGTGATGGTGGCCCCCGCCATGCACGCCCCCATGTACCACAACCCGGCGGTCATGAGGAACCTGGAGAGGTTGAGGGAGATGGGGGTGGAGTGCATCGACCCCAGGTTCGAGGGGGGGAAGGCCAAGATGGCCTCGTTGGAGGAGATCGTGGCCCGGGTGGAGCGGACCCTGGGCCCAAGGGATCTGGCGGGAAGAAGGGTGCTGGTCATCGGCGGCTCCTCCGAGGAGCCCATAGACCGGATGAGGGTGATCACCAACCGGGGCACCGGGGAGACGGCGGTCTCCCTGGCCAGGGCGGCCTTCGCCCGCGGGGCGGAGGTGGAGCTGTGGATGGGCAGGCACCAGGTTTCCTTGCCGGACCATGTGGCACTGCGCAAATTCCGCAGCGTGGGCGATCTTGAGACCATGCTGGATCGGGTGGATCACGACCTGGTGATGGTTCCGGCCGCCCTGTCCGACTTCGGGCCCCGGCAGGCGGAGGGAAAACTGCCCTCCAGGGAGGGCATCACCCTGGAGCTGGAGCCCCTCCCCAAGGTCCTCCCCCGGATCCGGGACCGGGCGGAGGTGCTGGTCGGCTTCAAGGCCGAGCACGGAGGGAAGGAGCTGATCCAGAAGGCCAGGGCCAGGTTGGAGGAGGACCGGCTGGACGCGGTGGTCGCGAACGACCTGTCCAGGGTGACCGCCGGCAGCACGGAGGTGATACTGGTCACCCGTTCCGGCGCCAGCACCCTCTCCGGGGGCAAGTCGGAGGTGGCCCACTCCCTGCTCCGGGCCCTCGCGGAGGAGCTGCTGTGAGGGCCAGGGCGTTCTCCCCCGGACACATCACCGGGTTCTTCATGATCTGCGAGGGCGACGGTCTGGACAGCTCGGGCTCCCGGGGGGCGGGGGCCTGCATCTCCCTGGGGGCCACCTCCGAGGTGGAGGCCTCCTCCGGGACCGGGAGGATGGAGGTGCTGATCGATGGGCAGCCCTCCCCCGCACCGGTGACCAGGCAGGCCCTGGCCTACCTGATAGAGGATCGGACCATCGACGTCAGGGTGGAGACGAGACTGGACCTCCCCTGCGGACAGGGCTTCGGCATGAGCGCGGCCGGCACCCTCTCGGCCGCCATGGCAATGACCGAGCTGATGGGGTGGGAGATGGAGGAGGCGGTGACCGCCTCCCATCGGGCCGAGGTGGTCCACCGGAGCGGCCTGGGGGACGTGGCCGCGATCGCCACCGGGGGGGTGACCATCAGGCGGAGGGAAGGAATTCCCCCGCACGGACTGGTGGAGAGGATCCCGGGCGACCTGGAGCTGGTCCTCGCGGTGGTGGGCCCGGAGATCCACACCTCGCAGGTGCTCGGCAGGGACATGAGGCGGAGGATCAACTCGGTGGGGGAGGAGTGCCTGTGCGCGCTGGGCGACTCCCCCACGCTGTCCAACCTCTTCCGCCTGAGCCGGGATTTCGCTCGTCGGACCGGGCTGATCACCCCTCCGGTGGAGGGTGCGCTGAAGGCCATCCAGGGCCTGGGCCCGGGGAGCATGGTCATGCTGGGGAACTCGGTGTTCGCCTCGGGGGAGCTGGACGAGATCCAGGAGGTGCTCTCCCAACGGGGCGAGTGTCACAGAAGCGGGGTGGATTGGAAGGGTCCCAGGATCCTGGACTCCCCCTGATCACTCGTACAGGGTGAACAGGCGGTCGTCGCCGCCGACATCGAAGAGGCCCAGCCGCGCCCCGCAGTCCAGCCATCCGTGGGCGTAGTTGACGCAGGCGAAGGCGTTGACGTGGTCCCCCGACCCCTCGAAGTGGAGGGCGTCCTGGTAGTAGGACTTGGCCATCTTCAGGAAGTCCTCCGCCAACCTGCGGCCGAAGGACCTCTCCGGACAGGTGATGGTGAGCTTGTCCAGCGCCTCCCTGGTGGTGTTCAGGTACTTCCGGAGGTGCTCCTTGGACACCTGGTTCTCCATCTCACACCCTCTTGGAGCCCACGACCTCCACGCTGTCCCCGCCGTGCTTGCTCTCCCTGGGCCTCACCTCGACCAGCAGGGGCATCTGGATGTTGCCGCCCATCACCAGGGAGGTGCCTATGGGAAGCCTCTGTATCTCGTCCGCCATGCCCGAGGTGAGCCCCTCCACCGAGGAGGTGATGGCCTTCAAATCGTTGGGGTTGGTGACCTTCAGAATCATCTGGGTGTTGCACTGACTGAGGACGTTCTTGTCCACCTTGGCCGCCCTCTGGGTGATGATGGTCAGGCCAAGGCCGAACTTCCTCCCCTCCGAGGCGATGGTCCGGAAGACCTTGCTGGAGGAGACCGTCCCCTGCTGGGGGCAGTAGTTGTGCGCCTCCTCCACCACCAGCATCATGGGGGGGACCTTCTCCAGCTTCCGCAGCTCGAAGACGGCGGAGCAGATGCGGCTGACGATCAGCTCCTGGATGTCCGGGGGGGTACCCTTCATGTTGATGACGGTGGTCTTCCCCTTGACCACAAGCTCGTCGATCTTGGTCCCCTTGGAGGCGAAGATGTTCACCTCGTTCAGGTACTCCAGCTCGTTGATCAGGACGGCGTTCTGGGCGTCCTCCTCCGCCTCCAGGACGTGAATGATGTCCTTCAGGGAGTAGTCCTTCTTCGCCCCCCTGAGGGTTTCGATCGCCTTCCTGAGGGAGGTCAGGTACGACCTCACCTTCTTGATATTGGTCAGGCTGAGTAGGTCCCTGGCCTCCAGGTTGGACAGGGTGAAGTTGAGCGGCTTCGCCCCCTTGTTGATGGAGGTGTCGGTGGCGAACTCGGTGATCTTGTTCTTGTAGCCCCGGGCCTTCACCCCGAAGTCCCTCTCGGTGCTCATCTGGGGGCCCTTCTCCCTCATGGATCCGTACTCGCCGTGCGGGTCGAACACCAGGACGGTGACGTCGTGCTTCATCAGCTCCTCCACCAGGGCTCCGCAGAGGAAGCTCTTCCCCCCTCCGGTCTTGGCCAGGATGCTGACGTGCTTCTGGACCATCTCGTTGATGTCCACCTCCACCTTGATGTCGTGTCCCATCAGCAGGCCCACGTAGGCCCCGGTCTCGGTGTTCTCCCTCAGCCCCACCACCTCCCTGATCAGGGAGTCGGTGGCCTTGTAGACCGGGTCACCGGCCTTGTAGGGCGTTCTGGGCACCTGCAGGAGACCCCGGTAGTCCCGGTATCCGATCACCTGGACCTTGGCGGTGACCTTCTCCTCTATATCCACGTTCTGACCCTCGGAGACCATCTGGGCCTTGTCCAGGGAGAGGTTTGTCTTCCTCTCCACGTCCATCACCTGACCGAGCACCCATCCGTTCACGTCGTGCTCGACCATGACGTACTCCATCCGCTGAAGGGTGTCCACCACCCTCATGTTGAAGTGGGTGGTTCCCACGTTACCGTAAATGACCCCCACGGCCCCCCGGTCGTCCCGGGGGTTCTTGGCCTCTTCCTGAGAGATCTCCTCATTCTCCTGAGGGATCTCCTTCCTCTCCTCCTCGGGGAGTTCCTCGTCCCTGATCTCGGTCGATATCTCTTTCTCAGAAGCGTCGGTGGCGAGGTCCGTTTGCATCCGCATCCCTTCCCATCCGCATATTAAGGGGTATCGATAAAAGCTTTTGGTATTCGGTATCGGGAGGTGCCGGTCGGGACTACTTCCTCACCCAGTTCCCGTCCCGGTCCTTCTTGTACTTCCTCTTCACCGCCGACCAGGCCACCCGCATGGCCACCTCCTCCCGGGAGGCCCCGTCCTTCCTCCTCTCCGGATCGGAGTACTCCTCCCAGGCCGAGTTGAAGGCCCCCTTGAATATCTCCTGGGCCTCCTCCGGGAGCGCTTTCCGAACGCCCTTGGGCAGCTCCGAGATGTCATCGTAGGGCATGCCGATACCATTGTGACCGGCCGGTGATAACCCTTTCCATGGGTGGCCAGTCACCAGATATAAAGGGGAAGAGAATTATTCACCCACGATGATAGTGATTAGCGGTTCCTCCTCTCAGGGACTGTCGGCCGATCTGGCCTCGGAGCTTGACGTCGAGCTGGTCAGGGCCACCGGGAAGCGCTTCCCCGACGGGGAGTGCTACGTCAGGATCGAGCGGGAGGAGCTCGATCCCGAGGTGGTCATCGTGCAGAACAGCTTCCCCGACGGCGATCTCGTGGAGCTCCTGCTCCTGCAGGAGGCCGCCCTGGGAATGGGCGCGGAGCACATCACCACCGTGGTCCCCTACTTCGGGTACGCCAGGCAGGACAAGAGGTTCGAGAGGGGAGAGCCGATCAGCGCCAAGGTGATGGCCCAGCACATCCAGATGTCCTCCGACCGCATCATCACCGTGGACATACATTCCCCCTACATACTGGAGTGGTTCGACCGGTCCGAAGCGACCGATGTCAGGGCGGGGCCAGAGATCGGCAGCTACTTCTCGGACCAGGGGATCGACCTGGTGCTGGCACCGGACGAGGGGGCCGCCGGGAGGGCCAGGGAGGTGGCGTCCATCATCGGTTCGGACTGGGACCACCTGGTCAAGACCAGGCTGAGCGGGGACCAGGTGAGGATCACCCCCAAGAGCCTGGACGTGGAGGGGAAGGAGATCCTCATAGTGGACGACATCATCTCCACCGGGGGCACCATCACCGCCGCATCCAGGGAGTTGAGGAGGATGGGGGCCATGAGGATCACCGCCGCCTGTACCCACGGGCTGTTCGCCCAGGGCGCCTTGGGGAAGCTCAGGGACGAGTGCGACCGGGTGGTGGCCGCCAACACCCTGGAGGGGGAGGTCTCGGAGATCTCGGTGGCCCCCCAGGTGGCCATGGCCCTCAGACCCTGAAAAACCTTTATACAAAACCGGGGTATTCTCCCACCCCTCCCGAGGTGTCCGGCCATGAAGAAGGAAGAGGATTTCAGCGACTGGTACAACGAGATAGTGGAGCGCGCCTCCCTGACCGACAAGAGGTACCCGATCAAGGGGATGAACGTCTGGACCCCGTACGGATGGAGGATCATGAGGCACATCGATTCCTTCATCCGGGAGGAGCTCGACGCCACCGAGCATGAGGAGGTGTGCTTCCCCCTGCTGATCCCGGAGACCGAGTTCGAGAAGGAGAAGGAGCACATCAAGGGCTTCGACGAGGAGGTCTACTGGGTCACCCGGGCGGGCAAGAACCCCCTGGACGTCGGGCTGGTCCTGCGGCCCACCAGCGAGACCTCCATGTACCCCATCTTCGCCCTGTGGATACGCTCCCACCAGGACCTGCCCCTGAAGACCTACCAGATCGTGAACACCTTCCGCTACGAGACCAAGATGACCAGGGCGTTCATACGGGTGAGGGAGATCCACTTCTTCGAGTCCCACACCTGCCACCGAGACGCCGAGGAGGCCCAGACTCAGGTGGAGGAGGACTTCGATATACTGGAGAGGATCATGGACCGGCTGTGCATCCACTACCTCCTGCTTAAGAGGACGGAGTGGGACAAGTTTCCAGGGGCCTACTACACGGTGGGCATAGACACCTTCATGCCCGGCGGCCGGACGCTTCAGCTGGGGAGCATACACCACTACCGGGACAACTTCTCCAGGCCCTTCGACATCAGGTACGAGGACGAGAAGGGGGAGATGAGGCCGGTACACCAGACCACCTACGGGATGAGCGAGCGCCTGGTGGGCGCCCTGGTGGGCGTCCACGGGGACGACCAGGGGCTGATACTGCCCCCGGATGTTGCACCCTATCAGGTGGTGATCGTGCCCATACTCGCCAAGGGCAAGGGGAAGGAGGTGACCGACCAGGCCTCCCTCCTCCGGGACGAGCTTCTCGCCAACGGCATCCGGGCACATCTTGACGATCGGGACGATCGTCCAGGGTCCAAGTTCTACGACTGGGAGATCCGGGGGGTGCCCCTGCGCCTGGAGCTGGGGTCCAGGGACATCAACGACGGCGTGGTAACCTATGCAAGGAGGGACCAGATGAACCGGGGGACCTTCGGACGGGAGAACTTGGTGGAGGAGGTCCGGTTCCTGCTCCAGGCGATCAAGGAGGAGCTGGGCAATCGGGCCAGGAGGAACCTGGAGGATTCCATCCAAACGGTGGAGAGCCTGGAGGGGATCCCCGACAAGATCCTCCGGATGGGGTGGTGCGGCTCGGAGGGATGCGGCAGGGAGATCGAGGAGACCTCCGAGCTGAGCATCCTGGGCACCCTGTACCCGGAGGAGGAGTTCAGCGGGAGGTGCATCGTCTGCGGTAAGGAGACGGACACCTGCATCTACGTGGCCAGGGCCATGTAGCTCATTCCCTCAAGGTAAGTACCAGGCCCACAATACCGAAGAAGAAGAGTATACCGACGATGGAATAGACCCCGATGTACTCCGGGGCGAACATGTTCCAGCTGCCGTACATCAGCCCCCATGCCCAGTACATGGCGAACGCGCCAACCAGCAATGCGACGGAGATCAACAGCTTCGCGTTCCTGGGGAAGGTGGAGTTTTCCATCGGATGCGCCCAACGCCCTTGCCGTATAAAGCCTTTTCCGGCCCGGTGGATCGGGCGGATCGCTACCTGACGGCAGGGTCGGGTCGATCATTTTCCCATTCGGCGGAACAGGTTGACGATCCCGTGGCACCTGCAGGAGGTGGCCACCCCGAACGTCTCCCCCTTCCTCAGCCTGGCGGCGTTCTCCAGCAGCGCCCTAACCTGTTCGCCCCGGAGGCAACCGACCCCTCCAATGGTCTCGGGGACCAGCACCTCGTGGCGGGACACCGCCCAGGTCATCGCCTCCCTCAGGAGCTCGTGCATGGGCCTCTCCCTGACCTCCCCCGTCTCCGGGCAACGGGGGGGCTGCTCGCATCCCGGCCGGCATCTCCCCGAGACCATGTAGCTGGTGGCCAGCAGACCGTTCTCCGGGTCCTCCAGGTGGATCAGGCGGGAGGGTATGACCGACGCCATGCTCCTGAGCAGCTGAGGGGTGGGTTCCAGCTTGCATCCATGGTCCAGTAGATGGAGCATGACCAGCCTGCCGGCGAGGTGCCCGGGGACCGCCGGTACCAGGAGATCGACCTCGGTCCGCCGCATGAGGGCGAGTGTGGATCGGAAGGCGTCACCTATAAGCAGCTGGACCCCCCCGCCTGGGCCATGGTCATCGACCGAGCGTATCACCCTGTTGGCGAGTGCGCCGGCCTCACATCCCTCGTCCTCATCGACGACCGTCACCTCTCTCCCCTCCCTGAGCACTGCCCTGGCCGCCTGACTCCCCAGCTCCCCTCCTCCCGCCACCAGCACGATCGGGTTCATCACCGTTCAGTAGCGATCCGGGAGAAGAAAACACTGTCGGGACAACGGCCTTGAACCATGAACGATATACATTCCCCGGGATGAGAGGATGAAGATCAGCACCGTGGAGCAGATGAGGGAGCTGGACAGGGGGGCCATCGAGGACTACGACATAGAGGACCTCCTCCTCATGGAGAACGCCGGCCTGGCGGTCTACAGCACCATACTCCAGGAGTTCGGTATGGCGGGGAAGAGGTTCCTCATCTTCTGCGGCCCCGGGAACAACGGGGGGGACGGACTGGTGGTGGCCAGGAAGATCCTCTCCAATGGCGGCGTCCCCAAGGTGCTGCTCATGAGCGATCCGGAAAAGTACTCCGGGGCGGCGGAGCGGAACTACCGGATCCTCACCCGGCTTCCCATCGAGGTGGAGCACTTCTCCCCCGAGGTCAGGGGGGAGCTGCTGCACTCCCACGCGGTGATCGACGCCATGCTGGGCACCGGTCTGGACGGGGAGGTGCGGGGCAAGTACCGGGAGGCGATAGAGCTGATCAACTCCTCCCCCCTACCGGTGTTCAGCGTGGACATCCCCTCCGGGGTGAACGGTAACACCGGAAAGGTCATGGGAACGGCCGTCCAAGCCGACCTGACCGTCACCTTCGGCCTGCCGAAGGTGGGAAACATCCTGTATCCCGGTTTCGATCACTGCGGCAAGCTGTACGTCTCCCACATCTCCTTCCCGCCCGAGCATTACGATCAGCCCTCGCTGGAGGTGGAGGTGGGCCTGCCCTCCCCGCTACCTTCCAGAAGGAGGGACGGCCACAAGGGGACCTTCGGCCAGGCCCTGTTCGTGGCCGGTGCCGCCAGCTACCAGGGGGCGCCCTACTTCTCCGCCCTATCCTTTTTGCGGGCCGGGGGCGGCTACTCCAGGCTGGCCACCCCCGCTTCGATCTCCCCCTTCCTGGCCAACCGGGGGAGCGAGATCGTCTTCCACCCCCAGAAGGAGACCGAGAGGGGGAGCCTCTCCCTGGAATCGGAGGGCGAGATACTCGAGCTGGCCGACCAGGTGGACTTCGTGGTGATCGGTCCCGGCCTCTCCCTGGACGAGGAGACCAGGGAGCTGGTCCGCCTCCTGGTCCGGAGGATAGGCGGACCGGTGCTGGTGGACGGGGACGGGATCACCGCGGTGGCCGAGGACACCGGCTGTGTCTCCGATCGGGAATGGCCGACAGTGCTCACCCCCCACCCGGGGGAGATGGGACGGCTCGCCGGGAGATCGGTGAAGGAGGTGATGGAGGATCCCATCGGCTCCGTCCAGGAGGTGGCGGTCGAACTGGACTGCATCCTGGTGCTGAAGACGGCCCACTCCCTGATAGGCCTCCCGGACGGCAGGGTGATGGTAAACATGTCCGGGAACCCCGGGATGGGCTCGGCCGGCAGCGGGGACGTCCTCACCGGGACGGTGGGGGCCATGTACGGACTGGGACTGCCGCTGGTGGAGGCGGTGGTCACGGGGGTGTTCGTGCACGGCCTGGCCGGTGACCTGGCCGCAACGAACAAGGGGGAGGACGGCATGACCGCCCAGGACATACTGGATCATCTCCCGGAGGCCATGGTGGAGATGCGCTGCGACCACGCCTCGCTCTGCCGGGACCACTACGGAAGCATCTTCCTGGCCTAGCGTGGGTGGCCAACCTTCAAATACCCTTAACGTTGATTGGAGCGGCGTGGAAGAGAACAGATACCACGGCGCCCTCCTGTCCTGCAGGGACCTCCCCGACCTGTTCGAGCTGGTGAAGAGGGCGGTGAAGGAGAGCCTGGGCAGGGAGCGTTCGGGGCTCATGCTCGCCATGGCCGATCTGGGGAACCCCCCCGGGCGGTTTCGTGGGCGCGTTCTATCCGGTGGATTCCAACATCATCGTCATGAACAAGGTCCCCCTGAAACGGATGGAGGGGCTCGACCCCTCCCTCTACAGGGCCTACGCCTTCCACCTGCTGCTACACGAGTACCTGCACTCCCTGGGGGTGGTGGACGAGGGGGGCACCAGGGCCAGGGTCTATCAGATCAGCGCCGAGACCTTCGGGAAGGACCACCCGATCTCCAAGATGGCCGCCGACATATCCAGGTACGTTCCCATGCTGACCTACCCGGAGGAGGACTTCGAGCTTCCGGAGGACTACTCCCTGGAGCTGGTCCACGGGTTCGACAGGTCCAGCACGGAGCACTACATCTCCTGAGGGGAGAATGGTGCCCCGGACGTCGCCCTGGGAAGGGAGGACCGGGACCAACAAACAGGGCGTAAGGTAGGCGAACGGACACCCAAGGCTTCCTCCGGGACGTGGTTATAACGGACGGAATGGCAGATATTCTTTTCTAATGAGAGATGTGCCAACTCAGAACCTGTACCCGGTGCTCCACCTCCACAGCAGGGAGTTGATCAGCCCCACCAGGGTCAGGGAGAGGATGAAGATGGCGATGTTCTGGTAGATGCCGAAGTCGCCCGCGTAGAAGAACAGCCAGATTATGAGGAAGATCGCCCAGGTAAGGCCCACGAGGCACGACGCCGTCGGTCTCCATCCACCAAGACCGAACCTGGCGCACCAGGGGATCCAGGCGGCGGCCAACAGCCCACCGATCAGGAGGAGGGAGACCATGACCACGGCCAGGTTCCGGTAGGCGTCGTGATCCCCGGCGAAGAAGAACAGCCAGATTATGAGGAACGACAGCCATCCCGCCGCGCATGCCAGGGTGAGCGACATCCTCCATCCCATGCCGCCCAGGGGCGGCAGATCTCCATCGGGCATTCAATCTGCCGTTCTCACTAGCGGCCACATTATATAAGCGAGTTGATGCCAGGAAGGGTATGATGAGGGATCCAGTGGTTCTGATCACGGGTGCCGGCCGTGGGATCGGTCTCCACATGGCCGGCTACCTCCTGGACAGGGGCTTCAGGGTGTGCGGGGCGGACCTGGACATCCGGGGAATGAGGGCACTGATCGACCGGGGGCCGGAGCGGTTCATCGGCGTGGAGTGCGACGTCACCGATTCCAGGAGGGGCGAGGAGGTGATGGAACGGGTGATCGAGTCCTGGGCCCGGTTGGATGTCCTGGTGAACAACGCGGCCAGTGCGGGATGCGGCCCCGCCGGGGAGGGGCTCGAGGAGATGGAGGTGAACTACCTGGGAGCGTTGAGGATGACCCGGGCGGCCATACCGCACATGGCCGAGAGGGGAGGGATCGTCCACATGGTGAGCAGCCTGCTGGCGTTGACCCATGCCCTGCATGTCCGGTTACGCCACCAGCAAGGCGGCCCTGGAGGCCCTCTCCAGGTCCCTGTCCATCGAGCTCGGGGGGAAAGGCATCGCGGTGACCCTGATGTACCCGCCCCCGACCCAGACCGGGGTGGGGGCCTCCCACCTGCCCCAGAGACCGCTGGTCGACCCGGGGAAGGTGGGCCGAAGACTGGGCCGTAATATACTCAGCCGTCGACCGGTGATATGCGCCGGACCGGCCGTCTGGCTGGGCCTTTCCTCCAGGCTGATGCCGGCCGCCCTGGGCCGCCTGTTCGCCTCTCAGGGAAGGTCCTACTGAAAGACCGTCCGGTAGACTTGATCCAGGTTGGTCCCCTCGGTGGCCGAGCTCTCCAGGACCTCCCTGGCATACCCGGCCTCCCCCAAGTAATCCCTGATGTTCTGGACCACCTCGTCGTCCACCTCGTCGACCTTGTTGATCAGGATGATCTCGGCGGCCTTGATCTGGTTGGCCAGGGGATTGGCCAGGGCCTTGGAGATGATGTCGAACCGGGAGGCGTCTATGAGCACCACAGTTCGGATGGTATCGATGGCCGGACCCTCGTACTTGTCCATCGTCCTGAGCACGCTCTCCGGATCGGCTATCCCACTCGGCTCGATGACGATGTAATCGGGATCCATCTCCTCGGCCACCCGCCTCACGGTGGAGAGGAGGTACGATCCCAGGGTGCAGCATATGCAGCCGCCCCAGAACTCCATCACCTTCATCCCCTGCTTCTCCAGCACCTTGCCGTCCACCCCAACGCTCCCGAAGTCGTTGACGATGATGGCCGCCCTCTTGCCCGTTTCCTCGTGGACCCTCCCGACCAACGACATGATCATGGAGGTCTTCCCGGAGCCCAGCAGGCCCGCCACAACTAACATGTCCATGGGAACACCCTGGACGGTAAGGCCGGGAAACCGTATTTAACCCTGAGCCTCCCACTATATTCCTCCTTGAAAATCCCTGGTCAATTATGTGGCGCGGGGGATCGCCTCATGGCCGTGTTCGGCGAGGGAGGAGAACTTCGGCCTGGTGG
>JBKHFJ010000020.1:0-27764 GCA_046540255.1 Methanomassiliicoccales archaeon | reverse complement strand
GGGCCCTTATGGCGGTGGGGGCGGTGTAGAAGATGTTCACCCCGAACTTCTCCACCACCTCCCAGAGCCTGTCCGGCCGGGGATGTGTGGGAGACCCTTCGAACATGACCGTGGTGGCCCCGGCCGCCAGCGGTCCGTAGACGATGTAGCTGTGACCGGTGATCCAGCCGATGTCGGCGGTGCACCAGTAGACGTCCTCCTCCCGATGATCGAACACGTTCTCGAAGGTCGCCTGGGCATACAGGAGGTAGCCGGCGGTGGTGTGCAGCACCCCCTTGGGCTTGCCGGTCGACCCGGAGGTGTAGAGGATGAACAGGGGGTCCTCGGCATCAACGGGAATGGCGTCGCATCCGGCCGGGACGTCTGCCATCAGCTCGTAGTACCACTGGTCCCGGTTCTCGACCATGTTCACCTCTCCGCCGGTCCTCCTGACCACTATGACCCTCTCCACCGGCCCGTCCGGTTCCAGGGCCTGGTCTACGTTCTCCTTCAGGGGGATCTCCTTGCCTCCCCGTATCCCACCGTCAGCCGTGATCAGCAGCTTGCATTGGGAATCCTCTATACGGTCCCTCAGCGAGTCAGGTGAGAAGCCGCCGAACACCACGCTGTGCACCGCCCCGATGCGGGCGCAGGCCAGCATGGCGATGGGCAGCTCGGGGATCATGGGCAGGTAGATGGACACCCGGTCCCCCTTCTCCACCCCCTGGGACTTTAGGACATTGGCGAACCTGCATACCTCCCGGTGAAGTTGGCGATAGGTGTAGGTCCTCACCTGATCGGGGTCGTCCCCCTGCCAGATGATCGCCGCCTTGTTGGCCCTCCCTCCACTGGCATGACGGTCAACGCAGTTGTGGCAGGCGTTGATCCTTCCGCCCTTGAACCAGGAGATCTGCGCCTCCTCCACCTCCCACTCGAAGGTGGTGTGCCATGAGGAGAACCAGTCCAGCTTCTCCTTGGCCCACCTGGACCAGAACCTCACCGGATCGGAGACCGATTCCCGGTACATGCGTGCATACTCGTCCATCGATCCCACCCTCGCCCCCTGACAGAGGCGGGCAGGAGGGGCGAACCTCCTGTCTTCCTTCATCACTGACCGTATGGTCGCCTCGGTGCCCACTAGATAGCAGTCCATAGCTTCCGCTACTCTTTCTTGGTCTTGCATGACGGCTTCCCCGCAACGAGACCCGTCATATCCACCGATTTATATAAATAATTATCGAACCTCATATTCGGCAATCGTTGTAGTAAGTTCGGGTACCGCCGATCGACCGTGGATCTCAATAGATCTGAACCTTCTCCCGACGGGGGTCACATTGATCATAGGTCCATGCCCCCGCTTTCGTTCGGCGGGCGCCTCTCGGCCGAGAGGATGTACAGGTTTCTGGTATCGGACACAATGCAGTAGTAGAAGATCAATTCCTCGACAGGTTAAGTCCATGCTTGTAGGAATACCCAGGTGTCGTATCCGTTCATCTGGGCTGACAGCACGATTGAGGCCGGCCATCTTCGCCCTGATGATGTCCTCCATCGATGAAGTCCCTGAAGGATGAGTGGGGATCATCGGTTATTGGAGTACCATCCTCATATCTCTATGAAGACGTCTTCCCCGTCCAAGGTCACCGGGTAGGTGTTCAGGTCCTTCGCCTTGGCCAGCGGTATCCAGGGACCCTTCACCGCCCTGCCGGTGCGCACGTCGTACTGGGAGCCGTGCTTGGGGCAGGTGACGATGTAGTCCTCGATGGTGCCGTCCCACAGCCTGCCTTTGGCATGTCCGCACAGCCCGTCCATGGCGAAGTACTCGTCCTTCACCCTGGCCAGCAGTATCCTCCGCTCCCTGATCTCGATACCCATCAAAGGGTGCATCTTCAAATCCTCCTTGCTAGCTACCTTGACCTTGGTCATCCGCACACCACAATCCCGATTCGAGTTGGCCCTATTATACTCTATCATCGGGGCACCTCTCCCTGCCTTCTGACGGACCGGCCAAATACCAGGACCGCGAGAGGGGTAACAAACCTTATGAATATCATCAGCGGTTCGATGGTTTCCCCGGTGATGCCCCATTCCCACCCTGCTTATCGTTGACGACGAGCCAGAGGTACTCGAGCTGACCACGAGATACTTGGAGGACACCGAGGGTTTCGAGATCCTCACCGCCGGGTCCGCCAAAGAGGCCCTTGAGGTTCTGGAGGGCGACAGAGTCGACGTGGTGGTCTCCGACTACCAGATGCCAGGTATGGACGGGATCGATCTCCTGAAGGAGGTGAGGAGGCGCCATGAACCCCTGCCGTTCGTCCTGTTCACCGGCAGGGGCCGGGAGGAGGTGGCCATCCAGGCCCTGAACGAGGGTGCGAACTTCTACCTGCAGAAGGGAGGGGAACCCAGGGCACAGTTCGCCGAGCTGGCCAGTGTCGTCCGTCAGCTCGACTCCGGCAGGAGGGCGGAGGAGGCCTTGGAGCACAACGCCAGGAGGTTCCGGTCACTGATAGAGAACATCTCCGACCTGGTCTGCCTCTTCGACCGGGAGGGCAGGATGAAGTACCTCAGTCCCTCCATGAACAAGGTGCTGGGACACGATCCCGACGGGCTCATCGGCGTTCCTATAGAGGACATGATACACCCGGAGGACTTGGATTCGTTCCACGACTCGCTGGAGCGGATCCTCAAGGACCCTGACACGGAGCAGAGGGTGGAGCTGCGCATGATCCATGACGACGGGTCATGGAGGAGGATGGAGGTGGACCTTACCGCCGACAGGGAGTTCGAGGCCACCAGCCTGATACTTAACGCCAGGGACGTGACCGAGAGGAGGCGCATGGAGGATGCCCTGCGGGAGTCGAGGGGGGAGATGGAACTCATACTGGAGAACCTGGCAGAGCACGTCATCTACAAGGACCGGGAGAGCCGGGTCATCCGGGTCAACAGGAAGGCGGCCGAGTCGTTGGGGGTGAGCCCGGAGGAAATTGTGGGAAGGTACTGTTACGAGCTCTGGCACGGGCGTGACTCGCCCTGCGAGAACTGTCCGGTGATGGAGGCCATGGATACCGGGAGGACCTGTACCAGGGAGGTCCCTATCCCGGACGGGTGGCGCTGGGTGTCCGGGGTACCCATCCGCGACCGTGAGGGCAGGATCGTCGGGGCGGTGGAGACCGCCCTGGACGTGACCGAGAGGAAGAAGGCAGAGGAAGCTCTCCAGGAGAGTGAGGAGCGCTACCGGATGGTGACGGAGAGTTCTCCCGTGGGCATTTACATCTTTCAGGACGGCAGGTTCAGGATGGTCAACGAGGCCCTGACCAGGATGTCCGGCCACTCCAGGGAGGAGCTCCTGACCCTCGACCCAATGGAGCTGGTGCACCCGGACTTCAGGGAGGATCTGGCGCGGTATGCCGAGGAGGCTTTCAAGGGAGAGGTGGACGAGCTGCCTGACCAGCCAGAGTTCATGATCGTGAGGAAGGACGGCGATTCCAGGTGGGTCAGGGCCACCCCCTCCCTGATCAGCCATCGAGGAAGGGCGGCCATACTGGGAAACGTCATGGACGTCACGGAGAAGAGGAGGGCGGATGAGGCCATCCGGGAGAGCGAGGAGCGATACCGGACCGTGTTCGAGAACACGGGGGCGGCCACCATCATCATCGAGGAGGACACCACCATCTCCCTGGTCAACGAGGAGTTCGAGTCCCTGACTGGTTACACGAAGAAGGAGGCGGAGGGCAGGCTTACCACCCCGGATATCATCTGCCCGGAGGACCGGAAGGCGCTGATGGAGTATCACAGGCTGAGAAGGGAGGGGAGCGACGCCCCAAGGCATTACACCTTCGGCCTGCTGACCAAGCACGGGGAATCGAGGGAGTGCCACACCGTCATCTCTGTGATCCCAGGGACGAGCAGGAGCGTGGCATCGCTCACCGACCTGACCGAGGTGAAGGAGATGGGCAGGGAGATCGAGAGAATGTCCCGGGAGCAGGCCAAGCTGCTGGACAGCATCAACGTCCAGATATGGTACATCAGGGACCCGGAGACATACGGCCTGACCAACGAGGCCAGGGCCGAGTTCCTGGGTATGTCCAAGGAGGAGATCGCGGGCAAGAAGCTGTGGGAGATCGTCCCCGAGGGCGAGTGGGACTCGTGCCTCGAGGGGAACAGAGAGGCTTTCACCGGGAAGAGGGTGGTCAACGAGGAGTGGGTCACCACCCATAACGGGGAGATGAGGTGCACCCTGGTAGAGAAAGTACCTCGATTCAACAAGGAGGGCGAGGTGGAGTACGTGGTGTGCACCGCGACGGACATCACCGAACTGAAGAACATGAAGAGCGCTCTCCAAATGGCCAACGACAAGCTGAGGGTCCTTTTCGGGGTGACCAGGCACGACATACTGAACCAACTGACGGTGATCAACGGATACCTGGAACTGCTCCGTGACCCCTCCCAGATGGGGTCCCTGGAGGAGTACCTGGACAGGATGAGGGGGGCGGCCGAGAGGATCCGGGGACACCTCCAGTTCACCAAGGAGATAGCGGCCATCGGCAACGAACCGCCCAGATGGATGAGAGTTTCTGAACCGATCCACAAGGCCCTCTCGCAGCTGGACCTGGAAGGCATTGAGGTCATGGTGGACGATAGACTGGATGACCTGCAGATGTACTCGGATAGCATGATATGGAAGGTTTTCTACAACCTGGCCCACAACACCCTGAGGCACGCCGAGGGGGCCACCAGGATCTCCATCTTTCCGGAGGAGGGGGGAGAGGGGATCAACATCGTCTACGAGGACGATGGTCCAGGGCTACCGAGGGGCGTCCTGGGGAGATCCAGGGGAGGGCTCTTTCTGATAAGGGAGATCCTATCCATCATGGACATGGAGATCCGGCAGGAGAGAGCCGAGGGGGCCAGGTTGCTCATCAGTATCCCAGCATCCCGGGCCAGGAGAGTCTGAGATCCTTTTAGGGATTCTGAGCATGTATGGTCAAGACGATCTTTCCATTCTCGAGGTCTTCGGCCGGAGAGCGCAAGTGCGAGGATGCGATGACCCCATACTTGGTTGATGATGCTGTTAGGCCCTCCCTCGAAAGGGATGACCTGGTTTGTCAAATCCGTGTGGACCAGTATCGATCGATGGTGATATCGCCCTACCGCGATGGAAAGGGCTCTCATACCTCTGAATTACAAAGAATTGCAGTAACGCCATTTAATAATTAATCTAATATCAATAATTTTACCCGTGTCCTGTATCAACACGGCTCTCTGGAAGCGAGGGTTTATCATCCGCACCCTGGGAATGAAATCATCACCGCTGTACGCGGGGGTGGTTCGATAACGGAAGAGATGACTGCAAAGGAAAGGTTGGACTCGGTGATCGCCCTGGAGGAACCGGACCGGGTGCCGGTACACGATTTCTCCAACCTGAACAACGCGTTTGCCATGGGTTGCAAGATGGCGGACGTCCGATGGGATGCGGAGAAGGCGGTGAAGGCCGCCCTGGACTTCAACAGGATCTCCAGGTCGGACTTCATCTTCCCCTGCTTCGACATTCCGGCCCTGTACCTTGACCTGGGAGTGGAGGTATCCGCACCGGAGGACAACTATGGATCGGTGAAGGAGAGGTACTTCGGCGATGACGAGGCGGTGGACGGCAAGGAGATGTACGATCCCTTCGATCCCAAGGAGAGCCCCTGGTTCACCAAGGGTTTCGTGAACAAGATCGAGCTCCTGAAGAAGGAGATGGACCCTGGACTCATCGCCAGCGGGTTCTCCTGGGGGGTCTTCACCATGGCCGGTGAGCTCCGGGGGACGGAGCAGCTGCTCATGGACCTGGTCCTCAATCCAGATCTGGCGAAGAAGGTCATGAAGAAATCCGGTCAGTTCGTCAGGGACATCGAGGCCCGATGTATCGATGCGGGGGCAGACATCTGCTGGATGCCGGATCCGACGGCCTCTGAGAGCGTGATCTCTACCGATCAGTTCAGGGAGTTCGGCTTCGAGCCTGACCGCACTGTTATCTCCCACATTCGCCAGGAGTACGGTGTACCGACGATCGTCCACATATGTGGGGACACCACCAACACCATGGAGGTGCTACCCGAATTGAACGTGGACGTCTTCTCGGTGGATCAGATCGTGGATATCGGAATGACCAAAGAGAAGATAGGGGACAGGATCGCCATCATGGGGAACGTTCATCCCATCGAGACTATGTGGAACGGCACCCCGGAGAAGGTGGAGGCGGAGAGCGTCGAGTGCATGGGCAAGGCGGCCATGAATGGTGGGTTCATACTCTCCACCGGATGCGAGATCCCAAGGGATGCGAGCAAGGAGAACGTGGCAGCCATGGCCAGGGCCGCCGAGACCAGGGGCAGGTACCGCTGACGATGTGAAGTCCCACGGGAGCGTCCAAGGCCCTCCCCTTCCCCATCTTCTTATAGTCCTGTGCCCTAGTGCCATAAGATGTTGGACGAAGTCAAGGTGGCCGCCGCCCAGGTGGCCCCGGTTTTCATGGACAGGGAAGCGACCGTGGACAAGGCCTGCCGGACCATCGAGGAGGCCGGCAAGAACGGGGCCCATATGGTGGTATTCGCCGAGACCTTCATCCCCGGATTCCCCTATTGGAGGGGCATACAGCCCATCTCCAGGTGGTCCGACTACATGGTGGAGTACCAGAAGAACGCCCTCTCCATTCCCTCCGACGAGACGGACCTGATCTGTGACGCCTCTCGAGAGGCGGAGGTGATCTCGGTGATCGGATGTACAGAGATGAGCGACCGGGCGGGCAGCGAGACCCTCTACAACACCATACTGTTCGTGGACGAGGAGGGACAGATCCTGGGGAGGCACAGGAAGCTGATGCCCACCCACGCCGAGCGGATGATCTGGGGCATGGGTGACATCTCGGACATCCAGGTGTTCGACACCAGCGTGGGGGCCGTCGGGGGGATAGTGTGCTACGAGCACCACATGACCCTGCTCAAGGCGGCCATGGGGGCCCTGGGTGAGGAGATACACTGCGCCGTATGGCCCGGCTACTGGAGCATGCCGCGGCATCCAGGCGACAAGAAGCGCTTCTCCCAGGGGGACGATCCGCACACCTGCGACATCGAGCACGCCGTTCGGGAGTACGCCTTCGAGAACCAGGCCTTCGTCATCTCGGTCGGCCAGTACATTCCGGACGAGGAGATGCCCGAGGACTGCGCCGATTTCAACGTGGCCGCCGGAGGCAGCATGATCGTGAACCCGGCGGGAGTGGTCCTGGCCGGACCCGTGTTCAACCGGGAGGAGATACTGTACGCCACCCTGAACGCCGACGACCGGAGGCACGTGAAGGCGTACTTCGACTCCCAGGGCCACTACACCCGCTGGGACCTGCTGCGCCTCTACCTGGGCGGCATACCGTCCACCCCGGTGATGGTGGATCCCTGCGAGCCGTTGGACGAGGATTGGGAGGAGTGAGCCACGCCCTCCGTCAGGGCGACGATCTCCCTGCCCTCTCCAGATGATCCTCCGAGGTGCCCACGGACAGATGACAGGGCGGAGCACGGGAAGGCCTATCTGATCGTGGAAGTCCCCGATGATCCCATATTCACCATCGCCTGCACCCGCTTCCAATTCTTCCGCTATCTCCCTGTAGAAGAGTCTGGGATCCCTGGAGAACATCACCGCGATGCGGATATCCACCTCACCCATTCGATCGCTGATGGTTCTCCCAGGCAAGAACCGTTGTCAGAAAGAGGGGTCGAAGAAGAGGGTGTACAGGATTATAAAGGCCACGGCCATGGCGATCGCCATGACCACGTACTTGACCACCCACTCCTTCTCCCCCTCAGGGGGAGGGCTTCCCCGGGACCCTCTCCAACCTCTCACCGGGTGTCCCAGGGAATGAAGAAATATATCCCTTTCTTCTAATCCTTAGAGTCGCAATCGAAAGACTTAACCCTCCCCGGGACGATTTTATCAGCATGACCGTGCTCATGGGCACGCTGGGCTTCAGCCCGGAGAAGTTCCTGGGGGCCCTTCCGGCGGTGGGCGGCTCCCTGGAGAGGGTGATCATCTACCTGGGCCACCAGGAGGGGAGGGAGGAGAGGCGAAGGTCCTCCAGGACATTGACCGAGGTGACCCGCTCCTTGCAGTCGATGGGGGTCCCCAACGAGTACAGGGAGTTCAGCTCCCCCTGGGACTTCGACGATATCCTGAGCACCCTCATGTCGGACATCCGGGGGATCGGACCGGAGAAGGTGCTGTTCAATCTGACCGGGGGACCTAAGACCATGACGGTGGCCGCCACCATGGTCAGCCTGCTGATGGGCGTCCGGGTCATCTACGTCCCGGAGGAGCTGGAGGGAAGGGGGGAGGCGGTGGAGTTGCCACTCTTTCGCATACCCTACTCAAGGGTGCTCACCGAGAGGCAGATGCAGATCCTCCGCACCATACAGGAAATGAGACCTGAGAGCCTGGTCGATCTCTCCGATACGCTGGGTCTGAAGAACGCCACCGTCACCTTCCACATGCACAGGCTGGAGGAGATCGGGGCGGTGAGACTGCGTCAGGGTCACAGCAGGAACGTCCGGGTGCCCGAAGTGAGCCCTGCCGGGAAGGTGATGCTCATGGCGGACGAGGCTTTGCAGGTCAACGGTCGAACAGGTGCACCGTGACCGGCGTCCCCTTCTCGATCAGGTCGACGTTGTAGGGAATGCCGATCCACCCGTCGGCGTAGGCTATGCTGGTGATCGTCCCGGACTCCTTGAACACCGGGACCGCCTCCCCTTCCCGGATGGCCACTGTGAGGAACTGATGCCTCCCCAGCTGGGAGTAGAACTTCTTGGCGATGGGCACCTCCACCGTCATGTCCCTCCTCGGAGGCAGCCGGGCCATCTGCCTGGCCACGTCCACCAGGAAGACGTAGCCGTTGGTCAGGCAGGAGGTGGGGTACCCGGGCATGCCGAATATGGGCACATCGTCTATGCTACCGAAGATGGTGGGCTTCCCGGGCTTCATCTGGACCCCGTGGAAGATTACTTGCCCCAGCTCCTCGATGACGTCCACCAGCACGTCCCGCTCGCCGGCCGAGCTGCCCCCGGAGAGCACGATCATGTTGGAATGGGAGGCGGCCCTGGTGAGCACCTCTGTCAGCGAGTCCCTATCGTCCCTGACCACCGGGTACAGGTTGGGGAGGCAGCCGTTCTCCCTGAGTATGGAGGAGAGGGTGTGGGAGTTGATGTCGTACACCTGTCCCTCGCGCAGCTCGGTTCCCACCGGCGCCACCTCGTCCCCGGTCGGCATGACCGCCACCCAGGGCTTCTTGTACACCTTCACCCGCTCCCTCCCGATGGCGGCCAGCACCCCCACCTTGGAGGGGACCAGCAGGTCCTGGGCGGAGAGGACCCTCTGGTCATTGGAGACGTCCTCCCCCCTCTTGGACACATGCGCCGAGGGGTGCACCGGCTTGGTCAGGTATACGGTGTCACCCTCCCTCTCGGTCTCCTCCACCTTGACCACCGCGTCCGCCCTACGGGGAAGCATGGCCCCGGTGGCGATCTGTATGCACTTACCCTCCTCCACCGAGGCCTGGGGAACGCTCCCCGCATGGACCACCGAGACGCACTCCAGGCCCACCGGGCTGGACCTGTCGGCGGTGAAGGTGTCCTCCGCCCGGACGGCGTATCCGTCCATGGCCGCCCGGTCGTACGGGGGTATGTCCAGGGTGGAGACCACCTCCTCGGCCAGGACCCTGTGGAGCGCCCCCTCCAGGTCCACCTCCTCCACGCCCTCGATGGGAGGTACGTGCTCACTCACCAGCTCCTTGGCCTCGTCCAGTTGGATCAGCGATCCCAGCGGTCTCATCTCGGTCATTTCTCCACCTCCAGCACCAGGTGCCCGATCTGGGGCACGATGATCTCCTCCATGGCCAGCCTGATGGCGCCGGTCGATCCCGGCAGGCAGAGGATGATCTTGCCCATAGACACCCCGCCCATGGCCCGGCTCATCATGGCCGCGCTGCCGATCTCCCGGTAGCTCAGATGCCTGAACAGCTCCCCAAAGCCCACCAGCTCCTTGTCCAGCATCGGTCCGACGGCCTCCGGGGTGACGTCCCGCCTGGTGATCCCGGTGCCCCCGGTCAGGATGACCACCTTGGCCTCTCCCCCTTGAAGGTCACGAAGGGCCTCCTGTATCCCCTGGTAGGAGTCCGGGATCACCCGGTACTCCTCCACGCTGTGGCCGGCCGACTCCAGGTGCTCGATGATCAGCCTTCCCGACCTGTCGGTCTCCTCCGTCCTGGAGTCGGAGACCGTGAGCACGGCACAGGGTACATGGTCCCTGGCCTCCCGCATGTGGTCCTGGTGGCCCATCTCATCCCTCCTTGGTCTTGGAGACCACCCTCAGGTCCTCGATCCCGGTTCCCGGGTACTGACCCTGTGCGTCCTTCTCCAGGTACTTCAACATGTCCCACACGGTCAGCAGGGCGGCGCTCACCCCCATCAGGGCCTCCATCTCCACCCCGGTGCGGTAATGGGCCACCACCTTGCACTCCATGTCCACCGCGTGGTCCTCCAGGGTCATGTCCAGCTCCACCGACTCCACCGGGAGGGGATGGCAGAAGGCCAACAGGGAGGGGGTGGACTTCACCCCCTGCAGGGCGGCGATCTTGGCCGACTGGTAAACCTCCCCCTTCCTCACCGTCCCGGAGCGTATGGCCTCCATCGAGGCCTCGCCCAGCACGATCCTTCC
Source organism: Methanomassiliicoccales archaeon (assembly GCA_046540255.1). GTDB lineage: Archaea > Thermoplasmatota > Thermoplasmata > Methanomassiliicoccales > JAAEEP01 > JBKHFJ01. The sequence goes on along the minus strand of JBKHFJ010000020.1, from coordinate 17,051 downwards.
GGCGGCGACGGCCGTCCGCTTGACCACCTCCTTGTCCGATACGTCCACCATTCCCTTCACTTCTCTTCCTCCACCCAATGCTCCTGGTCGGAGAACAGTTCCTTCTTCCATATTGGCACGAGGCGCTTGATCTCGTCGATGACGAAGCGGGCGGCGGCGAAGGCGTTCTCCCTGTGCACCCCGGCGGCCGCGATCATCACGATGTTCTCCCCCGGGGAGAGGCGGCCGACACGGTGAACGATGGCCATGTCCACCAGATCGTACTCGTCCAGCGCCCTGGACCTGAGGTCCCACAGCTGCTCCAGGGCCATCTCCCGGTAGGACTCCACCTCCATCGCGTCGATCCTCCCCCTGATATCCTCACCCCTCACCGTACCCAGGAAGGTGACGATGCCTCCGCTGCGCGGATCCCTCACCGAGTCCACCACCTTCTGGATCGAGAAATCCTCCTCCATGACCCTTACCTTTTCCATGATCAGCCCCCGCTCACCGGCGGAAAGAGGGCCACCTCGTCCCCCTCCTTCAGGAGGGGGTTGCCACTGGCATAGGCGCGGTTGTGGGCCACCATGGCCCTCCCGCTCATCTCCGGGTACTCCTCCATCAGGAGGGAGGTGAGGCCCTCCAGCCGCGTTCCGGGAGGAAGCTCCATCTCCACCTCCTCCCTCCCGGCCATCTCCCTGAAGGAGGCGAAGAACCTTACCCTGATCCTCAAGTCGACCCTCTGGAAAGGAATTCAGCGTATGCACCATAACTATTTCGGTGGGATAGGGGTGAGGGATGGAGGGAAGCTGCGAAAGCAATATATCTCACCGAACATATCGCCCTGCGGGAGCATGAAGGATTCCTACGGCCGGGAGATCAGCAGCCTGCGCGTCTCCATCACCCAGAGGTGCAACCTCAACTGCTTCTACTGCCACCGGGAGGGGGAGCTCCGACCCGGGAGGGAGATGAGCCCGGGGGAGATCGGTAGACTGGTGAGGGTGGCCAGCGACCTGGGGATGAGGAAGCTCAAGCTCACCGGTGGGGAACCTCTGATGCGGGAGGACATCACCAGCGTAGTGGAGGAGTGCGCCCCCCACATGGAGGAGGTGTCCCTGACCACAAACGGCATACTGCTGGACCGAAAGGCCGAGGAGCTGGGGACGGCGGGGCTGGACCGCGTCAACGTCTCCCTGGACGCGCCGGAGAAGGAGACCTACCGCCGGATCGTGGGGGTGGACGCCTTTTCCCAGGTGATCTCAGGGATCCAGGCCGCGGTCGACCATGGGCTGGGCCCGGTCAAGCTGAACATGGTGGTCATGCGCGGTCTGAACGATCATCTGGTGGAGGAGGGTATCGAGTTCGCCAGGGAGCATGATTGCATCTTGCAGCTGATCGAGCTGGAGACCACCAAGGACAGGGTGAACGATGGATTCTACGCCAAGTACCACTACGACATGGGCGACCTCGAAAGGGAGCTGACCTCCAGGGCGGAGCGTGTGACCCCGAGGGAGATGCACCACCGCATCAAGTACCTCCTGCCCCCGGAGGTGGAGGTGGTCAGGCCGATGCACAACACCGCCTTCTGCGCCAACTGCCACCGCCTGAGGGTGACCTCGGAAGGGAGGATCCGCCCCTGCCTGCTCTCCCAGGACGGGACGGAGGACGCCCTGACGCCCATGAGGGAAGGTTGCGACGACCGGACCCTCAGGGAGCTCTTCGAGAGGGTCATCTCCAACAGGAGGCCCTATTGGCTCTAGGGAAAGTGTTTTATGTGACAATCGATATGCTCATTAAGACATATTGGTGTTGACCATGAGAAGGATTCTAGCGTTAGGAGTGGCCATGGTGTTCGTCTCCATGGCCCTGATGGGCTGCCTTGGCGATGACACCGAGAGGCTATACGTCTACCACGCCGGATCGCTGACCATACCCTTCGACGACATGGAGAAGAGGTTCGAGGAGGACCATCCTGGCGTGGACGTCAGAAGGGAGGCGGCCGGAAGCGTGGCCACCGTGCGCAAGGTGACCGACCAGGGCAAGGAGCCGGACGTGGTGGGGTTGGCTGACTACTCCCTCATACCGGATATGATGTACGAGGAGTACGCCGATTGGACCGTCCAGTTCGCCAAGAACCGGATGACCTTGGCCTACACCGACCAGAGTGCTTACAAGGACGAGATCAACCAGACCAACTGGTACCAGGTTCTGCTCAGGGAGGACGTGAAGTTCGGCTTCTCCAATCCGAACGACGATCCGTGCGGCTACAGGTCCCAGATGGTGACTCTGCTGGCCGAGGATCACTACCAGAACGACAGTATCTACGACGACCTGATCGAGCGGCACACCGCGATCAGGGCGGATGGATACAACATCACCGTGCCCTCCTCCAACGACTTGGACGTGGACACCTCCAAGATCATGGTCCGTTCGGCCGAGGTGGACCTGATGTCCGCCCTGGAGGCGGGGGAGATCGACTACCTGTTCATCTACCAGAGTGTGGCCTCCCAACATCACGGAGTCAGCTATCTCAACCTGCCGGAGGCGATCGACCTGAGCAGCATCGATTACGCCGACGAGTACGGCAAGGTGACCTTGACCCGGGCGAGCGGCGACACTTCCACGGGGAAGCCCATCGTCTACGGGGTGACCATCCCCAGCACTTCCAAGAACCACGACCTGGCGGTGGAGTTCCTGGAGCTGCTCCTGGGCCCCGAGGGCCAGGGCGTCATGGAAGACATGGGTCAGCCGCCGATTGTCCCACCCACAACGGATAATATCGATGCGATGCCTTCGCCCCTGCAGTCCCTGGTAGAGGAGAGGTGAGCCGGCTGAAGTTGAAGGTGACCCCCACCACGGTGATCCTGGCGATCGGACCGCTCCTGGCGGTCCTCTACTTCCTGGGCCTGTGGATCGCCCTCTCGGCGGCCCTGGCCGCCTCCATCCTGGGGGCGTACCTCCTGGGCCAGAGGGAGGAGAGGGGGCTCACCTTCATCGTCTTCTCGGCACTGGGCCTGGTCCTGGTGGTCTTCGTCCTCCTGCCGGTGGCGGAGCTGTTCTACTCCGCCGCCCCGGATCTGGGGGAGGCGGTGGGCGATCCCAAAGCGGTGTCCTCCATCACCATCAGCGTGACCGCCGCCCTCTCCTCCGCCCTGGTCGGGCTGCTGCTGGGAACGCCCCTGGCCTACGTGCTGGCCCGGAAGGAGTTCCCGGGGAAGCAGTTCGTGGAGGGCATCGTGGATTTGCCCATGGTGGTGCCCCACACGGTGGCCGGCATCGCCCTGCTGGTGGTGTTCGGCCGGCACGGCTCCCTGGGGGAGCCGCTGGGCGCCATGGGCATCAGCTTCGTGGACGCCTTCCCGGGGATAGTGGTGGCCATGCTGTTCGTCTCCGTTCCATTCGTGGTCAATCAAGTAAGAGAAGGGTTCGAGGCGGTCGATCCCCGCCTGGAGAGGGTGGCCATGTCCTTAGGGGCATCCAGGAGCAAGGTGTTCACCACCATCTCCCTTCCCCTGATCCGTAGGAACTTGATCTCCGGCGGACTGATGGCGTGGGCCCGCTCCATCTCCGAGTTCGGCGCGGTGGTGATCATCGCCTACTTTCCCCTCTCCGCCCCGGTGTACATATACGAGACCTTCACCTCCTTCGGGCTTTTCGCCGCCAGGCCGGTGGCGGCCCTGCTGCTGCTGATCTCCCTGACCGCCTTCATCGCCCTGCGGACCGTCACCAGGAGGATGGGTGTGTATGATCAGGATTAACGATCTCAGCCGGGACTGGGGCGACTTCGCCCTCCGGAACATCGACCTGGAGATCCGGGACGACGAGTACTTCGTCATCCTCGGACCCACCGGATCGGGGAAGACGCTCCTACTGGAGGTGATGGCGGGCTTCTACACCCCGGACCGGGGCAGGGTGGAGTACCGGGGCAAGGACTACACGCTCCTGCCCCCGAACGAGAGGGACTTCGCCTTCGTCTACCAGGACTACATGCTCTTCCCCCACATGACGGTGAGGGAGAACATCGCCTACGGCCTCAGGATGAGGAAGATCGACTCCCCTGGTCGAGTGGAGGAGATGGCCTCCGCCGTCGGGGTGGATCACCTGATGCACCGCAGCCCGCTCACCCTTTCCGGGGGGGAGCAGCAGAGGGTGGCCATCGCCCGTGCCCTGGTCCTGAACCCCCAGGTGCTCCTCCTGGACGAGCCCTACGGCGGGCTGGATAATCAGACCACCGTCTCCCTGAGGGCTATGGTCAAGGAGCTGCACAACGAGTTCGGGGGGACCGTGGTGCACGTGACCCACGATCAGGAGGAGGCGGTCATCCTGGGGGACCGCGTGGCGGTCATGCGCGGGGGTGAAGTGGTGCAGGTGGGATCCCCCCAGGAGATCATGAGGCGGCCGAGCTCGAGGTTCGTGGCCGAGTTCGTGGGCACCGGGAACATCTTCCGGGGGCTTTCCCGCGTCGACGCCGGGGCCTCCCTGGTCCAGGTGGACGGGGTGGAGCTGCACTCGGCCGAGCCCATGGAGGGGGAGGTCACCCTCACCGTGAGGCCGGAGGACATCATACTGGCCCGGGAGGAGGTGCGCACCACCGCCAGGAACAACTTCCGGGGGGAGGTGGTGGACATACTGGACCGGGGCATATTCCACGAGGTCCGGGTGGACATCGGTGTGCCCCTGGTGGCCTTCGTCACCAGGCAGAGCATCGAGGACATGGACATCGAGGTGGGGGGCGATCTGCACGTGATGTTCAAGGCCTCGGCGGTCCACCTGTTCAGGGAGTGAACTGAGTTAAGACCCGAAGCGCCTGCCGAACCTCTCCCGGCTGACGATCTCCTCCAGGGGCCTGCGGCTACCTGATCCCAGCTCCTCGGCGAGGGGATCCTGCCCCTCGAGGAGGTGGCCCAGGGTCAGCCCGGCCACTATGTTGAACTCGGAGGGGATGTCCAGCATCTCCCGGATGGCCTCCTTGTCCATGGTACCGATCCAGCAGCTGCCCAGTCCCAGGGAGGTGGCCATCAGCACCATGTGCTCCAGGGCGATGCACACGTCCATGATGTAGCGGTCCGGGGCCCGCTCGACGTCCCCGCATCCCAGGATGAACACGGGGGCGTCCTTGATGAACTTGCCGAACCTGGCCAGCTCGGAGAGCCTCTCCCTCTTCCCCTGGTCCTCGATCACTATGAAGTGCCAGGGCTGCCTGTTGACCGCCGAGGGGGCCCACCTGCCCGCCTCCAGTATCTCCAGCAGGTCCTGCTGGTCCACCTCCCGATCCTGGTACCTGCGGATCGAACTCCTCTTCCGGATGGCCTCCTCTACCTCCATGCTATCGGGAAAGGATTCTGACCTGAGCTATTTCATTCTTGCTCTGATCTTGCACTAGTATTCAGACAATTCATATCTCGGAATATTCATCAGACTTCAACAATCTTCGAAGACATTCTAGAGACCCCCGATCATCGATCCGATGCTCACCGAGGACATGTAATCCCTGGTGAGCCGGTAGGCCTGGTCCGGTGGGATGCCGCTCTCCACCAGGTGACGGTGGAAATCGGCCACGGCCTCTCCCACCCTGCCCGGATCCTGGCCCTTGAAGAGGGCCTCGTTGATGCTCCCAAGCACCTCCGGGACGGTCTCCGAGACGGCCTCCATGACCGCCTTCAGCTCCCGCATCTCGAAGTCCCTCATCTACCTCACCATCCCGTAGAGGTGGACGACGGCGTTCTCGTGGCTGTACCTCGCTTCCTTCTTGGCCCTTCTCCTTCTCAGGATCATGTTGGGTAAAAGATGTGGTCACGGTAATTGGGAAAGCTGAGCACATGTGACCGATCACCGGTCATTCTGCCTTGCGGAACCTGAGGACGAAGACGCTTCCCCTGGGGGAGTTGTCCTCCACATGGACCGAGCCGCCGTACCTCTCCATGGTCGCCCTCACGATGTGCAGACCGAATCCCCGTCCGCCCTCGGAGAAGCCCTCCTGGAATACCTTCTCCTTCATCCCGTCGGATATGCCAGGTCCATCGTCGGCGATCCTCATCTCCACTTCCTCCCCATCCTCTTGGGCGGTGATGCGGATAGACGGGCCCTCCCTGTCGCTGTGTCCTATGGCGTTGATCACCAGGTTGTGGACCACCGAGCCCAGCACGCCGTCCGCCTTGACAATGACAGGGGGCACGTCCACCTCGATGTCAGCGTCCCCGGACATCAGGGAGGCGACCCCCTCGACCGCCTCCGACAGATCCATTGGCCGCAGGTCGCTCTCCTCCGAGATGAGCCGTTCCGAGCTCCGGACCTCATCGATGAGCTCCTCCACCCTGTCCACGTTCCTGTCCATCCGGTCCAGGTAGTCACCCTTCGGCTCCTTCCGGTAAAGCTGGAGGTAGCCCTTGACCACCGACAGGTGGTTGGAGATGTCGTGCCTCAGCACCCTGTTCAGGAGCATCAACTGGTCCCTCACACTGGATAGGCGCTCCTGCCTCTCCTTAGAGCGGAGGTAGGCGATGTAGAACCCGGTGGCTATGATGAACAGTCCCACTGCGGTGATGATCCCCTCCAGGTGCACGCTGATCCAGTCCGGCTCGTGGGTGAGCTCGTCGCACCAGTCGATCAGCAGGCCCAGGGTGAACAGCCCCCATCCGGCCCGTAGAACATCGATCTCCATCTTCTGGACGATCAGGTAGGCAATGATGGCCGCGGCCAGGAAGGCCCCCTCCACCGCGACGTCCACGTGATCCAGGTCCTCGAACCCCTTGATCTCGAAGGTGGTGAACCAGAGTAGCAGGATGACGGCAGCGACGATCACGAGCCAGTATCGGTGGACGAGCTCTTTCCTGTCCATTCTCCCGGGTCAACGAGAGTCCACTGGTATATCAATATGGTGAAACGATTCGTTCCGAATGGACAGACGGGACGGGCTTTCAAAGATTCCGCAAGGTGATCCGAACGGCCTCTTCTCACGAGCCGCCTGGGAACTCCACCGCCCTCCGGTGGTACCGCGGGAGGAGTTCCAGGTACTCCATGGCCTCCTTCACCGTGTCGACCCCGTAGACCCTGTCATCGGGGAGGTCAGGGTACCTGACCCGCTGATCGATCCTCCTGTCGGCCATCTCCCCGCTCCAGCCCTCCACCCGGAAGGCGATGATCAGCCGGCGCATGATCCAGGCCATGGCCATCTCGGAGAGGGTTCCGGACCCGCCCCCTATGGCGATGACCGCGTCGGAGTTGGCCACGATGACGTTCCTCGCGTGGTAGATACCGGTGGCGATGGGGACGTCCACGTGAGGATTCGCCTCCCCCGGATCGTAGCCCGGCAGGATGCCGATGATGTCCCCCTCCCTGGCCTTGGGGGATTCCTTGCAACCCCGGCACACCCCCTCCATACATCCCCCCAGGCCCCCGGTGACCACCCGGTAGCCCTGGTCGATCAGGGACCTGCCCAGCTCCCTGGCTATCGAGTACCTGGGATCCGATTCGTCCAGGCCGGAGTCCCCTATGACCGAGACCATTCTGCGCCTCATGGTATCCCTCACGGTAATGGGCACGAGTCTAAGTAAATGACGCCCGCCGGGTCTGTTCCCGTTCCATCCTCGGATCGGATGTATCGGAGCCCGCGCACAATGGACGTAGGGGCCGAGAGCCAAGACGGGTGAGTGATCCAGGATCGCGCACCTCTGTTCAGTCCCTCTCCCTTGGCGGGTAATCAACACCGTTGAGTGGTGCTCCACCGCCGCATCCCTTCACGTATCAGCGGACCTCGATCAAGAAGATGTTGTGATCGAATCCGCCCCTCCTCTCCCTCTTCTCGGCGATGAGGGTGTCGAGTTCCTCCCTGGAGGTGCCCTTCAGCTCCGCCACCCGGTAGAGCACCTCGATCAGGTCGGCTATCTCCTCCACCGACTTCGACTGCCTGTACTCCTCCAGCTCCTCCCCGATCTTGTCCTCCATTGCCTCCAGGAACTCCTGGTCCGGCAGTATTCTGAACCTGCACTCCCCTCCTTTCTGGCCGATCTCCTCAGGAATTCGATCCCTGACGGCCTTATTGTGCTCGACATTCATTCTCATCCCTCAATCCTCGGTCAAGCCGTAAACTTCGCGCTTCTTGATCTCCCGAATATCTTCCCCACGGCCAGTATCTCCTCCCTCCCCTCATAAAGTTACCCTATGAATCCGATCTAAACGGATCCTTCCATCGTTCGTCATCATGGAAATGTTTCGAATACTGAAGGGGACGAGGCCGAGATCTTACCATTCCGTATGACCAGTTGAACTTGATTATCTCATCAGATAATTGAAAAGGTCCCTATTTGTATACGGGGGGTTACACTACCTTGACCAGAGAGAAGATTGTCCTGGTGACGACTCTGCTGATTCTAAGCGTTGGACTTTCTGGATGTTTGGGCTCAGACGATGGGGACGGAGCCGGGAACGGCGATGGAGACCTTACCGGAACGGAGACCTACTCCGGGACCTGGTCGGGCTCATCATCTGAAATGGGCGACATCGGCGGCATCTGGGAATTCACCGTTGACTTCGACGAGGGAACGGTGAGCGGTTGGTTCTCCGGGGACGGATCGAGTGACATCTCGGGCACAGTTTCCGACGGGATCCTCTCCGCCGAAGGGCAGGCGGCTTTCGGAACGATTACCTGGTCGGGTGATTTCTCATCCGATGGATCCGAGGTATCCGGTAACTGGGAGATCACCGATGCCAATGGATCCGGCAACTGGAATGGATCGGTAGGTGAGGCGGATGACAACGGTGATGGTGACACCAACGGCGACACCGAGCAGACCTACTGGAACGCGTTCGATTTCGAGAACGCGGTGGAGCAGGACGGGACCGAGCTCGGTATGCTAAAGGAGTTCACCTTCGAGCAGACCTACATGGAGGAGGGGTCTGAAAAGAGGTTCGAGGTCCAGACCACCTACATCGATAGGGTCACCGACAGACAGATACCGGTAACCAAGCTCAACCTGAGCGATTCCACCGAGACGGTGATGAACGTGAGCGTGAACACTTACAGATTGGAGCATAACATCGAGGTGCTCCAGGACGACGAAAACATGAGTCATCCAGACTGGATCAAGTTCACCGTCTACATCCCCGTAGGGGAGTTCGGTGAAACGACCCAGTACTTCTGGGTATACTCGATGGTAGAGTACCTGGACTCGGACGATAATGAGGCAGTGCTGAGCTACCATCTCACCGAGGAGATGCAAAGCGAGGCCGAAGGGGGAGAGGTCATGTATGCCCCGTACATGGAAGGTGATATGTACGAGTACGACCACTGGGTGCTCAGCGGCATGTACGTATGGGGCTGGATCTGGTTCTCGTCCTTCACCTCCGAGTACAGCTTCCAAGAAGACTCGGTAAGCGTACCCACCCCGAACGGTACCTTCTCGTACAGCGTTGCCGAGACCAGCGTGTCGGTGAGCGGTTACTCCTTCACGGGTTATGAGGTCAGCGTAAGTGCGGTCACCGTCAAGGGGGACGGAGTCCTCCAAGGGACCTTCGTGCCGTCATTGCCCGTACCGGTGTATCTGCTGGTGGGGGATGAGGAGACCTTTTCCTACGAGTTCGAGCTGACCGATCTTGCCTTCGAGTGAAACCGCTTCCTTTCTTTCTTTTTATCGCTGGAATTCCACGGGCGCCGAAGCCGATCTCTCCCATAGAATGAAGAGAGGGGAAGCCAATTCCTGAAGCATGAGGTTGCTCATCCCCGAGGACCTGGTGGAGGAGTTCGAGAAGCTGGACTCCGAGGGCCTAGAGTTCCTGTACGAGGGGGAGCTGGACAAGGCCTGGGAGATCTTCGAGTATCAGCTCGACACATTGTACCAGAGCGAGAGGGAGGAGGGAAGGCGGTATCACAAGGGCACCCCGTTCCACAACCTGGGACTGATCCAACTGAAGCGGGGGAAGGTGGACGAAGGCCTCAGGAAGGTGCTCTGCGCCTTCATCGAGGACATCTTGGACTTCGGGGAGAAGGAGAGCGCCAACTTCCCCGCCTCCAGGCTGCTGCGGCAGCTGAAGGTGCCCCAGCAGGCCAAGGACGAGCTGGCGGTGGAGGTAAAGAAGAAGCAGAGGAAGGGCGACCCGTTAATGGACCCGTTGGACATCGTGGACGTCAGGGACGGCATGATCCTTCCTTTGGGGATCGAAGTGGAGGTGCCGGAAGGGATCCTCCCCTCCCTGGAGGCGAGGGAGGTTCGCGCCCCTCGCCTGACCTTGACGGAGAAGGTGGAGCTGAACCTCAAGGGGACGGAGTTCGAGCGCCGCGTTTTCATAGGCGGCTCGTACAAGAACATCGCCCTCCTGAGGCACATCGCCTCCCTTGTGGAGGGGTCCGGATACCAGCCCATGCTGGTGGCCGACATACCCGAGCCCTTTACGACGGAGGAGTCCTACGAGGGCAGCATGGAGCTGCTGAAGAACTGCAAGCACGCCGTGTTCGAGACCTCCTTCCCCAACGGGCACATGATGGAGATCCAGATGTGCCAGCACATCCGGGAGAGAAGGGAGATGCGCGCCCTGATCGTCTGGCAGGTGGAGGACTCCTCCCAGGGCGAGCAGAGGGACTCATCCAGGATGCTGATCACCAGGGAGTTCACCCGGAAGCCCTACTCCACGCTGGAGGAGCTGAAGGGGATCATCAGCGAATTCCTTCCCGAGTAGGGGATCATGTTCTCCATGGGTGTGAGATCGATCGATGATCTCACTTCGCGCCACCTCCAGGAGAGATCGAGAAAAGACCTTACCTTTATTAAAGAGAATCACATAGGTTGGGAGGAGGCATATGCCCGATAACGATTCCAACGTAGCCATTTACCTTGATTTCGAGAACCTCGCCATCGCGGCGAGGAACCTCTATCCAGAGGTGTCTAAGCCGCTGAAGATCGAGCACCTGGTGGACTTCGCCACCAACAAGGGGGACGTGTGCATCAAGAAGGCCTACGCCGACTGGTCCAAGGAGCCGAACTCCCGGTACACGCAGGACCTGATCGAGTACGCCTTCGAGCTCATCCACCTGCCCCGGATCACCTTCTCCGGGAAGAACGCGGCGGACATCCGGATGACCATGGACGCCATGGAGGACATGGTCAACTCCGACATCGTCGGAAAGCTCATCATCGGCTCGGGGGACACCGACTTCGTCCACCTGATCAGGAAGATCCAGGAGAAGGGAAGGGAGGCCATCGTGGTGGGCTTCGACCAGTCGGTCGGCCGCATCATCAAGGACAACTGCAACGAGTTCAAGTCCATCGAGGAGCTGATGGGCGAGTTCAAGGAGGAGCTCAAGAAGGAGGAAGAGGACGTCGAGGAGGAAGAGGACAAGGGTCGAGAGGTGCTCATCCGCTACATGCGGGGACGCACCTCCGACGATCCGGTGTACCTCTCGGTCCTCAAGTCCGATCTGATGCGCCTACAGCCCTCCTTCTCCGAGAAGAAGTACGGCTTCCGCACCTTCAAGGAGTTCATCGAGTCGTTCAAGGGGGACCTGGTGGAGAAGGTGAGGGAGGAGCCCTCCATGGGTCAGCCCAAGGTGTACCTGAAGGACTGGAGCAACGTGGCGACGAGCATCGACGAGAGGGAGGTCAAGAAGTTCATCGACCAGAAGCTGCGGTACATCGATGACAGGAAGCTCCGTTACAGGCTCCACGGCATCGTCATGGACGAGTTCAACAAGCAAGGCCGGATCAACCTGGACGATCTGATCGACGCGATCAACAAGCGCACCTCCGGAAAGGTCTCCAAGAACGAGGCCAAGCACTTCCTGCTGAAACTGGGGGAGGGAAGGGCGTTCGCCTTCGCCGATGTGGAGTACACCGGCAACAAGTACACCATGCCCCAGGAGATGAACACCGAGATCAAGGACAAGGACGACATGGACGAGGTCTACAAGCAGAGGATCATCGATCTGGTCCAGAAGAAGTTCCCGGGGATCTCGGCCGCCAGGGTCACCAAGATGATGGGCGAGGAGTGAGACTTTCGATCGGACCGATCTGTGGCGGTCCCTCCAATCGGTTTAGCGATGATCGCTTCCCGGGAAGGGCTGGGACCATCCCTGTAGGACTTCATCCGGGGAACATATGCAAATATCATGAGTACGGTGGATGGATTGATGAAACCTCTTAATGCAGCATTTCGAATGGAGAGGATTGCTGGGAATGAGGCAGAGAGGTGCTGATGTATGGAACTGATCTCTATGGAGAATCTGCCATTGGATGCGAGGCTTACCATCCTTGCCGAGTTGGGATATGGATCCGATGGTGACTTTGTGATCGACGAGGAAGGGGATAAGATCATCGACCCGTACATCGGGGAACCCGTCAGAGTCGATAATATGCTCATCCTTCCCGGGAAAGCGATCCTGGACAGCAATCCGCTCAGCGTCGCCAGCTACCTCGAAGACCACGGCGATGTCTCCCTAGACGGAAATCAATGCCGTCATATGGGGATCAAGTGACCATTCCCAGGATTCTCAGTCAATATTGAAGATCTTCTAGGACCGGGCATCTGTCTTTCATCTCACCCCTCTCCCGATCCCTCCCGCACTCTGAGCATCGATCGAAGGAGAAGATCCCCTCCTCGATCATGCCCACGTACCTCAAGACCTGATCCATCGCCTCGTCCCCGATCTCCATCTCCTGGAAACGATCGATGTAGGGGAAGTAGATCATCACCTGCACCTCCTCCCCCAGCATCCTCCGGGCCGCCTCCCGGTACACCGCCATCTGGACCCAGTACTTCCCCGCCTCCCCTTCGACGTCGGAGGGATCCACCTTCCCGCTCTTGTAGTCGATGATCGTCCATCCCCCATTCCTCCTGACCAGGCGGTCCATTTTGCCCTTGAACAGGGTGCCTTGATACCTGAACCTGAAGGGAAGCTCCCGGTACTCCTCCTCCACATCGGACATCGGTTGGGATCGGAGGAAGGAGTCCCTCATCTCCCGGTACTGCCTCTCCTTGGACGGGTCCTGGACCCCCCTTCTCCCGAGGACCAGGGAGGGATCCTTCCCGGCCATCACCTCGTGCACCATATCCCCCTTGACGGTGGGATCGTTGAACGAGGGACCGGAGATGCCGAACTCCGGCACTCCCTTTTCATGACGCCAGTGGTATCTCTTCGGGCAGGCGATGTAATCCTCCACCATGGTGGGGGCGAACTCCCTCTCCTCCTCCGGAACCTCTACCACTGAACGGTCGTACCTGGACTCGATCCTTGCCTCGGTGGAGGCGTCGATCTCCAGGGGCTCCCTGGGCGGCGGCTGGGAGATCCCCTCTTCCCCGGTACCGATGGTCATCCTGATCCCCTCCAGGTCCTTGTACCCGGCCTCGATGTCCTCCTCTCCCAGGGAGCAGGCCTGGGCGATCAGGTCCATCCAGCTGGGGTTCTTCCTCTCTTCCAGGGAGGGGGCCTGCCCGCTCATCACCAGGTGGTCCTTCGCCCTTGTAAGGGCGACGTACAGCTGCCTCTTGCTCTCCGCCCTCTCCCTCTCCCTGTACCTGTCCATGATGATCCGCTTGATGCAGGTGTCCTTCAGCTGGTGCCCGTCGGTGGGATCGGGGGCCTTCATCCCCACCCCCAGGTCCCGGTCGAAGATGATTGGGTCCCTGTTCCCCCCCGGCGTGTGGGACATGTCCGGTACCACCACCACCGGGAACTCCAACCCCTTGGCGGCGTGCACGGTCATGATGTTCACGCAGTCCCCCGTCTCCAGGTCCAGGGCGGCCTGTCCCTCCCTGGGGCTCTCCCGCATCGCCCTGGAGAACCAGGTCATGAAGTCCGTCAAGGACCCTTCCCTGTAATCCCGGGCGATCCCCATCATCTTCTCCAGGTTGGCGATCGACTGCTCCCCGTCCGGCAGTCCGCCGTAGACCGCGTACACGCCGGTGTCCGATAGTACCAGGGGGATGAGCCTCCCCACCGGCAGGCGGTGGGCCTGTTCCATCCAGCCGGAGATGAGGTCCACGATCCACTGGAGCTCCTGGTGGTCGTCCACGTAATTCCCCAGGCGTTTCCACAGGGAGAAGCCCTCCTGGTTCACGATGCGGTACAGCAGATCATCGGAGAGGGAGAAGTGGGGAGACCGGAGTAGACCGTACAGGGCCACGTCGTTCCTCTCGTTCTCCAGGAAGCTGAGCAGGGAGTAGAGGTCCTTGATCTCCTGCCTCCGGTAGAAGCCCATGCCCGAGTGGACATGGTAGGGAACGCCCTCCCTCTCCAGGGCCCACTGGTAGTACCTCAGGTGGGTCCTGGTCCTCAGGAGCACGGTGATGTCCCCGTACCTGAGCGGCCTGGGCGACTCCAGGTGATCGTCCCCCTCCCAGTAGACCGGCTTCTCGTTCCCCTCCACCATCTGCCGGATGCGGCGGGCCACCGACTCCGCCTCCCCCCTGACCGGTTGATCCCCCTCGGTCAGGAGAAGCTCCACCGTGCCGTCGTCCCCCTCACGGTGATCGGCCACCCTCATGTGGTGGTACTCGAACTCGAACTCCCTTCCGGAGGGGGGCATCAGTCTCTCGAAGACCTGGTTGTGGAAGTCCACCAGTGGGCGGGAGCAGCGGAAGCAGATGTCCAGGGGGACGTGCCCACCGCCGATCTGTGCAACCTGCCTCTGGGCCTCCTTGAACATGGAGACGTCGATGCCGCGGAACAGGTAGATGGACTGCTTCGGATCCCCCACGATGAACAGCTTCTCCGTGCCCAGGACCAGGCCCCCGATGATCCTTCGCACGATGTCGTACTGCAGGCGGTCGGTGTCCTGGAACTCGTCCACCAGGACGTAGCGGAAGCGGCGCTCGAAGCCCGCCTGGAACTCCTCGTCCTGCAGGAGCATGTGCACCCGCATGATCATGTCCCCGAAGTCCAGGGCGTTCAGCCTCCCCTTCTCCCTGTCCACCGTCCGGATGAAGGCCCGGTAGCAGGTGACCAGGTCCTCGAAGTGGTCCCTGATCTGCTGGGCGAACTCCTCGTTCTCCCTCTCCAAGTTCTCCGGGGAGAGCTCCTCCAGGACGTCGGTGATCGTCCTCCTTGCCTGGTTGAGAGTCTCCCTGTCCTCCTCGGTCCAGCTGCCCTTGCTGCCCACCTTCTTCCGGTTGGTGTGCTCTCCCACCTGGCACAGGGAGTCGAAGATCTCCTCCTCATCGTCCGAGTCCAGGATCACCGAGAGGTGGGGGGCGACCTTGTTCAGGTACCTGGTGCCACCGTCCTCCTGGGGGCACTTGGCCGACAGTTCGGCCAGGTCCTTCAGGGCCGACAGGAAGTCCTCCCTGGACAGCAGCTCCTGGACCAGGTTGGCCCTGGACCGTGAGACCACCTCCTCCCAGAACCCCTGCAGGTCCTTGACACCGAAAAGAAAGGCCTCCACCTCCCCCCGCTGGAAGTACATGCTGTGCAGCGCGCCCATCAGCTGTCCCCGGGTCAAATGGACCAGCAGGTTCACCAGGGCCCTCTCCACCTCCTGGGAGGGGGGATGGGAGACCAGCTCCTCGTACGCCTCCCTGAGAACGCGGTCCAGCTCCAGGCCCTCCAGCACCTGGAACCCGGGGGAGATGCCCGCCTCGAAGGGGTGGTCCCTCAGCACCGAGGCGCAGAAGGAGTGGAAGGTGGAGATCCTGGCCCAGTTGAACTCCTCCTCCATGTCCCTCCACCTCCGACCCTCCTTCTTCCTGATCGCCCGCCGGACCCGCTCCTTCATCTCGGCCGCCGCCTTCTCGGTGAAGGTCAGGGCCAGGATCTGGGAGACCTGCACCCCCTCCTCCAGCAGGGAGATGTACTTCTCCACCAGCACCCGGGTCTTGCCGGCGCCGGCGCCGGCGGTCACGCACAGGCTCCGGGAATGGTCCATCGCCTCCCTCTGCCGATCAGTCAGCATCGTCCCCCTCCATCTCCAGCAGCCTCAGGTCGTCGAATCTGCACACCGTGGGGTAGTCGCAGTAGAAGGGGCACTTCTCCTCCTTCCTGGGGTGGAACAGACCCTTCCTCATGCCCCTGATGCATTCCAGGGCGGAACCCTTGGCGATCTCCAGCAGGTCCTTGAAGTTCGAGTTCACCCCCTGCTTCCCGGAAAGGGTGCCCATCAGCATGGCGTGGAAGGCGTCCCCCACCGGGCTGCCGTACTCGATGTCGTTGGGGTCGTTCACCATGTAGTAGGAGGCCCCGATCGGCTTCCCACCTATCGCCCTGGTGGTCGCCAGCAGGTATAGGGGAAGCTGGAGGCGCTTCCCCTGCCACATCTCCTTCAGCCTGGGGGCGTACCTCCCGGTCTTGTAGTCCAGGATGAACACTTCACCCTTGGATCCGATGTCCACCCGGTCCACCTTGCAGCGGAAGTTGATCTCCTCCTCCCCCAGTGGCAAGGAGATGGGGTCCTCCGATCCGGGGGGCGAGGCGCCCTCGATGCCCAGGGAGAGCTCGAAGTAGGTGGGCTCTAGCCCGGTCAAGGGATGTTCGACCTCATGATCCAAAAAGGC
This sequence comes from Methanomassiliicoccales archaeon, assembly GCA_046540255.1. GTDB lineage: Archaea > Thermoplasmatota > Thermoplasmata > Methanomassiliicoccales > JAAEEP01 > JBKHFJ01. The sequence continues at coordinate 599 of JBKHFJ010000020.1, read as the reverse complement.
GTCCAGCAGGCCCTTCATCCGGTCGTTGCCGAACATCTTGGTGCGGAACGCCTTCCAGGACGGGCCGGTGTAGGAGAAGCGGTCCATCTCCTCCCGGGCGATCTCCTTTATCCTGTCCTTCTCCATTTCCAGCTCGTCCATGGAGATCCTGCCCTTGCGGGTGGAGTAGAAGCGGTGGGCGATGTTGTGGAACAGGGTCCCCTTCTCCAGGGGGGTGATCTCCCTCTCCAGCTCCGGGAACGGCTCCAGCCGGAGGACATGGCGCATGTAGTACCAGAATGGGCACTCCGCGTATGTCTCCAGAGGCGTCGCGGAGTAGACCTTGGAGGGGCCGTGCGCCTCCTCCACCTCCTTCAGGACGTCGGGATCGCCGAGCACGCCGTCGAAGTGCGAGTCGTACTCTCCCCTGCGGTGGCACTGTTCCACGTTGATCCGCCTGGCTACCTCTCCCGGGGCGATCGGCGATGGCGCCAAGTAAGGGGGAAGATCGGTCTTGCCGGCGATCGACTCTCCCAGGCGACCCTGAGAGAACATGGTGGAGTGCAGTGGCTCCTCCCCGAAGGTCTCCAGGCCCAGGGAATGGAAGAGGTCGAAGAAGG
>JBKHFJ010000019.1:0-33108 GCA_046540255.1 Methanomassiliicoccales archaeon | reverse complement strand
CTTTATCGGCTCCCCCAATATTGAAGGTGAGTGGTCCCCTATCTTCCCACGGTGAGTCAAATGGTAGAGGTGAGGTTTCTCGGGCACTCGGCCTTCCTGCTTGTCGACGGGGAGGACCGGGTGTTGATCGACCCGTTCATTTCGGACAACCCTCTGGCGACCGCGTCCGTGGAGAAGCTGGATCCCACCCTGATACTGGTGACCCACGCCCACGACGACCATCTGGGGGACGCCATCGAGCTGTCCAAGGCCTCCGGGGCACCGGTGCTGGCCACCTTCGAGGTGGCCAACTTCTGCGAGGACCAGGGCGCCAGCAGCATCCCGGCCCACATGGGAGGGGAGATCGACTTCCCCTTCGGCCCGGTCAAGCTGTTCCCGGCCTGGCACTCCTCCTCCTACCAGGGGAGGGCACTGGGGAATCCCTGCTCCTTCCTGGTGAGGATGCGGGGAAAGGGGATATTCCACGCCGGGGACACCTGCCTGTTCAGCGACATGAGGCTCATCGGCGAGGAGGGCGTCGATCTGGCCCTCCTGCCCATCGGTGGCGGGTTCACCATGGGCATCGACGATGCGGTGCGGGCCGCCCGGTTCCTGGAGGCGGGGGCGGTCGTCCCCATGCACTACGCCACCTTCGACTTCATCGACGTGGACCCGAAGGAGTTCTGCCGAAAGGTCCAGGAGTCCGGGATCGACTGCCGGGTCCTGGGCATCAACGAGGGATACGGGCTCTGAATCCGTCAATAGTTAAATACGACCGGGGTCCATTGGACAAGCATGCCACTCGGAGACCCGATGGGCGGAGAGTACGAGTACGGGGAGGAGGGGACGGTCCAGGGCATCTGGATTTCCGCCGTCCCGGTGTCCGACCTTGACCAGGCGACCGAATTCTTCAACCAGGTGCTGGGCCTGGAGATCCTCCTGGATGCCAGGGCCAACAACTGGGTGGAGCTGGGCGTGGAGGGGCCCTCCGGGAACCTGGGACTGTACGTGCCCTCTCCACTGGACGACAGGCAGCCCGGTGGGGTCACCGGGATCGTCTTCAAGACCGGGAGCATCTACGACGTGCACAAGAGGCTGGTGGACTTCGACGTGGTGTTCACCCTGAAGCCGGAGAGGCAGGAGTGGGGCGGTCTCCTGGCCAGCTTCCAGGACCCCGACGGTAACGAGTTCACCGTGATGGAGGACCCGGAGCACTACAGCCGGTCCATTCCCCAGGGCGCGGGGTACGACATCGGTTCCTCCTGCTTCCTTCCAGGGGCCTCCAGGCCCGAGAAGTGATCAGCGGATGTGCATGTTCAGCTTGAGGCTCATCAGGTCCCCCTGGACCGCCTCGATTATCCGGTCGCCCATCTCCGGATAGTCCCTGTACCGGACCCCGTCGAACTCCGGCCGGTCCTTGTGGAGGAGGAACCACATGCCGTACTCGCCCTGGACATCTATGGAGAAGCTGTAATTCATCTCCCACTGGGCGGTCCAGTTCCCCTCGATGTCCGGGTCCACGTGCTCCAGGGTCACGTTGAAGGAGTCGAAGAACAGCATATCCTCCACCGTGGTCCGGTTGTCCTGGAAGGTGGTGTTCGCCAGCCAGATCTCCACCCCGTAGTACATCTCCTGGTACTCGTGGTTGGCGATTCCGATCGTGAGATTCGCCCCCTCCCCCGCGGTCAGGTTGGTGGGGTAGTCGGAGGCCTTTCCCCCGGGGCCCAGCAGGTAGAACTCGGTGAACTTCTCCCCCTGCTTGGGCACGGCCACCACGTACCCCAGGGCGATAAGCGAGGATACGATGGAGATGGCCAGGACCACGGTGAGGGCCCTGTCCAGCCTGCTCCCCTCCTGGAAGGACGAGACCAGCATGGCCCTGACCCTGTGGGGGGAGATGGGCAGGAAGGGCCTCTCCACCCGCTCCCTCCTCCACCAGGCCAGCAGGGAGAACAGCAGGTTGAAGGCGGTGAGGGAGGCCAGGATGGGGACCAGCCGGATCCCGAAGGGGGTGTAGTTCAGCCCCAGACCGATCAGGGGGGTGACGGCGATACTAAGCCCGAAGGAGAGGGCCACCCTCTCGATGATCCCCAGGTCCTTCTTCCGGGGGAACAGGAAGGCGATGAGCGCGTATCCGGGGAAGAACAGGATGAAGGGGAGGCCGAGGACCACCCTGGCCGGGCTGTCCGGCAGTATCCAGATGACGGCTATCAGCACCAGGGAGAGGGCGACGATCCCGGTGAGGTCCCAGGATCGTCCGAGATCGAACCTCATCTGACCCTCGGATTCGGACTGGCGTACTTAACACTTTTCCAGTCCCGTTTGAAAGATTTTTATGGTAGGGTGGTCATTCCACCGTTGGAGGATGAGCTTTGTCACGTGGACCCCTCGCACTTCTCGGCCTGCTCACGGCCGCCCTGGTCCTCATGGCGTCACTCGCCTCCGTGGCCGGATCGTTCTCCGGACCCGTTACGGTGGATCCCGGCAGGTACGATCAGATGGATCCCTCGGTGGCCGTGTCCCCCTCCGGCAACATCTCGGTGGTGTGGACGGAGGACGAGGGGGACCGCCTCTCGGTGTACCACTCATTCTCCTCCGATTCCGGTGACACCTTCACCGAGGGGAAGAGGCTGGCGGAGGGAACGGAGGCCAACCAGGACTGCCCGGTGGTGGCGGTCAACCGGAGCGGGGCCATCTTCGTCGTCTGGTCGGATGAGAGGGATGGTCCGCCCAACCTCTACCTCTCCATCTCCACGGACCAGGGCGGCAACTTCTCCGACCCGGTGGCCTTGGCCCCGAGCGACTCCTCCCAGATCAGTCCCTCCCTGGCGGTTGAAGGGGACAGGGTGTACGTGGCCTGGGAGGAAGGGTCCTCGGAGCAGCAGGACGTCCACTTCACCCGCTCCCTGGACGGTGGAGAGAGCTTCTCCGATCCGGTCAGGCTGGACCAGGGCCCCGACCCGTCGCCACAGATCAGGCCCAGCATCGATGTCCGGGACGATCGGGTGTTCGTGGCCTGGGAGGATGCCAGGGAGACCTACCCCGATATCTACGGAGCCTGGTCCGACGACGCTGGGACCACCTTCCAGGAGGTGGTGGTGAGCCAGTCGACCCATTCCTCCCTGACCCGGCCGGCCGTCTCCTTCCTGCCCGACGGCAACGTCACGGTGGCATGGGAGGAGGACTCCGACGGTTCGAGCGTGAAGGTGTGCAGGTCCCACGGGCAGAACTTCTCCGACCCGGTCAGGGTGGGCGGTCCAGAGGGCGATCAGAGCGTTCCCGCGGTGACGGTGGGACCCGGTGGCAACATCTCCGTGGTCTTCCACCAGGAGGGGGAGGTCAGACAGGTGTTCTACTCCGAGTCCCGAGATGGTGGGTCGAGCTTCACCACCGCCATCCCCGTGGAGGAATCCACGGCTCCCCAGAGGGACCCCGACCTGGCAATCCTATCCGGGGAGCCATGCGTGGTCTACGAGGAGGTCCAGGGCGATCACTCGGAGATCCGTTTCGCCAGGATGATCAACGTGCCGCCCACCTGCTCCCTCTCCCAGCCGTCCGAGGGGCAGAGGGTGAACGGGACGATGAACATCACCGGGACGGCGGGCGATCCCGACGGCAACGATCCCCTTCTCACCGTCCAGGTGCGGGTGCACGGTGACAATCACGACTCGGGCTGGATGGAGACCCCCACCAACGGCACCTGGGAGCTTGCCTTCAACACCACCCAGGTGGTAAACGGGGAGTACCATGTCCAGGCCAGGTCCTTTGATGGCAGCGCTTACTCGGAGACCTCCTCGATGACCATCACGGTGGACAACCCCGATCAGGCATGGCCGGACCTCGAGATCACCCCGGAGAACATCACCCTGTCCACCTCCAAGCTGGAATCGGGGTCCCCGGTGAGCATCTCCGCCAAGGTCGCCAACGTGGGAACCGCGGAGGCCAGGGGGGTGGAGGTAGAGTTCCTCAGGGAGACTTTTAGCGGGGAGATCCAGATCGGCGACACCAGGACCATCTCCCTTCAGCCCGGGGAGAACGATACGGTGAGGGTGGGCTGGCTGGCCCTGGAGGGCACCCACACCATCAGGGTGAGGGTGGACCCGGAGGACAGGATCGTCGAGCTGGACGAGGATAACGATGAGGCGGAGAAGCAGATCGAGGTCAAGCCTCCAGGGTACTACCGCCCCGACCTGAACATCACCCAGATGCGCGTCCTACCGGACCGCCCCCATGAGGGTGAGATGGTGAGGGTCAACGTCTCCCTCGCGAACCAGGGCAATCGGGACGCCAGGCAGGTGCCCGTGGTCTTCCAGGTGGACGGGAGCGAATTCGACCGTCGGAACGTGTCGGTTGAGGAGGACGGGACCATCGACCTCTCGGCGGACTGGAACGGCACCGGGGGAGACCATCGGCTGACCGTGGTGGTGGACCCCGAGAACCGGACCCACGAGCACCAGGAGGACAACAACCGGATGGAGGTGAACATCACCGTACAGGTGGAGGCCACGGACCTCGGATGGTATGTCATGGGCGGGATCGCCGGGGCCGTCGCCGTTTCCTTCGTGGCGCTCACCATACTCAGGCGGAGGTAGGCCATTCCCGGGAGAGCAAAAGGTTTTATCAACCTCGGTCAATAACTTAATGGGGTTAAGATGAAGATAGAAGATCTGATTGGTCTAGAGGTCATAAGCTCAGATGCCAGGGTTGTCGGTGACATCGATGGAGTGGGCATCGATGTCAGCACCTGGACCGTTCCCGCGTTGAAGGTGGGTTTGAAGAAAGGGATCGAGGAGACCATCGGGGTGAAGAAGCCGCTGTTCGGCCCCGCCATACTGTACCTGAAGACGGATGCCATCGAATCGATATCCGACATGATCACGCTGAGGCAGGACATGGATTCCCTCCCGGAGTCCATCATGGAGTCGGAAACCGAGATGCCCACCGCGGGCAGCGTGGTCAACACCAGGGTGATCGCCAAGGGCGGACGCCTGGTCGGCTACCTGGACAACTTCGTCTTCAATACCGACGAGAATTGGACCATCCCCAACATCCTGGTCAGGCTGGACAAGTCCGTCATCGAGGATTTGGACATGAAGAAGTCCACCTTCGGCTCCCCGGTCATCAAGGTTCTCACAGATGACGTCAAGACCATAGGGGACATGGTCATCCTCAAGGTCACGGTCGCCGAGCTGAGGGACTACCTGAACAAGAAGCCCAGGAAGAGAATGGAGGAGACCGAGGAGGAGGTCCCCACCCCGGTCACCGAGTTCAAGGAGGACGCCGAGCAGGAGGAGGCCGATCGTCAGTACGAGAACCTCTGATCCGCCGACCCCCGATCATATTCCCAGGGACTCCCGGCGGGAGTCGATGTGCTCCTCTATCCGGTCCACCGCATTGACCGCGTCCGTCTCCACGTTCAGGATGCCCCCGGTCACCTCGGGCAGCTCCTCGGTGAGCAGTTTCACCAGGTTCGGCGCCCCGGTGACGTTGGGGACCGGGTTCACGTATGTATGTAGTCCCAGGGCCAGGGCGAATATGGCGTCGATGGTGGCCTTCTGCTCCATGTACTCGGGGGCCACGGCGGCCACCGGCAGCTGTGGCAGTGGCACGCTCCCCAGGGCGTCGGACACCTTGAACAGGAGATCGGCCATCCTCCCGGTGTCGGTGCAGGTGCCGTAGCTGAGCACCGGGGGTACTCCAAGCGACCGGCAGACCTTCCTCAGGCCGGGACCGGCCTCCTCCGCCGCCTTAGGATCGCACAGGCCGGCCACCTGCATGGCGGCGTTGCCGCATCCCATGGACAGCACCAGGATGTCCCTCTTGATCAGCTCCCTGGCCACCTTGACCGAGTGGACGTCCTGGCCGTGGTCCCTCAGGGTGGTGCAGGAGACCAGGCCGGCCACCCCCTTGATGCTGCCGTCCTTGATCGCGTCCAGCAGGGGATCGAGGGTGCCGCCCAGCGCCGCCAGTATGCTCTCGGTGGAGAAGCCCACCGTGGCCTCCCTCACCGGCAGATCGGAGATGGGATCCACCGAGTCCCTCCTATTGCCGTAATTCTCGATGCCCATGTCTATCAGATCGGCGGCCTGCTCGCGCACCTTCTCCGGGCGGTAGTCCATCCGGTCCTCCACACCCTCGAAGGCCACCAGCTCGGATACCGGTACCAGACGGAAGCCGTACTTCTCGGCGTAGATGGGATCGACCGGGAGGGAGCAGTTCATGTCCGCCACGAAGACGTCCACCGCCCCGGAGGCCAGCACGGCCTCCTGGGAGATCCAGTTGCCGGTGTAGCCGTAGAAGACGTCGTCCATCTCCCACCTCTGGACCATCTCCTGGCCTGTCTCGATGTTGGCTATGACCCTCACTCCTTTGGCGCCGGCCTCGCGGGCCCGCCGCTGCACCTCCTCCCGGCGGGCCTCCTGGACCAGGGCGAAGCCCACGAAGGGCTCGTGCCCGTTGGGGAGGATGTTCACGTAGTCCGGGTCCAGGACCCCCAGGTCCACCCTCATCTGGTGGGGGCTGGGCACCCCGAACAGCACGTCCTGCAGGTACTCCAGGACCAGCTGGCTCTGGTAGGCCATGGCCACCCCCAGGCGCATGGCCTTCTTGGCCAGACTCAGGTAGAAACCGTCCACGTTGGTCAGGCAGGAGGAGGTGGCCAGCATCATCTCCCCGTAGATCCCGCCGGGGAAGATGCCCAGCTCCCTCCACCTCTGCTTGCGCTCCTCCGGGGCCAGTATCTCCACCAGTCCGCTCTCCTGGTGGTACGGGCGGTTGAACTCCTCGGTCACCATGTCCGCGACGGCCAACGCAACCTCTTGATCCGTTCCGGATGCGTCCACTCCCAACCTCTCCGCCAGCTGGCGGAGGCGCTCCGGCTCCTTGAACCTGAACGGGGTCTCCCCCCGGGCGGTGGCCCGCAGCGTCCTCACCGTCTGGTCGGTGTGGTAATGGTAGGTGGACGCCCCCATGATGTTGCGCAGGAGCATCATCCTCATGGCCATGCCGTCCGCCGTGATGCCGCACACCCCCCTCTTGTCCTTCTCTGCGTCGGCCCGGCACGGTCCGTTGGAGCAGAAGTCGCACCTCACCCCTCCCATGCAGTAGGGGCAGCGCTTGTCCGGGTCCTTTCCCAGGCCCTGGGCCTCGTACCGGTCCCACACGTTGGTCATACCGTCCTTCCTTATCCGGTCGTACATCCTCCTTACCGACTCGTGATGTGAAATCCTCTCATCGTCCATATCTGCAGCCTCCATCGATGCCGATGATCACCTTGCTCAGTGGCAGGTCCCTGCCGGCCCTCTCCAGGGCCTCCAGCACCAGGGAATGCATGCCGGAGCAGCAGGGCACCTCCATTAAGACGAGCTCCACCGAATCCAGGTCGCTGGACCGGAATATGCTCTCCAGCTTGTCCAGATAGGCGGACCTGTCCTTCAGCTTGGGGCAGCCGATGAGCACCGGACGGTCCCCCAGCACCCCCTGGATGTCCGGGGAGGCGAAGCCGGCGCAGTCGGCGGCTATCACCACCTCCCCCTGGAGGAAGGGGGCGTTCTCCGGGACCAGCTCGATCTTCAGCGGCCAGGGGCGGCTCCCTCCAGCCGATCCGGTGTCCCTGAGCACCTTGCTGATGGCCCCCGGGGACAGTCCCCGATGCAGTGGCCCAGACCGTCGCAGAGGCCCTCGATCACCCGCGCCTTGCCGTCCACGATCCGGATGGCCCCCTCCTCGCAGGCTGGAACGCACTCCCCGCAGCCGTCGCACAACTCCTCGTCTATCTCGATGATCTCCCTGAGCGCCATCGGTCTCTCCTCGTTATCCACGTTTTTCATATATTATAAATGAAATGCTCATATTATATAGCGAATAACGGAAAAATAACTATATTATATGGCCTTTTTTCTTATGAATAATCGTGATAGGTATGAGATTGGATGAGAAGGACAGGAGGATGATCAGCCTTATGTCAGAGCACCCCGAGATCTCCCAGGAGTCCATCGCCCAGGAGATCGGCCTCTCCCAGCCCTCGGTGGCCATGAGGATGAAGAAGCTGAGGGAGTCGGGGGCCATACAGAGCATCACCGGGATCAACCCCTTCAGCATGGGACTCTTCACCGCCAAGGTGGACATATCCACCTCCAGGCCGGCGGAGGTGATGGAGACCTTTCGGGAATGCCCCTACTTCGCCCACGGCTTCACCATCTCCGGCAGGTACAACCTCTGCCTGCTGTTCATGAGCGAGAACATCGCCACCCTGGAGGCGATCGTAAACGGCCACATCCGCTCCCATGAATGGGTGGACGAGGTGGAGTTCAACATCATCATCTCGTCGGAAAAGGACATGGTGGTCCCCACCGTCCTCAGGTCGGGCACGGAGGAGAGGCCGCCCTGCGGCATGAGCGGGGAGTGCCTGGACTGCCAGTCGTTCAAGGAGGGGAAGTGCATGGGATGCCCCGCCACCGGTCAGTACCAGGGTTGGCTCTACTAGACATTCTTAAATCCCCCCATGAGATTACGCTCCGGTAGAGGATGATCGAGACAGCGGACCTCACCCGCAGGTTCGGCGAGGTGACCGCCGTGGAGGGGCTGGACCTGCGTATCGGGGACGGGCAGGTATTCGGGTTCCTCGGGCCGAACGGGGCCGGGAAGACCACCACCGTAAGGATGCTCTGCTGCCTGATCGGCAGCACCTCGGGCAGCGCCTACATCGACGGGCTGGACATCCGGGATCGGGAGGACTGCCTGAGGATCAGGGAGAGGATCGGCCTGCTGCCCGAGACCCCGGGGCTCTACGAGTCCCTGAGCGCCCACCGCAACCTGGAGTTCTACGCCAAGCTGCACGGCGTCTCCGGCACGGAGGGGGAACGGCGGATACGGGACCTGCTGCGGACCCTGGGGATCTGGGACCGGCGGGAGGATCCGGTGGCCAAGTTCTCCAAGGGCATGAAGCAGAAGCTGGCCATAGCCAGGGCCCTGATCCACGATCCGGAATACCTGTTCCTGGACGAGCCCACCTCCGGGCTGGATCCCCAGGCCTCGCTCACCGTGCGCAACTACCTGCTGGACCTGAGGGAGGAGGGGCGCACGATATTCCTGAACACCCACAACCTGGATGACGCCGAGCGGCTGTGCGACACCATCGGGGTGCTGAACACCAGGCTGCTGGACCTGGGGGGCCCGGAGGAGCTGACCCGGAAGTTCTACGGGCGCACCACCCTGGTCCATATGGCCGAGGTCCACGAGGGCATGGTCGACCTGGTGTCCAGCCTCCCCGGTGTGCGTGAGGTCCGCCATCAGGGGAGCAGGCTGATGATCGACGTGGTCGATCCCGAGGCGGCCAATCCCCGCATCGTGTCCGAGCTGGTGGGGGCCGGTGCCAGGGTGGTCTCGGTGGAGGAGGTCAGGCACGGGTTGGAGGACGTCTACCTCAGGCTGATAGAGGGATCATCATGAGGTTCGACAAGGTCTGGACGGTGGCCAGGAAGGACATCTCCGAGTTCAGGACCAACCGGTACATCATGGTCAGCCTGATCCTGATGCCCCTGTTCTTCTCCATCTTCATCCCCATCGCCTACCTGATGCCGGTCGCCGCCCTGGACACCGGGCCGGACGACCCTCTGCATCTCGACCTGGACATCCGGGAGGGCAGGGACAACTTCACCATCTCCAACCATACCCTGAGGGACATGAGGCTGGTCGACTGCACCGTCAACGACTCCCTGGTCATAGGGTGCTACCTGGAGAACTGCAGCCTGAACAATGTCCTGGTGAAGGGATCCCACGTGGGCAACGGCTCCCTGGAGGACTCCCTGGTGGTGGACAGCAACCTGCTGGGGAACGACATGACCGGGACCAGGCTGGTGGACAGCGCCGAGCTGGGGAAGAGCGACGGGCAGCGGCTGGTCACCCAGTTCGTCGACGGCCTCCTCATGTTCTTCGTGCTCATTCCGGTGGCGCTGCCCACCCTGATCGCCTCCTACTCCTTCGTGGGGGAGAAGCTCAACCGGAGCCTGGAGCCTTTGTTGGCCACGCCCACCACCGACCTGGAGCTGCTCACGGGAAAGGCCCTCTCCATCTTCCTGCCCACCATGCTGGTCACCTGGTTGGCCCTGATCCCCTTCGTCTCCCTGGTCGACATACTGGCCGAGCCGATCCTGGGCTACTTTCCCCTGCCGGACCTCAACTTCACCCTGGGCGTGTTCCTCCTCGCCCCCCTGGTGTGCCTGCTGAGCATCTTCGCCAACGTCATCGTCTCCTCCAGGGTGAGCGACGTCAGGGCGTCGCAGCAGATCGGGGGCCTGATCGTGCTCCCGGTGGTGGCCTTCTTCGTGATCATACTCACCGGGCTGGTCTCCCTGTCGGTGGTCAACATGCTCCTGTTCATCGGGCTCATGTTCGCCGCCGACCTGGTGGTGATCCACGGGAGCCTCCGTGTCTTCCAGAGGGAGGAGATACTGGTCAGGTGGAGGTGATCACTCGGACTTCCACTTGGTGATGTAGGCCCCCACGACCATCATGACCAGGGCCAGGACGGCGACGACGGCCAGGTTGACCAGCGCCCCCTCGGTGTTCCCGTAGATCATGGAGTCCCTGAGACCCTCGTTCAGGTAGGTGAGGGGCAGGACCTGGGCCACCGCCTGCAGGTAGCCGGGCATGCTCTCCAGGGGGAAGAAGGTCCCGGCCAGGAACATCATGGGGAAGACGACGGCGTTGGCGGCGGCGTCCGCCGACTCCTCCTCCTTGATGAACCTGGCCAGGATCATCCCCAGGGCGGAGAACATGAAGCTCCCCAGCACCAGGAGGGCGATCGAGACCGGACCCAGGGTGACCGCGACCCCGAACACGCCCACCCCGATCAGCATGATCACCCCCACGGAGAGGGCGGTGATCACCAGCTGCCTCATGATCCTGGACACCAGGAACTCCATCCTGGTGAACGGCGTGGTCAGGAACTTGGAGAACATCCCCGCGTTGCGGTACCGGGTGTTCATGCTCACCATGTCGTTGACCGCCGAGGTCATGATCATCAGGCCTATCACCCCTGGAAGGAAGAAGTCGATGAAGCTGTAATCCTCCCTGATGATGCTTTCCACCTCCACCTGGATCACCGGGGAGGCATGGGCGATGTCCATGTTCCAGGCCCCCGACACGCCGTCGACCACGTTGCCCACCACCCCGGCGGAGGAGCTGGTCTGGTCCAGCCTCAGGTCCAGCGTGACGTTGGAGCCCGAGGCTACCGCCTGCTGGAAACCCTCCGGGATCACCAGGAAGGAGGAGAGTGAGTTGTCCTTGATGTACCGGTCGGTGTCCACTCCCGGATCCACCTGGACCACATCCAGGGCACCGGAACCGTTCAGGGCCTGGACGAACTCCCCGGAGGTCTGGCTCCCGTCCATATCCTGGACGTGCAGGGTGTAGGTGGCCTCCCCCATGCCGGAGAATATGGCCCCGAAGATGAACATGAGGATGATTGGGAAGGCCAGGGTCCAGAAGATGGCGCTCTTGCTGCGGTAGAACATCTTCAGGGACGCCTTGAAATCCACCAGTACGCGGCTAGCCATTGGACAGCTCCCCCTCCACGAGCTTCTTGCCGGTGAGCGAGAGGAAGACCTCCTCCAGGTTCGATCGCTTGAGCATTATCTCCTCGTAGTACATGCCCTCCTCCTCCAGGGCGGCTATCATCGGCCCCAGGTCCCTCTTGTTCTCCAGGGTGATGTGCACGTCCTCCCCCTTGAGCTCCGCCTCCCCTCTGCCCCCGAGCAGCTCCAGGGCGGGTTTTCCCCCGCCCCTGATCACGGCCACGTTCCTTCCGCCGTGGCGCTCGATGATCTCCTGGGGCGATCCCAGGGCTATGAACCTCCCTTGGTTCATGATGGCCACCCTGTCGGACAGGGCCTCGGCCTCCTCCATGTAGTGGGTGGTCAGGATTACCGTCTTGCCCCTCTCCCTCAGGGAGCGGATGACCTCCCACACCTCCCTACGGGCACGGGGATCCAGCCCCGTGGTTGGCTCGTCCAGAAAGACCAGGGCGGGGTCGTTGACCAGGGAGATGGCCACCCCTACCCTCTGCTTCATGCCGCCCGAGAGGGTCTTGAACAGCGAGTCGGCCTTGTCCTCCAGGGCCACGGTCTCGATCAGCCTCCACTCGTCCACCGGGCTGTCGAACATCTGGGCGAAGTACCGGATGTTCTCCCTCACCGTCAGGAGATCGTAGGCGTCGAACCTCTGGGGGAGCACCCCGATCCTCTCGATGATCGCCCTGGAACCCTTCGTGAGGTCATGCCCCAGGACGCGGACCTCGCCGGAGGTGAGGTCCCTGAGGGACTCCAGGATCTCCACGGTGGTGGTCTTCCCGGCGCCGTTCGGGCCCAGGATGGAGAAGACCTCGCCGGCCTCGACCCGGAAGCTGATACCGTCCACCGCGTTCAGCTGGCCGTATCGCTTGACCAGGTCCTCCACCTCGATGACCGCCTCGGGCAGTTTGTCCCCTCCAGATTTGCCCCGAATCAAGAAAGGCCGATATAAATCTAATGTCGATATACTTGCTTGAACTGGAAGGTCGGGAGGCGCTACTGAAGTGAAGGGCCCTCAGAAAGGTGCCCGCCCAGCCCCTCGGCCGGGAGCGCGATGCTCCGGACCACCTCCCTGCCCCGGTCGAAAGAACCCACGGGAGGAGGGCGGCGGCCGGTATCCCGCCGATCCCCGTTCCTACGATCCTCACCTTCACGGCATGAACCCCCAGAATTACCCGTCCTGTTAAGAACAATCCCTTAATAATCGTTCAGTGTCTAGATATCTTGCAGATGGGTGCGTCTATCGATGCACTGGTCTGCGGCCGCGCCGCCGTGTCGACGGTGAAGGGCCTCGACGATCCAGCACGGGTGGTTGACATGACGGAGCTGACCGACAGGGACAGGGTGAGGTATTCGAGGCAGATCCTGATGGATGGGATCGGCGAGGAGGGGCAGGAGAGGCTGTCCTCGTCGACGGTGGGGGTCTTCGGCGTGGGGGGCCTGGGTTCCCCGGCGGCGATGTACCTGGCCTCCGCCGGGGTGGGGAGGCTGATCCTGGCGGACCCCCAGGTCCCCGACCTGTCCAACCTGAACCGGCAGGTGCTGCACTGGGAGCGGGACGTGGAGGGGGGTACCTCGAAGGCCCGATCGGCGGCGGAGAAGCTGGGGGAGATGAACCGGGACATCGACATACGGGCGTGCGAGGTCCTGGTGGACGGGGACAACATCGCCGAGGTGTTCGGCGAGGCCGACCTGGTGGTGGACTGCCTGGACGACTTCACCCCCAGGTATTCCCTGAACGCCTTCTGCCTCAGGGAGGGGAAGCCGTTCGTCCACGCGGCGGTGGAGGGCTTCAGCGGACAGATCACCACCATCGTCCCCGGGGAGACCCCCTGCCTGGCCTGCGTCTTCCCCTCGCCGCCGCCCAGGAAGGAGGTGTTCCCCATACTCGGGGCCACCGCCGGCGTATTCGGCTCCCTGGAGGCGGCCGAGGCGGTCAAGCTGATCACCGGTGCCGGGAACACCCTGGCCTCGAGGCTGCTGATGGGCGATCTGCTCAATCAGCACTGGGACTTCATAGAGGTCTTCCCGGCGGACACCTGCCGGGTGTGCGGTGTCGAGTAGCTCATTCTTCTTCATCCAGCAGCAGGTTGCGGATGTGCCTCATGGCCGCCCTCATGTGCTCAGTGCCCTGTTCCAGCAGCTCCTCGCCCCGGGGGGTGATGGCGTAGACCCTCTTCCTCCCGCTCTCCCGGCACTCCACCAGCCCCTTCCCCTCCAGCTCCTGGAGCGCCGGGTATACGGATCCAGGGGAGGGGTGCCACTCCCCGTCGGTCGCCCGCTCGATGGACTTCATGAGCTCGTACCCGTGGCAGGGCCGCCCAGAGATGAGCTTCAGTAGGACCAGCCTCAGGAAGCCTGACTTGTAGCCGTGTTCGGCGAAGGTCCTCCTGAAGTCCTCCTCGGTCATCCGTCCCCCTACAGGAAGTAGAATCTGGTCTGGAAGTCGACGCAGGTCTGCCCCATCTTCTCCAGGCGGTCCACCACACCGCCGTACCTCTGCACCATCTGCTTCCCCTCGTCGGGGAGCCTCTCCCTGAGCACCTTAACCTCGTCCAGCAGGGTCTCGGCGTCCTCCGGGGAGAGCAATTCACCGTTCTCGGCGTGCGCGAACACGGAGGAGACGATCTCGCAGCCGTGCCTCTCGGCGATCGAGGGGAGCAGGCTCTTCTCCGGGCCGAAGGTGCCGATGCATCCCCTGCCCTTGTCCCAGGAGAGGGGGCACTCGGCGCAGGTGTCCCGCATCTCGTCGAAACTGAGCATGTCCCAGGCGTTCAGGACGTCCTCGTCCTTCCTGCGGTCCAGGGCCTCCTGCCTCCGGTCCTCAGGCACCCCCTCCAGGTCGATCCATCCGGTGTACCTCCTCCTGGAGTGGGGCAGCAGGGCCTCGTGGTCCTTCTTCCTCTTCAGCTTGTCCAGGAAGATGGGGTCCTGGTCCTCCTTGACCCGGTTGCTCTTCAGGAACTGCTCCCAGTCCTCGACCGTCTCCCTGGCGGTATCCCTGTCCACCACCAGGTCGTACTCGGCCAGGTCCTCCAGCCCCTCCACCGAGTCCAGGTGGACGCGGACCAGTCTGGTCTTCTTCTCCTTGCACAACGCCTCGTCAGAATCCAGTTCGCATATCGCCATGCTGATTCCCAGGTTCTTGCCCCCTTTAGCCCTGAAGAAAAGCCCGGTGATATATATTGGTTCTTGTAGAGGGTGAGCTCAGAAAGTTATTATATCCTCTCCCTGTATTCCAGTTGAACATTCCATCTTGGGAGGATTCGATTTGGACAGGATATCGACCGGCATCGTCGGTCTGGACAGGATGCTGGGGGGCATTCCCGCGGGGAAGTGCCTCCTGGTGACGGGCACGGCCGGGACCGGCAAGACCATAATGGCCCTCCATTTGGTCAACCAGCGGTGTTCCGAGGGCAAGCGGTGCTCCTACCTGGCCATCGAGGAGGACAGGCACGACCTCTTCCGACAGGCCGATCAGTTCGGGTGGGACTTCGGGGCCTTCGAGCGGGAGGGCCTCCTGGAGGTGGTCCCCCTGCTGGAGGAGCGGATGGTGGAGGCCAAGTACCAGTTCAAGCTCCACGGCTCTGACGCCGGCTTCGGCGGTCTCCACAACATGGTGGATTCCACGGTGGACACCCTGGTGATCGACAACCTGGGCGTTCTGGCGCTGGACATGGACCTCTCGGGCTTCCGCCAGCAGCTGGACTACCTGGTCTACTCCCTGGAGAAGAAGGGGGTGACCACCCTGATCATCTCCGACGACACCCTGATGAAGGACAAGAAGGAGGTGGCCTACTACTCGGTGCACGGGGCCATCAGGCTGATGAAGAGGGACAACCCCTACACCGATACCAGGGAGAGGGCCCTGGAGGTGGTGAAGATGCGCTCCACTCCAGCACCGATCGACTACATCCTCTTCGAGATAGGCAGGAACGGGATCAGCATCGACTGATCAGTCGTCATCATCGTCCCCGTCGTCCTCTTCTTCCTCGTTCTTCTCGTCTTCCCGCCTGTGATCGTACCTGTCGTCCTTGCTGCGGGACTTCCCGCCGAAGAGCCCGAACCTCCGCTTCTTTTTCTTGTCGTCACTCCCGTCTTCCGTTTCCTCTTCCCGGTCATCGCCTTGATCCCCCCCGGTGCTCACGCCCCTCTCCCGCAGCCATTCCTCCCGGTAGGCGGGGGCCTCGGCGGCGAAGAACACCGCCTTGAGGGAGATGGCGAAGATGATCAGCAGGAGCAGGGGGGTGAACTGGATGGTGGTCCCAGCGATGTCCAGGTTGGCGCTGAGCTCCCCTCCCTGGAGCGCCAACCACAGCCAGGCGCACACCGAGATCACGTAGAGCACGCCGAAGGTCATGCGGGAATAGGTCCCCTTGGGGTAGAACCACACCAGGAAGCTGAGCGCTATCACCGGGATGGCGAACAGGGTGAAGGAGGTGCGGAGGCTCTCCAGCTCCCCCATCGATATGGCCTCCTGGTCCATCCCGGAGAGCAGGTTGATCAGCACGGTCAGGACCAGGGCCGGGATGACCATGTACTTCACCGCGGCCAGCACCGCGCCCACGATCCCCTTGCCCACCTTGCCGTTGCCCGGTGCGAAGTCGTCCATGGCACCCATATCAGGCACCTTCCCATTGGTAGGGCACGCTCTCCTCCACGGTCACCCCTTCCGCCTCCACCTCCAGGTCGAAGGTCAGCTCCTCCGAGTGGTTGGCCATGTAGGCGCTGGTGGAGGGATCGAGCAGGAAGTCGAGCTGCCCCTCGGTGTACCCGTTCAGGGTGATGGACTCCGAGGCGGTGGAGAGCGTGGAGGTGGAGTTCCTCAGGGTGCAGTCGATGTTCACCGTCCTCCCATCCATCATCTCCGAGGCGTCCACGAAGAAGGGGGCCACGATCTCCAGCCGGTCTCCCTGGAAGGAGTGGTGGATCCCGTGGGTATCCAGCCCGTAGTCGTTGATCAGGGGGTCCCATCCCATCTCCTCACTGACATTGGCCATCAGGGTGACCAGGTTGAGCATGTAATCGGTCCTCAGCTCGACCAGCATATCGAAGGTGGTGCCGTTGAACACCAGGTTCCTCATCCCCTCCTCCCCGATATCGTCCATGTCGATCCGCAGGTTGATGTTCACGTCGGTAGTACCCCCGGTGTTGATGTCCACCGGGAGATTTTCGTAGTCGGTGATCACGTTGCCGTCCACGTCCTCCAGCAGGAAGCGCACGGTGAAGTCCTCCATATCGTAGAATCCCTCGTTCGTGATGCTCACCGGCTGGGAGAGGGTGATGTAGTCGTCCTCCACCTGCCAGGATTCCTGGCCCTCGGGCATTCTCACCTCCAGGGCCCCGGAGAGCAGGGGGAGGAGGCTCATCAGGATGATGGCGATGATGACCAGGTTGATCCCCAGCATCCCCAGCCTTATCCCCAGCAGCCCCCATCGCATGGGCCCTCCCAACCCGATGCGCCTATTAAACGATTTGGCGGTGGGTATCCGTCAGGAGAACGATCCCTGAAAAGATTATTATCGTTCCCAAGCATGCTTTCCCCGATGAGCGAGATAAGGGTAAGGAAGCGAAGGAGGCTCAGGCAGAAGGAGGTCAGGGCACTGGGGGAGGAGCTCTCCTCCAGGATGGGGAATCAGGTGTTCGGTCCGGAGGAGAACGTGGACCGGGCGGAGAGCACCGACTACGACCTCATCTTCGTGGAGAACGAGGCCAGGGCCCTGGTCCACGACGGCGCCCCCTTCCTCACCGTCAAGGGCCTTTTGGCCTACGGGGCCAGCAGGTACTTCGTGACGGTGGACATGGGTGCCGTCCCCTACGTCTACAACGGGGCGGACGTCATGACCCCCGGTATCGTGGAGGCCGATCCGGACATCGAGGAGGGAGACCTTGTATGGGTGCGCGACCAGAAGAACCAGCAGCCCCTGGCGGTAGGCCAGGCCCTCCTCTCCGGGGAGGAGCTGGTGCGGTCGCAGTCTGGCAAAGGGATCCGCACCATCCACCACGTGGGGGACAGGCTCTGGAGGTACGATCAGGAATGAGGCCCCTTCCCGGTATGCGGGGGGAAACTGAAAAGTTTAATAACCTGGCTTGCGATAACAGGCAGGTGGGATCGCATGGCACTGTTTAAGAAGCCTTTTGCCCGATCGAAGGAGGATGTGCAGACGGTGGAGACCGATCAGTACATCGACCTCGGTCAGCTCCATTTCGAGGAGGAGAATCCGCTGGGCGGGAAGGGCATGGTCAAAGTGGCCGAGCTCTACCGTTACGAGGACGTCTCCACCATAAGCCAGCCGGTGTACAACGGCAACATACTGCTGGTGGACTACTCGGCCGTCTCCAACGACTCCCTGACCCTGAAGAGGATCACCAGCGAGCTGAAGGCGGTGGCGAGGGACACCAATGGTGACGTCGCGGCGGTGGGGAAGAACTTCATCGTGGTGACGCCGAACGGCATCAAGGTGGACAGGCACAAGCTCAAGGGTGGATTCTCCTAGGAAGAGGGGCCCGGCGAACTGTGGTGATGGCCGGTGTCCGGTTTCAAGGTGATCCACGATAGCGTCCACGGGAGCGTCAAGGTAGGCGATGTTTTCCTGAAGCTGCTGGAGAGACCCGAGCTCCAGCGCCTGCACGGGGTGCACCAGCTGGGCCTGGCCCACCTGGTATTCCCGGGGGCCAACCACACCCGGCTGGAGCACTCCCTGGGCACCTTCCACCTGGCCTGGCGTATGGCGGAGGCCCTGGGACTGGACGGGGAGGAGGAGAGGGAGGTACTGGCCGCCGCATTGCTGCACGACCTGGGCCACCCCCCGTTCTCCCACACGCTGGAGACGGTCATCTCCCAGCGGACCGGGAATGACCACATGGAGGACACCAGGGCCATGATCATGGGGGAGAAGCGGGGCTACGACGACCTCCTCATTCGCTTCGCGGGTGCGCTGGACCCCATCTCGGAGATGTTGGAGGCCGAGGGCATCGATCCCCGGAAGGTGGGGGACCTGATCGTCTCCGATCAGCTGGACAGGGTGGGCCAGGAGAAGCTGTCGGTGGAGGGGGACCAGGCCCACTTCGGGGAGGGGAGGTATCTTCGGCAGGTTATCCACGGGCCGGTGGACGCCGACCAGATGGACTACCTGGTCAGGGACTCGCACTACACCGGGGTGGCCCACGGGGCCATCGACCTGGACAGGATACTGCAGACCATAGGCATTCACCATGGCGATCTGGTGGTGCACAAGGGAGGCGTGGTGTCCATCGAGGGCCTCCTGGTGGCCAGGGCCCTGATGTACACCTCGGTCTACTTCCACAAGACCGTGAGGATCGCCGAGATGATGCTGTGCAAGGCGGTGGAGCACTCCGACCCGGATCTGCTGGGGGCGGTGCACAGGGAGACGGACTGCGGCCTGGCGGAGAGGCTGG
Source organism: Methanomassiliicoccales archaeon (assembly GCA_046540255.1). Classification (GTDB taxonomy): domain Archaea; phylum Thermoplasmatota; class Thermoplasmata; order Methanomassiliicoccales; family JAAEEP01; genus JBKHFJ01. The sequence continues at coordinate 14,140 of JBKHFJ010000019.1, read as the reverse complement.
TGGCCGCCGGGGGGGTCCCGGCCAGGATCATGACCCTGCTGAAGTACAGGAGGCTCTACAAGAAGGCCTTCCACGCGCCCACCAACGACCTCTCCGAGGAGGAGGTCAACGCGCTCCTGCCCCTGGCCGACTACCAGAGGAGGAAGGCGAAGGAGGCGGAGATCGCCGACCGGGCCGGCGTGCCCGAGTCCGAGGTCATCCTGGACCTGCCCTCCAAGGAGCTGATGCTCTCCGAGCCCAGGATCGGGAAGACCTCCGTGCCCATCCTGCAGGACGGGAAGGTGAGACCATTGGCCAGGTACAGCCCCCTGGCCAGGGCCCTCCAGCATCGGAGCATATACGACTGGGCGGTCATGGTCTCCACCCCCCCGGGGAATCAGGAGGCGGTGGCCAGGGCGGCCAGGAAGTCCCTGTTCTAACCCTTCATCACGCCGATGGGCTGCAGCCTGGCCACCGGTCGGGCCAGGCCGGCGCCCTGGACCACCCTGACCACGTGGTCCACGTCCTTGTAGGCGCCCGGGGCCTCCTCCATGATCCCCTCCTTGGTGCTGGACCGGACGTAGATCCCCCTGCCCTCCAGGTCGTTCCTCACCCCCTTCAGGTCGAACTTCCTGGTGGCGGCGCCGCGGGACATGGTCCTCCCGGCGCCGTGGCAGGTGGAGCCGAACGACTCCTCCATGGCCCTGTCCGTCCCTACCAGTACCCAGGTCCCTGAGCCCATGTCCCCTGGTATGATCACCGGCTGACCCTGTGACGAGTATGGTCCGGGGATCTCGGGGTGCCCGGCCGGGAAGGCCCTGGTGGCCCCCTTGCGGTGGACGTACACCTTCCTGGGGGCACCGTTTACCCGGTGCCCCTCCAGCTTGGCGATGTTGTGGGCAACGTCGTACACCAGGTCCATGCCCATCTCCTCCGCACCCCGGTGGAAGACCTGCTCGAACGACTGCCTGGTCCAGTGCATGATCATCTGCCGGTTGGCCCAGGCGAAGTTGGCGCCGCAGGCCATGGCGCTGAAGTAGTCCTGACCGTCCCCGGAGGTGACCGGGGCGCAGGCCAGCTGCTTGTCCGGTAGGGGAATGTTCCTCTCCTTGACCGAGCGCTCCATCACCTTGAGGTAATCGCTGGCTATCTGGTGCCCGCAGCCGCGGGAGCCGCAGTGGATGGTGACCGTGACCTTCCCCTCCTCCAGGCCGAAGGCCCTCGCCGCCTCCTCGTCGTGCACCCTGTCCACCCGGTCCACCTCCAGGAAGTGGTTCCCCGAGCCCAGGGACCCCACCTGGGGCACCCCCCTCTTCTTGGCCTTCTGGCTCACCTTGGAGGGATCCGCCACATCCATCCTGCCGCCGTTCTCGGTGGTATCCAGGTCCCTCTCCCATCCGTATCCTTTGTCTATGGCCCACTGGGATCCCCTCCCCAGGATCTCGTCCATCTGTGAGGAGGCCACGTCCTCCACCCCCTTGGATCCCAGCCCGGCCGGCACGTTCTTCATCAGGACGGAGATGAGCTCCTTTATGCGGGGGCGCACCTCCTCCTCTCCAAGGTCGGTCCGGACCAGCCTCACCCCGCAGTTGATGTCGAAGCCGATCCCGCCGGGGGAGATCACCCCCTCCTCGGCGTCCATGGCGGCCACCCCTCCGATGGGGAATCCGTATCCCCAGTGGATGTCCGGCATGGCCAGGGAGTTCCCCACTATCCCCCTGAGGCAGGCGACGTTGGCCGCCTGCTCCGGGGCGTTGTCCGCCTTAATCGCCGATATCATCTCCCGGTCGGCGAAGATGACGGCGTCGGTGCGCATGCAGTCCTTGTACGAGCGGGGGATCCTCCACCTGTGATCGTCCACCTGCTCCAGTGGCCCGTTCCAGCCCATTGTATCACCTTCATCCACATGATTACGAAGGCTTATTAAGCCTTCTGGAGGGCCCAGGATTTCCGAACGTTATCAGACCGCCGAAGATCGGCAACGACTATTAATAGGGACAGCGACTAGACCCCACCCGGGGAAGATGATGGCGGGCGGAGATGCGGTCTGCTCCGTGGCATCGATTGCCTGGAGTTTTCTTGGCCTTCTGCTGGGCCTCTACGTGGTATTGAGGAATCCGAGGGCCCCCATAGCCCAGGCCTTCTTCGCCACCATGGTCATGGGCGTGTTCACCGGGCTCTTCAGCTTCTTCACCATCAACTCCACGGGGGAGACCATGGCGCTGGGCTTTGCCCGTATAGGGGCCTTCTTCTTCGTCCTCCAGTACGCCGGCTACCTGTTCCTGGCCACCCAGCTCCCCTACGAGGACAGAGAGGTGTGGGTGTGGAGGCACATAGGGCTCTTCGCCCTCCTGATGATCTCGCTGGCCATGATCCCATCACTCTCCCTTTCATCGGTGGAGAGCCTGGAAGGGGCGTGGCTGGTCTCCGGTCAACTCGGTACCGCCCTGCTCTTCGCCATACTCCTAGGGCTGGCCGGGGGAGGGGCGATCCAGCTGTCCAAATCCTACGAGCGACATCCGAGCCCCCAGGCCAAGGTGCAATGCGTGCTCCTGGGGGTGGTCATATTCATCCCCCTGTTCTACTGGCTCCTGCTCCATTCCCTTGGACCTGGGGGATTGCTCTCCGGCCTGGGACCGCTGGGCTACCTGATACCAGCCCCGATCTTCGCCTACGGCATCATCAGGCATCACATGTTCCTGATCGATCCCAGGGTGGAGGAGGGCCTGGTGAAGGGCGAGTCAGAGGGAAAGGGGGTCCGTGAGGTCAGGGGGAGCTGTCTCCTGGTGAGGGAGGGGAAGCCGGTGAGGAGCTACCGGATGTTCAGGGAGGCCCTCTCCCAGGGGGCGGAGGGCCTGGTGTTCTCCCGGTCACATCCCGACCCCCTGAGGGAGAGGTACGGATTGGAGAGGACCCCGGTGATCTGGCTGGCCAACCAGCCCGGACAGGACCGGCTGGAACCGAGCAACCTGTCCATACTCCACCGGATGATCTCGGACTTCATCTCCCGAAGCGAGGATCCCGTTATCATGCTGGATGGTCTGGAGTACCTCATATCCAACAACTCCACCGGCGAGGTGCTGAGGCTGGTGTACCGGCTGTCCGACGAGGCGGCGGTGAACGACGCCCGGGTGATCATCCCCTTCGACTTCAATGTGCTGGAAACCAGCGAATCGGCCCTGTTCGAGAGGGAATGCATCGTCCTGGACGGCTCTGATTATCAGGAGTGAGCATCCAAGGCCAACCGTTTTATCACCGTCATGGGGATTTGACGGCGAATGACCTCCTTCCTGGAGGGGAACCAGGTGTTCTCCCTGGTCTCCCTGGCCACCGCCCTGATCGCCCTGGGCATGGCCCTGTGGGTGCGTTTCAGATGCCCGGGCTCCCGGGCCTCCCCGGCCTTCATCGCTCTGATGGGGGTGGTCTTCGTCGGGGGCCTGGTGGACTTCCTCATGATGAACGCGGCCGAGGAGGCCACGGCCAGGTTGATGGCTAGGGTCCTATTCTTCCTCCTGGTGGCGGTCTTCGGGGGCTACGCTTACCTCTCCTCCCTCCTGCCCTTCGAGACCCCGGTTCACCCCTTCTTCAGGAGGCCCAGGAACCTCGTCCCGCTGATCGCGGGGGCGGGCCTCCCGCCGGCCTTAGCCGTGGACGAGATGCTCCGCACCTCGTACGGATGGGGCGTACCGGTCTCGACCGCCATACTCCTCTTGGCGGTGGAGGTCACGGCGATGGTGCTGATCTCCCTTCATCTTCAGGTGAGGGTGATGAGGCGTGCCCATGGGAGAGAGGTTAGAAGGCGGTCGCTGCTGCTGATCATCGCGGTCACCCTCCCGCCGATGTACGCACTGAGCTACTCCCTCCTGGAAGGGGTGGGGGCCGACATGCCCCCGGTGCTCTCCGGCGGTTTCCTCGTGTCCAACGTGGTGTTCGCCCTCGGAGTGGTCAGGCACCACCTGTTCGACATCTCGCCGGTGTCGGAGAGGGGAAAGGGGAGGGTGGACGAGGAGGTGCCCTCACTCGATCAAGGGATCACCATCGTGAAGGAGAAGAAGCCCAGCAGGGCATACGACATCTTCTCCAACGAGCTCTACGAGGGTGGGTTCGGACTGGTCGTATCGAGGGACCATCCCGACGTGGTCCGGTCCAGGAACGGCCTCGAGTCCACCCCCGTGGTCTGGTTGGCCTCACAACCAGGTCCAGATCGGGTGGACCCCAACAATCTGACCATCGTAAGGAGCATGATAATGGAGTTCATCAGGAAGAGCGGGAGGGCGGTGGTGATGGTTGACGGTCTCGAGTACCTGGTCCTGTCCAACGGACTGGACAGGGTGTTGAAGATGTTCTACCTGCTGCGGGACGAGATCGCCGGGGAGGATGTATCGATATTGATCCCCATCGATCCGGAGACCCTGATGGAGAGGGAGCTGGCCCTGGTCGAAAGGGAGGGCAAGGTGATAGACGCCGCAGGGAGAAGAGGGGAGGGCCGGGACCGAGATTTGAACTCGAGTCAAGGGATCCACAGTCCCACAGGATAACCAGGCTACCCTATCCCGGCCATGGCGGGGTTTGTGCATTGTATAAGTGTAGATAAAGTTTTCTCGTCATCTCCCCCTCCCGCCGGTAGGGCGGTCCCCGCGCCTTTCAGGGATCACTCGTAGGGGAAGATACTTCTCCGCCAGCTCCCTCATCTTCCGATCGAAGTCCGCCACCAGTTCCTCCGCCTCCCGGTTGGACCCCTCCGTGTTCGGGAGGATGACGAAGTTGAGGCCGAACGTGTACCTCTTCCGCTCCTCCACGTCCATGAAGTAATCGTACCCCTCGTCCAAAGTCCTGATGCCCCGGTCCAGGATGCCCTTGATCGCCCCCATGGCCGCGAAGACCGGCTCCATCCTCTCCGATACGTCCACCGAGGGGGAGTCGGCCGCCTCCGACAGGTTCTCCGGGTCGAGGGTTGTGGTACTTCTCCACCATGTTGCCGACCACCTCGGTCCTGATCCGCTTGATCAGGTCGGTCTCCCTGAGTTCCTTCAGGTGGTACGGGGAGTTCCGGATGCCTGCCAGTGGACCGGATATCCGGCTGGCGGTCATCTGCCTCATGGAGACGCCGATATCCGTTATATCGATCACTCAAAATGCCCAGGTAGTGACGGTGGTCCGATCAATCCACTTTCCCTCGGTCTCATGCCCACCGGGGTCCGGTCTCCATCGGGACAGTACGACACCTTTCTGTATATCACCGTACACAACGGTTAAGGGAGGGATCCATGGTACGACCGCCGAGACGATGAAGCAAGACGTGCTATCCATATTGGACATCAAGGATGACCTCCTATCCATCATCGACCAGGCCATCTCCCTGAAGAAGGGGGAGGTAGGGACCGATCAGCCCCTCAGGGGAAAGGGCCTGGGGATGATCTTCGAGAAGTCCAGCACCAGGACGAGGGTGTCCTTCGAGGTGGGGATGTCCCAGCTCGGCGGTCAGGCCCTCTACCTGAGCTCCAGGGACCTGCAGATGGGCAGGGGGGAGACCGTACACGACACGGCCAAGGTGCTCAGCCGTTACCTGGACGGGATCATGTACCGCGCCTTCAGTCACCAGACCATGCGGGAGCTGGCGGAGCACGCCTCCATCCCGGTGATCTCCGGGCTGGACGACCTGGAGCATCCCTGTCAGATCGTGGCCGACCTGCAGACGGTGAAGGAGTGCAAGAACGAGCTGAAAGGGCTGAAGATGGCCTACCTGGGGGACGGGAACAACGTGTGCAACTCGCTCCTCCTGGGAGCCGCCGTGGCCGGAATGGACTTCGTGGCCGCGTGCCCGGAGGGGTACTACCCGGACAGCGGTATAAGGAGGAAAGCCTCCGGGATCGCCTCGGAGAACGGATGCACCTCCAAGGTGGTGACCGACCCGCAGGAGGCCGCCGAGGGGGCGGACGTGGCCTACACCGATGTCTGGGTCTCCATGGGTCAGGAGGAGGAGAGGCAGGAGAGGGAGAGGGCCCTCTCTCCGTACCAGGTGAACTCCGAGCTGCTCTCCCACGCCAAGGAGGACTGCATCGTCCTGCACTGCCTGCCCGCCCACCGCGGGGAGGAGATCACCGCCGAGGTGCTGGACGGGGAGAGGAGCGTGGTCTTCGATCAGGCGGAGAACAGGCTGCACGCCCAGAAGGCCGTCCTGCTGAAGGTGCTCAGCTGAGCCCCAGCTGATCCTGTATTATCTGGGTCATCTCCCGGAGGAACTCCTCCTCCTTCCCCTTGTCGATGGTGGCCCCGGCGGCGATGTTGTGGCCGCCGCCGACGCCCCCCACCCTCTCCGAGGCCAGCTTGATCGCCGAGGACAGGTCCAGCCCCCGGGAGACCAGCTCCCTGGTCCCCCTGGCGGAGACCTTCAGCAGCTCCTCCCCGTTCTCGCCCTCGGAGTCGGCGAACGCCACCACCGGTATGGCCCGCTCGGGCAGCCTCTCCCGGAAATCGGCCAGCTCCCCCGGGTCGGACCTGGTGCCTGCCCGGGAGGAGAGGACCATGCCGGCGACTATGCCGATGACGGTGTCCCTGATCGACGGGCCGGCGTTGAAGTGCCACAGGTATCCGTTGTGGTCGATGACTATCTGCCCCTCCTCCCCGTACTCCCAGGGGAACACGATCCTGGACAGCGCGTCCCTGATGTTGTTGCGGTGATTGCTCAGCAGGGAGATGGCCTGCCTGCGGATGCCCTCCTCGTCCGGCCAGCAGGCCCGCATGCCCAGCTCCGCCCTCTCGTACCTGCCGCACGAGTTCAAAACGGTGGCGAACTCCTTGGCGTCGTGGAAGGCGGACCCCTGCTCCTCCTGGGTGAGGTGATAGATCTCGCCCACCAGGCGATCCGCCCCCTTTTTCCCTCCCAGCCTCTCCCTCAGGGCGAGGATCACCGCCTGCCTCTCCCCCTCGTCCAGCTCGTACCAGTACCTGGCCCTGGTATCCCTCTCCACCTCCTTGTCGTCCACCCAGTCCTGCACTTTCATGGTGGTGTCCACCTTCCCGTCGCGGTCCAGGTAGGTGCGGGGGGGCACCCCGATCTCGAAGAAGAAGCGGTCGATCTGCCGGGGGTGGCAGTTGGTGATCCCGGGGAGGTAGGGATCGTTGGAGTACATCAGGAGGCGGCTGAGGGGACGGGACTCCTTGCCGTAGATGCGGAGGTCCTCCCGGCACTCCACCAGCCCCTCCTCCCGGGCGTCCTCCAGGATCTCCCGGTTGAAGCCCACCAGCCTGCACTGGGCGTCCTCCTGGAAGTCGCCCACCGCCCCCACCAGGGCCAGGTGGGAAAGGTCCCGGTTGGAGGGGTCCATGGCCCTGGCCACGCAGTAGGTGGTGCCGGCCCCGCTGATCTCGGTGGAGCCGTCCATCCCGAAGAAATGGGGGTTCACATGGAGGTCCACGAACGAGTCCAGCGTGTTCTGCCCCTTCCTCCGGTCGGGCACGTGGTGGTCGCTGATGCACACGCCCGGATGTGTCAGGGAGGGGAAGGCGCCGCTTCCCAGGTCCACCAGCCAGACGGCGTCGTGCTCCGCCCGGTTCACCATCTCCACCTGCGGGGGGTCCAGCTTCTTCACGAACCTGACCTCGTGGTCCACCCCCTGCCGCTCCAGGGCGGTGGAGGCCACGCAGGCCGAGGTGATCCCGTCGGAGTCTATGTGCCCCACGATCAGCACGCTGCCCCTCTCCTTGAGGAAGTCGGCCATCCCCTCCGCCGCCCGCAGGAGGCCCTTGCGATCAACCAACCTGTTCCCCCCTCAGCCTCTCCGACATGACCCGGTAGGCATGGTCCGCGAGCGGTATCAGGTTTCTGGTATCCTCCATGTTGTACCGCATCAGCAGGTTCAGGGCGTTCTCCTTCCCTCTCTCCTCCCAGAGCCTCCAGAGATAGACGGCCTCTTCTCCGGTGACGTACTCCACCTCCTGGGGTCTGGACATGCCCAATTCCCTTTCTATCCTCTTCAGCCCTCCCCGGTAGCCCAGGCGGGAGAAGGCGTGCCTCAGGTCGAAGTGGGGGACTGGGGGCAGCGAGAAGGGGAAGTTGTACTCCAGTATGGGCACGTCGAAGCTGCGACCGTTGAAGGTGATGAGCAGTTTTGCCTCCCGCAGTTCCTCGGCGAGCGAGTCGGGGCAGAGGTCCCTCCCCCGCACCAGGCAGCTGCCCCTTCCACGGATGTCCACCCCCACCACGGTGACCGTGCAGTCCATGCCCAGCCCGTCGGTCTCGATGTCCAGGCAGGCAACATCCTCCCGGAACTCGGGGAAGAGCCTCCAGTGCTCCGAGGGCGGCAGCAGCCTGGAGAAGTAGCTGGAGTTCCCTCCGTCCAACATCTCCAGTGCCTCGATGAGGCGATCGTCCAGCCTGCGCTTCCGCTGGTCTGATATACCCTCGACCCTCCCGGCCTCTAGAAAGTCATCCCATGTGAGTATGCCCCTCCTCCACAGCGAGCGCTCGGTGGCATCCCCGACCGAAGGCAAAATGGAGAAGGTGCTCCGGATCATCCCATTGGCGATTGGCGCGCCGGTATGTATAGATTTCCGGAGGGGCTGCCGAAAGTTGTCCAGAACATTGAAATACGCCGGATGATAGATAGAACCGTAAATGGGCGATAACGTGGTCACCCTCAAGGTGGATCGGGACACCGCCATGCGATTGACCGGGGTGATGAAGGCCTTCGGCATCCTCGACCTCGACGAGGCGCTGAACGATCTCCTGGATCAGATAGAGATCAATGGCCGCAGGCGCAGGAAGATGGCGATGGACATGGTGGAGAGGATATTCACCCTAAGGTGTCCCTACCTGGACCGGACCGTGCCCTTCACCCAGTGCAAGGATTGCCCCTACTGCGAGTTGATCGATGAGGAGGGAGGATGCGTCAGGTGCATGTACGGGGAGGGGCAGGAGCTGGAGTTCATGACCACCTGTCCCAAGATGAGGAGCCCCACCCGGATGGTCAACTGCGAGGACTGCCGGTTGGGGATGGTCGACAAGAAGACCGGTACGGTGGTCTGCCGCTACTTCGTGGACTGACCGGAGGCGACGATGGAGGCGATCAACTGGCCCGGCGTGGCATTGACCAGCGACGGATGCGTCACGGTGAATCACGGGGAGACCCTGGTCATCGCGGACCTGCACATCGGTTACGAAGGTTCGCTGGAGGAGGCCGGGCTGCACCTCCCCAAGGTGCAGACCGATGACCTGCGGGATCGACTGCTTGCCGTCATGGACAAGTACGAACCGAGTAGGATAGTGGTCCTGGGCGATTTCAAGCACGAGTTCAGCCGGAACCTGAGTCAGGAATGGAGGGACGTGCGCTCCATCCTCTCCTTCATGGGCGAGTACGCAGAGGTGGTCCTGGTCAGGGGCAACCACGACAACTACCTGGCCACCATCACCTCCAGGATGGACATCCCCCTGCTGGACAGCTACCGGGTGGGGGACCTCACCCTGGTCCACGGCCACAGGGACTGCGCGGCGAGACCGTTGGTGATGGGGCACGAGCATCCCTCGGTGAAGATAAGGGACAGCGTGGGGGCGTCCATCAAGCTCCCCTGCTTCCTCCGCTGGGGGGAGGTGCTGGTGCTGCCCGCCTTCTCCCCCCTGTCCCTGGGGACCGACCTCAGTGTGGCCCGCCCCTCGGATTTCCTCTCCCCCGTGCTGAGGGGAAGGGACGTGAGCGGCTCGGCCGTCTACGCCTGCAGCGAGATCGGCCTCCTGAGCCTCGGGAGGCTCGGGGATATGATGGAGACGATAGGATGAACGAGGAGATGGGTGTGAAAGAAGCGAGGTGGTGGGATTCGAACGAGGGGGTGGAATGCCGCCTATGCCCCCACCACTGCAGTATAGGCGAGGGCAAGCTGGGGATCTGCAGGACCCGCGGGACCCAGGAAGGAAGGCTGATGGCGTTCAACTACGGCAGGGTGTGCTCGATCGCCCAGGATCCGGTGGAGAAGAAACCGGTCTTTCACTACCGGCCGGGTTCCAGGCTGCTGTCGTTGGGATCGTTCGGGTGCAACATGCGCTGCAGGAACTGCCAGAACGCTGTGCTGGCCACGGCGGGACCCGGGGAGGTTCCCGAGGAGGCATGGTCTCCCGAGCAGGTGGTGGAGCACGCCCTGGAGAAGGGGGTGGACGGTTTGGGGTGGACGTACAACGAGCCGATCACCTGGGCGGAGTTCGTTCTCGACACCTCCCGGATGGCCAGGGGGAACGGCCTGTACACGCTGATGAACACCAACGGATACGTGGAACATGAACCGATCGATGAGATGGTGAGGACCATCGATGCAATGAACGTCGATGTCAAGGGCTTTACCGATGGGTTCTACCGGGAGAACTGCGGCGCCTCGCTGGATCGGGTGTTGGACACCTGCGAGCACGCCCATCGGAGCGGGGTGCACCTGGAGCTCACCTACCTCCTGATCCCCGGTTTGAACGATGGGGTCGAGACGATGAGAGAGTTCTTCCGGTGGGTGGTGGGGACCCTGGGCGAGGACGTTCCCGTCCACCTCTTCAGGTTCCTCCCCTTCCACCTGCTCTCCCACCTCCCGGAGCAGTCCATGGCCAAGATGGAGGAGGCGTACGGGATCGCCAGGGAGGCGGGGATCAGGTTCCCCTACCTGGCGGGGGTGATAGGGGACGAGCACCAGAGCACCTACTGCCCCGACTGCGGCACCCTTCTCATCGCCAGGAGCAGCGAGGAGGCCGCCGAGAAGGTCATGGCCGGGAAGGAGGAGGTGAGCAGGTTCTGTCCCACCTACGCACAGGTCGATGTGAGGATCGACCGTCGCTCATGCCCCGCCTGCGGGGCGAACATTCCGGTGGTCCTGTGAGCCCGACTGAAGGGTGCCAATCGATGACACTGGATGGTGTATCCATCCATAAAAGGATTTATAACATTGCAAATTCATCCTCCGGCCAACCAAGCTGAGGAGGGTATCTAACAATGAGTGACGTACTAGAAAAGATGGCCGAAGGGGTCCTTAACGGGAAGATCAAGGAGATGAAGGGCCTCGCTGAGCAAGCGGTTGACGAGGGCATGACCCCTCAGGATATCATCTTCGACGGACTCTCCAAGGGAATGGAGATCGTCGGGGACAAGTACGAGAAGAAGGAGTACTTCCTGCCCCAGGTCCTGCTTTCCGCCCAGGCGATGTACGCGGCCTTGGACGTGGTCCTGCCCATTCTGAAGGAGCAGGGTTCCGCCTCCGCCGAGGGTTCCTGCGTCATCGGCGTCGTGGAGGGTGACGTGCACGACATCGGCAAGAACATCGTCAAGGCGATGATCACCGGGATAGGCATGGACGTATACGACATGGGTCGGGACATCCCCTCGAAGGACTACATCGACAAGTGTGAGGAGGTCGGCGCCAACGTCCTGGCCACCTCCACCCTGATGACTCCCACCCTGGCCGGCATGAAGGAGCTCGAGAAGATGCTGGCCGAGAGGAACCTGAAGGGGAAGACCAAGAGCATGATCGGTGGCGGTGCCACCTCCAAGGAGTTCGCCGAGCAGATCGGTGCCGACGCCTGGGGATACGACGCCATCGAGGGTGTCAAGATCGCCAAGAGGCTCGTCCAGGAAGGCAGGGCAGAGTAGAACCACTTTCCAAATCCCTTTCCCTTTTTACCATCTTCCGCAAGTGGCAAAGCCCTCCGTCTCCATTGAGGGCACATGCCCGAGCTACCCGAGGTCGAGTCCTTCCGGCGGTACATCTCCTACACCTGCCTCCACAAGACGATCGACGGGGTCAGGGTGAGCGACGGCCGGATCCTCGGGGATCTGGAAGAGGATGACCTTCGAGCCGCCCTGCTGGAGAGGCGATTCGATAAGGCAAGAAGGCACGGGAAGTACGTCGGTCTGCTCACTGGGGAAAGGGCCCTGGTCCTCCACTTCGGGATGAGCGGTTTTCCCAGGTACTACAAGAGGGGGTCGCCCCACCACGCCCGCCTGATTCTCGACTTCCGTAGCGGCTACCATCTCGCCCTCTCCTGCCAGAGGCTGTTCTGCCGTCTCCATCTGGCCGATTCCCTCGAGGCCTTCGTCCAGGCCAAGGGCCTGGGCGTGGACGCACTCTCCGGATCCCTGGGCCAGGGGAAGTTCATGGAGATCATGTCCTCCCATCGCGGAAAGCTCAAGCCGGCCCTGATGGACCAGTCCCTGGTGGCCGGCATCGGCAACATCTACTCCGACGAGATCCTGTTCCAAGCCCGTCTACCCCCCACGGTGAGGCTGGAGGACCTGGACCGGGACGATCTAAAGGAGGTGTACCGGAGGATGAAGGAGGTGCTAAGGACCGCGGTGGACGGGAATGCCAGGTTCGATGAGCTTCCCGGAGATTACATCGTCCCCCACCGCCATGGCGACGGGAAATGCCCGGTCTGCGGCCGTCCCCTGGAGAGCGTGAAGGTCTCGGGTCGGACGGCCATCTACTGCCCCCGTTGCCAGGGCTGGTAGGATCACTTCATGAAAGTCCAACGGAAGGTCCAAAACCTTATCTACCGCGTTCTGTTTTTCGGGTAATCAATAGTTAAGGTGATATTGCCATGGCCGGGGACGGGAACAAGCTGGGACTGGGAGTCGATACCGGGGGAACCTACACGGACGCAGCGGTGGTGGACCTGCACACCAGGAAGGTGGTCTCCAGGGCCAAGTCCCCCACCACCTACAACGATCTCTCCATCGGGCTGAGGGGGGCCATCGACGGCGCCTTGGAGGGGGAGTTCGATCTCGACGACATAAGGCTCGTTGGCGTGTCCACCACCCTGGCCACCAACTCCGTCCTGGAGGGGAAGGGAGGTAAGGTGGGCCTGATCGGCATCGGTTTCAAGCCCAAGGAGGACTGGTTCCTGGGAGAGGACCGGTCGGCGTTCATCTCCGGCGGTCACAACGTCAGCGGGGGGGAGGCGAGCCCGCTGGACATGGACGAGGTCGCCGAGGCCGTGGACGATGTATCGCCCGGCATGGACGCCATGGTGGTCTCCTCCCTCTTCAGCGTCTACAACCAGGGTCACGAGAACCGGGTTAAGAGGCTGATCAAGGAGCGGATCGGCCTGCCGGTGGTCGCCGGCCACGAGCTCACCGGGGAGCTGGGCATCATGGAGAGGACGGTCACCGCGGTCCTGAACGCCCGCCTGATCCCCATACTGGACACCTTCCTGGATGACGTCACCGAGGCGCTGGAGCATCGGGGGGTACACGCCCCCATGATGGTGTTCAAGGGCGACGGGTCACTGATGAATATCTTCTCCGCCAAGGACCGCCCGGTGGAGACAATACTGTCCGGCCCGGCGGCCTCCTCCATGGGGGGAAGGATCCTGGCCGGGCTGGAGGACTGCATCGTGGTGGACGTGGGGGGCACCTCCACCGACATCGCCTTCCTGGACGGCGGATTCCCCCGCATAGTTCCCGAGGGGGCCAGCATCGGGCAGTGGAGGACCAGGGTGAGGGCGGTGGACATGTGGACCGCCGCTTTGGGAGGGGATTCGGAGGTGAGGACCAACCCCCACGGCGAGATGTGGCTGAGCTCGGAGAGGGTCATCCCCCTGTGCCTGGCTGCCGAGAGGTACCCCGGGCTGCTCGACAGGATGAGGGAGCAGTCCAAGGCCAGATTCCTGGTCTCGAACACCAGGAAGAGGCCGGGGCTGTCCGACTCGGAGACCGAGGTGCTGGACTTCGTGGAGGGGAACGGGCCATCCACTCTGGAAGAGGTCAAGTCTGGGGTGAGCGTGGTGCTGGTGGACCGCTATGTCCAGTCGCTCAAGCACAAGAACATGCTGGTGGGAATCGGGCTCACCCCCACCGATGTGCTCAGGGCCATGGACCGCTACCAGGAGGGCGACAGGGAGGCCTCCCTGTTCGGGGTGGGGGTCGCCGCCCACATCCTGGGCAAGAGCGACGAGGACCTCATGGACCAGGTGTTGAACCGTGTGGCCTCCACCATCTCGGGGGAGGTCATCAAGAAGGTGCTCATGGACGAGGGGAGGGCCCTTCCCAACTGCAAGGCCTGCGGCCTCCTGCTGGACAACATCACCCGGGAGAGCTCCAGCCAGCTGATGCAGCTGCAGGCGACCTTCAAGAGGAAGGTGGTGGGAATAGGCGCGCCGGCCCACGTCTACCTCCCCATGGTCCAGGACAGGCTGGGC
>JBKHFJ010000018.1:0-36414 GCA_046540255.1 Methanomassiliicoccales archaeon | reverse complement strand
TTGAGGAGGGCCAAGAGGCTGGAGGCCACCCCATATCAGGTGGACCAGGAGAAGTGTACCCAGTGCCACCAGTGCGTGGTGAGCTTCTCCTGCCCCGCCCTGTTCCGCGAGGGGGACGTGGTGCACATCGAGGAGAGCATGTGCACCGGATGCGGGATGTGCGCCCAGGTATGCCCGGTCGACGCCATCGAGGTGCTGGAATGAGCTACGACATCCAGGTGGTGGGCGTGGGCGGTCAGGGCGTGCTGCTGGCCTCCATGATCATCGGCCAGGCCGCCATGGACGACGGCCTGGAGGTGGCCATGAGCGAGGTGCATGGCATGGCCCAGAGGGGCGGAAGTGTCACCACCACCATACGCCTGGGAGAGGAGGTGTGGAGCCCCCTCATGCCCAGAGGAGGGGCGGACCTCCTCCTGGGGTTCGAGCCCATGGAGACCTACCGCTCCCTGGGATTCGCGAATGCCTCCACCCACATCGTGACGAACACGCGTCCCATCATCCCCACCACGGTCTCCATGGGGAGGGGCAGTTACCCCGAGGTGGAAAGGATCCTGGAGAGGATGGGGGCGTTAAGCGACAAGGTCATCCCCCTGGACGCCACCGGGTTGGCCGTCGAGTGCGGTGCCGCCATCGCCACCAACTCGGTGCTGGTGGGGGCGGTCGCCCCCGTCCCGGGATTCCCCCTGGACCTCGAATCGCTGAAGAGGGCGATGGCCAGGCGGATACCTGAGCGCTTCCTGGACATGAATAAAAGTGCCTTCCAGGCCGGCTACGACCGGGCTCAGGCCACCCTGACCATGCGGTAGCGGGCGTACCCGGTCATCACCTTGATGAACCCCCTGAGCCTCTCATCCAAGGAGAGGTCGCCCGTGTCAACCCTGAGCAGGGGGGTCTCCCTCAGCTTGGTGGGGGTGGCGATCACCAGCAGGTTCTCCGGCCCCACCTCCCTCACCACACTGGGCGAGATCTGCTGGTTGCCCCGACCCAGGATGAAGCCCTGCGCGCCTATGGGGGTGACCACGATGATGACCTCCCTACCCCGAACCGCCTCCAGGATCTCCTCCTCTGGGGGATCTGCCGAGACCACCAACCCTCCCCGAACGATGTCCACTCCCAGCAGCGTCTTGCTCACTCCCAGGTGATCGGCCACCGCCGCCACGGTGGTCCCGGGGCCCAGTAGATAGGTGACATGGTCCTCCATCACCTCTGACAGGTACTGACCGATCTCGTCCTTTTCCTCCTCCACATCGCTGCCCACGAACACGCTCTTCCTGCCCTGGAGGAGACCCTTCCTGTACGGGGTGAGCAGATGACCATGCAGGGAAGCGCTCAGCCTGTTCTCCCTGAAAGCCTCCTCGTCGATGTCCATCACCTCCGCCTTCTTGGAGGGGAGGGAGGAGGTGACCGCCTCGGCGAGCAGGCGGCCCGCGTCAGCCGGGGTGTTGGCGAACACGCCGGAGTGCATCTTGACCCCTGAGGGTATCCCCAGGACGGGAAGTCGCTCATCTAAAGCGGCCATGACGTCCCTGGCGGTGCCGTCACCGCCCACGAATGCCACCAGCTCCGCCCCCTCCCTCTCGAACTCCGAGCACGCCTGCCGGGTGTCCCTCGGTCCGGTGGCTTCCCCGGGACGGTAGACCACCCTATAGGCGGCACCTGCCCTCTCCAGGGCCTCCTCGCCCATAGCCCCGCCGGCGGTGAGGAAGTCGATTCTGTCCAGTGGCAATTTTTCCAAAGCCTCAAAAGCCCTCTCATGGGCATGGGGCGTCGCGCCCCTCCGCCTGGCCTCGGCCAGTATCTCCATTCCATCGGTCCCCTTAAGACCGACCCTCCCCCCCATCCCGGCGATGGGGTTGATAACCAGGCCGATGAGCATGAGATGCGGAACGTCGCTCCTCGGTAAAATAAGTGGAGGGCGGGCGAACCCGCCCCCGGTCCTGTTCGGGTAACCGATCAGTAGGGTCCGAGATCGGTGTAGAAACCGTTCGACATGTCCCAGTGGCCCATGTCCATCTGCTGGTAGGGGTCCATGGGCATGGGGGCGGACCCGTTCTGGGAGAGGTTCCTCATGTCCTCGTCGTTCATCTCGCTGAGCATGTCCTTCACGTCCGACTCGATTTGGGTGTAGAACGACTCGTTGATCTTGACGTCCACCGACTGGATGATCTTCACTATGCTCCTTTCCATGATGGAGAAGGTCTCCCTCAGGGGCATGTCCCCGGCTATGTCCAGCAGTCTGTCGTTCTCCAGCACGATGGTGGTCTCTGTGGCCTCCTTGAGCCGGTCGATTCCCTCCCGGGCCCTCTCGCAGCGGTCCGTCTCGTGGGAGAACGGGTTTATCGCTATGGCGAAGGTCACCGCGCCCTTCTCCTTGGCCACCTCTGCCAGGATCGGGGCTGCACCCGTGCCGGTACCTCCACCCATGCCGGCTATGACGAACACGATCTCGCTGTCCCCGAGGGTGTCATCGAATATCTCCCTGGCGCAGTCCGCGCAGCGCTCCCCCACCTCGGGGAGACCGTCCGCGCCGTTCCCCTGTGTGATGTCCTTGCCGATCAGTATCTTCTTGTGGGCGTCGATGTCCCTGAGCTTGTCCTCGTCGGTGTTGACCGCGATTGTATCGATCTCGCTGTCCGAGTTCCAGTACATGCTGCTGATTATGTTGTTACCGGCGCCACCGCAGCCCACCACGGAGATCTTTGGCCTGACCAGACCCTTGGTGAGCATTGACACTATTTGTTCTTCCAGTACCGTTTTCTCCATCATCCCCTCTCCTGTTAGGGTTTTTAGAGCATGTGAGCTCTTCAGTTACGCCAAACAGAACCGTGCATCCCATCCCTTCTGAGCTTAACATGCACGGATATGCACGTTGGCTTGCTGATGTCCGATCTCAATCGGACACCTTGTGGAGGATCTCCTTGGATTCCTCGAAGGCCCTCCGCTTGACTTCCTCGATATACTCCTCTGTGATGAACTGCTTGCGTACGCAGTCCTCGATGGCCTCGCCCATCGATTTGTAGATACCACTCCTCACCATGGCCTCAATGGCCCCCTTTGCGGCCCCGGGGACCTCGATGCTGATCGTGTTGTCCGATCCGGGTGAGACGTGGCTGCTGGTCCCACTGATGTAGGAGCGGATGGCCCTCCTGGCGAGCTGCGAACGATTGGAGATGTCCGCCGACTCATCGATGTACCTATCGATGATGTCTATGTCATCCCCCTCTAGGCGCAGCGTTATCCTTTCGCCATCCATTGAATCTCCACCTTCGGTCCCTCAGTAGGACCGTCATACATTATGTCATATTTACTATATAAGAGTTATCGATTTGTCATATTTTGTCATAATTTCGACGGGCCTGAGGGCGACATTCCCCCCTTACTTCTTTCCCTCTGGACGTCCTCTCGGTGAACCAGAATGACCAAAACCATATTTAGAAGCTTCAGTTATACCCTGCGCAGGTGGATCGATGACTGGACGATCATCTGAGATCGAGGCGAAATGGCAGGATCGATGGTACGGCGAGGGGTTAAACGAGTCCGAGCCGGACGACCGCCCCAAGTTCATGATGATCTTTGCCTACCCCGGTGTCACCGGGTACCTGCACGTGGGACACATGAGGGGATACACCTACGTCGACGCCATCGCCCGCTACAAGCGGATGAGCGGGTACAACGTCCTCTTCCCCGTCGGCACGCATGCCACCGGCAACGGCGCGATCTCCCTGGCGAAGAGGGTGAGGAGTGGCGACGAGGCCACCATCAACTACCTGCTCACCAACGGATGCCCGGAGGAGAATCTGGAGGACCTCAAGGAACCGATGAAGGTGGTGGAGTTCTTCAACGACGTCTACATAAACCATTACTGGAAGCGCTTTGGTTTCCTGGCCGACTGGCGGCGGTTCACCTGCACCCTCTACCCCGATTACAAGATGTTCATCCAGTGGCAGTTCCACAAGCTGAGGGAGGCCGGGCTGCTCATACAGCAGCCCTACTACGCCCCCTCGTGCGAGGAGTGCGGACCGGTGGCGGTGGATGCCTCGGAGACCGATCTCCAGAAGGGAGGATCGGCCGAGATCAACGAGTACACCCTTCTCAAGTTCCGGTGCGGGGACCTGGTACTGATAGCGGCCACCCTACGACCGGAGACCGTGTACGGTCAGACGAACTTCTGGGCCCATCCGGACGCCGACTACCTGAAGGTGAGGAAGGACCAGGAGACCTGGGTCATCAGCCGCCAGGCCTACCAGAAGATGGTCCACCAGAAGGATGACATGGAGGTCCTGGACACCATTCCCGGAAAGGACCTGATCGGCATGTGGTGCGAGGCCCCGGTCATACATCATGAGATACCGGTTTTACCGGCCAGGTTCGTAGATCCCCAGGTGGGGAGCGGTCTGGTGACCAGCGTCCCCTCGGACGCCCCGGATGACTGGATCTCACTCAAGGAGCTGAAGGAGGACCGGAAACTGCTGAAGGAGTTCGACCTCGATCCCGAGATGGTGAGGTCCATCGAGCCCATCCCCATCATCGATTCCAAGGGCTTCGGG
Organism: Methanomassiliicoccales archaeon; assembly: GCA_046540255.1. Taxonomy (GTDB): domain Archaea; phylum Thermoplasmatota; class Thermoplasmata; order Methanomassiliicoccales; family JAAEEP01; genus JBKHFJ01. Next base: position 31,867 of record JBKHFJ010000018.1, on the reverse strand, counting down.
CCCCTGCCGGCGAAGGAGATCATCGAGCAGATGGGGATCGAGAGGAGCGGGGACCCCCGGCTGGAGGAGGCCAAGAAGGAGGTCTACAAGGCCGGCTTCCACACCGGGCGGATGAACGAGAACTGCGGCGAGTTCGCCGGTATGCGGGTCATGGAGGCCAAGGACCGCATACACGACATGATGGTGGAGCAGAACGAGGCCGAGGCCTTCTACGACCTCTCGGAGGAGGTGATCTGCCGCTGCGGCCAACCGGTGGTGGTGAAGAAGATCCCCGACCAGTGGTTCATCAACTACGCGGACCAGGGGCTCACGGAGAGGAGCAAGGGGCACGCCCGGGAGATGCACATCCTGCCCGAGGAGTACAAGTCGAACATCCAAGGGGTTCTGGACTGGTTCAGGGAGAGGGCCTGCGTCAGGCAGGGCAACTGGCTGGGCACCACCTTCCCCTTCGACGACAAGTGGATCATAGAGGCCATATCGGACTCCACCCTCTACCCCGTCTACTACCTGATCTCGAAGTACGCCAACTCGGGACAGGTGAGGCCGGAGCAGATGACGGAGGAGTTCTTCGACCACGTCATACTGGGGCGTGGAGAGAGGGAGGAGGTCTCCCGGCGTACCGGGGTGGACGCCGATCTCCTGCGCTCCATGGGGGAGGAGGTGGAGTACTGGTATCCCCTGGACATCAACCTCGGGGGAAAGGAGCACATGACCGTGCACTTCCCGGCGTTCCTGATGAACCATGTGGCGATACTTCCCCGGAAGCACTGGCCCAGGGGGATCTTCGTCAACTGGTACATCACCGGCAAGCTGGGGAAGATCTCCAAGTCCAAGGGAGGGGCCGAGCCCATACCCGACGCGGCAGAGACCTTCGGGGTGGACCCCCTGCGCCTGTACTACGCGCACATCGCCTCCCCCTTCGCCGACGTGGCCTGGGACGAGGATGCCATCCTGAAGTACCGGGCCAGGGTGGAGAGGATCCAGCGGACCGTGGACGAGCTCAGGGAGCTGGCCTCGGAGGAGGAGTGGGACGACGTGGACCGGTGGCTGCTCTCCAGGCTGAACCGCCGGATCCACTCCGTCTACCGGGGTATGGAGGACTACGACCTGCGGGGACTGGCCAACGAGGTTTACTTCGAGATGATGAACGACATTCGATGGTACATTCGCCGGGGCGGCTGCAACCGGCGGGTGGCCGACAGAATGCTGGACTCCTGGTTAAGGCTGATGACCCCCGTCACCCCCCACACCGCGGAGGAGGTATGGGAGTCCCTGGGGGGCGAGGGGCTGATATCCCAGGCGGAGCTGCCCTCGGTCGATGAGGACCAGATCTTTCCCCAAGTGGAGAGGGCCGAGGAGTTCCTGAAGGGTCTGATCAACGACGTCAACGAGATCCTCAGGGTGACCGGGATCGCCCCCACCAGGGTCTACCTGTACACCTCCCCGGAGTGGAAGCACATCGTTCACCGGACGGCCCTAGAGATGGCCAAGGAGGGGGGGCTGACCGTCCCGGCGCTCACCAAGAGGGTCATGTCCATGGAGGAGGTCAAGGCCCACGGCAAGGAGGCGGCCTCCTTCGCCCGCAAGACCGCCGAGGAGCTGTCAAGGCGGTCTGGGGAGGAGCTGGACCGCCTGTCGGTGGACTTCGATGAGCTGGAGTACCTACGCTCATCCAGGGACTTCCTGGGGGATCAGCTGGGTGCCGAGGTGGTCCTGTACAGGGCGGACCAGGAGGACATCCACGATCCGGAGGGAAAGGCCGTGGTGGCCCAGCCCAGGAGACCTGCGGTGTACGTGGAATGATCCCACCCCACAGGTCCCTTCACTACAACGTTTAATATACTGGAATCCGAGTTAGCCGCCGGAGGATAGGGAGTTGGTGTTCGGCAGGCTGGCTGACGCCGTGGTCAGGAGACACAGGCTGATCATCATCTTCTGGATCGTCCTTCTCCTGGTGGCGCTGCCTTTGGCACCCCAGCTGGAGAACGTCCTGGTCTACGACGACACCGAAATGGCCCCGGGGGACCTGCGGTCGGAGCGGGCCATGGACTTCATCCGGGACGAGTTCGGTGGCGAGGTGGAGGGGGCGGACATCATCGTGGTCCTTGCCTCCCCGGATGTGTTGGATAATCACACCCGGTCCGCCATATACTCGATCCAGAGGGAGCTCTTCAACGCCACCCACGACGGCCGCATCCAGGGGAAGATGGATGTCAGCTCCTTGTACTCCCGGCTGACCGACTACTCGGCCGGTCTTCTCATGGACCTCTCCCGGTCCATTCCGGAGGTCCAGGAGGGTGTGAACGGCACCGCCGACATGGTCTTTGGCCTGCCCCTGCAGTTCCGCAACGTCTTCCAGGAGGCGAACGTCTCCTCTTACATTCTGTACGGCATACCGTCCCTGCATCTCTCCATATGGCAGGAGCTGAACGCCTCCTCCCCCGGGGAGGTGGACCAAGAGGCCTATGACCAGACGGTCTCTGCCCTCCAGAGCTCAGAGGTGGTGGCGAACCTCAATTCCACCATGAGGGCCCTGGCCTGGGATTGGTTCAAAGCTTACGTCTCCGCCTGGAACATCTCCGCTATCGAGGATCCCCAACGGAGAGCGGAGGAGTCCATCGCCAACGCCTTCCCCGGTCCGATTTCCCGGCTGTCCGACCATGCAAACGATCTCTTTCAGGCGCTGAGGGAGAGGTTCTGTCTGGGCAACTACTCCGACTTCCATGACCTCAGCGCCTTCGCCCTCTCACAGCTCGAGCGGAGTCTGGATCCGACGGACGGTTCCTCCCCCTCCGAATACCTTGAGATATTCTATCCTCGTTGGAACGCCTCCTCCTCACCGGGTGAGGACTTCAGGCGGATGGTGGACCTCTCGGCCCGGGAATACGGTCAGGAGTTGGGAGGAGAGGCCGGGGAGCTCGTGGCCGTGGTGAACAGGGAATTGGGGTTAGCCGATTGGAACGATAGCGCTGCCAGGGAATCACTCGCCGCCCAGGTGGTGAGCGATCGCACCGGGGCCGCCCATCGGGTAGTGGGTGAGGTACTCGACCTGGGCCCCTCTCCGAGCCCTGGGACACTCTACGACATGGCCCGTGAACTGGCTTGGAACACACCCCTGGATAACTTCCCCCTACCCATACCCAGTGCGCTGATGGCCGATCAGGTCAACCCGCCAGCGAACGACACCACCCTGATGTACATCCAGTTCCAGGATCTTCATGCCGCCGAGGACTCGGTGGGGATGGTGAAGGGAATCGTCCACTCCACTACCGGAGATCAGGTCACCGCCCTGGTCACGGGCGGGGCGGCCATATCCGAGGACATGAGCGATTCCATGAACCGGGACCTGGAGAGGATAGACCCGGTGGCCGTGGTGCTCATCCTGATCCTCATCGGCCTCTTCTTCCGCTCGGTGGTGGCCTCCTCCGTTCCCCCCATGAGCATAGGCCTGGCTATCGTCATCAGCATGGCGCTGGTATTCCTCATCGGCGAGTACCTCCTGGCCATCCACTACAGCGTGCTGGCCGTGATGATCACCGCCATGTTGGGTGCCGGGTGTGACTACTGCATATTCATACTCTCCAGGTACAGGGAGGAGAGGCTGAAGGGTGAGAATCCGGAGTCCAGCGTGCGCACCGCGGTCACCTGGGCGGGGGAGGCGGTGGCCACCTCCGGCATGACGGTCATGATCGGGTTCGGCTCCCTCGCCTTGGGAAGATTCGGCCTGATGCGTTCGATGGGCATAGGCCTGGGCCTGGGGATACTGATAGCCCTCTTGGTGGCCCTCACCCTGCTCCCCTCAATACTCACCCTGCTGGGGGACCGGCTGTTCTGGCCCACCAGGCTGGACGGCGAGGAAAGGAGGACCAAGGGCGGCGATCGGGTCACCGCCTATTTCGCCAGGAGCGCCAGGTTCTCGGTCAAGCACGCGAAGGCTATCGTGCTGGCCGCCCTGCTGATATCGGTGCCTGCCACCTACCTGGCCCTCACCCTTGACACCAGCTACGATTTCATCGCCGGCATGCCGGACAACGAGAGCAAGCGGGGATTGGAGGCCATGGGCGATAGTTTCGGCGAAGGGAGGATCAACCCCACCCTGGTGGCGATCGACTTCTCCTCGCCCGTGTTCGAAGGAGGCGAATTCGACCTGGCCCGACTGGACAGGGTGGAGAGCATATCGCAGAGGCTGGCGAACCTGTCCAACGTGCGGGAGGTGACTTCCCCAACGAGACCCCTGGGGGAACCGATCGAGTACGGTAACCTATCCGCCTACTCCGACATCACGGCCCAGCAGTACCGGCACCTGATGAGGGGCATGGTGGGAGAGAATGACACCTCGGTGCTGGTGACAGTCGTTCTCACCGCCGAGTCCTTCGCGCCGGAATCGATAGACCTGGTCACCGAGGTCAGGCAGGTGCTGTCCTCCCAGGCCTCCCTGGGCGGGGTGCAGGCCACATACGTGGCGGGAGGAACGGCCAACATGTACGACATCTCCACCATGGTCCAGGAGGATTTCGACACCATGCGGTGGGTGGTGGTCGGCGGGGTCTACCTGGTCCTCCTGGTGGTGCTGGGATCGGTGCTCATACCCCTGAGGCTGATACTGACCATACTGCTGAGCATCTCCTGGACCATAGCCCTCACCATGCTGGTGTTCATCCATCTGGTGGGAACCCCGATCCTCTGGCTCATGCCCATGATCGTGTTCGTGGTCACCATGGGGCTGGGCATGGACTACGACGTCTTCCTCACCACCAGGATAAGGGAGGAGGTGGTCAGGGGGTACGACGACAGGGAAGCGATAGTGAGGGCGGTGGAGGGGACTGGCAAGATCATCACCGCCTGCGGTCTGATCATGTCGGGCGCGTTCGCCAGCATGATGCTCTCATCCACCTCCCTCCTGCAGGAGTTCGGCTTTGCCCTGGCCTTCGCCATTCTGCTGGACGCCACCCTGGTGAGGATCTACCTGGTGCCGGCGATCATGGTCCTCTTGGAGGGTTGGAACTGGTGGGCTCCCGGGCGGTTGCAGAGGGTCGGAAGGAAGTGAGTCACTCCCCGGTCCATCTGCGGAAGAGGCCATGGTCCTCCCCCAGCTGATCCAGCACCTTGCCCACCACGAAGTCGATGAGGTCCTCCATAGACCCAGGGGAGTGGTAGAATCCCGGGCAGGCCGGCAGGATGACCGCCCCCGCCCTGGAGAGGGTGGTCATGTTCTCTAGCATGATGGTGCTCACAGGGGTCTCCCTGGGCACCAGGACCAGCTTCCTGCGCTCCTTGAGCGCCACGGCAGCGGCCCTGGTGATCAGGGTGTCCCCGATGCCGTGGGCGATCTTTGACACGGTGGAGAGGGAGCAGGGCACGATGATCATGCCGTCGATCGGATAGCTGCCGGAGGAGATGGGTGCGAATAGGTCTCCATCGTCGAAGTGCCTGTCCGCCAGTCCCTTGAGCTCGTCGGGTCTTCGCCCGATCTCCTCCTCGGCCAGCCGCTCGGCGGTCCTGGACATGACCAGTATTCTCTCCCCTTTCAGCACCTCGAGCAGCCTGATCCCGTAGGCGATGCCCGAACTGCCGGTGAGGGCGACGACGTATCTCACGGACCCACGAACGGCCGCCCGATATTTAATTGAACCCCAGCCTCCCTTTCCACCGTACGCAATCCTTTTATATGGGCAGTATATTAATCCGGACTGGGCGTAGCCAAAAGTATTTGATACACTGGCCTGAGGTAGATTCGATGGTTACGGTTTATGATGTCTCACCTGAAAAGTTGATCGAGAAGACGGCGGCCAAGCTGAAGGAGTTCGGGGAGCTGGAGAGCCCCGAATGGGCTTACTACGCCAAGACGGGCGCGAATCGAGAGAAGGGCCCCATCCAGGAGGACTGGTGGTACTCCAGGGCCGCCTCCATCCTGAGGAAGGTGTACCTGAAGGGGCCCATCGGGACCTCCCGCCTGTCCGCCCACTACGGCGGCTATGCGGACCGGGGCTCCAAGCCGAACAAGTCGGTCAAGGGAAGCGGCTCCATCACCCGGAAGTGCCTTATGCAGCTGGAGTCCGCCGGTCTGGTGGTGAGGAATGGCAACAAGGGGAGGGTGGTCACAGCCAAGGGCCAGTCCCTTTTGGACAACATCGCCAAAGAGGTCCACACCCAGGAGTGATAGCATGGACGACTCCAACGATCCCGAACTCGAGGAGCTGAAAAGGAGAAAGATGGAGGAGATGCAGCAGCAGGGTGACCAGCAGGCCGCTTACGAGGAACAGCAGAAGAAGATGGAGGAGCAGCGGGCGGCGATCCTGCGAAAGGCCCTCACCCCCGAGGCGAGGGAGAGGCTAGGCAACGTCAGGGTCGCCTACCCGGACACCGCCAAGATGGTGGAGGATCAGCTCATCTCCCTGGTGCAGAGCGGGAGATTGGACCAGGAGATCGACGATCAGACCCTGAGGCAGATACTGCAGAGAGTGACCCCGAAGAAGAGGGATATCAACATCCATAGGAGATGATTACGGTGTCGAGGAACAAGCCGACCGCCATGAAGAAGAGGCTGATGAAGGCCGGGAAGCAGAACAGAAGGGTCCCGGCATGGGTCATGATGAAGACCAACAGGCAGTTCGTGCGCCATCCCAAGCGCAGGAACTGGAGGATGAGCACCCTCAAGAAGTGATTCACATGGACGAGGAGGAGCAGATTCTCAACATTCCCCTGATCAAGACGAAGAGCGTCCCCAGGACCAAGCGGGCCAAGCGCGCCGTGCAGGAGGTCAGGGAATACGTGATGAGGCACCTGAAGGCCGAGGAGGACGACGTGTGGATAGACAACCGCCTGAACGAGGCCATCTGGAGCAAGGGCATCAAGAAGCCCCCGGCCAAGTTGAGGGTCAGGGCCATCAAGTTCGAGGACGGCCTGGTGGAGGTCTCCCTTCCAGAGGAGTAGATCGGCCCGCGGTCACATGATGAAGCTCTCGAGCTACGACGGCAACCCGTTCATCGGCGTCTACTGCGTCGCCAACGAATCATTTTCCATCGTTCCACAGGACTCCTCCAAGTCGCTAAGCGAGGACATCGGTGCCTCCCTCGATGTCGAGGTGGAGAAGGGTTCGATCGGTGGCACCAACGTCCTTGGTGCGCTCATCGCCCTCAACTCGTACGGGGCGGTGGTGACAAACATGGCCACCCAGGGGGAGGTGGAGAGGCTGTCCAAGTGGATACCGGTGCACAGGTTGAGCGACCGGATGAATGCCACCGGGAACAACATCCTGGTGAACGATAACGGGGCCTTGGTCAACCCGAAGCTGGGTAAATCGGCGTTGAGGGAGATCTCCGAGGCGTTGCAGGTGGAGGTGCGACAAGGGAGCGTGGCCAACTGCAACACGGTGGGCTCGGCCTGCGTGGCGACGAACAAGGGCCTGCTCTGCCATCCAAACACCTCCGAGGAGGAGCAAAAGATGCTAGGATCCATATTCAAGGTCCCGGTGTCCATAGGGACCCTGAACTACGGTTCGGCGCTGGTGGGGGCCTGCATGGTGGCCAACACCCGGGGCGCCGCCGTGGGGTCCCAGAGCACCCCCATAGAGCTCGGGCGGGTGGAGGACAGCCTGGGTTTCGTCTGATTCTGACATCGTAAAGGGAACTCACGGGGAAAAGACCCAGTACTCCGTCTCACTGGGAAGCTCCTCCGGGAAGACGTCCATCTCGTTCCCCACCCGGAACAAGGCGCTCTCGGGCAGCCCCTCCAGGAAGGCGTCCACCGTCTGTATGGAGAGGGAGAGGCCCCCCATCCTGAAGTGCATGGGGATGGCCACCCGGGGACGGATGCGCTCCACGGTCGCCCTGGCCTCCTTCCCATCGATGGTGAATATTCCTCCCACCGGGATGAAGAGGACGTCCACCCGGCCGATAGCCTCCAACTGCTCGTCGCTCAGGGGATGCCCCAGGTCTCCCAGGTGACAGAACGAAACCCCCTCCAGCTCGAATCGGTAGATGGTCACCTTCCCCCTCTTCTTCCCCTCGTCATCGTCGTGATAGGCCTCCAGTCCCCTGATCCTCACACCCTTCACCTCCACATCGCCCGTCCCCCTGACGATCTGAAAGTTCCCCATGAGTGCCCTGGAGCAGTTGTGATCGAAGTGGTCGTGGCTGATCAGCACCAGGTCGGGGCCGACCACCGGCGCCTTGATCCCCAGCGACTTCCCGTCATGCGGGTCCGTGACCACAGTGACATCGGACTCGATCTCGAAACAGGAATGGCCATGCCAGACTATTCTCATCATCCTCCCCCCGGCAACTGCTAAAGCTGTAACGCGGGCGGCCGATATATGTCTTTTCCAGGTTACCGCTCCGCGCCTGATCTGGCCCTCCGGCGGAAGATGGATGGATAGATGCCGTAGAATCCCACCGACATAAGGAAGGCCCCGATGACGGAGGCCGTCCAGCCGGTGATCGTGTCCAATCCCCCCAGTGCGGCCAGGGAGACCACGCCCAGGTATACCAGCGCCCCGACACCCCCTATCAGCAGGGAAGTCTTCTTTTCAAGGAATAGGAATGGCCCCGCCTCCTCGGACTCCACGGCGAGCTCCGTTTGCACTTCCTGGGACCCATCTTCCATGGATGGTCCTGTGCTCCCTTCCATCCCCTCCACTGGAAAGTGGTAGGAACTCTCGTAGGGCTCGGGGGGCCGGACCTGAGCTTCTTCGCCCATCTCCTCCTGGGACTCCGATCCGGTCTCCATCTCCGGGACCTCTTCGACACCCTCCTCCGGCTCGATCTGCCCCCACTCTTCACTCTCCTCCACCTCTCGGGACCCCCCCTCTTCCTCGGGCCATTCCATGACCTCTTCCTCTATCCCCTTGGAGTCTCCTACCTCCTCTTCGATCTCCTCAGGCTCCTCCGACGGTTCCCCTTCATGGAGGTCCTCCATCTCGGGTTCGTTCACAGCCCCCTCGGACCCGACCTGTTCGGGCTCAGGACCCTCCTGGATCATCGAATCCAGGAAGTTCACTACCTCGGGCCCCTCCTCATCTACCTGCTCTTCCGACGCGGAGGCGAACTCCTCCGAAGAATCCTCCCTGGTATCCTCTTCCCCATGCACCGCAGTCTCGTTCTTCACCAGGGTGGACTCTATCTTCCTGGAGACCTCGTCGTCGACCGCCGGAGTCTCCTCCCTACGGCTGAGCTTCTCCAGGATATCGACGTAATCGGACCATTCCTGGCTCTGCCTCTCGAACTCGTAGCCACAGAAGTCACACTTGATGGTGGATATCCTGTTCCTCAGCCCGCAACGGGGACACTCCTTGAAGCCTGACTTCTTGTCCATGGATTCGGTTGAGCATCAGCCTTGAGCGATATAACACTTTTTCCGGGATTCATGGGTGATGGTAGCGTCCTCATGAGGGGCGATCACCGTTCTCCAGTCAAGGTCGCCGTCCCAGAAACATCCTCGCGGAAGGGTATCAAAACCTTCATATACGAAGGGACGAAATGAGAAACTGGATGACCATTCTGGTTCTCTCCGTGGACCGGGATAACGATTTCGGGACCAAGGCGGGATTGAGCGGCCCCTTCATAGGGAGGGAGGAGAATCTGAACGCTGCCATAGCCCTCGGTCTGAAGGATGCGGAGGACTCCGATACCAATACCCTCCTCTCGGCCATCGGCATGTACGATGAGATGGTCAAGAAGGGAATGGACGTGGAGGTGGCCACCATATGCGGGGACATCAAGGTGGGATACGACTCCGACATACAGCTCACCAACCAGCTGGAGAACGTGCTGGAGGTGGTCAAGCCCCAGAGGATCATTTTAGTCAGCGATGGTGCCGAGGACGAGTACATCTACCCGATCATCTCTTCCCGTGTCAAGGTCGACTCGGTCAAGAAGGTGTTCGTGAAGCAGGCCCCCTCGGTGGAGGGCACCTACTACATCCTGTTGAAGATGATCCAGGACGACAAGATGAGGAAGCGCATCCTCACCCCGGTGGGTCTGGTCCTGGCCGTCTTCGGGACCTTCGCGCTAACCCCTAAGATCGTGCAGTTCTCCATGGACCTGAACATCGATCACATATCCGGCATGGCCGGGGGGATGATCGCCCTGGTCCTTGGACTGTACCTGATGTTCTACGCCTACCGGGTCTGGGAGAGGTACAAGGAGTGGTCGGTGCGGGCCGCCAGCGCCGTGCGCTCCGGTAGCCAGATGATCCCATTCGCCATACTCTCCATAGTCTTCCTGATCGCCGGTATAGCCTATGGGATGGACGCGGCCACCAACGACCCTGACGCGGACCCGGTCCTGCAGGCCATCTCGTTCGTCACCGCAACCCTGTGGATGTGGGTGTTCGCCATATTCTCCTACGAGACCGGCAGGTTCGTCAACCACTACCTCGCCAAGGGCACCGTGTACTGGACCTACCTGGTGGTATCGGTGACCGTGTTCGCGATCGCCTTCATCCTTCAGGGGGCACTGGACGCGACCGAGTTCTTCATGGGGTATCGGAACTACAACGAGATAGTGATCATCATGGAGGTGGTCACCGGCTTCCTGCTGGCCGTGTTCGGTGGACTGCTGAACACCTCCCTCCGGACCATGGCGGGGTCCAGGACGGATGAGCCGGCCGGGACCCAGGAGCCCACCGAGTCCCTGGAGTAGATCCAATGGAGTTCGAGGAATGGGAACCGCTGTACATGGAGATCCTGGAGGAGTTCGGCTACTCTCGGGAGGAGGACGAGAGGGCGGCCAGGGTCCTGACCTCGCTGGTATCTGGGAGAAGGTGGTGCGATCCGAACTGCCTGAGGGAAAGGATCGGGGGATCGGCCACCGTGTGCGGGAACGCGCCCTCCCTGGAGGTGGAGCTGGACGATCGTTCGCCATCGGGCACAATCCTCTCCGCCGACGGGGCCACCAAAGCCCTGATGGACAGGGGGTTCTTCCCGGACCTGATAGTGACCGACCTTGACGGGGACCTGGATCCCCAGGTGGAGGCGAATTCAAGAGGGGCGGTCGCCGTCATCCACGCCCACGGGGATAACGTCGAGAGGCTAAGGGAGCACGTGCCCAGGTTCAGGGGGCGGATCACCCCCACCACCCAGTCCAAGCCCTTCGATCGGGTGTTCAACTTCGGGGGCTTCACCGACGGCGACAGGGCCTTCCATCTCGCCAGGCACTTCGGGGCCGAGGTATCGCTCATGGGATTCGATTTCGAATTCCCCAGGGAAGGGGGTGAGGTGGGGGACCTGAAGAGGAGGAAGCTGCAGTGGGCCAAGAGGCTGATCCACGGTCCTTAGTCGCCGCACCGTGACACTGTGCAAAGAATTCACAGGAACATAATTCACAGGAACATAGTATAGGAAATCCTCAATATCTTGGACAGTAGGTCAATTTCTCATTGTCCCTCCCTCAGGGGGCCGGTTCAACCCCCGATGCCCTTACGCCATGGAGGTGTGCAAGAAGGAGAAGCCACCCTTGATCGAAGTGGGGAAGGACCACTACGTGGCCTGCCACCTGTACTCGGAGGTGAGCTGAATGACCGACTTCCTGGTCGAGAGCAGGGGGCTGAAGAAGCATTTCCCCATCCGTGGAGGGATATTCAAGAGGCAGGTGGGCAGCGTACGCGCGGTAGACGGGGTGGACCTCTACATCAAGAGAGGGGAGACCCTGGGGCTGGTAGGGGAGAGCGGTTGCGGCAAGACCACGGCCGGCCGCTGCATGCTCCATCTCACCTCACCGACCGGGGGGAATGTCTACTACAAGATGCCTTCCCCGGTAAGGGAAGAGTTGCTGGAACCCGAGGCCAGCCACAATCCTGAGTCCGACGGCAAGGACGAGACCGGTACCAGGCTCGAGGAGATCAGGAAGGAGTGCCCCCTGGACGCCAAGGATCCCGAGTCCATGCGCAACCTGCGCAAGGAGATGCAGATCGTGTTCCAGGATCCGTTCTCCTCCCTCAATCCCAGGATGCTCATCAAGGATATCGTGGGCGAGCCTCTCCACGTCCATGGGTCTCCAAGGGGGAGGAGCTGCGGGACCGGGTCACCGCCATGCTGGAGAGGGTGGGCCTTAACGAGGAGCACCTGTACCGCTACCCTCACGAGTTCTCCGGCGGGCAGAGGCAGAGGATCGGGGTGGCCAGGGCGCTGGCCCTCAACCCCGACTTCATCGTCCTGGACGAGCCCACTTCGGCCCTGGACGTCTCAGTCCAGGCCCAGATACTGAACCTGCTGAACGACCTTCAGAACGAGTTCGATCTGACCTACCTGTTCATCTCCCACGACCTCTCCACCATCAGGTACATGTGCGACCGCATCAACGTGATGTACCTGGGCAAGGTGGTGGAATCGGCGCCAAAGAGGGAGCTCTTCGAGAATCCCAGGCATCCCTACACCAAGGCCCTCCTCTCGGTGATACCGGTACCCGATCCCCGTTACAAGATGGACCGGATCATTCTGGGCGGGGACGTGCCCAGCCCGGCCAATCCGCCCATGGGATGCAGGTTCCACACCAGGTGCAAGTACAGGCAGCCCATATGCGAGGAGAAGGAACCGTCGCTGGTGAACAAGGGCGGGGAACATTACGTTGCCTGCCATCTATCGGGGTGAGTTCCTGGATATGGCCAGGAAGCGGATAATCAAGGTGAGAAAGAAGAAGAAGGCGGCCTCCAATGAGCGGGAGGACCTGCCGGAGAATTACATAGACCGGGGTTGGTCCAACTGTTGAAGGGGCCCTACGCCCAGGTATGGTACCTCATCGCCTGCTTCTTCCTGGACGTCATCGTTCCCCTGGAGATCTCCAGGCACTTCGATCTCACCTGGGCGGCCTTCTTCTCCCTGATCGCCCTGTTCCCCCTGCTGATCCTCCAGATGTACCTCTTCAAGAGGATATGGGGAGGACTGGAGTTCATCTTCGAAAGGTAGATTTATAGCTCTGGCTTCTAATGATAGGGTTTGATGCCGTCCCTCTAGCTAGCCCTCCTGGTAGGCGGCATCATCCTTTTTCCTGGTGATGGGTGTCGTCTTCCAAAGCCCGCTCAACAGGCCGATTCATGGATATTTTCGATGGGGAGGGTTGGGAGGGGACGGTCATGTACGCCTTCCTGGCGGCACCGGGCGCCATTCTCCTCTCCTTCCTCGACATCACCGTGATGGAGGGGGAGGCGGCCATAAGGCCGACCTTCACCGGCGTCCTGGTACCCATCGGGGTAGCGGGGCTACTCCTCCTAATCCGGATGGTGAGAGCGAGAAAGGCCCTGATTGTCACCGCGGTCGCCTCCGCGATAGCCTATCCCTCGGTGGAGGTGGCACATAACGGTGTCTTCATGGAATTCCCCATGTAGTTGCTCCCTACCGGAGCCGCCGCCATGATCGGAATGATCTGGGCAAGGCGCTTGTGCGATCGGGGTAGAGGAATGTCCATCGCGTTCAGCGGAGGATGTATGGGCACGCTGATCGGAGGGGACCTGCTTCATTTACCGGACGTTATCAACGGGGGGAGCGTGTCCTATGTCATAGGGGCCGGCGGCCTGTTGGACTTCATCTTCCTGGGCGGGGGTGATCTCCCTGGTCATGGCCTGGGCTGGCGATCGCCTTCTCTTTGTCTGCCAGCCAGTGGAGTCAGAGGGATCGTCCTGTGGCCGATGATCGTGAGCATGCAAGCTCCGGCCGGGTTCGCCGCCCATATGGAGGCGGACTCATCGCGTGACCGCTGACGTTTAGAGCGGTGTACGGGGCGTGGATCCCCAAACTTTAAGAATCAGTTATCATTTCGGTATAATCAGCGGGAGGGCAGACCGGGACCTTCTCCAACTTCCCCACCACCCCGGTCTTCCCTCCCTTTTTACCTTCCATCCCCTTGGATCGAGCGTTTTCTTCATTATCCCTACGGTACCTACGGAGGAAGAGATGGATCCCCTCATCTTCGATCGCCGATCGGGGTCAGATGCGTTTGGCACGCTCAATGCTAAGCCGAAGCAGGAAAAGAGCAACGTGGAGCCAGTGATATCCTTACGACATACTTCTATATTTGAAATGAGATTCGGGGGCGGGAGTAAGGTGACCGTTGTTAGCATGGATGATGTGGTTCTTGCTTTGAAGAACACATTGGGGAAGAAGGGGATGGCCGATGAGGACATCAGGAAGCTGGCAGAGTACCTGCTGTCCTTCTTCGGCTTTACCGACGAGGTAATAGATAATCGTCTCACCTCGGAGGACCGGGACGTCTTCTACATGCTGGAGGAGGAGGGCTTCCTGACCACGACGCAGGAGGAGGTCCACCTGAAGAAGGGGAAGCTGTGGAGGATCCACTACTGGATCCTGAAGAGGGAGCAGATCCTCCGCATGGCCAACAAGGTCGAGGAGCCGGAGGAGGAGAAGGATCCCCTAGGAGCGGTGTACGAGGAGATCTCGGAGGAGGCCTGGGACAGGCATTGATGATCGGTTTGGCCGATAACTCTTTAATACTACCATCACCTTAGCCGCCCTCGAGTCCCATGAATCCGTACCTGCTGGCCCTGACCATTTTCCTGGCGTACATCCTGGTACTGTATGTACTCCACAAGACGGGTACACTGGAGAAGTTGGGCCTGAGCCTCTGGGGTCCGTTCATCATGTGGCGGACCGAGGGTGGGAAGAAGCTGATCGACTGGCTTGCCCGGTACAAGCGCTTCTGGAACGGCTACGCCGGGGTGGCCAAGGCCATCTGCCTCGTGGTCATGCTGTTCATCATGGGACTGCTCATCTGGCAGACCACCCTGGTGACCCAGATCCCTGCGGAGAGCGCACCCTCGCCCGAGATGATCCTGGGCATTCCCGGAATCAACCCGCTCATCCCCATATGGTATGGTATCCTGGGCCTGGTGGTGGCCATCATCGTGCACGAGTTCGCCCACGGCATCCTGACCAGGGTGGCGGACCTCAAGGTCAAGTCCCTGGGCCTGATCTTCATGATCGTTCCCATGGGGGCCTTCGTGGAACCGGACGAGGATGCCCTGAGCAACACCACCAAGAGGAAGAGGACGAACGTCTTCTCGGTGGGACCGGCCACCAACATCATACTGGCCCTGGTCTGCGCCCTCATCTTCTCCTACGCCTTCATGGCCGCCGCCGAGCCGGTGAGGGAGAACCCAGTGGTCATCCAAGTGGCGGATGACGGGCCGGCGGACCACGCGGGCATCGGTTTCGGTGCTCAGGTGGTTGAGATCGACGGCCAGAGCATCCAGGAGGTGGAGGGACTGGAGGACATCTCCGCCCCCGATCCCGGGGAGAGCGTGCAGGTGGACTACTACTTCAAAGGGGAGAGGATGAGCACCCAGATCATCTCAGGGGTTGCGGTGACGGCGGCCCAAGGTGGCCTGCCGGCGGCCGAGGCCGGTATAGGAGAAGGCATGTTAATGGCCTCGATCAACGACACGGTGATCAGGAATCCCCAGGACTTCCAGGATGCGATGGACCTCACCCGTCCGGGGCAGACCGTCAACGTCACCGTGATGGCATGGGACGGTGTCTCCGAGGAGTTCATCGTGTTCGAGGAGATCTCCCAGGTGACCCTGGACAGCCGGAACGACTACCTGGAGGACATGGGGCGTGAGCCCGAGGGAGAGGACATCGGGTTCCTGGGGGTCGACACCGGTTACATGGGATTCACCCCGGCCTCCCCAGGGGTACTGGTCCAGAGCATGGCACACCCATTCTCCGGCGCCGATTCGGCCGGGGACGTCTTCCAGGGGATCATCCTCTACATGGCCATGCCGTTCCAGGGACTCGCCCCGGTGCAGTCGCCTATCACCGACCTGTTCGAGATGGGCGGCGTCATAGGCGCCCTTCCCGACGGGGCCTTCTGGATCATCGCCAACTGCTTCTACTGGATCTTCTGGATAAACCTCATGGTGGGGATGACCAACGTGCTGCCGGCGGTGCCCCTGGACGGGGGATACCTGTTCCGGGACTTCATGGACGGCCTGGTCAAGAAGGTGAAGAAGGGGGCGACGGAGGAGGACAGGGAAAGGTACGTTTCGAGCATAACCTACGCGCTCGCCCTAGTGGTCCTCATGCTGATCATGTGGCAGATCATCGGCCCGAGGGTGCTCTAGCGCCTTATCGAGGGCACTTCCCTGAAGGATTCCACTGGAACCTCCTCGTTGCAGCGGGGACACAGGTCCGCGTCGATAGCCCTGATGTTGTAGCTGACCTCGAAAACCCTCCCGCACCGCTTGCACTTCTTGAACGCCACCAGCACGGGCATGTAGTCAGGACACTCGGTGACCCTTCCCGTCCGGTCATGAAGGCAGACGTCCACCCCGCAGTTATCGCACAGGCTTCTTCGGCTGACGTTCATGACCATCCGTTTTCCCACTCTTACCTTGGTCATGTGGAGGCCTCGGACAGTCTCTGTATCTTACCCGGTCCATATTTTAAGGTTCCCGAGCCACTCCGTCGATCGAGTTCAAAAAAAAGGAAGGAAAGGGGTTTACAGCTGGGTCCTGCGCCTCGCCTTGAGCTCACCGCGCTTCCCCTTGTTCCAGCTGCTGATCTTGGAGAAGAATCCCGTCACCCTGGTGATCCCCTCCACGTTGGGGGAGGAGCAGTAGGGGCAGTTGTCGTTCAGTCCCCGGCTGGTCCTCTGGCAATCCAGACAGGAGGTGAACTCGGGGCTGAAGGCGATCTGGGCGTTCTTGGTGTTGTGGAATGTCTTCTTGACGAAGGAGGCGATGTTCTCCGCCGGGGGCTTGGACTCTCCCAGCCACACATGGGTGAGGGCGCCGGCCTCTATCAGCGGGTGGAAGATCCCCTCGCTCTTCACCCTCTCTATGGAGTTGATGTCTGCCCCCACATCCAG
The DNA here is from genome assembly GCA_046540255.1 of Methanomassiliicoccales archaeon. GTDB lineage: Archaea > Thermoplasmatota > Thermoplasmata > Methanomassiliicoccales > JAAEEP01 > JBKHFJ01. Next base: position 15,050 of record JBKHFJ010000018.1, on the reverse strand, counting down.
GTAGGTGGAGTTGGTGTAGTAGATCTCCCCCTCGCCCTTGTTCCCCCTGGCCACGGTGGGGGCCTGCAGGGGATAGTGCTTCATGTCCAGCTTGGCGAACCGGTAGGCGGTGCTCTCGGCCGGGGTCTGCTCCAGGGGCATATGGATCCCGTACTCCTCCCCCAGTCTCTCCGCCTCCTTCTTCATGGTGGAAATCACCCTGAGCCCGAACTTCAGGGCCTCCTTGGACTCGTGCATCTCCTCCCCGAGGTGGTACTGGACCATCTCGTTCAGGCCCACCATGCCCAACAGGAAGGAGGCCTTGTCCACCCGGTAGTAGGGCTCGCCGTCCAGGTTCATGGTCAGGAGGGAGAGCGGGCCGGTCTTCCCCATCTCCAACAGCTGGGTGATGAACTCCTTCTTCTGGACATGGGTGCGGGCGACCAGATCCATCCTTTCCCTGAGGATCTCGAACAGCCTGTCGTCGTCCTGGTGGGCCTCGTAGGCGATCCTGGGAAGGTTGATCGTGACGTTCTGCATGGCCGAGTACCTCATCTTCCAAGGGGTCTTCGCGTCCTCCAGGTCCTCCTCATCCAGCTTGAAGGTTAGCCGGCAGCACTCGCTTATCTTGGTGGTGTTGTCCCGGTCGAAGACGAAGTAGGTGTTCCCCTTCTCCGAGGCCACCTGGGAGATCTTGTGAAGGAACTCCTCGTGACCCTCGGTCTTGAAGAACTTCTCAGTCATGTGGACGTTGGGCTTGGGGAAGAAGAAGGGACGGCCCAGGGCGTCCCCCTCCATGTACACGTCGAAGAGGGCGTCCAGGAACCTCTGGCTCTCCTCCTGGTAATCCTCGTAGTTGTACCCGGTGAACTCGCCCCGGGGGCCGATCGCCGGCACTCCCACGAAGTGATCGGGGATCTCCCAATAGAGGTTCAGGTCGCTGAATATCGACTGTCCACCGCGGGCAACGGCCTGCTGGGCGAACTCGAATACCAGGATCTGGGCGATCTGTTTCATGCGGGTGTATCCCACATCGACCAAATAGGGGGCCAGGAACAGGTTGACCGCGTCCCATCCGATGGCACCGGCGAAATGCCCCTGCAGGGCGGCGGAGAACTTGATGATCTGCTCGATCAGCACCTCCGGGTGCTTGGCCGGCTTGGCGATGGAGAGGGCATTGGGCAGGTTGAGACCGAACTTCTTCACGTACTCTATGGACTGCCCGCCACAGTAGGGCCTGTCCACCATGCCCAGGTCGTGCAAGTGTATGTCCCCCCTCATGTGGGCGTCCGATACCTCCTGGGTGAAGACCTCCAGAAGGGCGAACTCCTTCTTGATCCTCTCCGAGAGGCTGAGGTTGGTGGCCTCCGGCCCGTGAGGGACGTTGGCGTTCTCCTTGTTGGGACTGGTGATGATGTCCCTGGCATCGTACAGGGGCACGCCCAGCCTGGTATGCTGCTTCCTGATCTTGGCCAGCCCGTACTCCACCAACTTAGCGTTGGTGAGTTCCCTGATCAGCGGGGCGGTGACCACGTCCAACTCCAGGTCGCCGATCAGCTTCTCCACTTCCCTGCTGACGATCGACGCGGCGTCCAGGCTGATATCGGTTTCCCTCACCAGTGCGTCGTATATCCTGGTCTTGTCCCATTTCCTGATATCCTCATCTGATGTTCTTACGAATAGTGAGAGCTCGGTGGATTCCTTGTCATCGATAGGTATCTTTTCTCCGTCGTGCATATGCTCTGCTGCTTTCATAGCATCACTCCTCAAAACGGGCGCTTACGCATTCCCGTCGTAAAGCAAATCTCATAATCTTCCTTTATGGATAAAGGGATTTTTGAACATTCTTTGAATACAATTAACATGCTTGATAGGCGGGGGAGAAAGCTTTTAGTTACCAATTTTGTTACCACATTGCTGACCAAATGTTCCACCCCGAGAAGGAGCTCTGCGACATAATCATAGACATACTTAAGCCCGAAGGGAAGTCGATCAGCGCCCTATCCAGGGAGCTGGAGGACCGGGGTTTCAAGTTCCACAGGCTGATACTCACCGGTTATCTGAGGGCCCTCACCGATCTGAAGATCCTCAGGGTGAAGGAGGTGCCTCCTGCCAAGATCTACGTACCTGCGAAGCCCAGGGAAAAGGACATCTACGAGGTGATCAGGGAGCAGGCTGAAGGGATGGCCAGCGGTAGAGGGGAGGCGAACGAGCTGATACTGGAGACCCTATATCACCTGTTCGGCAGGGCGATCTTCGGGGAGGAGCTTAAGAGGGCCGGTATACGTGATGAGTGGCCGGGAGAGGAGGCCCCGGAGGAGGAGGCCGAGATGGCCAGGAACTTCCTGAGGGGCACGGGGTTCAAGGTGGCCAACAGTTCCCGGGTGGTGGTCCCAAGCCGGGAGAGCGAGAAGTTCGTGGATGTGCTCAAAGGGGTCATACAGGAGGTTCACGACATCGGTCATCTGGCAAAGGAGACCAGGCAGACCAGGCTCATGTGAATCCGGGGCATGGCCAGGGCCGATTTCGGGAACTTATTTATTTTGGGAGACCATACTCGGGGACCATGGACCTCCAAGGACTGGTTCAGGACCTGAAAGGGTATCCGGGGATCACCAGGAAGAGGAGCATCTCCGATGTGATGCATTACATTCCCGTTCTGCATCAGAACAGGGTTCTGGCCTCCACTGGGGAGGACGCCGCGGTCCTGGAGTACAACGATGACGAGGTCCTGTTGCTCGCCGCGGACGGCATCATGGAGCCGCTGATGAAGGCGAGCCCCTACTACGCCGGTTACTTCTCCGTTCTGGTGAACATCAACGACATCGCCGCCATGGGCGGCATCCCCGTGGCCATGGTCGACATCATCTCCATGAAGGACGAGAAGGTGTGCGCCCAGGTCATGAAGGGAGTGGAGGTGGCGGTCAGGAAGTTCGGCGTTCCCATCGTGGGGGGGCACACCCATCCGGACTGCGAGTACCACGCCATAGACGTGGCCATCTTGGGTCGGGCGAAGAAGAACGAGGTCATCTACAGCCACCTGGCCGAGGAGGGGGACGATGTTATCTTCGCCATGGATCTGGAGGGCTTCTACCCCGACTCGCTGCCCTACGCCTGGGACACCACCTCCAACAAGGGGGAGGACTTGGTGAGGGAACAGGTGCTCACAATGAACGAGATAGGCAGGAGGGGGTTGGCCCATTCCGGTAAGGACATGAGCAATCCTGGATCTGTGGGCACACTGGGCATGCTCCTTGAGACCAGTGGGAAGGGCGCCAGGCTGGACATGGACATGATCCCCACTCCCGACGGGGTGGACTTCAAGCAATGGCTGATGTCCTACCAGGGGTGCGGGTTCGTGGTCACCTGCGATCCGGCGAACTCCCGGGAGATCCTGGAGATCTTCAGGGAGGCGAAGCTGGAGGCGGAGGTGGTTGGGAAGATCACCGAGCCGCCGCTCTTCATCCTGGAGTCCGATGGCAAGGGGGAGGTCCTCTTCGATTTCAGCCGGGACATCATCACCGGATGCAAGCCCGATTCCATGAAGGGCCGCAACTCGCGTTTTAGATGAATAAAAAGGTGCTAGGCCACAGCGGTGGCCGCCCGGGTTGATGAGGATGGTCTGGTCACCTTCTCAACCCCGCTACCCTCCGAGCGTCAGTAGTCCACGGTAGGACTGCTCCCGTCAGGGCCTGGCCCGTTCCCCATGACTAGAGCAAAGGGCGCAACCCTCCGGTTACGCCTCGATGCTGCCACCGGCCCCGGAGGACAGGGTATCAACGTCGGTGACCAGGTCCTCACCGGCCCGGTTACGACGCCCGCTGCTGTCACCCCCGCATATCGGCGGTTTCGGTGTACAAGGGCACGCCGAACACCCCGGTCAAGCCTAGCAATCCCTCGATTACGGTTAGGAGATATTTAAATCTATCCGGGCTTCTGGACCCGCCTGCATTCCCCCGGGGACCGAGAGGAGTGCTGGGGATATCAGTGCCATAGGCCCGCCTTCGAGCGGGGAAATACGGTACCTGGAGGACACCGAGGTATCCCTTATCGACCACGGGAAGGTGTCTCCCCCTCCCCTCCTTTAGGTCCAGATTGGTTCCGATCTGCTGGAGGGGTTGGTCGTAGGGATGACCATCGCGCGTCGCAGTGTGGGAGCCGGCCGGTAGCAAGCTTTATGAAAGACCCGCTCGAATAGAATCTACCGGGGACACTCATGAAAGCGAGCGAGACCGCCATAGCCTTCATCGAGTTCCAAAACGATTTCTGCAAGGAAGGAGGGGCCCTGTATGAGGGCACCAAGGAGCAGATCGCCAAGCAGGGGACCATCGAGAACGCCTCGGACCTCATAAGGAAGGCCAGGGGAAGATGTATGACCCTGCTGGTGCCCATCACCTTCGAGAAGGACTACTGCGACATGGGCTGCGAGGGCGTGCTGGGACCGATCCACAACAACGTGGTGGAGACCAAGGCGTTCAAGAAGGGCACATGGGGCGGCGAGATCACCGACGAGCTGAAGCCCACCGAACAGGACATCGTGGTGGAGGGAAAGCGGACCCTGGATGCCTTCCACTCCTCCAACATAGACTTCCTCCTCAGGGTCAACTGCATCAAGAACCTGGCCCTGTGCGGCTTTCTCACCAACGTCTGCGTGGAGGGGACCGCCAGGTCCGCCTACGACAAGGGGTACAACGTCTGTCTTATCAATGACTGCTGCGCCGCCCTTTCCGGGGAGGAGCAGGAGTACGTGGAGAAGAAGTTCTTCCCCATGATCGGGGAGGTCATGACCCACGGCGAGTTCCTGGAGCAGTTGGAGTGAACCCCCTTCCATCCTTTTTTCAGAAAAGTAGTAAAACCCCCGCCTCCAATATGAGCGGGCCAAGGAGCTCATGAGGATGGAGAAACCCCCCTGGTTGAAAGTCAAGGCTCCCAGCGGAGAGAGTTTCGAGAGGACCAAGAGGGTGGTATCAGAGCACGGTCTAAGGACGGTGTGCACCTCCTCCCGATGCCCCAACGTGCCGGAGTGTTGGGGCAGGGGGGAAGCCACCCTGATGATACTGGGGGAGGTGTGTACCAGGAACTGCGCATTCTGCTCCGTGCCCACCGGGAGGCCGGAGGGGGTGGACCCCACCGAGCCGGAAAGGATGGCCCATATGGTCCAGGAGACGGACATACGCCATTTGGTGGTCACCTCGGTGGCCAGGGACGACCTGGAGGATCAGGGGGCCTCCCAGTTCGCCGCCGTAGCCAGGGGGGTGGAGGACGCCAGCGTGGAACTCCTGATCCCGGACATGGGGGCCCGACCGGATCTCCTGAGGGCGGTGGTGGATTCCTCCCCCGACGTCTTGGGTCACAACCTGGAGACGGTGAGGAGGCTGAGCCCCTCGGTGAGGGACCGCCGGGCCGGGTACGACCTGTCCCTGGAGGTCCTACGCACGATCAAGGGGATCGATCCAGGCATCGTGACCAAGAGCTCCCTCATGCTGGGTCTTGGTGAGAGGAGGGAGGAGGTGCTGGAGGCGATGGATGACATGAGGGAGGCGAAGGTGGACCTCCTCACCCTTGGACAATACATCCGCCCCAAGGGCTGCTCACTGGAGGTGAAGGAGTACCTGCACCCAGGACGGTTCGAGGAGTATCGGGAGGAGGCGTTGGACCGGGGCTTCCACCACGTGGCCTCGGCCCCCCTCGTCAGGAGCTCCTACCGGGCCTCGGAGGCCCTGGACTCGATCCGATGAGGTTATGTCTATGCTGGTTGACGATCACGATCCGCAGGAAGGAAAGAGGCTACGCATCCTGGATGAGAACGGGCAGGTGGAAGGAGACCTGGAACCGGAGCTTGACGGGGACACGCTGGTGCGGGCCTACCGCAACATGCTGCTGACCAGGGCGGCCGATCAGAAGGCCCTGAAACAGCAGAGGCAGGGGAAGCTGGGCGCCTATCCCCCCTCCATGGGCCAGGAGGCCAGCCAGCTGGGCCCCGCCATGGCCCTGGAGGAGAGGGACTGGCTGGTGTGGGCGTTCCGGGAGATGGGTGCCCTGATCTGGAAAGGGGTCCCTTTGTGGAGGCAGTACCTGTACTGGAAGGGGAACGAGGAGGGGAACAGCTATCCTGAGGGGGTGAGGGTCACCCCCTGTGCCGTACCCGTGGGTTCCCACCTGCCCCACGCGGTGGGGATCGCCTACGCCTCCATGCTCAGGGAGGGGGACTCGGTGACCCTGGCCTACTTCGGTGACGGGGGATCCTCGGAGGGCGACTTCCACGAGGCACTGAACATGGCCGGGGTGATGAAGGCCCCGGTGGTATTCGTGTGTCAGAACAACCAGTACGCCATCTCCTTGAAGTGGACCCACCAGACGGCGGCGTCCACCATCGCCCAGAAGGCGGTCGCCTACGGCTTCCCCGGCATCCAGGTGGACGGGAACGACCTGCTGGCGCTGTACGCCGCCACTCGGGAGGCGGTGGACCGGGCCCGGAAGGGTGGGGGTCCCACCCTCATCGAGTCTTACACCTACCGTCTGGGGGACCACACCACCTCGGACGACGCTTCCAGGTACCGCTCCGAGGGGGAGGAGAAGGAGTGGAGGTCCCTGGATCCGATTCCCAGGTTACGCAGGTACCTGGAGGCCAAGGGTCTCTGGGACAAGGAGAAGGAGGAGAAGGCCATGGAGGAGATCGACCAGGAGGTCAACGAGGCCATACAGAAGGCGGACGATTTCGGCCAACCTTCGTTGGAGGACCTCTTCTCCCACACCTACGGGGAGATGCCGCCGGAGCTGAGAAGGCAGATGGAGCATCTCCATGATCTGTGGGGTGGTGAACGATGAAGATGAACATGGTCTCCGCCCTGAATCAGGCCCTCCTTCAGGAGATGGGCAACGACGATTCCACCGTCCTCATCGGGGAGGACGTGGGGGTGGACGGGGGAGTCTTCCGGGTGACCCAGGGACTGATCGAGGAGTACGGGTCCCGGCGGGTCATCGACAGCCCCCTGAGCGAGTCCGGCATCATAGGGGTGTCCGTAGGTATGGCCATGAACGGGCTGAGGCCGATCGCCGAGATGCAGTTCATGGGCTTCTCCTATCTGGGGATCAACCAGATGATCGCCCACGCCGCCAGGATGAGGAACCGGACCCGCGGGAGGTTGACCGTTCCCATGGTGCTCCGCATGCCCTACGGGGGAGGGGTGAAGGCCTTGGAGCACCACTCGGAGAGCACCGAGTCACTGTACGTGCAGGTCCCGGGGCAGAAGGTGGTGGTCCCCTCCACGCCCAAGGAGGCGAAGGGGCTGCTGATCTCCTCGATACGGGACCCGGACCCGGTGGTGTTCCTGGAGCCCAAGAGGAACTACCGGCTGATGAAGGAGGAGGTGCCCGAGGAGGAGTTCACCACTCCCCTGGGCGAGGCCCGCGTGGTCGCAGAGGGGGATGACGTGACCATCGTGGGCTGGGGGGCCATGATCCCCCGCATCCAGAAGGCGATGGAGGGGAGAGAGGAGTCGGCCGAGATCATCGACATGCGCACCCTCTCTCCCATGGACACCGGCACCGTGATCTCCTCGGTAAAGAGGACCGGGAGGGCCATGGTGGTGCACGAGGCCCCCATGACCTGCGGGGTGGGGGCGGAGATATCGGCCCGCATCCACGAGAGGGCCATCCTCCACCTGGAGGCCCCGGTGGTCCGGGTGACGGCGCCGGACATCACCGTGCCCCTCCCCCAGTCAGAAGATTATTACTACATCGGCACAGATAGGATATCGGACGGGTTGAATAGGGTAATGGAGTTCTGATCGTATGGCCACTGAGTTCAAGTTCCCGGACCTGGGAGAAGGGGTCACCGAGGGCGAGATCAAGAGATGGCTGGTGAGAGAGGGGGACCAGGTGGAGGAGGACCAGTCCCTCGCCGAGGTGGAGACGGACAAGGCGGTGGTCGAGGTGCCCTCCCCGGAAGGGGGGACGATCCTCAGTCTCAACTTCGACGAGGGCGACCTGGTCAAGGTGGGCGAGGTCATCGCTGTGATCGGTGAGGAGGGGGAGACCCCGGAGGAGGCCGAGGAGAAGGAGAAGAAACCCAGGGAAGAGGCCAGGGAAGAGGCGGAGGAAACCGAGGAGGCTGAAGAGGAAAAGAGGGAATCGGTCTCCGTGGTGGGGGAGCTTCCAGAGGAAGAGGCGGAGGAGATCCTGGCCACCCCCAAGGTCCGCAAGCTGGCCAAGGAGCTGGGGGTGGACCTCTCCCAGGTCAAGGGTTCCGGACCCAAGGGACGGATCACCGATGAGGACGTCCGATCCGCCGGGGAGAAAGAGAAGGAAAAGGAAGAGAAGAAGCCCAAGAAGGTGAAGAAGACCCCCAAGTTCGACATGTATGGGTATGTGGACCGGAAGCCCCTCAAAGGGGTCCGGAGGACCACGGCCAAGCGGATGGTTGAATCTCAGGAGAAGGCCGCCCAGGTCACCTCCATGGACTTTGCCGACGTCACCCGCCTGGTCCAGCTGAGGGAGAGGGAGAAGGAGGCGGTGAGGGAGACCAGGGGGGTGAATCTGACCTACATGCCCTTCGTGGTCAAGGCGCTTGTGGAGGCCCTGAAGGAGCACCCCATGCTGAACTCCTCCCTGAACGAGGAGGACCAGGAGATCGTGGTCAAGAAGTACTACAACATCGGAGTGGCGGTGGCCACCGAGGAGGGTCTCATCGTCCCGGTGATCAAGGGGGCGGACCAGAAGAGCATCTTCGAGCTGGCGGAGGAGATCTCCCGCCTGGCGAAGGCCGCCGCCGACCGGGACATCGACCTTGCCGATCTTAAGGGAGGTACGTTCACCATCACCAACTACGGGGCCTTCGGGGGCACCTACGGCACCCCGATCATCAACTACCCGGAGGCGGCCATACTGGGCACCGGGAAGATCAGGGACGCGCCCCTGGTGGTGGACGGGGAGGTGAGGCCGAGGAAGGTGCTGCACCTCTCACTCACCTTCGACCACCGGATACTGGACGGGGCGGAGGCCCAGAAGTTCCTGAACACCCTGATCGCTTACCTGGAGGATCCCGAGATGGTCCTGATGTCCTAGCGGGAGAGGTTCCACTCGTCCCTGGAGTACCTCTCCTCGACCAGCTCCTTCATCCTCCGCTCCTCCAGGGGGTAGAGGTCACCGTACTCCCACTCCTTTCCGGCGGTGAAGCCCTGGACCAGGGCCTCCATCACCTCCTCCCTGGAGGCGTCCACCTGCTCCCTCACGCTGGTCACCCGGTCCTGGAAGCGGGCGATCCCCTTGTCCGAGATCTTGGCCATGCCCACCTTGAGCACCGAGAACATCCTCCTCAGGTCCAGGTCGTACAGCAGGGTCCCGTGCTGCAGGAACACCCCTCCCCTGCGGGTCTGGGCGCTGCCCGATATCTTCTTTCCCTGGACCAGGATGTCGTTGATGGGCCGGAATTCTGCCTCCATCCCCAGCCGGCCCAGGCCATCGATCAGCCAGCCGCACACCCGGCGGTAGGAGAGGGAGATGTCCTCCTGGATCATGTCCAGGGGGCAGAGCACCGAGTAGGTGATCTCCCCCTCCCGATCGTGGTAGACGGCGCCGGCCCCGGTGCGCCGGCGGACCCTGTCCACCCCGAGGGCCCGGCAGCTCTCCAGGTCCACCTCCTCTTCCATGCTCTGGAAGCAGCCAATGGAGACGGCGGAGGGGTCCCAGCCGTAGAATCGGATGGTGGGCGGTGATCCGCCCCGGGTGATGGCCTCCCCCACCGCCTCGTCGATGGCCATGTTCTCGTAGGCGGTCCGGCGGGCGAAGGAGATCACCCTCCACCTCATTCCAGTGCCTCCGATATGACCGACGCGAGATCGCCCGGGGAGAATCCCACCAGCCGGGCGCCCCTCCCATCGACCACCTCCTGGATACGCTCCCTGAGGTCCCCCTCTCCCGTCGGTAGGGGGATTCCGGAAAGGGTCCGCTCGATCTCGAACAGGGCCTCCTCCGGATGGACCATGAAGTCCCCGGTGATCCTCAGGGCCCGGATGTGCTCATCGAAGTCCACCCTCACCCTGAGCAGCTTTCCCCCGGGGACCTTCCTCTCCGCCATCCTCCTCATGGCTCTTCGTGGATCCACTCCCGGATGGACTCCGGGTCGATCTTCCCGCACAGCGCCTTGCCCGTCCTCTCGTTGTAGAGGGAGGGCACGCCCAGGTCGCCCCCGCAGGCCTCCGCGATCGCCTCCCCGTACTCCCTCATCAGGGAGGCGTTCTGCTCACTGTGCCATACTTCCTTCTCCTCGATCTCCACCTCCTCCTCCTCGGACACGGCTTCCACTACCGGCCTCAGCTTGGCACAGTGGGGGCATTCCCTCCCACTGAAGAACAGTAGTCTCTCGCCTTTCTCCGTCATATTATCACCCCTTCACGAACAGGCTGCACCAGCACTCCCTGTCCTCCCTGTACCGCTGCTGGGCGGGAAAGTTGCAGGGGCACACCAGCAGGAGGTCCTTGTCCGGCTCACCGGTGGTGGCCCGACAGGGGCAGTACTTGAGTCCGCCGCTCTCCTGGTTGTGCAGTACACCGGAGGCCAGCATCTCCACCGCCTCCCGGTCCTCGTTGAGCTCGTACTCGTTCTGCCCGGTGAAATCCTCCCACACCTGGAGGAGCCTCTCCTTGGTGTCGATGGGGTCCCCGGACTCCCCGATCATCTTCATGGCCTCGTTGTGATCGATCTCCACGAACGCATTCTTGGCCCTGCAGGTGGGGCAGATCTCGGGCCCCTTGATCCCCAAATGGATATCGTTGCACACGTGGCAACGCCACAGTCTCTTGCTCATTTTGCCCACTAAGACGTACCCTCCGGGTAATAAATCTGACTAGACGACCACCTGGAATAGGGCCAGCAGGGAGGCCAGGACGAACAGGACCGCGGTGGCGGTGGCCACCTGGAGTGCCACCCCGGATTGGGAGGTATCTCGGCGCAGCAATCGCTCGACTATGTAGAGGGCCACCGGGAGGGAGAGGAGCTGCACCAGCACCTGAGAGCCTAGAAGGAGGGAGAGGGCGATGAACATGGGATAGGGGAGAAGTAGGAGGATGGAGTGCAGCACCTTTCCCCTCCCCAGTCCCAGCCGGTAGTAGAGGTTCCCCTTCCCCACCCGAGTGTCCGGGCCGTAGTCCGGGAGCTCGAAACCCAGGATCGTGGGGATCCCCAGGACGACAAGTGGGAGGCAGAGTAGCAGCAGTTCCAGGCCGGGAAGGCCCGCCTGCACCGTGAAGCCGGACAGGGGGATCAGGAGGCCCAGCATCACCCCCACCCAAGCCTCTCCAAGTCCGGTGGAGACCATCCGGAGCGGCGGGGCGGAGTAGAGCACACCCATGACGATCGCCGTGGCCAGCACCAATAGGAAGGGCCAGCTCCCTCCCATCAGGACCACCAGCAGTCCCAGAAGGAGGGATCCGGCGATCATCGCCCCCTCCCCCAGCAGGGAGTCCCTCGGATCCAGACGTCCCTGAACCAGCACACCGCTCCCTCCGGAGAAGAAGGTCCCCTCCCCGGTGTCGGTGTGGCGGTCGAAGTAATCGTTGGCCAGGTGGGCCTGAAGGTGCGCGAGGAGCACCGCCGGCAGGGCCAAGAGCCACAGGAACGGGTCCAGGTTGCCGGAGAGCAGGGCACCGAAGGTGTAGAGAAGGGGGGTGGCGGCAAGGAACTGTGGCCTGGAGAGTGCGGCGAACGCCCTGCCCGTCCCCCACCTGCTCCCGTCCCGGTACTCCATGGGATACGATTGTCAGCTTCCGGGATAAGAATATTTAGGATCGTCCCCCGGAGTCCAGGGTCATGATCCAGCGGTGGTACCGGTCCACCACCCTGGAGGCGAGGAAGATAAAGGTGTCCAGCTCCCCCCAGATCATCTCACCCTCCCGGAGGTCGAACTCCCGGTCCCCGATGCGCAGTCGGGCCTGCTGATCGGACACGGCGTTGTTGTGCACGGTGAGGTTCCGGAGAAGCATCAGGTCCATCCACTCCTTCTCCTCCTCCGGTCCGATCATGCCCACGCCCCGGGACTCCTTGATGATCCCCTTCAGGAAGATGTACCTGCCCTTGGACCTGAGCTCCTCCAGCCGTTCGGACAGGGGGGAGGAGGGGTAGAGGTCCACCCCCACCTTGCAGCTGTGCTCCACCGAGGACATGGTCCCGATGAACAGGTACCTGGTCATCTCCATGCACCGCTCCTGGCTCTCCATCTCCACCCGCTCCTCCGTCCGGGGATCGGACAGGGAGTTCAGGCGATCCCTTCTCCTGCACAGGTAGTCCAGGACCTCGGAGGTCAGGGTGGCCTTGTTGAATATCATCCAGAAGCAGGCCGGTCTGGGATCTCTCTCCAGCTCCCTCCCCCCCAGCATGTCTGAGAGGACGGAGGCGCACTCCCGGCACCGGCCCCTGATGTCCTCCAGCTGGGCGAGGAGTTCCAACGGCCTCATGGGGGGGGAATCCCCCCGGGGGCTATTACCCCTTTCGCTCCCCCTCCGGCCGGACGTCCACGAAGACCGCCCGGCGAGGGGACCGCCTCATGCTCTCTATCTCCGAGTGCAGGGGGTGGTAGGAGACCAGGTAGAGGTGCTCCATGGCCCCGGCCACCGATCTGATTAGCTCCTCCCTGTTCGGCTCCCGATAGCGGCTCTCCGGGTTGGGTATGAACGGCTCGATGAACAGGGAGATGGAGGGATCCAACCCGGAGAGAAACCGGGCGAGGTCCACGACGTTCCCCGGGTCGTTGACCCCGGGGAGCAGGACCGTCTCCACCTGCATACTGAAGTCGAGATCATCGATGGAGGCCAGCGCCCTCACTCCGTCCAGGACTTTGTCCCGGCTCTCCCCGGTGTAATCCAGGTGGCTCCCGGGATCGAAGGCCTTGACCCCGATGATGAAGTCCCTCACCCCGGACCGGATCAGCTCCCTGGCGTACCCATCGGTCAGCAGGCTCCCGTTGGTCATCAGGGTCACCTGGGCGGGGAGAGAGGAGACCCTGTGGGCGATCTCCGGGAGGTCGGGGTCCATGGTGGGCTCGTACCCCTCCAGGTACACCCTGGCGGGCCCGATCTCCTCCAAGAAGGAGAAGATGCCCTCCAGGTCCCACCGGATGTACTCGGTCTCCTCGGCGTAGATGTTCCCCTCGTCCCTCTTGCGCAGGCACTCCTGGCAGGAGAAGTTGCATCCCCGGAAGTAGAGCATGGCCATGGTCTCCCCCAGGAAGCTCCGGATGTAGCTCATGTGATAGATGTTCATGGTCCCTCCCCCACAGCCTTCCGGGGGAAATTCAACCTTTCGGGTCGAAGTCCAGCAGGGTGAAGCCGGTGTCCTCCTGGAACTTCCTCAGGGCACCGGAGTCCAGGAGCTCGAAGATCACCACCTCGGCAACCTGCCAGATCCTCACCCCCGCCCGGGAGCATCCGGTGAGGGTGTGGTCCCCTCGACCGGTGGCGAGATGCATGTGGAGCACCGGGCTCCCCTTCTCGTCCCGGAAGATGGTGCCGGTCCCGCCGATCTCGTGGATGCCCAAGAGCATGCGCACCTGGGGGACGATGGGCGTGGAGCTCTCGCTCTCCGGTCCCACCACCAGCCGGCTGGTCCCGTCCGCCCCGCCCAGGATGATCAGGGCGGCCGCCTGTATCCCCTTCTCCTCGGCGAAGCGCTCCAGCTCCCCGTGCAGGTCCTCCCCGTCCTCCAATCTGATCACGAAGATCCTTCCCTGTCTGGCCTCTGCGTACCTCATATCGATCCCCTCCACGATATGCCGCTCCCCTACTAATGATACTCCCCGTGGGTGGAAAGGGGATAAGTACCGGGGGCGGGATTGTCGACCCATGGAGAGCGAAGGGAAGGAGGTGGCCACCTTCGGGGCCGGTTGCTTCTGGGGCGTGGAATCCACCTTCAGCAGGGTGAAGGGCGTGCTGGCCACTGAGGTGGGGTACATGGGAGGGACCACGGAGAACCCCGCCTACAGGGACGTGTGCACGGGCATGACCGGCCACGCCGAGGTGGTGCAGGTGACCTACGATCCCGGGCAGGTGAGCTACGATGATCTGCTGGAGGTGTTCTGGAGGGCGCACGACCCCACCACCGAGGACCGCCAGGGACCGGACGTGGGAACCCAGTACCGATCGGTCATATTCTACCACGACGAGGGCCAGCGGGAGAGGGCGGAGAGATCCAAGCGGGAGGTGCAGGAACGCCTCCACGAGAGGGTGGTCACCGCCATCGAGCCGGCCTCCACCCTCTGGAGGGCGGAGGAGTACCACCAGAGGTACTTCGAGAAGATGGGACGCTAGCAGGTGACGTGCATGATGGCCACCCAACCCTCCCGCAGTTCGTGTATCGCGTCAGGGGTGGGGAGCAGGACCGTCCAGTAGTCCTTGAGGAACTCCCTGGCACCCGGGGTGAGGCACAGGTCGCCGTGCTGACCGGTGCCGATCAGCACGGTGGACGGTGACTCCTCTTTCAGGAAATCCAGCTCCTCCACGGTGAGCGGGGTGTGCCCGTACTCGTCCCTCAGGTGCCTGGACAGCTCCTTCTGCCTGCGGGAGACGGAGCCGTCCCGGTGGACGATGACGTCGTGACGGTAGTGCTCACCGTCGATCTCGATCCAGCCGAAACCGGTCCTGATGTCCATCAGATGGGTCATGGGCTCGGGGAAGGAAAATGTTATCATCGGTGGGTGAGAGATAAGGGATGTTCTGGGGGAATCCGGTGAAGGGGGAAATGTCCGAGGAGATGGTCAGGGCCGTGCTCGACTCCCTGCCCGTCGATATCGTGGTGATCGATGATATGGACAGGGTGGTGGCGTGGAACCGGGAGGGGAGAAGGATCCTCCTGCAGGTGGGGGAGGAGGTCCTGGGCAAGGATGTCCGGGAATGCCACCCCCAGGGATCCATTCCCCACCTGGACCGAATCCTGGAGAGGATGAGGGTGGGGACACTGGACGTCACCCGGACGGTGATGGAGCGAGCCGGGCCCGAGGGGGAGGACAGGGTCTTGGTCAGCTACATCGCCCTGAGGGATCCGGAGGGCAGGTACCTTGGGTGCATGGAGGTGGACCAGGA
>JBKHFJ010000017.1:0-36650 GCA_046540255.1 Methanomassiliicoccales archaeon | reverse complement strand
TTAGTAAAGGCGATCGAACGCGGCACAGGGCAAACCGAATCCCCTCCAGAAATGGAGGGGAGATGTGGAGTTATGGACTCGGCTACTTCTTCCTCGGAGAACCAGAAGTTGGCTGGAACGCCACACCATAGAGGGTGATAGTCCCGTACGGGTGGCCCGAGAAGAAGAGTGCCGATGTTCCTGAGTAGCGTGCGTTGGATATCGCGCGTGAAATTGGGAAGCATTCATTTCCAACCCTAAATACAACTCGAGACCGATAGCGCAGTAGTAGCGTGAGTGAAAGCTGAAAAGCACCCTTGACGGGAGGTGCAAAGAGCCTGAAACCAGACGGTTATAGGCTGATACGGCGTGGAAGGAAAGAAGCCTTCGGGTGGACCAGCGTCGTATCGTCCGTTCAGAAAAACGGGCCAGGGAGTTCTGGTCGGTGGCGAGATTAAGCGCGTAGGCGCGGAATCGAAGGGAAACCAACAAGCCCGCAGCTCTTTGAGCGAGGGGCGGGGTGTGCTCGCCCGGAGTCACCGGTGGGATACCCGAAGCCAGTTGATCTAGGCCTGGGCAGGTTGAAGCCTCTCGAAAGGGAGGTGGAAGACCGAACCGGTATTGATGTTCAAATCATTCGGATGACCTGGGTCTAGGGGTGAAAGGCCAATCTAAACTGGAAATAGCTGGTTCCTCTCGAAACTAGTCTAAGCTAGACCTCAGTGGAGGAGGATCATGGGGTAGAGCACTGATTGGATGGTTAGGGGGAGAAATCCCTCGCCACCCTGTCAAACTCCGAACCTGTGATCACCGTAGAAGCTGGGAGTTAGGGCACCCGGGGTAAGCTTGGTGTCCGCAAGGGAATGAACCCAGCCCAGAGTTAAGGTCCCCAAGTACCGGCTAAGTGTAACATGAAAGGGAGTCCGCAGTCTAAGACAATTGGGAGGTGGGCTTAGAAGCAGCCATCCTTTAAAGAAAGCGTAACAGCTCACCAGTCGAGATTGCGGGCCCCAAAAATGGACGGGGCTAAGCCGGTCACCGATACTCTGGAGCACCGAAAGGTGATTTGGTAGAGAGGCGTCGTGCACGGGTAGAAGCTTGGCCGTGAGGTCAAGTGGACCGTGTTCGAACGAGAATCCTGGTAGGAGTAGCAGCAAAGAACGGTGAGAATCCGTTCCGCCGCAGGGGCTAGGGTTCCTTGGCAATGTTCGTCAGCCAAGGGTTAGCCGATCCTAAGTTGTCTCTTATTCGAGGGCGACGAAAGGGAAGCAGGTTAATATTCCTGCGCCGTACCAGGCTCTGCCTGGTGCCTGACGCATCCGGATAGATCGAGCAGGCATGCCTACCTGCTCAAGCGTCGAAGCCCGTGGAGAACCGTAACGGTGAGAAGCGGGTGAATGCGCGAGTAGGGGGGCGAAGGCCCCCTTCGGTTGATTCCGGGTGCCCGTGAAAAGGGCACCAGTAACACCTGGCGCGATCGTACCGAGATCTGACACAGGTGCCCCTAGGTGAGTAGCCTAAGGCGTGTCGGCGTAATCCAGGCGAGGGAATTCGGCAAATTGGCCCCGTACCTTCGGTATAAGGGGTGCCAGCCATGTGAATGGCTGGTCGCAGTGACAAGGGAGCTCCGACTGTTTAATAAAAACATAGGTGGCAGCTAGTCCGAAAGGATGTGTATTGCCGCCGAAGCCTGCCCAGTGACGGTATCTGAACCTCCGGTACAACGGAGCGAAGGACCGTTAAACGGCGGGGGTAACTATGACCCTCTTAAGGTAGCGTAATACCTTGCCGCTCAATTGGCGGCTCGCATGAAGGCCCAACGAGAGCTCTACTGTCCCCGCCTGGAGGCCGGTGAAACTGACTATACTGGCGCACAGTCCAGTATCTTCCATCTGAAAGCGAAGACCCCATGGAGCTTTACTGCAACCTGTTGTTGTGGTATGGACTCAGATGTGCAGGGTAGGCGGGAGACGTTACCCAGGACCTGCCGCAAGGTAGGCTCCGAGTCACCGATGAAACACCGCCCTTCTGAGGCCGTATCACTAACTTCTCCGGAAGGACACCTATAGGTGGGCAGTTTGGGTGGGGCGCCACGCCCTCAAAAAGATAACAAGGGCGCCCAATGGTCAGCTCAGGCAGGTCAGAAATCTGCCGGAGAATGCAAAGGTAAAAGCTGGCTTGACGCGGGTTCGGACAACAAGAATCCGCGATGCGAAAGCAGGGCTTAGCGAACCATTGGACCTCCTGAGTGGGGGTCAATGATAACAGAAAAGTTACCCTGGGGATAACTGAGTTGTCTCCTGCAAGAGTTCATATCGACCAGGAGGCTTGCTACTTCGCTGTCGGCTCTCCCTATCCTGGCGGTGCAGCAGCTGCCAAGGGTGGGGTTGTTCGCCCATTAAAAGGGATCGTGAGCTGGGTTTAGACCGTCGTGAGACAGGTTTGTTGCTTTTCGATGGAAGTGTCTGGGTGCCTGACGAGAAGAATCCTTTAGTACGAGAGGAACAGGGATTCGTGGCCTCTAGTTGACCAGTTGTCTGGCAAGGCATCGCTGGGCAGCCACGCCATCAGGGATAAGAGCTGAAAGCATCTAAGCTCGAAGCCGTCTCGAAAAAGAGGCACCTTACGGCCCTCGTAAATGACGAGCTAGATAGGACCGGGATGTAAGCATCGAGGTTCGCCGAGATGTTCAGTCCGCGGTTACTAACGCCGGTTACTGCCGCACCAACGCTCGTCGGCCTAACCGTCATATCGGTTGCGTATGATAGCCTTCCACAATTTTCTTATTTCCTGTGGATCAGCTTCAGCTCTGATCAGTCCACATCATCTGGGACGAAGTCCCTCAGCCTGCTCACCGCCCTCAGCTTATCCCTCCTTCCCACCTTGGACTCCTCTATACCCTCAAAAAGCAGTCGGGTGGACTCGTCCATGGCCCTCCGGTCCACCGGGTAGGGGACGCCGTCCTTGCCACCGACCGCGAAGGAGTACTTCACCGGGTCCCTCCAGGAGGGTTCGGATCCGTACACCAGCTCCCCGATCAGGGCCAGCGCCCTCACGGTGGCCGGCCCCATACCCTGGATCCCCAGGAGCTCCTCGTACCCCCGGGGCTGGAACTCGTAGGCCCGGCTCATTGCCTTCCAGTTGATCCGGCCGGGCATGCACAGCCTGATCTCGGGCTGACCGCTCCACTGGTAGAGGGTGGTCTGACCTCGGCTCAGGTTCACCACCTCGTTCCTGAGGTGGTCCGGGCCGTCCTTGACCAGGTCCACAGAGGTACGCCGGGACCCGGAGCTGGCGGAGGCGGTCATGTCCAGCGTCTCGCTCCTGGTTCCCAGTATGGCCGAGTGGGGCTCCTGCACGAAATCCCGCAGCTCCCCGGAGAACCAGTGGTACCTTCGGGCGTAACCGTGATCGGCCATCCCCTGCTGTATGGTGGCCCAGTTGCCCCCCTGATCGAACAGGAAGGTGTGGTGATAGAGGTCGTGGCCGTCCTGGACCGCGGCGGAGTCGACCTTGGCGCTCATCCTGCTGGAGTGGGAGAAGCGCCTCTCCAGGTCCGGGGAGAGCCCCTGACTCTCCGACCATTCGTGTATGTTGGTCTGGGCGGAGCGGGAGGCCTTTCCCTTGCCCCCGGCCACCCCCACCTCCGAGTCCCGCAGGGCCTCCTTGAGCGCCCCGCAGGTGACCGTGGTGGTACCAGAGGAGTGCCAGTCGAATCCAAGAACGCAGGAGAACGCCTGGAACCAGTAGGGATCGGACAGCCTCCTCAGCAGCTCCTCCGTTCCCCTCTCCTCGATGATGACCTCGCAGATGGCGTCCGCCATGCTGACCATCCGGGTGAACAGCCATCTGGGGGCGGAACCCCCGTGAAGGGGCAGATCGGCCACTCCAGTACGGGGCATCGATCCTGCCAGCATGGAGGGACAAGATAAACATTTCCCAGGGGTCACGGCATGTACATGACCATGGTGGTGGTGGGCAGCAGGTCCCTCAGGGAGCTGAGGTGGGGGAAGAAGAGCCTTAACTGGTCCTCGAACTCCGGTTCCCTTCCAATGATGGCGGAGATGGCGGCGGTCTCCGCCTTCCCCATGACCTTCCACGCCCCTCCGGGATAGGAGGTGTCTGTGGAGATGAAGATGGGTATCTTCAGCTTCCTCCGGTACCTCCAGTCGAGGTGGGAGGCCAGCAGCTCCAGCTCCTCCCTGCCGACATGGTACTCCACCCCGTCCTTGCCCCGGTAGACCGGTTCCTCCTCCTCCATAAGCTCCTCCAGAGAGGGCCTCTTGGCCGGGAGATGCCGGTTCATGGACCTGAGCAGGTTCTGCAGGATGAGATCATCACGCATCCGTCCCTCCCATATCCGCCCCTCTATAAAGATGATGTCCGGTCCCATCCCCCGACAGTGAGATGGTTAAATAGGAAGAGGAGGAAGGAGAATAACATGAGATGGTGGCCATTGGTGGTCGCGGAGATCATCACGATCCCGGTGTCCGGTTGCCTCGCCTCGGTGGTGCTCGAGGAGGCCTCTCCTTCGATCTGTCGGAGTGGGGGATGGGGAGGGACCTGCCCACCGACCCCGACACCGGGAGGCCGGTCAGCGCCTGGGTCAACCTGATCCATGACCGGTACCGGTCGGCCAATGCCTCGGTGGAGATGACCATAGAAGGCTGGCAGGACGATGGCACCGTGTGGATCATGAGGCAGCTGGAGGGAGAGAGGGACCTTTTTCAGATCACCTTCCACCTGTTCTCCCCCGGTCGCTCGACCAAAGTGGCGGCCCACCCGGTGGTCTACATCGGGGAGGGGGCGCCCACCTCTGAGCTTCAGTTCACCGCCCTGGGGAATGCCAACCGTGGTGAGGGTTGGCTGCCGTTCCAGATTGAAGGTCCCGGCGGACAGGACCCGTGGGTGGCGGTGGGATCACTGTGGCCTGGGAGACCTGGATGGGATACCAGCTGGACGATGTCCTGGTGAGAGGTTCGTAAGCCACTCCCGTTCCTGGCCAACACACAAATATCCGGTGCTTCCTAGCGCCCCCTGCCCGGAGGCCGAAGATGAAGAATTCCGAGGTGAAGAGCGCGATAGACACCCACCCGTGTTTCAACGCGGCGGCCCACAGGAAGTACGCCAGGATGCACCTTCCGGTGGCGCCCGCGTGCAACATCCAGTGCAACTACTGCGATCGCAGGTACGACTGCGTCAACGAGAGCCGACCAGGGGTGACCAGCCAGGTGATTGGTCCCGAGGAGGCGGTGGAGAAGATCAAGAGGGTGAGGGAGGAGATCCCCCAGCTCAGCGTCATAGGCATCGCCGGCCCGGGGGACCCACTGGCGAACGACACCACCTTCCACACCCTGGAAAGGGTACACGAGGAATTCCCAGACCTGACACTGTGCCTCTCCACCAACGGGCTCAACCTGCCCAAGTACGTGGACAGGCTGGCCCAGCTGAATGTCAAGTTCGTCACTGTCACCATGAACGCCGTGGACCCCGATGTGGGGAAGCACATCTACGAGTACGTGAGGTGGGAGGGGAAGAAGCTGGAGGGCCGGGAGGCGGCCGAGCGGTTGATAGAGAATCAGCTGGAGGGGATCGAGAGGGCGGTGGATCTGGGCATGTGCGTGAAGGTGAACACCGTGTTCATCCCGGACATCAACGGTAAGCACATACCGGAGCTGGCCAAGAGGGTCAAGGAGCTGGGCGCCTACATCTCCAACATCATACCCCTGATACCCGTCCCAGGGACCAGGTTCGAGAACATGCGTCCGCCGACGCCCAAGGAGCGGAAGGAGCTGCAGGACCTCTGCGAGGTGGACATCAGGCAGATGAGGCACTGCAAGATGTGCCGCTCTGACGCCATCGGTCTGCTCGGCCACGACCGATCGGCCGAGTTCGCCACCACCCCCTGCGGGGAATGCGGGGAGGACCGCCCGTCGCCCCAGGTGATGAGGAAGAAGGACAGTTACCGGGTGGGGGTGGCCTCCTCGGACGGGGAGAAGGTGGACCTCCACTTCGGCCAGGCCGACCACTTCTACACCTTCGAGGTGGAGTCCGGGGCCCTGATACCCAGGGACGTGGTGGAGGTGGAGACCTACGAGGAGGTCCCCATGTTCGGGAAGGTCCACACCACCAAGCTGGAGAAGGCCTCCGATGCCCTGAACGACTGCGACATCGTCATCGCCAGCGACTTCGGACAGCGGGCCGTGGACATCCTGAATAAGCACGGAATCGCCGCCTTCAAGTTCTCGGGGAACATAAACGATGCCGCGAGAGCGGCCGCCCGGTACATGCAGGAGGACCGGGAGGACATGTTCGAGTGATATTATGAGGGCCTCCGATCTGCTGGTGAAGTGCCTGGAGAACGAGGGAGTGAGCAGGGTGTTCGGCATCCCAGGGGAGGAGAACCTGGATATCGTGGACTCCCTGATAGACTCGGGGATAGAGCTGGTGGTGCCCAAGCACGAGACCTCGGCCGCCTTCATGGCCGAGATATCCGCCCGCCTGACCGGGCGGCCGGGGGTGTGCCTCTCCACCCTGGGCCCCGGGGCCACCAACATGGTCACCGGGGTGGCCGATGCCCACCTCAGCTACGCCCCCCTGGTAGCCCTCACCGGGCAGGCGGGTACCGGCAAGTGCCTGCCATACAAGCAGTTCGTGGACCTGGTGGAGCTGTACCGCCCCATCACCAAGGACAGCCTGTGCATGTGGGACCCGCGGGGAATTCCGGATGCTGTGCACCGTGCCTTTCAACTGGCCAGGGAGGAGAGGCCAGGACCTGTTCATCTAGAGCTGCCGGAGAACGTCATGAAGGTGGAGGTGGAGGGCGAACCCCTTTCCCCGGGGGAGATCTCCTACCCCTCCCCGGACGAGGAATCCTTGGACCGCCTCAGGGAGATGCTCATCCGGTCCCGGAGGCCCCTGGTGATCTGCGGCCAGGGGGTGATCAGGGGCTGCGCGCAAAGGGACCTGATGGAGTTCGTGGAGGAGTGGTTGGTGCCGGTCACGCACACCTGGATGGGGAACGGGGTGCTGCCCTTCCGCCATCCCCTGAACCTGCATACCGTGGGACTGAGGAACAGCGACCACGCCCACGAGGCGCTGCAGAGGGCCGACCTGATCGTCCTCCTCGGATTCGATACCCTGGAGTTCCAGCCCGAGTTCTGGAGGGTGGGGGAGGAAAAGGAGGTGGCCTACGTTGCCCCGGTGAAGGTGGAGGAGGAGGCCGCCCTGTGCCCGGAGCTGGAGGTGATCGGGGACATAGGCAGCGCCCTCCAGGCCATGATCCCCGGGATGTTGAAGGGGAACTGGGCCTCGGAGATACGGGACCGGATCAGGCGCACCCTGCAGGAGGTCCCGGAGGACTCCTTGCCGATCAAGCCGCAGCTGGCGGTCAGCACGATACGGGAGGTGATGGGCATGGAGGACATCGTGGTGTGCGACGTGGGCGCCCACATGCTGTGGATGATGAAGAATTACCCCACCCACCAGGAGAACACCCTCATCGCCTCCAACGGTCTGATCCCCATGGGCCTGGGCCTCCCCGGGGCCATAGCGGCCAAGCTGGTCCGACCCCTCAGCCGGGTGGTAGCCGTCTGTGGGGACGGTGGGTTCATGATGACCTCCACCGAGCTGGAGACCGCCCACAGGCTGGGGACGCCGCTGGTGGTGGTGGTGTTCAACGACTCCGGCTACGGGCTGATCCGCACCAGGCAGCAGCACGCCTATGGGAGGACCAGCGGGGTGGACTTCGGGAATCCCGACCTGGTGCAGTACGCCAAGTCCTTCGGGGCCCAGGCCTGCCGGGTGGAGTCGGCACAGGAGCTGGGGGTGACCCTGCAGAGGTACCTGGACGAGGAGCGCCTGGGCCTGATCGAGGTCCCGGTGGACTACTCGGAGAACCCGAAGCTGACCCAGCAGTGAAAAAGATTCATATAACCACCCCCTAATACCACGGCTAGATGCTCTCTTCCGAATTCGACCTCGACTTTTTCGGCCAGAACGATTTTTACCGGCGACGATGCCCCAAGTGCGGCCGTCACTTCTGGACCCAAGGGGAATGGGGGACCTGCGGGGAGCCCCCCTGCGAGGAGTACACCTTCATCGGGAACTCCCCCATGAAGCGATCCCTGGGACCCCACGAGACCAGGGAGGCCTTCCTGGGATTCTTCGAGGAGAACGGCCACGGGATCGTGGACCGCTACCCCATCGTGGCCAGGTGGAGGGATGATGTCTTCTTCACCCAGGCCTCCATATACGACTTCCAGCCCTGGGTGATCAACGGGGTGGAGGAGCCCCCGTTCAACCCGCTGGCCATCTCCCAGACCTGCGTCCGGTTCAACGACATCGACAACGTGGGCAAGACAGGGCGGCACATGACCTTCTTCGAGATGCTGGCCCACCACGCCTTCAACACGCCGGGGGAGCAGGTCTACTTCAAGGACCGCACCGTGGAGCTCTGCCACCAGTTCTTCTCCTCCACCATGGGAGCCGATCCGCGGAGGCTGAGGTACGTGGAGGCCTGGTGGGAGGGTGGGGGGAACTCCGGACCCTGCCTGGAGGTGATACTGGACGGGGCGGAGCTGGCCACCCTGGTCTTCATGATGTACCGGGAGACCTCCCAGGGACGGGTTCCCCTGAACATGAAGGTGGTCGACACCGGTTACGGACTGGAGAGGATCTCCTGGGTCTCCCAGGGATCCTCCTCCGCCTACGAGGCGGTGTTCGGGCCAGTGCTTAAGAACCTCAAGTCAGAGCTCGGCCTGGAGACGGAGACGCGGGTGCTCATGGAGTACAGCAAGGTGGCCGGGATGACCGACGCCAAGACGGCCGCCGATGTCCGGAGGATACGGGAGGAGACCGCCCAGCGGATCGGGATCCCCTTTCAGGAGCTCATGGACCTGGTCCGTCCCCTCGAGGAGGTGTACGTGGTGTGCGACCATTCCAGGGCGCTCTCATTCCTGCTGAACGATGGCGTGGTGCCCTCCAATGTCCGGGAGGGGTACTTCGCCCGCCTGCTGGTGCGCAGGGCCCTCCGGTCCCTCCGGGCACTGGAACTGGACCTCCCCCTCTCCCAGGTGGTGAACTGGCAGATCGACTACTTCGCCCCCCACTTCCCGGAGCTGGACCTCCACCGGGAAGACATCACCGACCTGGTGGAGGTGGAGGAGGCCAGGTATCAAGAGACCCTGTCCAGGGGCAGACAGCTGGTGGAGAGGATCACCCAGGATATGGGACCGGACGAGAAGATCTCCGGGGAAAAACTGATCGAGCTCTACGACTCCCACGGCCTCAACCCGGAGATCGTGCAGGAGTTCTCCTCCCTGGAGGTGGAGATACCAGACGACTTCTACATACAAGTGGCCGCCCGCCACGAGGAGGTGGAGGAGGAGGATTCCTCTGATCTCCCGGAGGACTTGCCTTCCACGCGCATGCTGTTTCACGAGGATCCGGAGCTGGTCGAGTTCGATGCCGAGGTGATGGAGGTGGTTGATTCCGCCGTGGTCCTGGACCAGACCGCCTTCTACCCGGAGGGTGGAGGTCAGGAGTGGGACCTGGGGGACCTGTCCGGTCAGAGGGTGACCCGGGTGGTCCGATCCGGGAACTCCGTGCTCCATTACCTGGACGGGGAGCCCCCGGGGAAGGGTACCACCGTGGTGGGAAGGCTGGACCGGCGCCGGAGACTGCAGCTGATGAGACATCACACCGCCGCCCACATCATCAACGGGAAGGCCCGGGAGCTCCTCGGCAACCACGTCTGGCAGGCCGGTGCGCACAAGTCGGTGGACGTGGGCAGGCTGGACATCACCCATTACCGGAACCTGGACCAGGGGGAGATGGAGAGGCTGGAGAGGCTGGCCAACACCGTGGTCCTGGACGACTTCCCGGTGCACGTGAGCATGATGCCCAGGGATCAGGCCGAGCAGCGTTACGGTCACCGCCTCTACCAGGGAGGGGCGGTCCCAGGCAAGAACATCCGGGTGGTGGACATCCCGGGCATAGACGCCGAGGCCTGCGGGGGCATTCACTGCACCCGGACCTCTTTGGTAGGGCCGATCAGGATTCACCACACCCGGAGGATACAGGACGGCGTGGTCCGCATAGAGTTCTCCGCCGGGGAGGCCGCCCTGGACATGATGGCCAGGGACCGATCGGTGGTACATCGCCTCTCCGAGGCGCTGAACGTGCCGGTGGAGGAGATACCCCCCGCCGTGGAGGGGATGCGGGAGGAGAACAGGGTCCTGCGCAAGCGGGTGGAGGAGATGGATCGCCGGCTGAGCTCGGACCTGGCCCAAACGCTCCTCGAACGGGCGGAGGAGCTGGACGGGCTGAGACTAATCACCTACCTGGACGAGGGGGAGACGGACCTGGCGGAGCTATCCAAGACCCTCGCCCGGGAGGAAAAGGTGCTGGCAGTACTGGGTCAGGCGAACTCCAAGGGGAGGATCATGGTCACCCGTGGCCAGGGAGTGGAGGTGGACTGCCGCTCGCTGCTGGAGGAGATCTCCTCCCGCTTCGGCGGGGGAGGAGGCGGTAAGGCCCACTTCGCCCAGGGCGGGGGCGACCCCCGTAAGGTGAGGGAGGCGTTCGAGCACATGGGCGAGATCGTCCGCTCCTTCCTCGGTACCAGGAGAGAGTAGAATCCTGGGTCACAGAAAGCCTTATATACGCAATTGAATTTAGGAGAGTTGCTTCCGAAAGGGAGGAATCAATCTTATCTGATCATCGGAGGTAGATGGTTGACCGAGGAAAACGCACATGAAGGTGAGGAGTTCAAATACATCGTCCGCCTGGCCGACACGGACATCGATGGAGAGAAGGGGATAGGTGTAGCTCTCCAGGGTGTGAAGGGCGTCGGAAAGCGGGTCGCCGAGATCGTGGTGAAGAAGGCCCAGGTGGACAGCGGACAGAAGATCGGTTACCTGCCGGACGACAAGCTCGAGGTGCTGGAGAACCTCATACAGAACTACGGTGAGGTGGCCCCTCCTTGGGCCCTGAACAGGCAGAACGACTACGAGTCCGGCGACGACCTCCATATCGTAGGTGCGGACCTGGAGATGGTGAGGAAGGACGACATCAACCGGCTGAAGATGATCCGTAGCTACCGGGGCATCAGGCACGAGTCGGGACAGAAGGTCCGTGGTCAGAGGACCAGGGCTAACGGCAGGACCGGGCTCACCCTGGGTGTCAGCCGCTCCCGCGAGGGGAAGGCGAAGTAGAGGTGTTTAGATGGGTGATCCGAAGTTTCCCAAGCGATCATATGACTCTCCCTCCCACCCCTGGGAGGGGGAGAGGATCAGCAACGAGGCCGAGCTGGTCAAACGGTACGGGCTGAAGAACAAGAAGGAGCTTTGGAAGGCCCAGTCCGTCCTGAGAGGGCTGAGGAGGCAGTCCCGTAACCTCCAGGCGAGGCTGAGGTACGGGGACCAGCAGGCCCAGCTGGAGACCGATAAGCTCCTCCAGCGATGCGGGCGGCTAGGATATCTCCCGATGCAGGGCGGATCGCTCGACGACGTGCTGGCCCTGGACATGGAGAGCGTTCTCGGACGCAGGTTGCAGACCATCGTCAAGCAGAAGAGACTGGCCTCCACTTTCCGGGAGGCCAGGCAGATGATAACCCATGGCCACGTCTTCGTGGAGGGTAGGAAGGTCACCATACCCGGGTATGTGATCACCCGCTCCGAGGAGGGGAAGATAGAGTACAACCCCCGCTCGCCCTTCTCCGATGATCTGCACCCGACCAGGGTCCAGATGGCCGAGAAGTCCGGTCCCCTGGAGGGTAGGGAGAAGGCCTCTGAGGAGGTCAAGGAGGAGGTGGAGTAATGGCGAAGTGGGGAATTGCCCATGTCTACGCGAGCTACAACAACATCATCATAACGCTCACCGATATCACCGGGGCCGAGACGATCACCAAGTGCTCCGGCGGAATGGTGGTGAAGGCGGCCAAGGACGAGTCTTCCCCCTACGCGGCCATGCGGGCGGCGGAGAGGGTGGCGGACATCGCCAAGGAGAAGGACGTCACCAACATTCACGTGCGGATCCGGGCCCCGGGAGGGAACAAGTCGAGTTCCCCCGGTCCGGGCGCCCAGGCTGCCATCCGGGCTTTGGCCAGAGCCGGTCTCCGCATCGGCCGCATCGAGGACGTCACGCCCATACCGCACGACGGGACCAAGAAGAAGGGCGGCCGCAGGGGCCGGAGGGTGTAGAGGCATACCATGGACATCGAGATCCTGGAACTGATGGACAATAGGGTCAAGTTCCTCCTGTCCAATGCCAATCCCGGCATCGCCAACGCCCTGAGGCGGGTGCTGATATCCGAGATACCCAAGATGGCCATCGAGATAGTGGATATGCACCTGGGGCCGATCAGCGACGGAGAGGGCAAGGAGTTCGAGAGCACCAGCCCACTGTTCGACGAGGTGGTGGCCCACCGGCTGGGCATGGTCCCGATACCGACCGATCTGGATTTCTTCGTGTTCCGCTCGGAGTGCGACTGCGGAGGAGAGGGCTGTCCCTCCTGCACCATCATGTACTCGCTGAACAAGATGGGGCCGGGTGAGGTCTACTCGGGCGACCTGGAACCCCTGGGCAGCTCCGAGTTCAGGGTTTGCGACGAGCTCATACCCCTGGTCAAGCTGGCGGACGGGCAGGCAATCCTGGTCTACGCCTCCGCCGAGCTGGGCACTGGTCATGACCATGCCAAGTGGCAGGTCACCAACGGGGTGGGGTACAAGTACCGCCCCCACGTGAAGATCGATTCCTCCAGGTGCGATCAGGGAGGGGCCTGCATCGACGCCTGTCCCAAGGGGGTGTTCGCCCGGGAGGGGGACACCGTCAAGGTGGTGGACGAGAGGGCCTGCGACCTGTGCAAGGCATGCGTGGAGGTCTGCGAGACCAACGCCGTCTCGGTGAAGGGGGACGAGAACGAGTTCGTATTCGAGTTCGAGACCGACGGCTCCGTGACCGCCCAGAAGGCCCTGGAGAAGGGCCTGGAAATACTGGAGAACCGTTTCGAGGAGTTCCGGGAGCAGGTCTCCGAGCTCGGCGACTAGCTCACATGAAGTCCGAGAGCCTGCACTTCTTCACCTTGTCATTCTCGAAGAGCGAGTTGATGGACTCCTCTATCAGCTCTATCCTCTGCTGGGTGTAGACCGGGATGCCGAAACGCTCCCCGATCTCCTTGGTGATTTCAAGGTACTTCTTCACGCTCTTCTCGTGCACCGTCAGGGTCAAGGTGTGCCCACAGTAGCACGTTCCCCTTAAGGGAATGCGCCGGTACTTGGCCCCACACTTGGTGCACCTCAGCTTCTGGCCCGAGAAGCTCTTCAGGTTGCCGATCAGGTCCGGGAGGAAGTGCCTTGTGATCACCCGATGAACCACGTCCTCCTCGTCCACCGCCCTGATCTTCCTGGCCAGCTCCAGTTGGGAGTTCATCTTCTCCATCATGCTCTTCAGCGTCTTGTAGGCCGAATCGCTCGGCCCCTCATTGATGTCGCTGGTATCGATGGTGAATCCCAGGTTCTCGAACTGCAACATGGAGCCTATCCTGGCACCGACCAGGTCCATCAGGTCCTCCACCTCCTTGGGATGCCTGTAGTCCAGGGTGGCCCGGTAGAACTCCAAAGGATACTCGGTGCACAGGTCCATGTTGTGGGCCTCCTTGTCCACCTCGTTCGGGTCCAGCCTGGTGGTCAGTACCAGGGGGGCGTCCATCAGCCCGCCCCGGCGGTCGGGAAGGAAGGTGTGGGAGAAATTCAGCAAAGCGTCCAGGAGCAGGATGCAGCTGTCCTCGTCACCGTCGCAGTTCCGCCGCTTGGCCGCGTGGAAGTAGGGGTGCCCGTAGCCCACCTTGGAGGAGGTGAAACCGATGAACCGACACAGCACGCCCCCGGAGGTGTGTGGAGCCAGACCCACGCCCATCTGACCGATGAGATCCTCCCTGCTGGACGCCCGGTAGAAGGGCTCCAGGTCGTAATGACTCTCCAGGAGCTCGTCAAGGAAGTTGGCCACCTGGACCAGGTAGTCCCCGCAGGAGACCGAGGGGACGAAGTCCTGCACCTTGAGCTCGCAGAGCTGTGAATCGTCGGTCAGCTCGTTTCCCCGGAAGTCCCTCACGTATCCCAACTTCCTTGCCTTCTCCACGCTCAGACCGATCTCCCGGGGACGGAAGTGGGTGAGCGGGAGGTCGGTCATGTCGTACCGGATGGTGCCGTCCTTGAAGACGTAAACGCCGTGCTTCGCCCTCAGTATCCCCTTCTCCAATGCCTCCGGGGTCTTGTTCCTGGACATCATGCCCTGGACCCCCTTGATGTCCGGGATCTCGCTTTCATTAAGCCGCTCCATAGCCCTGTCCAGTATCGAGTCCAGATCCAGGCTCTGGGCGTTGGGCACGTCCGAGGGAGAGGTGTGGGCGCCGCAGTCGCAGACGCACATGGGGGTGTTCCGGTGGCACTCCGGGCACTGCCTCACCCCCACCTCCACGTCGATCTTTTCGTTCTTCAGGGCCTCCTTGACCAGTCTCTGGGGGCCGCCGTAGTTGCCCAGCGGGAACAGGACGTGCGGGGGAGGCCTCATCTTCCTCTCCTTGGCCTTCTCCGGCCTGGCCATCCTCCCCCCGATACGGGTAACCGCCCGGGGCATGACCCTCACGCCCAGGGCGGAGGAGACCGCGGCAAGGGCGTCCTCCCCCTGGAAGGGTGCCACCTCCTCCAGGCCCTCGGATATGCCCAGTCCCATCAGCAGGACCCGGGCATGACCCTCGAGCACCAGCTCCTCCCCTTCCACCCGGTGAAGGGCGCCCAGCTCCTCCAGCGTTCTCTTCTGGCCAGGATCCTTGGCCAAACGCAGCATACCCTCCTCCCATCTACCGGTATCCAGTAGATGGGATCGGAGGGAGAGCAGGTCATCCATCCCCAGGTCCGACCAGAACAGGTTGAACCGGGGATGCAGTGGCACTGCGAACTCCCGGGAGATCTCCAGCGCCCGATCCAGGCCGGGTGACTCCCAGTCCTCCGGCGGGCCACCGGCCTCCCGCAGCTCCGCCAGGTACCACTCGGGGGAATAGGCCCCCGGGACCAGGAGGTGGTTGTTCTCCACGAACTCCCCGAAGGGGATGAGTACCTCCCCCAGGTCCACGATCTCGGCTACCCGGTCCCTCACCTCCAGCATCTCCCTGGCCGTGTCCACCTGGACCAGATCCCCGTTGTCAAGAAGGAGTATGGGTCCCTCGATCCCGTTGCAGGGGGTGATCGCCCCGGCCTTGCCCGGACGCTCGATCTTGACCTGGGTGCCGATGGCGATGAACTCGTCCATGGCGTACAGGGTGGCCGGGTTCATGGCGATCGCGGCCAGACCGGTGGTCCTCCCCCGACCGTAGCGGAGACGGAACCCGCCCTTGGTGGAGGGGTGGGCCAGAACCGGCCTGCCGGCCACTATGTCCGTCAGGTACTTGTACTCGGGATAGATCCTCTGCTCGCTCTCCTCCTCCCGCGAGGAGAGGCTGATGAACTCCTCGATGAAGTCCCACCCGTCGATGCCCAGCTTTGCCACGTGCTTGTCGATCTTGGGGGCCTTCTGGCACAGGCCCTCGGCGACGACCAGGCAGGCCCCGCCCCTCACCCTGTTGGTCTCGATCCTGGGGAGGTCCCGGTACCCGGTGATCTCGGTGTCCTCGGTCCCCTCACCGTCCACGCACACCGGGCAGTTCTTAACCACCATCTCGATCTCCTGGTTGCTCGGCGTGTATTGGAGGTGCTGGCACTGCTTGTACAGGGGGATCTCCTCGTTGAAGCGCTGCACCTCCCCGTGGGTGGGGAGGTATCTCCCGATGCCGTGTTCCCTCCTCACCACGTCGGCGATCAGCACGCTCATGGCCTGACCGGTGCCCCCGGCGGAGCGGATGGGTCCGGCGAAGCGGACTGCCACGTAGTCGCTCCCGTCCGAATTTCGGCCGATCCTCACCCCCGCTATCCCCTCCAGAGGGGCCACCAGTATGCCCTCGGTGAGGACGGCCAGTCCGACCCTTACCGCCTTCTCTATGGACTCCTCCCTGGAGGAGGCGGGCATGTTGGCCACCTCCTTGGCCACCAGGATGGACACCTCCTCCCGGTTGTACTCCTTGCTCAGGTCCCTGATGCGCTCCGCCACACCCTCCACCTTCCAGGCGGCCAGGATCTTCTCCACCCTGGAGGCCAGGTCCTCCGCCTGCGGGACCTCCACGAAGCTCTCCGGGTCCCTGCCCAGCCTCCTGGCCCTCTCCGCGACCTCGTAGCACTCGTTGGCTTCATCCAGCAGTCTCTCGAAGTACGCCTCCATCTGCTCGCTGCAGGCCACCTTGTGCACGCTCATGCCTCCTGGACGGTAGAATCTTTCCATCCACTCTCCAGGTAGGGGACCACCTTCTCCATCATCTCCTCCATTCCCTCACCGGTGAAGGCGGAGACCTTGATCCTGTTAGATTCGGAGCGATGTAGATCCACCTTGTTCTCCACCACCACCATGGGTATCCCCTCCATCCAGCTCTCCACCGAGGAGAGTAGGGACAGCTGGTGTTCCATGGTGTAGCCCGAGGTCTCCGACGGATCGAGGACGAGGACGATCACGTCCGCCAGGTACCTGAGGGCGAGGACGGCCTGCCTCTCGATCTCGTTCCTCTCCTCCAGGGGACGATCCAGCAGGCCCGGGGTGTCCACCACCTGATAGGTGAACCACCGTACCTGCAGGTGGCCCACCCCGATCCCCTTGGTGGTGAAGGGATAGGAGGCTATGGTCGGTCTCGCGTTCGAGAGGCGGGCCACCAGCTGACTCTTCCCCACGTTGGGGAAGCCGGCCACCACCAGGGTGGGGATGTTCGGGTCGATGCTGGGGATCCTCTTCATCTCCTCCCTGGCACGACCGACGAACACCAGATGTCCGGAGATCTGCTCGATCACCGAGGAGATCCTGCCGTAGAACTCCTTGCGCAGCCTCACCACCTGGTCCACCTCGTGTGCCCCCTTGATCCTCCGGGTATAGATCCTCTGGAGCTCGTTCACCTTGCGGGCAGCCCAGTTCAGGGCGCCCAGGGACTTCCTCAGCTCGTCGTTCCCTATCAGCACGTCCATTAGCTGGGGGAAGAATTCCTCCTCCCGATCCAGACTGGGGAACCTCCTTACGTACTTGATGAGCGTGGAGTTCAGGATATCACTGGTGGCCGAGATCCTCCCCAGGGAGGTCTTCTTGGCGGTGTCCAGACGGCTGGCCCCCCTGACGCTCACCTTGGAGGCCTTCCTCAGGGCCTTGTCCAGGAGCTCGTGGGAGGTTAGAATGGTCGGGATGCGGTGTCCCCAATCGGGCATACTCGTTGCATATGAGAAGGAAAGATTTAATCTTCACCCTCGGGTATTTGAGGTGGG
The DNA here is from genome assembly GCA_046540255.1 of Methanomassiliicoccales archaeon. Lineage (GTDB taxonomy): Archaea > Thermoplasmatota > Thermoplasmata > Methanomassiliicoccales > JAAEEP01 > JBKHFJ01. Next base: position 19,281 of record JBKHFJ010000017.1, on the reverse strand, counting down.
TGTCTTTGGTGTACGAAGTCAACTTCAGGGTGTGGTTGGGAAAGGATGGAAGGTTCCTGATCAGCCGGGGTAGGGCCCGGCTGCTCAGCCTGATACAGGAGCACCGCTCGATATCCAAGGCGGCAGAGGAGATGGGGATGTCCTACCGCCATGCCTGGGGGGCCCTGAAGAAGATCGAGAGTGCCCTGGGGGAAAAGGTGGTCTACTCGGAGAGAGGGGGCACCGAGGGGGGTGCCACCAGACTCACCGAACTGGGGGAGGACCTGCTGAACCGCTACGAGAACCAGGTCAGGATGATCGAGGAACAGATCGAGAACCTCTACAAGAGGCCCACCCTGACCACGGACGGGGTGGTCATGATCGACGGAAAGCTCCTCTTGATAAGGAGGGGCAAGGAACCCTACCAGGGGTCCTACGCCCTTCCCGGCGGCATACTGGAGTACGGTGAAACGGTGGAGGAGTGCGTGGTCCGGGAGGTGGAGGAGGAGACCGGCCTGAGGACCAGGATACTGGAGATGATCGGCGTCTACTCGCATCCGGACAGGGATCCCCGGGGGCACTTCATCAGCGTGGCCTTCCACCTGGCCCCGATGGGCGGGGAGCTCCGCTCGGGGGACGACGCCGCAGCGGCCGAGCTGTTCCCGCTGGACGATCTCCCGGACATGGCCTTCGACCATGCCGAGATAGTAAGGGATCTCAGGGAGGGAAGGTCCCCCCACATTTGAAAGCTATTTCTACGGCCATCACCATATACGATAGGATGATCGACGACGAGCTCGACAGGGATATACTCCGTCTACTGCAGAAGAACGGCAATATGACCTATGAGGAGATCTCCGGGCTGGTCGACCGTCCCGCCTCCACCATCCGGGACAGGATCAAGAGGATGGAGGAGAACAGGGTGATCATGGGATACTCCGCGGTGATCGATCAGGAGCGCATCGGGTACTCCAGCGACGCCTTCATCTCCGCGGACATCCCGGCCGAGAGGGTGTCGGAGGCATTCGCCGAGCTGTTCTCCAACGAGAGGGTCTCCGAGATCCTGAGGATCTCTGGAGAGAGAAGGATCATGTTCCGCCTAAGGGCCTCGGACAACCGGGAGCTGGTCCACCTAATCGACAGAGAGATAAGGCCGCTCGGATTCGCGAACATCAGGATCAAGATGGTGCTCCAGCCGCTGGTCCGGTACCCCGGCCTGTGAGGTCGTCCTGCAGAGGAGCCAGTGGTTCCTCTCCAGCTGACCGTTTCGCAGCTGCATCGCATGCATCCTGCTTATCATCCTTTTCTGCTCCTCGGTGAGGATCCGGGAATCGTACTGACAGAGGATACCGATATCCATAGGGGGGCTGTCCAGATGGAGCATGGCCTCATACCTCATCAGTTCCTGGAACGTCTCGCGCAAGCCCAAGGCCCAGGAGAGGTCCCCCACCGCCGCCCCGACGCGATTCCCCTCCCGGTGGATCGACTCGATGATCCAATCCAGCTTCTCCATGATCCTACGATGATCGATCTTCCCTTGGGAGAAATAGAAGGAGTTCGCCGAGATGACCCGCACCCTGCCCTCCCGGATCGCCTTCTCCATCTTCCTGTCGTACGGGGAGCCGTTGCACGAGAGAGGGGTCTCACAGATGTAGACGACCAGCTCATTCTCCTTCACCCAGTCGATCAGGTCGCAGATCGCCTTCAGACGCTCCGCATCGTTGGTGAACACTTGGATGACGTGATCTCCCTTGCCGTAGTGATCGATCCACATGCTACCTCTCCGCCCATAGGGCGTAGAACATTTTCACTAAAATAAACCTTTCTTCTGATTCAATGAGTTCGGGCACTCGGGGACGCAGATCGAGCGAAACGGTTAGGTCCTCCCGATCCCCTCTGAACGAGGGAAGCACATGAGACTCATCTCCTGGAACGTCAACGGCATACGGGCGCTGCACCGCAAGGGACTGATCGGCTGGATCGAGGCGGAGGGAGCGGACGTCTACTGCCTCCAGGAGACCAAGGCCTGGAGGGAGCAGCTGCCCAAGAAGCTGCTCAACATACCGGGATACGAATCCCACTTCGCCGAGGCAAACAGGAAGGGTTACAGCGGGGTGGCCACCTACACCTCGAGGGAACCGCAGGAGCTGGAGATCGGGCTGGGCGTCCCCCGCTTCGACCAGGAGGGCAGGGTGATGATCCTCCACTACCCCGAGTTCTCCCTGTTCAACGTCTACTTCCCCAACGGCAAGGCCTCAGAGGAGAGGCTTCGGTTCAAGATGGACTTCTATGAGGAGTTCCTGGAGAGGGCCAATCAGTGCCGGAAGCGCAACGGGGTGGTGGTGTGCGGTGACCTGAACACCGCGCACAGGGAGAGGGACATCGCCCGACCCAGGGAGAACTCCAAGGTGTCCGGCTTCCTCCCGGAGGAGAGGGAATGGATAGACCGCTTCCTGGAGACGGGCTTCATGGACTCCTTCCGCATGTTCGACCCTTCCCCAGGTAGATACACCTGGTGGGACCTGAAGACCAGGGCCCGGGAGAGGAACGTGGGGTGGAGACTGGACTACTTCTTCGTCAGCCAGGAGCTGCGGGACAGGGTCCGCTCGGCCGGCATCCTGGACCAGGTGGAGGGATCGGACCACTGCCCGGTGGACCTGGTACTGGACATCGGTAACGACCGATTATCGGATTCGGTAACGGGAGGAGAAAGGTAGAAACACCTCGCCCGTCGATTCCTTCCATGGATGGAGCTGGCCGAGCTGCTGGACCGCTGCCTGTACGAGGATGAGCTCAGGAAGATGCTCCCCTCCGTGGGGTAGAGGCCCGAGGGGTGGGAAGAGTGACATGCTCTCCCACCTCGGTCATCGGACCGATCTGACTGGCGAGATCCTCCCCCGGATCGACGGGGAGCTCCTCGCCATGATCTGCATGGAATCCGGTGTCCCATCTGCGGTGGAAAGGAACAGCTGGCGGAGACGGTGATCGATGACGTCCTGGGGGAGATGGACCACCGGACCTCCGTTCAACCCCGCCTGTCCAGGGAGGGCGGCAACGGCGGACACGATGGACCGAAGGTGGACTTCTGGGAGGTGCTGGAGGGGTGGAGCCCGGAGAACGCGAGATTGCCCAGGGGGGCCATGGCGGAGGAGCTCTCCGACTTCCTGGTGCTGAGGGGATTCCCGGCCGCTAACGGGACCGGACCGGACTGCAGGGTGGGCGGGAGGACCCCGGTAGAGCTGGTCCGGGGCACGGAGCCATCAGCGTCGAGCTGCTCCTGGAGGAGATGATGTGGGACCTGGAGAGATACGGATGCGTGGTGGGCATCATGTACGGTTTGGACGACCCTACGATCGTGGAGGAGCTGGAGGAGGCCATAGATGCGGTGTCCGGGCCGGAGGACAGGGGTGGCCGCCCTGCTGGTATGACCTACTCGGGTTGAAACTCCAGGGCCACCGAGTTCATGCAGTACCTCTTCCCGGTGGGCGGAGGCCCGTCGTCGAACACGTGCCCCAGGTGACCACCGCACCGGGCGCATAGGACCTCGGTCCTCTCCGTTCCCAGACTCCTATCCGACCGGAGCTCCACCCTGTCCGGGGTAAGGGTCTCGCTGAAACTGGGCCACCCGGTGCCGGAGTCGAACTTGGTCCCTGAGGGGAAGATCGGGTTCCCACATCCGGCGCAGCGGTACACTCCCTTGCGCTTCTCCTTCAGCAGCCTGCCGGTGAAGGGGTACTCCGTACCCCCCTTGCGCAGCACCCGGAACTGCTCCTTGGTGAGGACGTTCCTCCACTCGCTCTCCGACCTCTCTACCTCGTACTTCATGATCAGAACAGGAAGGGGGCACTATACAAGGTGAACCCTGCTACTCCCATTGCAAATCTGAAAATACCCGTTCGCCGATGTACCGACCATGTACTCGACGGTACTGGTTACCGTGGACTCCGAGGAGAACGCGCGAAGGATCGCCCGCCACCTCTTGGACAGGGGTCTGACCGCCTGCGCCAACCTTTTCCAGATGGACTCCCTGTTCCACTGGGAGGGAGAGGTGGCCGAGGAGCCGGAATGGGGGATGCTGCTGAAGACCAGGGGCGAGGACTTCCGGGAAGTGGAGTCCGCCGTCCTTGAGGTCCATCCCTACCAGGTCCCCTGCATCGTCCGATACGACATCGTCGAGGGTCACCGGCCCTACCTGGACTGGGTGGGAGAGTCCACCCGGGGATGACTGGAGGGGGAAATACCATATAGACCGCGGGCCTGAGGAGAGGCCGGGCGGAGGTGAACGATTGAGCGAGATCGGGGAGAGAGTGATGAGGGCCAAGATGGCCTCCGTTGAGCTTGCCGACCGGCCCACCGAGGTCAAGAACCGGGCCCTTAGGGCCATGGCCGATGCGCTGGACCGGGAGAGGGAGAGCATCCTGGAGACCAACGCTGAGGACGTGAGGAGGGGGGAGAAGATGGTGGAGCGGGGGGAACTTTCCAGATCCCTACTGCAGAGACTGAGGATCTCCGACGGGAAGATCGACACCATGATCGACGGTATCCAGGACGTCATCGCCCTGGAGGACCCGGTGGGCCGGACGCTCTCCACCGTGGAATTGGATCACGGCCTGATCCTGTACCAGGTGAGTGCCCCCATCGGCCTCATCGGGGTGATCTTCGAGTCCAGACCGGACGTCATCCCCCAGATCATGTCCCTCTGCCTGAAGAGCGGGAATGCCACCGTATTCAAGGGGGGCAGCGAGGCGGGGGGATCGAACCGTCTGCTCTTCGATATCCTCTCCGGCGCGGCGTCCTCGGTGGAGGACATGCCCAGGGAGGCCTTCCAGCTGATGGAGACCCGGGAGGAGGTGGACTCGATCCTGGACCTGGACCAGCACATCGACCTGCTGATCCCCCGGGGATCGAACCGGTTCGTACGCCAGATCCAGGAGCGCACCAGGATCCCGGTGCTGGGGCACACCTCCGGTATCTGCCACGCCTACCTGGACGAGACGGCCGATCGGGAGAGGGCCCTGCGCGTCTGCGTCGATTCCAAGGTCCAGTACCCCGCGGCCTGCAACTCCATCGAGACACTACTGGTGCATCAGGGCGCCCTGGAGATACTGGATGAACTGGCCAGGACATACCTGGGGGAGGGGGTGGAGCTCAGGTGCGATCCCCGCTCCCTCGAGTACCTCTCCAGCCTCGACCTGGAGGCGGGGGCCATGGAGGAAGACTGGTCCACCGAGTACTCCGATCTGGTCCTATCGGTCAAGGTGGTGGACTCTATGGAGGAGGCCATCGACCACATCAACCACTACGGATCGCACCACACCGACGTGGTGGTGGCGGAGGACCAAAGAAGGGCGAGGAGGTTCACCTCTTTGGTGGACTCGGCGAGCGTGATGGTGAACGCCTCCACCAGGTTCGCCGACGGCTACCGCTACGGGATGGGTGCCGAGGTGGGGATAAGTACCAACAAGGTCCACGCCCGGGGACCGGTGGGCATGGACGGACTGATGATCTACAAGTACATCCTCCAGGGTGAGGGGCAGACGGTGGCCGAGTACTCCGGCAAGGAGGGAAGAAGCTTCACCCACCGGAGATTGGACCTGGAGTTCCGATAGACATGGCCAGGGACCTGTTGAAGGAGGTGCAGAGGGTGGTGGTGAAGATCGGCACCACCTCGATCACCGATGACAGCGGTCTGGTGGACCGGGAGTTCATGGACGGGATCGCCCGTCAGGTGAGGGACCTGCGGAAGATGGGCAAGGAGGTGATCCTGGTGAGCTCTGGGGCCATCGGCCTGGGCCTGCAGATCATGGGGGTGGCCCCCAAGCCCAAGGAGGTGCCACTGAGGCAGGCGGCCGCCTCGGTGGGACAGAACGCCCTGATGCAGGAGTGGAAGACCAGCTTCGACCGGGTGGGCATCAACATCGCCCAGATCCTCCTGACCTACGACTTCTACTCGGACCGCATCACCTACCTAAACCTGAGGAACAATATCAGCACGCTGCTGGAGTGCGGCGTGGTCCCCATCATCAACGAGAACGATGCCCTGTGCGTGCACGAGATCCAGGCCGTCTTCGGTGACAACGACACCCTTTCCGGCATGGTGGCCAGCAAGATGGAGGCGGACCTCCTCATTATCCTGTCAGACGTGGACGGCCTGTTTGACAGGAATCCCAAGAACCATCCCGACGCCAGGCTGATACCCACGGTGAAGGAGATCACCCCGGAGATCGAGGCCTTCGGGGGCAATCCCACCTCCACCAAGGGGGTGGGAGGGATGAAGACCAAGATCCAGGCGGCCAAGATATGCTGCATCTCCGGCTGCCACATGATCATCACCAACCACGACCTGGAGGAGGTGCTTCCCAGGACGATGAGAGGGGAGGAGCTGGGCACCATCTTCGTTGCCAACGACAAGGTCAAGGGGAGTCGTACCAGGTGGATCCTCCTCTCCAACTCCTACGGGACCATAAGAATAGACCCGGGGGCCAGGAAGGCCTTGGGGGGGAAGGGGGGACTGCTACCCTCCGGCGTCATCGGGGTCAGGGGACAGTTCGATCGGGGGGACGTGGTGGAGCTGGAGTGCGAGGGGGAGGTGTTCGCCAAGGGGATCACGGACTACTCCTCCTACGAGCTGAACCGGATCAAGGGGGCCCACACCGATAGGGTGGAGGCCATCCTGGGGTACAAGAACTACTCCAACATCATCCGGAGGGACAACCTGGGCTTCATGGGGGACTAGACCTCCAAGTTGAAGAACATCCTCACCAGGAAGCCTATGAAGAAGGAGACGGCGGCCACTCCAAGACTGATACCGGCCATCTCCGCGAACCTCCGCCGGAAGGGCAGGTCCTTGGCCACCGAGATGTAGTAGGTGAAGGCCAATATGATCAGCACACCCGTGACCAGGGCGGTGGCCAGGGACACCAGGATATCATCCAGGACCAGGAAGGGGGTGATGAGCAGGAACACGGTCACCAGGTAGGTGCTCCCGGTGTAGAGGGAGGCCTTCTTGGGATCCTGCGCTCCCTCCTCCGTCCGGGTGGACAGGTACTCGGAGGCGCCCATGGACAGGGCGGCGGCAATCCCCGTGATCAGCCCGGCCATGGCGATGAGGCCGCTGTCCCGGAACGCCAGGGTGTAGCCGGCCAGCGCCCCGGTCAGTTCCACCAGGGCGTCGTTCAGCCCGAGGACTATGGATCCCACGTACCGTAGGCGCTCCTCGTCGATCATCTCCACGAGTTCGGCCTCGTGCCTCTCCTCATCCTCCAGGACGGAGCGGGCCTCGGGGATGTTGTCCACCAGAAGTGAGTAACCCTCCTGGACCGCCTCCTCTCCCCTCTCCATTAGCTTGATGGCGAAGGTGATGCCGAACAGACGGGCTAGGAGGAGGTATCGGCGTACCTTCCACAGATCAGGGCTCACCTCCTGCCCGCTGTACCTCTTCCAGAAGCGGTAGTGTTCCAGCTCCTCCTGGGAGATGTCCTTCAGCACCTTCCTGTTCCGATCCCCCTTGGCCAGGTCCGCGAGCTTACCGTAGACATGGTGCTCTGTGATCTCGTTACGCTGTGACCGGACCAGCATGGCCCGGAGACCATCTTCCACGGCCATTGCTTCCCCTTATGGAATGGAAAGGGATAAACATTTGGAGTTTTCGAGTCTCAACAACGACGCTCGGAAGGCCTGGAGCAACATTCATATCCAAGCATAACCTCAACGGTTGAAAGGAGCGTCCTTGGATGCTGGAATTGCCCGATGGTACCGAACTGGGGAGGAGCGGTGATCACGCCGAGGTGAACGGGGCCAAGATCTACTACGAGGTGCACGGGGAAGGGGAGCCCCTGCTGCTCATGCACGGGGCCTGGTCCACCCTGGAGTCCTTCTCCCATCAGGCGGCGGAGCTCTCCAGGCATTTCAAGGTGATATTGGCGGAGACCAGGGGGCACGGGCGGTCCCCGGACACTCCCCAGCCTTTCACCTACCGGCAGAGCGCGGATGACATGCTGGCCCTTCTTGACCATTTGGGGGCCAGGCCAGCCCATTTACTGGGCTGGAGTAACGGGGCGGTGGTGGGGCTGGTCATGTGCCTGGAGAGGCCCGAGCACATCGGAAGGTTCGTCTCGATCTCTGGCACATTCAACACCAGGGGCCTCACCGAGAGATTCCTCAGATGGTTCGAGTCCGCCACCCCAGAATCGCTGGACAAGCTCATGATCAGGGCCTATCAAAGGGTGTCGCCGGATGGGCCGGACCACTTCGATGTCGTTTTCGACAAGGTGAAGAGGCAGGGCGAGACCCATCCAGAGCTGGAGATGGAGGACTTGGGGCACATCGATATCCCCACCCTGGTCATGGCCGGGGACCGGGACATCATCTACCTCGACCACTCCATCGACTTCTACCGGGGCCTCCCCAGGGCAGAGCTCTCCATCGTCCCCGGGGCCGACCACCTGCTACTGAGACGCAGGGCCGATATAGTAAACCCCCAGATCATCGACTTCCTCACCCGAGACTGACTATTCCCCCACATACCGCCGCCTGGTCCTCTGACGCTCTCCTTGACATCGGATACGACCTGCTCCTTGACCTTCTTGCTGCTGTGCATGGCGATCACAGTGTAGAGAACCAAGAAGAAGACCATCATGAGCGCCAGGAATATGATGATCTGCATCTCACCCGAGAGGTCCAGCACCCTGAACAGCTCCACGCCCAGGGACCCCTCGAACCCGGCCAAGACGCCCAGCATGATCTGGGTGATGTTCTTCCTCATGGTCGCATACCCTATCCGCCGAGTCCTCTATCTCCTTCTCCCACTCCCTGGTTATCTCTCCGGCCAGGTGATCGTTATCCTCGCTCATTGACCACCCAGAAGAGCTGGCACATCCGGGATTTTACAACTCGCCCCTCTTATTTATCAGTGAACGGCTCAGACGTCCGGCCAGAGTTCCTCAGCCATCTCCCTGAGACGGAACTTCTGTACCTTGCCACTAGCGGTCAGTGGAAAGGAGTCCACCAAGTGCACGTACTTCGGGATCTTGTGCCAGGCTATCTTTCCCCGGCAGTAGTCCTGTGCATCCGTGGGCTCGATCTCCACTCCCGATCGTGGTATGATGAAGGCCCCTACCTCCTCCCCGTACTTCTGGCTGGGCACGCCCACCACCTGGACGTCCTGGACGGCCGCCATGCGTCGTATGAACTCCTCCACCTCCTTGGGATAGATGTTCTCCCCGCCCCGGATGATCATGTCCTTCAGCCTGCCGGTGACCGAGAAGTAGCCCTGCTCGTCCACCACACCGATGTCCCCCGAGTGGAGCCATCCCTCTTGGTCTATGGTCCTGGAGGTCTCCTCGGGCATGTTGTAGTATCCCTTCATGACATTGTAGCCGCGGCAGCACAGCTCCCCGGGCTGCCCCGGTCCCAGGCGATCCCCCGTCTCCGGGTCGATGACCACAACCTCCACGCCTGGCATGGCCTGCCCCACGGTGGAGCATTTCCTCTGAATGTCCGGCTCATCGTACCTGGTCTGGGTCATTCCGGGCGACGCTTCGGTCAACCCGTACACGATGGTCACCTCGGACATGTTCATCCTCTCCACGCACTGGTTCATGGTCCTCACTGGGCAGGATGAGCCCGCCATGATCCCGGTGCGCAGGGAGCTGAAGTCGAACTTGGGGAACAGTGGATGATCCAGTATGGACATGAACATGGTGGGCACCCCGTACAGGGCGGTGCACCGCTCCCTCTCCACCGCCATCATCCCGTTCACCGGGTCAAACCTCTCCAGGATGACCATCGTGGAGGCGTGATTCGCACAGGCCAGCACCCCCAGCACGCACCCAAAGCAGTGGAACAGGGGAACGGGGATGCAAACCCTATCCCCCGGACCAAGGTTCTGGTACTCCCCCACCCAGTACCCGTTGTTCACGATGTTGTGATGGGTGAGCATCACCCCCTTGGGAAATCCAGTGGTTCCGGAGGTGTACTGCATGTTGACCACGTCGTGCGGGTCCACCTCCTCCCGCCTCTTCCGGTACTCCTGCTCGCTCACCTGGACCCCGGCGGACATGACCTCGGGGAGGGAGAACATCCCTCGATGTTTCTCTGGACCCAGGAAGAATACCCTCTTCAGATGGGGAAACCTGGTCGACCGCAGCTGATCCCTGGGCATCTCCCTTAGCTCCGGGACCAGCTCGTACATCACCTGGAGGAAATCAGTATCCCTGTACCCGTCCATGACGAAGACGTTCTCCGCCTCGGACTGCCTCAGCAGGTACTCCATCTCGGTCGACTTGTAGTTGATGTTCACCGTGAGAAGGATGGCACCGATCCTGGCGGTGGCGAACTGCAGGGTGACCCAGTGAGGCACGTTGGTGGCCCAGATTGCCACTTTCTCCCCCTTCTCCACCCCTAGGGCCATCAGTCCCTTGGCCACCCGGTCGACCGTCTGACCGAACTCCTCCCAGGTCTGCCTGTAATCCCGGTCAGGGTAGACGATGGCCTCTCCCTCCGGGTATGAGCTCATCGCCTCGTCAAGTATCTCGCCAAGGGTGGTCTCTCTGGTAATCCCCTCTCTGCCCATGATCTCCCTCAGAACGGCGTGTAGACGGCGGCGAAGATCTCCGCTGTCTCCTCCCCGGCTGCACCCAGGTGATGGGGCACCAGGGAGTTGTAGTAGGTGGTGTCCCCCTCTTCCAGGATGTAGGTGTCCCGCCCGTACAGCAGCTTCACCCTGCCCGAGAGGACCAGGATGAACTCCTCGCCCTCGTGGGAGCTCATCGGCCCCCCTTCATCAGGCTCCACCACCACGAAGAACGGCTCCATGTGCCGGTCCGTCTTGCCCTTACCCAGGGAGAAATAGCGGTAGTGGGCGGTCCCTCCCCCGTGAGAGATTTCCTCCTCCCTGCGATCATCCCTCCTGATGACCAGTGGGTCCTGCACGTACTGATCGTCCATGAAGGTACCCAGGCGCTGACCGAGTCCCCTGGCCAACCTGACCATGACGCCTATGGCGGGATGCGATTCCCCGTTCTCTATCCTTTCTATCAGGGCGGGATCCAGTCCGGTGTTGTCGGACAGGTCCTCTATGCTCATTCCCAAACCCTCCCTGTAGTTTTGAACCCTCCTTCCAAGCTTCTCCGAGGAGCTCATCTTCCCCCTCCAAACTGTCTGGTCTCCCCGTCAACGATTCCTCGGTATTTAACCCTCACCCGAGGCAGAGGGCCGATAAGGGCACCATGAACAGGCCCATTAGACCGACGACGAACACTAAATTCACCCCACCGAACAGAAATTCGGTGCCCATGATCACCGTCCCTAGGGTATGTCCCAGGGCACCGCCGATCCCCTGGATAAACCTCAGGGAGGGCAGGAGATCGAAGTCCCTGGCGAAGATGCACGACCCACCAGCTACCGCGTAGTAGTACAAGGGAGGGGCCCAGGACCCTCTTCCTACCCCACCGGTCGGCCAGGACGCCCAGCACGGCACCAGCATCAACCCGGGGACGGTGTAGGAGGTGATCATCAGGCTCACCTCGTCCTGCGATATCCCAAAGGCGTCTACTGTTCTCGGAAAGGCGGGGGGATGCTGGATATGCCGGTAGCTGCGGCCAGGCTGATATAATCAGCAGGTTGGGATCCCGAAGGATCTACCTCTCCCTCATCCCGTTCCGTATCCCTTATGCCCACTATCTATCCTATGGTCCTGGGGAATTGAAAAGAAGAAAGGGGTTTCCGCCGATCAGTAGGGCCCGTGGTGAAGGCCCAACCTCTCGGCCGCTTCCTGGAGGGGTATGCCCTCGACGGACGCCTCCAGCCCGGTTGACTCGAAGGGATAGTTCACGCACATGCCCTTTTCCACCGAGAAGACCCCCAGACCGATGGTCTTGGTGGCGTTGATGACCTTCTTGTCGTTGAAGACCGTCTTGACGTTGGCGTAACCGTCCTCGCAGGTCAGTGGAATAATGGCGGTGGCCTCCTCGAACATGGGGGCGGTGGCCTCATCCGTCCTCCGCTTTCTCACCAGATCTTGGAGGCAGGACATGCCGATGAGCTCCCTTCGAACCACCCGGTAGCCGTCGTCTTCCAGCTTGTCAGCCAGTGCGTTCATGTTCTCCCTTCCGCCCACGCCGCAGAACTTGACGCAGAAGTTGCACGCCCATACCGCCACCTTATCGTCCGGATCCAGATGCTCCTTCAGCTCGTCGTAGCTCATGTTGCGCAGCGAGATGATCATCAGTCCACCTCCATGTCGATGACATGCTTCTCCTGCTTCGCTCCGGTGATAAGCCTGTACTCGGTCCCGGCCAGGTCCTCGTAGTCCCTGTACGGCATCATCAGCTTCTCCACGCCCTTCTCCCGGTCCACGACCACCAGGCCCAGCGTCTCGGTCCCCCGGATGACGTTCTCCTCCTGCAGTCTCTGCTTCACGCTGGACCATCCGGCCTCGCAGGCCAGGACCACCGCCGCGGTGACCCCTTCGCTCAGCCTAAGGTTCTTCACATGATCGTGGAGGCAGACGCCCACCAGGATCACCTGGTCGGTGACCACGAAGCCGTCCCTTCTCAGCTTGGAGGCCAGCTCCTCCATCTTCTCCACACCACCGGAACCGCTGAAGCGCACGCAGGAGTTGCAGGTGATCACGGCGATCCTGTCGTCCTGGCTGAGCTGGGCCGTGATGTCCTCGTAGGGCACCGCTTGGGTCAGATTGACCATCGATCATCCCTCCTGGGGCATCAGCACGTCCCGCAGGTAGGTGCCGGCGTCCATCAGTCTCCTGGCCGCCCTCTCCCGCTTGCCGCTCTCGTAGTCCTCCAGGTCCCCAAAGACCAGGGCATGGGTGGGGCAGTTCTCCACGCAGGCCGGCTCCAGGCCCTCCCTCTGACGGTCCACGCACTGGTCGCACTTCACCGCCTTCCGGGTGTTCATGCTGACCCTGGGAATGCCGAAGGGACAGACCAGGGCGCAGCTCCCGCAGCCTATGCACACCCCCTTGTCGACCACGGTGGCCCCTTCCTGGCTCACCTTGATGGCGTCCACCGGGCACACCAGGGAGCAGGGGGCGTTCTCGCAGTGGTGGCAGTGCATCTGCAGCGGGTAGACCTGATCTATCCACATGACGTAGTTCCTCTCCTCCCAATCGTGCTCCTTGGCGCATGCCTCGATGCATTCCTCGCATCCGATGCACCTATTGGGTACCAAATACACCTTCTTAGTCATTCTAATCCTCCAAAATAGCCGTCTCTTCCATCGGTTCCTTGTTATTCCTCCTCTTGACCATCTTCGCCGCGCGGTCCCTCCTGCACCGGGGACAGAGCTCGAAGAGCTCCCTGGGCAGGTCCAGGGCAATCAGGCCGTCCTCCGAACCCGAGGCGAGCCTCCTCTGAATGTCCTCTAGCTGCAGGTCGGCGGAGTAGAACTCACCGCAGTTGCCGCACCTCCTCATCCTGAGGTCCACGTCCTTGACCCCCTCCCCACTGAGGAAGAGGCTTAGCTCGAAGCCGGACCTGATCTCGATGGCCTCGTTAGGACAGACCTCCTCGCAGATCCTACAGGTCCTGCAGTTGTACTGGTAATGTGAGAACGATCTGGTCCCCTCGTGGTCCTCCATCTGCATGACACTCTCCGGGCAGTTGAGGGCGCAGGCCCCGCAACCCATGCACTTATCCCCGTCGACTACCGGAAAGCCGTATCCCTCCATGACCTCGTCCTCCGGGAACTCCACCGGTCGTTCAGGCCAGTATCCCATCTGATCGGCTATTGAGAGAAGCAGTTCCTGGATCTGGTCCCGCTTCTGCTCCTCCTTCCTGACGACGGAATAATCGAACCTGGTGGAGAGGGGGGAAGGTCCGAGCTCCTGGATCTTCTGGGTGAAGTCGGTGACCACCTCCTGGAACTTCTGTCCCTCGGAGGCGGAGACCCAGTGAAGCTCCAGCCTCTCCCCGACCCCCATCTCGTTCAGTATGTGGCCCAGGAACCTCATCCTCCTCTCGGCCTTGTAGTTCCCGGCGATGTAGTGGCAGTCGCCCGGGTGACATCCCATGACCAGCACGCCGTCGACGCCTGACTCCAGGGCCTTCAGGACCATCAGGGGATCCACCCTGCCGGAGCACATCACCCTGATCACCCTGAAATTGGGGGGCATCTGCAGTCTGCCCACGCCCGCCAGATCGGCGCCCGCGTAGGCACACCAGTTGCAGCAGAATGCGATTATGCGAGGTTCGAAATCGGAATTCATTTAATGGAGGCAATGGCGGTATCGACCAAGGATACTGTCCCGTATCACACCGGGACGATACTTCTTATCGTGGGGGATCACTGGATTGTTTCGATTCCTAGGCGAAAGACGACTCCGTCATTCATATTTAGGAAATCCTAATTCGTAGATTTATGGTTTTAGATATGCCTAAATTCACCATTTCCCTGCGAGTACGGGAAAAAGAGAGGTGAGGATTGTTAACGGTGCCCTCATCCCGCCCCCAAAGGGTGCGAACCATCGCCATTGAACCGCCGATCATGAATGACCTCCCGTCGAGATCCCCTAACCTGGCCGTCAGGCCGATCCTCTTCAACCTCCTCACCACACGAGGGTTCGGTCTGAGCCTCTCGAACTCCAGCCTCGATCCGAGGGAAGGGTCTGTCCGTTCAAGGGATTAAGGAAAGGGGCAGGTGGTCCAGGTCCGCCAGATCCTTCACTATGGCGGGGCGGAAGCTCACTCCTGCCTCCTCCAGGTTCCTCAGGGCCCTCAACTGCAGATCGAACCTTTCCTCCCTGGCACCGGTCTTCATCGAGAATTGCCCAGGGGTGCTTGGTGCCCCATGGTTAATCTGGATTTCGATTCACCTCGCCCTCCCGATCCAGGGAGGCGATGGCCCTCATGTCCTCCTCCCCCAGGCAGAAGTCCAATATGTCCCTGTTCTCCTCCATATGCTCCCTCCGCGAGGTGACCGGGGAGGCTAGCACTCCCCTCTGCAGGTGCCACCTCAGGGTGGCCTGGGCGGCCGTCCTCATCTGCCTCCAGCCGATGGTGGCCATCGCCCTGTCCACCCGCATGGCACCGCCCTTCAACGGAGAGCAGGCGGCCATCAGTATGCCCCTGCCATCCAGGTAACCCTTCAACGATGGCCTGACCAGGTGGGGATGACATTTCACCCTGTTCACCACCGGGGGGAAACTGCAGCGTGCCAGCAGTTCCTGCACTTCCCCCTCGAGCAGACCGGCTACTCCCACCGACCTCGTCCTGTTCCTTCCCCGCTCCCCTTCCAGCACCCGCCAGGCGTTCAGGAGATGGGGCCCGGACTCCATGATGACCAGGTCCAAGTGCCCCAGGCCCAGTCGGTCCAGTGCATCATCCAGATCCAATCCGGGATCGGCCGACACGGTAAAGGTGACGAACACCTCCTCCCGGGTCAGGGACGAACCGCTGATCAGTCCCTCCACGTCCATCCCGATGTCCGTGAGGGAGAGGTCGAGGTGCCTGTAGCCCACCTCCATCGCCTCCCTCAGTGCGGCCTGATCCTGAGCGGTACCAGGGGCGGAGTAGCCCATGAGGGGTATCCAACGGCCATCGATCATCTCGGCAAATGGCGTCATCCACGGGGACATACCCACCCGGGTCTATCAATCTCCCGCTTGCGCTCGACCTTTGAGAAGAACAAGAGGGGAAGGGTTTGACCAACGCTCAATCCATCAGTTCGACCGTCATGTCCAGATTGTAATAGCCCGTGGTGTGATACTGCAGCAGGATGGGCGTGGTCTCATCGTTGCCAGCAGTTATCGGGAACCCGTCAGAAGGCCCGAAGTGGGTCACCAGGGTATCGTCGGCGTCGGAGAAGGACAGTTCCTTCCAGGTAGAGCCGTCCCAGTACCACGTGCTCAGATCGCTCTTGGCTATGTCTGTCTTACTGATCTCATCCTTCACGCTGACCGGATGATGGGGGGCATCGCTCTTGAGTCGGACCCCGGCTTTGTACACCATATTCCTGTACACCTCCCCCGTTCCGATGAGGGAGCTTGATCCGGAACTTCTGAGTGGCCTAGGTGTCCCCCTCGATCAGAACTCCGACCTTTACCCTCATCGTCTCCCGGACCGCCTTGGGAAAGCTGAACCTGCCTATCCTCTCCTCCAGTCATATCCCAGTACCCTTCTCACCGAGGGGCTGACGTACCTGGGAACGGGATCCCAATCGACGATGGCCACGATGTCCGATATGTTCTCGATGAGCGTCTTGAACATCCGGGTGTTGCGGTCGACGGCCTCTTCGGCCTCCCATCTACCGACTAGCTGTCTTATGATGTTGGTCAGCCCGGCGAACCGGGGCCTGGGGTTCCCACCCTTCTTCAGGTAGGAGTCCGCTCCCGAGTTGAGGGCATCGATGGCCACCTCTTCTCGACCCTTACCGGTGAAGGGGGTGTCGTATCCCCTTCTGCGCAATTCCTACAACAAAGACACGCCGTCCATCCCGGACATCTGGTAGTCACTGACCACCACCTCGAACCTTTTCCGCTCCAGAGCATAGAGGGGCTCCTCCCCACCCGTCACGCCGGTGACCTGGAACCCTCCTCTTCCAGAAATATCTCGCTCATCTCCAGGAAGGCAGGTTCATCATCGACCAGCCTCACCATCTGAAGACCATCCTCCCGGCCAATGGACTCCCCTCATCGATATAGCCGACTTATCCAGTCATTATCAGGTATCCATACGAATGACGATAATGGTAATCCGATCGCCCCGTTCTCCGTGTTCATTACGTAAAATGGCCTCGAATACGGTTGAACGTAAATACAACGTATCCCAGGGGCACCTTATCGACCGAGGGATCATTGGGTGACTGCGATAAGGTGAGTTTAGGCGTTGCCCCCTAAGATTAAAAAGAAAAAGCTCTTTTAGCGGATTAGGCGGAGGGTGGACCGGGACTTTCTCCAACTTCCCCACCACCCCGGTCCCCCCTCCTTTTTCTCCGCGACCCATCGAACCATTTTTGTTGCCTCCAAGAAGGCGAGGACCCTGTCCTCGAGTTTTATCGAGGCTCGTCGCCACCAGGTCCGATGTTCATGGTGGACATCAAAGGGAAGAGAGAAATTGCCCTGGCCAGGGTGACGTCCATGGGATGGAAGGAATCCTCCCCCGCGATGCCTGCGGCCTCATTCCCTGGTACCGGGATCGGTGGGGAAAAAGGAGGAGGATGTTTAGGTATCCTTGCGAATTCCTGAACGGAAACATGTTCATTGCGTTCCAGGAGCAGATATTCATCCGGCTATCGGCGAAGGATTATGGCCTCCCTCCATCTGGAGGGCGCCAGAGGTCTCTAGTCGAAGGGGGTGATGAGGGAGTACGAGGTGATCCCGGAATGGATGACGGAACATGAGAGAGGGGCTGCGGGATGGATGGGGTTTGGTGGATTAAGCCTCTGGGCCGTCGCCCAGACGGAGAGAGGAAAGGGGCAAGAGAGGATGATCCTGATCACTGCTTCCATGTTCACAGTACCCTTCCCTGGTCTGCCCAAGATTCTGAATTCCCCGGGGACGAGAGTAACCGGATCAATCCGATCGGGGGCGCTCAACGGATTCGTGATACCCGTTCTCGAGCCTCCTGCCCCGGAGGTCCGACCTTCTGACCCTACCGTTCATCCCCGGTACGTTGCTGGAGGAATGAATGATGTCCAGGTCCTCGAAATCTGGAGGGGTCCACTTTTCCGAGACCCTTCTCCCGATCAGCTCGCGCAGATCGGGGTTGATCTCGTAACCTACCCCTTTCCGGCCAGTGTTCCTGGCCACCTTCAGCGTCGTCCCGCTCCCCAGGAAGGGGTCCAGTACGGTGTCGCCTCGGTTGGAGAACGTGTGGATGAGGAGATAGACCAGCTCCTCAGGAAAACCGGCCTTGTAGTAGCCGAGCTCCTTGATGTTGGGGGGCTTGTAGGCGGGTATCCGGATCACGTTGCCTATGCACCGGCCTCTGGGATTCCTCTTCCCCCTTCTGGGATCGGCGGCGCTGTACTTCTGCCTGACCCTCATCTTGTTGAAGGTATGCTCGTACCGCAGGTTCTTGGCGAACAGCAGGACGTTCTCGTACTTGTCGTCGAACAGGCTCTCCTTATAGTAATTCGGCTGGGGAAGTGCGTTAGGTATGTACCAGATCAGATTGTCTATCAACTTCCACGGTTCGGGCATGCGGGAGTAGATGTCCCACCCGATCGGGTAGAACCTCTTGTTCACCCTCCTGTTGCCCACGTTGATCGCAAGTACGGCGTTCTCACTGGCCACCCGGGCGCACTCCCTCCACACGCCGTTCATCCTCTCCAGGTAACCCTCGTATGTCTCCCGGCCTATCTGGTCAGGATGATCATAGTCCTTCAGGTTCCAGTAGGGTGGTGAGGTGATCACCAGACCGACCTCACCGTCCTGAAGCTGATCCATCCTCTCACTCGATGCGAAGAGGACCACCTGATGGTCGATCTCCAGCCTATCCATCCTTCCCACCGGGAACCGCACTTCGCCCTTGGATGTCCATGGTATCGTGACAATGGTCTCATGAGTATATGCCTTCTTGCCCCGGCTCCGGGACCCATCTTCTTACCGAATATCCCACCTGTTGGGCTCGATGCCGATCCCATAGTTCCGTCCATTGCCGATGATGTGGGAAGCGGAGAATGGACGATCTTCCATACCGTGAATGGTAAGATGGGAAGCGACCATCGAGGGGTTGAAAGAACGGTTCTTCACTGCGGCATTACTCTTGATCTCGAGCACGTTCGGAAACGTTAGTCCTCTTGTACGGATAAAAGAGGAAAGGTGAAGGGGTTTTCAGATCTGTGCCTTCTTCACCAAAGAGTACGCGACCGGAATCAGGATGATCGCTAGGGCGATCGCGAAAACCCAGGAGATGTTGGCGGTGATATCGGTTACACCTGGGAAGTATACAAGGAGTATTTTCATCCACTGAGCGGATTCGGACGTTTCCCCTGCCCCATCGATAAAAGAGACCCATCATCGTTTCGGTCTCTGATGTGGCCGTTATCGGGGCTCCTGATTTGTCTTAGGGATCAGGCGTCACTATCATCCGAAGAGAAGGTTTCGACCGGGGTCACCATGTAAAACCGGTGTTCATGAGAGAGTTTCATTAGCTTTCTTACATGCCCGGCATACGATCGGACCTCGATCCTCGGGATTCTTTTCACTTATCCGACAAAGGGGGGAAACAGCGATGTAAGATGCACTGCCTTCGTGTTCAGGTGGTCGTTCCGCATACGGGCAGGAACAGGTTCTCCGTGCACGGAGAGTGGCCATCGAAAGGTTGGCCAGTGCTTCCCGGG
>JBKHFJ010000016.1:0-43298 GCA_046540255.1 Methanomassiliicoccales archaeon | reverse complement strand
GGAGGAGGGGAAGGTCCTCTCGTAACCGGCCAGCTTGATGCCGGTCATGGCCGCGGTGTCCAAGTCCAGCGCCCGCAGGTCCTCCGGACCCAGGCTCTCCAGGCTCCGGTGACCGGACAGCATGGAGAGGATCTTGAGCTCCTCCGCCGTCGCCCTGATGTAGTTCGCCACCCTGCTGGACGACCGGTCCACGTCCACGCATCCACGGAACTCCTCCCTCTGGGTGGCGATGCCGTAGTGGCACCCTCCCTGGTGGCAGGACATGCACACCCGGCACCCCATGGCCACCTGGACGGCGGACCCCAGGCCCACCAGGTCCGCCCCCATGGCCAGCGCCTTGTAGGTGTCCGCCCCGTCCCTGATGCCCCCAAGGGCGATGAGCTTCACCTTGCCGTCCAGCCCCATGTCCTTCAGGGCGCGGGCGGCCTGTCGTATGCAGGCTATGGTGGGGACCCCGGCCTCCTGGGTGACCACCTCGGGGGAGGCGCCGGTGCCCCCCATCATGCCGTCGATGGAGATGGCGTCCACCCCGGCGTCCGCCGCGTGGTAGGTGTCCATGTAGGGGCGGCTGGGACCCATCTTCATCATGATCGGCTTCCGGTACTCGGTGATGTCCCGGAGCATCTCCACGTGGGTGGCCAGGTCCCCCAACCCCTCGATGTCGTAGTGGCGGCTGGGGGAGAGGGCGTCCGTACCTACAGGCACCCCGCGGACCGAGGCGATGTCCGCCGTCACCTTCTTGCCCAGCAGGTGTCCGCCCATGCCCGGCTTGGCCCCCTGCCCCACCTTGATCTCCACCGCGTCCGAGGACTGGAGGTATTCGCGGGACACCCCCCAGCGCCCGGTGGACCACTGGACGGCCAGGGAGCCGCCGGGGCTCCATCTCATCCGTCTCTCCCCCCTCTCCTCCCAGTACCCATGGGCCACCAAATCCTCCCCGGGGAACATGCCCCCCTCCCCAGTGTTGGTCATGATGCCCAGCCTGGCGGCCGCCGCCGCCATGGCCATCTTCCCCTCCCTGGAGATGGCCCCGTAGGACATGGCCGCTATGACGAAGGGCAGGCCCAGGGTAAGCGGTTCGGAGCAGGTACCCTCCCCGATGGTCACCCGCATGTCGAACTCTTCCCTGTACTTGTCCAGGGGAGGCTCCGCCGCCAGCTGGGAGGGGATGATGGTCAGCCCCTCGAAGTGGGGCATCCGGCGCATGGTCCCGAAGCCCCTCAGGCGGTACTCCCCGGTGAGGGACTTGTGGTGGACGTTCTCCACCGCCTCGGTGGTCCAAACCCCCCGGGAATCGGCCTCCGGCATGGTCGGACGTACGTAGATGCAGTTGTTGGGGCAGGCCATCTCCTGGCAGATGCGACAGCCCACGCAGGCCTCCTCGTTGGCGACGAAGACGTGTCCTTGATCGTCCCTCTCGAAAACCCCGTGCTCGCACCGATCGACGCAGGCCCCGCACTTCCAGGGCTGATCCCAGCTCTGGCACCGCTGGGTGTCGATGGTGACCCAGTAGCTGCCCACCATCATTTATCCCCCCTGTAGAAAGGCTTGCTGGAAGCGGGCACGATCTTCTGGAAGGATCTGGGGTTGAAGTCCCGGTCCATGTGGTCCCCCAGCGAGCTCAGCAGGTCCACGTCCTCGGAGCGCAGCTTGGCCGGCTGGGCGTTGTTCCCCAGACTCCCGTAGGATCCCATCACGTACACCGTACCGCCGATGAGGAAGTTACCCAGCCTCTCCCCGGCATTTCCCAGCACGATCACCTCTCCGGCCACCATGTAGGTGGCCACGTCGTCGCCGGCCTCACCAGCGACCACCCTGGCCCCCTTGTTCATGGTGGCCAGGAAGTCGCCCGCGTTGCCGTCTATGATCAGCGAGCCCCCGTAGCAGTACTCCCCGGCACCCTTCCCGGCGTGACCCCTGACCCGGATCCGCCCGGCGGTCATCCCGTCCCCCAGGAAGCGGCCGGCCGATCCCTGCACGGTGAAGGAGCCCCCGTCGTTCAGTACGCCGAAGTAGTCCCCCACATCCCCTTCAATGTGGAACTCGCCGGAGCGGAAGGCGGCGCCCACACCGGAGAGGTGTTCGCAACCGGACACGCTCACCGGTCCCTCGGCCTCCCGGAGCCACCGGTTGCACTCCCTGAGGTCGCAGGACCCCACGTCCAATCGGTTCATTTCTCCACCTCCGTCATCACCCTGCACCTTCGGATCGCCTCCCTGGCCCTGTCCTCGTCGGTCAGGGATTCCAGCATGTCCAGGAGCAGCTCGTCGAACTCCTGGGAGCGCTCCCTTCTCAGCTTGGACCTCCTGGCACTCCTCAGCTCCTCCAGCTCCACGTTCTTGGTGATCTCGACGTGGCCGGTGTGCTCGCTTATCTGCAGCAGCGAGTCCCCCGCCTCGGTCCAGGTGATGATGGTGCAGTACCCCTCCCTGGACCCGGAGTAGCCGATGGAGAGGTCCGAGGTCTCCGCCAGGTAGTCGGTGCACCTGGCGCAGCCCTTCCTAAGGAACTTCTGGACGTTGGCCAGGGAAATCTCCTTGACGTTCCCGTCGTACTTCGTCACCGTCAGGGTGCGGTCCTCCTTGGACCGGTCCATCCTGGCCATGCTGCGGGGGGAGAGCCCCATCTCCTCCTGCATCAGCTGGGAGACCAGTCGCTGGTTGACCACCCCCTCGCAGAATCGGCCTATGAGGAAGCGTATCGACTCCCGGTAGGGCCTCAGCCCGGCCGACTCGCTCCCCTTGATCAGCCTGGCCGCCTCCATCACGCAGGGGCTGCCCACCACCGCCAGCCTCTTCAGCCCCTTCTCGTGGACCGCCCGGTTCAGCGAGGTCAGGGTGGGGGACCAGATAAGCTGGTGACCGGCGCAGCCCAGGATCTCTTCCGGGGTGGTGACCACCTTGGAGTAGGTCTCCCAGGGCCACCTGTCCACATCATGGATGATCGCCCCGTCGATGAAGTCGGCCTCCAGGGCGGAGATCAGCATCTGGTTGAGCACGTCGCTCAGCATGTCCCCGAAGCGGCTCCTGGTGGCGGTCAGGCTGCTCCGGGCCGATACCACCGAGGACATCTCCCCCTGCTCCACCTGGTTGAATCGGGGGCACACCTGCTCGCACAGGCGCTCGCATCGCTCGCAGGGATCCAGGAAGCGATGGCTCAGGCCCACCTTCCTGTCGATCACCCTGTGGACGGGGTGCTCGTGCCCCTCCACGAAGGAGAGCGCCCCCTTGGCGCAGCAGGCCACGCAGGCCCCGCAGCCGGCGCACTTCTCCAGTTCCCACACGTACCGTTCAAGCGGATGCGACATGCTCACCCTCCCTGGACCGAAGGGGGTTGACACCCATCTTGATCATCTGCTCCACGAAGTCGGCCATCACCCTGGCGAACTTCTTCCCCTCCGAGGCGGAGATCCACTCCACCCTCAACCTTCCCGGGTCCATACCGAAGTCGGCCATCATCGACCTCAGGCGCTCCATGCGGGTCTTCGCCATCTGGTTACCCGAGACGTAGTGGCAGTCGCCGATGTGGCAGCCCCCTATCAGCACGCCGTCCGCCCCCTTGAGCAGGGCGTACAGGACGTGGAAGGGGTCCACCCTCCCCGAGCACATCACCCGGATCGGGAGTACCTCGGGGGGGTACTGGAACCGACTCACGCCGGCGTTGTCCGCCCCGGCGTAGGCGCACCAGTTGCACAGGAAGGCTATGCCCCTGGTCTCGCCCCCCGCGTCCTCCAGGGCCTCGTCTATCATGGAGATGATCTGGTCGTTGTCGAATCCGTACATGTGGACGGCCCTGGATGGGCAGGACACCACGCACATCCCGCAGCCCTTGCAAAGCATCTGGTCCACCTCGGCCAGCACCCTCTGTCCGGAGACCTTCATGGTCATGGCCTCGAAGGGGCAGGCCTCCACGCACCGGGCGCATCCGGTGCACAGGTCCTCCTTCACCTCTGCGGTCACCGGCTCCTGCAGCACCTCGCCGGAGGCAAGCGGTATCATGGCCCTGCTGGCCGCCGCCAGCCCCTGGGAGATGGACTCGGCCATGCCCTTGGGGGCCTGGGCCGTGCCCGCCAGGTAGATGCCCTGGGTGGAGGAGTCCACCGGGCGGAGCTTGGGGTGGGCCTCCAGGAAGAAGCCGTCCTCGGACAGGGGGATCTTCATCATCTCGGACAGGGACTTGTTGTCCCGGTTGGGGACCATGGGCACCGAGAGCACGATCAGGTCCGCGTCCAGGCGCAGCTCCTGGTCCAGCACGGCGTCGCGCACCTTGACCGAGGGCCCCTCCTTCTCGATCTCTATCCCCTCTTCCCGGGTGTAGCGCACGAAGTCCATGCCGGCCCTACCGGCCTCCTGGTAGTGCCTCTCCAGCAGCCCCGGGAGGCGGATGTCCCTGTGAAGGACATGCACCTGTGCCCCCGGCCTCCTCTCCTTCAGGACCATCAGGTCCCTGATGGCGGTCCGGCAGCAGGTCAGGGGACAGTAGGGCCTCTCCTCGTTCCTGGCCCCCACGCAGAGGATCTGCACAACCTTCTCGGGTAGATCGCCTCTCTCCAGCATCTCCTCGAAGACCTCCTGGGAGACGATCCGGGGATGGGTGTCATGGCCGAACCGCTCCTTGAGCTCGAGGTCCGCGGCCCCGGTGGCCACCACTATCACACCCACCGGCTCCTCCCGCACGCTCATGGCGCTGTCTATACCCTCTTCGGGAGAGCCGACCCTGACGGTGAAGCGGCCCACCGAGCCCGACACCTCCCGGACAATGGTGGAGGTGAGCACCTCGATGTTCTCGTCCCCCTCCACCGCCCCTCTCATCTCGAGGATCAGCCCGGCGGGGTCCAGCCCCTCCAGGTCGGTGAAGTGCCTCCGGCGGGCGGCCCCGCCCAGCTCTCCCTCCCTCTCCACCAGGAGCACCTGGAACCCCTTGTCGGCGATGGCCAGGGCTGAGGACATCCCGGCGAGGCCCCCGCCGATCACCAGGGCCCTGGGAGTGACCATGGTGGTGAGCTCCTCCTTGCGGCATGCCCTGAGGGCGTTGGCCACCCCCATCCGCACCAGGACCTTGGCCTTCTCCGTCGCCCTCGCAGGTTCATCGGCGTGCACCCAGCTGTCCATCTCCCTGATGGACACGAAGCCCACCAGGTTCCTGTTCAGACCGGCCTCTCGGCAGGTCTCCCGGAAGAGGTTCAGGTGGCTCCGGGGGGAGCAGGCGGCCACCAGCACCCGGTTCAGCCCCCGCTCCCCTATGTCCTCCTTGATCACCGACTGGATATCCTCGGAGCAGGCGTACATGCAGTGGCGGGCCAGCTCCACCCCGGGCAGATGGGAGGCGTAGTCCACCACCTCCTCCGTGTCCACCACCCCTCCGATGTTGGTGCCGCAGCTGCAGATGTACACCCCCGTGCGGGGCTCCTGCCCCTCCACAGGGATCTCCTCCAGCTGCTCTTCCCCCTGATCCTCCGCCCTGGGGGATCGGGCGGAGGCAAGGGCGGCAGCCGCCTCCCCCTGGGCCACCGAGGTGGAGATGTCCTCCGGGCCCTGGGCGCAGCCACAGACGAAGACGCCCTCCCTGGAGGTGCGGGCATCCCCCCGTGTGGAGACGAAGCCGTACCGGTCCGTCTCGATCCCCATCACCTCGGCCAGCTGGGAGCTTCCCTCCGATGGCGCGATGGGGGTGAAGAGGACCACCAGGTCGAAGGACTCGATCTTCCGGGCCGAGGTCTCCGGGTCCAGGTAGGTGACGTCCAGGTTCCCGTACTCGTCCCCTTCCACGCTGCCCGGCAGCGCCCTGATGTACTGCACACCGGGAGAGGAGGAGGCCCTCACCAGGAAGGACTCGTGGCCCTTGCCGGCGATCCTCAGATCGTTGTGGAACACCTTGACCTGGGAGGCGGGAAGGTGCTCATGGGTGAGCAGGGCGTTCTTGGCCCCGTACAGGCAGCACACCTTGCTGCAGTACTCCCGGCAGTTGTGGTCCCTGGAACCGGCGCACATGATGAAGGCGATGCTCTGGGGCTCCTCTCCGTCCGAGGGTCGGACCACCTCCCCCTTGGTGGGGCCGGAGGCGTTGAGCATCCTCTCGTACTCCAGGGCGGTGATGACGTTGGGGCGATCGTACGAGTACCTCCTGAGGGCGGAAAGGTCCTGCAGTCGGAAGCCGGTGGCATCGATGACCGAGGAGACCGCTATCTCCATGGTCCCGCCTTGGTCCTGGTAGTCGATCGCATGCGAGGGGCACTCCTTCTCGCACACCCCGCACCTGTCCTTGGTGATCTTCAGGCACCTCTCGCCGTCGATCGCGGCCACGCGGGGCACCGCCTGAGGGAAGGGGATGTAGACCGCCTTCCTCTCCCCCAGACCCTCGTTGAACTCGTCGGGAATGCCCTTGGAAGGGCAGGCATCCACGCAGATACCGCACCCGGTGCACTTATCCTCCAGGACGTACCTGGGCGATCGGCTCACCCTGACCTGGAACCCGTTCCCCCATTCCTGCACGGACTCCACCTGGGAGAGCGTGAGCAGGTGGATGCGTGGATGGCGGGAGACCTCCACCATCTTGGGGGAGAGGATGCATATGGAGCAATCCAGGGTGGGAAAGGTCTTGTCCAGCTTGGCCATGTGCCCCCCGATGACCGGCGTTCTCTCCACCAGGAATACCTCATGTCCTTGTTCGGCCAGATCGAGGGCCGCCGAGATCCCGGAGATCCCCCCACCGATGACCATCACCGCATGCATGCCTCCCATCATTGAAATTCCTCAAGGGATGGATTCGGATTTCGCATATAATAGGGTTTTGAATTGTCCATATGTATCTATGATATTTTGATTTAGGACAATTTCATTTATCAATGAGATTCACATTTCGCAACAAACCGGGGGAGTTCACACACGAAGTATATGCACAGGGCCGTGTAAAGGAAACATCAAATGGGGAGAAGGAAACACCCCGCCTCTCTTCCTTGTACATACAGGACATTGTTTTTGGGATAACGCTGCGAGATCCCTTTTCGCGGCGGCAATGGCCCGGATTTTTACCAAAGTATAATTATGACGGGATTCGGCACCAAAGTCCAAGGATCGGGGGTGGTTTTCATGCTTCCCCCGGTTCGGCGTGATGCATGAAGCAAATCTATTTAATCGACCCTCTTCACTCGAAATGTATCGTTCTGGAGCGATATATATGGGAATATTTACCGAGAGGAATAAGATAACCACCCTCGAGGAGGCGGCATCCCAGGTGAAGGATGGGGACGTGGTCTCGGTCGGGGGAGGGCTCTGCCTCCGGGAACCCATCGGACTACTCCGGGAGCTGATGAGGCAGGGAAGGAAGGATCTCCACCTGGTGGGCACGGCCCATGGATTCGATGTGGACTTCGCATGCGGCGGGGGCATCGCGGGCAAGGTGGAGGAGACCCATGTCAGCTTCGAGCAGGATTTCGGGCTTGCCCCGAACTACCGGAGGGCGTGCGAGTCGGGTGCCGTGGAGGTACGGGAGAGCTGCTGCAATACGTTAATCAATCAGTTGAGGGCCGGTCAGTACGGGATGCCGTTCGTCCCCATGCGCAGCATCAAGGGGAGCGACGAGCTGACCATGCATCCGGAGTTCAAGGTCATGGACGACCCCTACTCAGGGAAGAAGGTGGTGCTGGTCCCGGCGATAGTGCCGGACGTGGCCATCGTCCACGTGGACAAGGCCGATGCGCACGGGAACCTCAAGATCCTACCCCCTTACGTCGCGGATGTCCTCTTCATCAGGGCGGCCAAGAAGGTCATCATCACCGCCGAGGAGATCATACCGGAGGAGAGAATGATCGAGATGGGGCCGACCATCCCCTACTACGAGACCACCGCGGTGGTGGAGCTCCCCTGGGGTGCCCACCCCACCAGCTGCTATCCCCACCATGTGTACGACAGGGAGCACATATCCAAGTACGTGCAGATCTCCAGGGAGGGGCCGGAGGCGTTCAAGGAGAAGTATCTGGACAAATTCGTCTACGGGGTGAAGACCCACCAGGATTACCTGGAGGCGATAGGGGGACAGGAGAGGATGGACCGTCTGGCCTCCTGGAAGGAGAGCAATGAGCGTTGGCAGGAGTTGTTTACTTATGAGTGAATTCGAAGTGGGATTGGACGAGCTTTTCGTCATCAACGTCGCCCGTGGGATCGAGGACCACACCACCGTCTTCCACGGGGTATCATCCCCCATCCCGATGGTGGCGATGTACTTCTCCAAGCTGAGCCACGCCAAGAACATGGTCTACTTCGGTGGGGTCTCCAGCGCGGTGGACCCCAACCCGCCGTTCATGCCGGTGACCACCAACGACTGGGCCATGATCCAGAACCGCACCGCCATGATCAGCGTGGACAAGCTGTTCGACATCGCCCAGAGGGGGGAGCTGGACCGGTCGTTCTTCTCCGGGGCGCAGATCGACAAGTACGGCAATCAGAACGTCAGCCTCATAGGCAGCAAGGACAACATCAAGGTGAAGCTGCCCGGCGGCGCCGGCGGATGCAACCTCTCCGGGGACTGCGTCAACTACACCATATGGACCACCAGGCACCGGGCCAGGGAGAGGAAGGGGAAGAAGATATACACTTTGGTGGACGAGTGCGACTTCATCACCAATGTCGGCCATGTGACCAAGCAGGGTACCAGGGAGGAACTGGACCTGGTGGGGAACGGCCCCGATTGGGTGGTGACCGAGCTGGGGGTGTTCGACTTCCACCCGGAGAGCAAGATCATGCGCCTCCGCTACCTCTACCCGGACACCACGGTCGACGATGTGCTGGAGAGCACCCAGTTCGAGCCGGAGATCCACCCGGATGCCAGGGTGATGGACATGCCCACGGTGGAGGAGGTCAAGCTGATCAGGGAGATCGACCCCCTGAAGGTCAGGCAGAGGGAGCATCCGGCCGATGAGCTGGCCAGGAAGTTCTACATACGGGAGGATTGAGACGATGGATGAGAGGATAGAGGCCATCTTCAACCCCCGCTCGGTGGCCCTGGTGGGCGCCTCCGGCAAGGAGGGGAAGATGGGCAACGTGTTCGCCAGGAACCTGGCGGAAGGCTACGAGGGCACCATCTACATGATCAACCCCAAGGGGGAGGAGGTGCTGGGGTACCAGGCCTACCCGGACGTGAAGTCGGTGCCCGGGCCTATAGACCTGGCGGTGATCGTGGTCCCGTCCAAGGCCGTCCCGGCGGTCATGGAGCAACTGGCCGAGGCAGGGGCCAAGGCGGCGGTGGTCATCACCGCCGGCTTCTCCGAGGTCGGGGAGGAGGGCGAGGCCCTGGAGGAGAAGATGATGGAGCCCGCCCGGAAGGCGGGGATGAAGGTGGTGGGGCCAAACTGCTTCGGCATCTACAACTGCAACATCGGCCTCAACGCCTCCCTGGGCATCGGCACGCCTCCCAGGGGAGGGGACATCTCCTTCCTGACCCAGTCCGGGGCTTATGGAATGGCCATATTCACCTTCGCCCTGGATCACTCCATGCGCTTCGCCAAGATCATGGCCCACGGGAACAAGGCCGGCATCGAGGACTACGAGGTGCTGGAGTACCTGGGGGAGGATCCGGAGACCAAGGTGATCTGCCTCTTCCTGGAGTCGGTGGACCGTGGTCGGAAGTTCTTCGAGGTGGCCAAGAGGGTGGGCCTGAAAAAGCCGATAGTGGCCACCAAGACCGGGAGGACGGCGGGTGCCGCCAGGGCTGCGGCCTCCCACACGGCGGCGATGGCCGGCACCTTCACCGCCTACGAGGCCGCCTTCAAGCAGACCGGTATCATCTTCGCCCGCAACGGTATGGAGCTGATCAACGTGGCCAAGGGACTGGACTGGCAGCCCCTTCCCAAGGGGAACAGGGTGGGTATCATCACCAACTCCGGTGGCACCGGGGTGGAGCTGGTGGACCTGTGCGAGGAGAACGGGCTCACCGTGCCCGAACTCTCACCCGAGGTGCAGGCGGAGATCGAGGAGCTCATACCCGCCTATGCGAGCGCCAAGAACCCCATCGACACCACGCCCGTTTGGCCCCAGTTCGTGGAGCTCTACTCCAAGTGCATACGGGCCCTGTACGAGTCGGACGACGTGGACATCGTGGTCCCCATACTGCTGCAGAGGGCGGCCCTGATGCCGGAGGTCTGCCAGGCGGTGGCCGACACCGTCAACCAGTGCCGGTCGGAGGGCATGGAGAAACCCACATACGTCTGCTGGGTCTCCACCCGGAACGGCCTTGAGAACATGGACATCCTGCAGGATAAGAGGGTGCCCTGCTACGACTGGCCCGAGAGGACGGCGCAGACCATAGGGGCCATATACCGGTACACCGATTTCCTTAGGTCCAGGGGTGTCATGGAGGGTGATTGCCATGAGTGATGTGGAGGAGGTCTTCGACCAGGCCCGAGGGGAGGGCAGGGAGTACATCACCGAGCCCGAGGTCTACCGTATCCTGAGGTCCATCGGCGTCAGGGTGCCGGAGCACGCGGTGGCCAGGAACGGGGAGGAGGCCGCGGAGGCGGCCGAGAGGATCGGCTTTCCGGTGGTCATGAAGCTTGTCTCCCCCCAGGTGGTGCACAAGACCGACCTGGGTGCGGTGAAGCTCGGCATCTCCACCCGCGAGGAGGCCAAGGAGGCCTTCGAGGAGATGGTGGAGAGCGCCAGCGCAAAGGTGGAGGACCTGGACGTGCACGGGGCCCTGGTCTCCGAGACCCTGGGTGGCCAGGAGATGATCGTGGGGGCCATGAAGGACCCCCAGTTCGGGCCGATGATCATGTTCGGGCTCGGTGGCATATTCACCGAGGTGCTGCAGGACGTCTCCTATCGCCTCGCCCCGGTGGAGGCAGTCGACGTAAGGGAGATGATCGACGAGCTGAAGGGGAAGAAGCTCATCCACGGGTATCGGGGCAAGAAAGGCGTCAACCAGGAGGCGCTCACCGACGCCCTCGTCTCGCTCTCCAACCTACTCGCCGAGCATACAGAGATCAGGGAGATGGACCTGAATCCGATTTTCGGCGACGAGAATGGAGTAATCGTAGCGGACGCCAGAATGTTCGTCGAGTGACCCATTCTCGCCAAACTACTTCCTTTTTCTTCAATATACGTGAAATTCGTGTCCTGAGGAAGAAAAATTTTTTTAACCATGTCAACACAAATCAGGGTGGTTACGAATCTGGGGGGATTAGATGACTGAAGAAATGACGCCACGGCAGCGATTCGAAGCTGCCGCAAATTTTGAGACACCGGACTACGTACCTGCGAGCCTGTTCGGAGGGATCTTCGAGACCCACTTCGTGGACGGCATGACAGTGCCGGACTTCGGGATGAGCGGGGAGAACATGGGAAAGGCCCACATCGCCTTCTACGAGGAGATAGGCGGGGACACCATCTACTGCCTGTCCGACATGGGCCTGATCGTCCAGGGCTGGGGCGTGAAGATGAAGATGCCGGACGAGCCGGACATCCACATGGCCCTGGGAGAGTTCGCCGTCAAGGAGCCCGAGGACTGGGAGAAGCTCGAGGTACTCGACCCGGAGAAGGACGGAAGGATGCACCTGTACCTGGACGCCTGCCGCATGTGCAGCGACAAGTACGGGGACAAGGTGCCGATCGGGGTATCACTGCCCAGCCCTGTTACCACGGCGACCCACGTGTGCTCGATGGAGGACGTGCTCGTACACATGATGACCGACCCTGACGCCCTGAAGAAGGGTCTGCAGGCCATACAGCAGACCATCGCGGACTTCATCAACGCCTGCTACGACGCCGGAGCCTGCTACACCGGCTACCTGACCACCAGGGCATCGAAGGAGATCACCACCGAGGACCAGTACAGGGAATTCGGCGCTCCCTCGGACGAGTTCGTGTTCAAGAACACGCCGGACATGATGCACTGGCCGCACATCTGCGGCGTGGAGCCCATGTTCGACGTGGTGAACGAATACGCTACCAACCACAAGAACGTCAAGGGCATCTCCTGGTGGGACCGGGGGGCCACGCCCAACCTGAAGGAGGCGAAGGAGGGTTGGGGTGACAACCTGTGCATCATGGCAGGTGTAGATCACACCGACACCCTGACCACCGGGTCCGCCGCGGACATCGAGAGGGAGGTCAAGGAGGCGTGTCAGTGGGCCATGGAGGGAAGCGGATTCATCCTGGCCCCAGGATGCGAGATCTCGCCCAAGACCCCGTGGGACAACATGAGGACCTACTTCAAGGCGGCAAGGAAGTACGGAAAATACTGAGTTTGGACACCGTCCAATCTCTTTCTTTCTTTTTCTCCATGGGGGGAACGGAAACGACCAAAGAGGTGAAATGATGGATGAAGAAACATGTAACACCGTTTATGAGTGCATCACCAAGGGTGATGTGAAGAGAGCGGTCACGCTGGGTCAGGAGCTGCACGAGAGCGGCGCCTCCAGCGTGGAGGTGGGCAAGGTGCTCATCGAGGCCATGGAGGCCGTCGGCCACCAGTACCGGGAGAGGGAGATCGCCCTACCCCAGCTGATCCTGGCCACCCACTCCTTCAAGAAGCTGCTGCTCCCCTACGTTAATGAGGCGCACGGGGAATCCGGCAACGTGGTGATGGGAGTGGTGAAGAACGACATCCACGACATCGGGAAGAACCTGGTGGTGGGCATGCTCCAGGTATACGGCTTCGAGGTGGAGGACCTGGGCCGGGACGTGCCCCTGGACAACTTCGTGGACAAGGCCAAGGAGATGGGCGCGGACATGGTCTTCGCCGGCACCCTGCTGACGGCGACCATGACCGAGATGGAGACCATAATGAACAAGATGGAGGAGGCCGGGATCCGGCAGAGCACCAAGTTCGCCGTGGGTGGGGCGCCGATCACCACCACCTACGCCAAGCGCATTGGCGCGGACGGATACGCCTCCGACGCCATCCTGGCAGTCCAGGTGGCAAAGAAGTTCATGTCGGGCGAGTCGAACGCCTACCTGGCGTCCAGAGAGGACCGTACAGCGTAGACGGGTACAGTGGTCCAGATGTCTGAGACTAGCGCCCGGGACAGGGTATACGATGCGCTGCACTTCCGTCCCGTGGACCGTGCACCGGTCAGCGGTATGGGGTGGACGATAGGCGCCTTCGCCGGCGGCTACACCACCGAGGAGTACGCCAAGAGCGGAGAGAAGATGGCCAAGGGGCAGATCGCCTTCTGCAGGGAGACCGGGGTGGACCTGCTCCA
The DNA here is from genome assembly GCA_046540255.1 of Methanomassiliicoccales archaeon. GTDB lineage: Archaea > Thermoplasmatota > Thermoplasmata > Methanomassiliicoccales > JAAEEP01 > JBKHFJ01. The sequence continues at coordinate 30,103 of JBKHFJ010000016.1, read as the reverse complement.
CCCTACCTCGGACGTCGGCCAGATGGCCGAGGGGTGGGGCGTGAAGATGATCTACAAGGAGGGGCTGACCCCCATGCTGGGGGAGTTCCCGGTCAAGGAGGCCGAGGACTGGGAGAAACTGGACCCCATCGATGTGCACAAGCAGGGCAGGATGAACGTCACCATCGAGGCGGTAAGGATCATCCGGGACGAGCTGGGCGACGACGTGTCCATCATGCCCTACATACCCAGCCCGATCACCAGCTCCACCCACATCAGGCCGATGGAGGAGGTGATGATGGACATCATCCTCAACCCCGACCTGCTGAAGAGCGGCCTGGAGGCGATCACCGAGACCACCATCGCCTACATGGACGCGGTGGTGGAGGCCGGCGCCGACGGGGTGCTCTACGCCCCCACCAGGGCGTCGGCGGAGATCATCACCGGCGACCAGTACGAGGAGTTCGGTGCCGTCTACGATCGACAGGTCCTGAGCTCCCTCAAGCAGCAGGACGGGATGAATATCCTGCACGTCTGCGGCGTCGAGCCCCTGTTCGAGATGCTCGCCGACTACCCCAATGCCAACGGTATCAACTGGTGGGACATGGGAAGCGATCTGAACATAGCGGAGGCCAAGGAAAGGTACGGGGAAAGGGTGTGCCTGGTCGGTGGGCTGGACCAGACGAACGAGCTCCTGTACGGCACAGAGGAGGAGATCAAGCAACAGGCCAAGGGATCGCTGGAGGCCGGCTTCGACGGCACCGGTTTCATCCTGGCCCCCGGATGCGAGATCTCCCCCGAGAATTCATTAGATAGGGTAAGGGCGGCCGTGGAGGCCGCCAGGGAGTTTAGCTCCAATTGAGGTGAAACAATGGGAAATTTGAATTTGGACATGGCCGTGACCAACGCCAATGTCCTCACGGTGGACGACCAGATGAGTAAGGCCGAGGCCGTGGGCGTCATCGGCGAAAGGATCGTGGCCGTGGGAAGCAACGCCGAGATCCAGGGGATGATAGGCGACGACACCGAGGTGATCGACGCCAAGGGAAAGACGGTGGTACCTGGTTTCCACGACTCCCACATGCATCCCCTGCTCTACGGTCACTTCGCCACCGGCGTCAAGCTGATGGACGTGACCAGCATAGACGAGCTCCTGGAGAGGGTCAAGGAGAAGGCCAAGGAGGTCCCCGAGGGCCAGATGATCCTGGGCTTCGGCTGGAACCAGGAGAACTTCGAGGAGAAGCGCTACCCCACGCGATGGGAAGTGGACCAGGTGGCCCCGAACCACCCCTGCTTCCTCATCCACTACAACGCGCACATCTACCTGCTGAACAGCAAGCTGATGGAGCAGAAGGGGATCACCAAGGACACCCCCGATCCGCCCGGGGGGACCATCGTCAAGAACGATGACGGGGAGGCCACCGGCGTCCTGCTGGAGAACGCCATCAACCTGGTCGCCCCTGGTTTCCTGGAGACCGGGGCCGGCCTGTTCACCTACGAGCAGAGCAAGGAGGCCCTGCGCACCGCGGTGAACGACGGGGCCAAGCTGGGCCTGACCTCGATGATGGACGTCCTGGCAGGCGACGCTCAGGTGAAGGCGTACCAGGAGCTGGAGGCGGAGGGGGACCTGCCCCTGAGGATGAACTTCCAGCTCATGTTCGAGCTGCTGGATCAGTTGGTGGATCTGGGCATCAAGAGCGGCTTCGGGAACGATAAGATCAGGTTCAACGCCATCAAGCTGATCCTGGACGGCTCCCTCAGCAGCCGCACCGGGGCCCTGCGGGCGCCCTACTCGGACGATCCCAGCACCAGCGGCATCATGAGGCACGAGCCCGACTTCCTGAAGGGCGTGGTCAAGAAGGCCACCGAGAACGACATCCGGGTGGACATTCACGCGCTGGGCGACAAGGCCAACGAGGTGGTCCTGAACGTCTTCAAGGAGGTGGACGAGGAGGTACATCCAAAGGATCCCAGGTACAAGATCAGCCACTGCATGATCCTGGGAGAGGACCTGATCAAGATGTACGCCGACCTGAACGTGGTGGCCTCGGTGCAGCCGGTCTTCGTGATGAAGGGTATGAACTGGGCGCCCCGGCTGGTGGGGCCTGAGCGGATCGAATACTCCCACGCCTGGAAGAGGCTGGAGGACGCCGGGGTGACCCTGGCGGCCGGGACCGACTGCCCGATAGAGACCATGAACCCCATCATGAACATCTACACCGCGGTCACCAGGAAGGATCCCAACGGCAAGCCGGAGGGTGGATGGAGACCGGACCAGAACCTGAGCGTGGACACGGCGCTGCGCATGGTCACCATCGACGCGGCCTACTCCACCGGCGAGGAGAGCAAGAAGGGATCGATCGAGGTGGGCAAGCTGGCCGACATGGCCATCCTCTCGGAAGACCCCTACCAGGTGGAGCCGGACGCCATCAAGGACATCGAGAACCTGACCACCATCCTGGGGGGACAGGTGGTCTACAGCAAGTGATCCCAACGGGGGCAATGCCCCCCTTTTCATTTCCTTAAAACACCAACGTGCCCGGTCATCGGGAAAGGAAGATATTTAGGAGAAATTAGAGGCTTATGACGACGAGGGGAACGCATGTCTAACGAGATGAACAAGATTTCTATCAACGTGGAACCTCCTGGACCCAAGGCAAAGGAGATCCTGGAGCGGGACAAGAAGTACATGGCCACCACCAACAAGGTGATGCCGGTGGTGGGCAAGCGCGGGAAGGGTCTCTACCTGGAGGACGTGGACGGCAACGTCTACCTGGACTTCCAGTCGGGGATAGCGGTGACCAACACCGGGCACTGCCACCCCAAGGTGGTGGAGGCCATGAGGGAGCAGGTGGGGGAGCTCATACACTTCCCCGGTATCTTGCTCTCCCAGAACAAGGAGGGCGAGCTGGCCGAGAAGCTGGACCAGATCGCCCCCGGCGACTTCACCAAGAAGACCTACTTCACCTGCTCCGGGGCGGGTGCCATCGACACCGCCATCAAGGTGGCCAGGTGGTCCACCAAGCGGCCCAGGAACATCGCCTTCATCGGGGCGTTCCACGGGAAGTCCATAGGGGCCCTCTCCCTGACCGCTAGCAAGGTGGACTACCGGAGGGGTTTCTTCCCGGAGATGCCCGGGGTGCTCCACGTGCCCTTCGCGTACTGCTACCGCTGCCCCTACAAGATGGAGTATCCGGACTGCGACCTCTTCTGCGCCAAGATCATCGAGGAGATGTACCTGGACAAGTTCATACCCCCGGAGGAGATCGCCTCCATATTCGTGGAGCCGATACAGGGGGAGGGCGGCTACGTCATCCCGCCCCCGGGATGGCACAGGGCCATCAAGGACATGTGCGAGAAGCACGGCATCCTGTACGTCTCGGACGAGGTGCAGTCCGGCTTCGGCAGGACCGGCAAGTGGTTCGCCATCGAGCACTTCGGGGTGGTCCCCGACATAATAGTGGCCGCGAAGGGCATCGCCTCCGGCATGCCCATGAGCGCCTGCATCTTCAACGAGAAGTACGACATCAAGCAGCCGGGGGCGCACGCCACCACCTACGCCGGCAACCCGGTCACCACCGCCTCCGCCCTGGCCACCATCAAGGCCATGGAGGAGGAGAAGATGCTGGAGAACGCCCAGGAGATGGGCGACTACCTGATCAAGAGGCTGAACGATCTGAAGGAGAGGTACGAGATCGTGGGCGACGTCCGGGGCATAGGCCTGATGACCGCCATCGAGATCGTCAAGGACAAGGATTCCAAGGAGCCGGACCAGAAGACCCGGAACGCCATCTGCATGGATGCCATGAAGAAAGGGCTGCTCATACTGTTCTGCGGCTACAGCAGCATCCGCATCATACCGGCCCTGACCGTCACCAAGGAGCAGATCGACACGGCCATGGAGATACTGGAGGGGGAGCTCAAGGAGAAGTCCAAGAGCTGATCCCTCCTACCCTCCTCCTTTTTTATTTTTTCCTGACCACTTACCGCCCGTCACCCGTGACGGGTGTCACCGGTCCTCCATCGGGGGTACTCCATCCTCGGACCAGTTCCTGGCATTGTAGTATTCGTCCAGCATGGTCTCCAGGTCCTCCTTGACCACCACGTGTGTCCTGGAGGATCCCTTGGGGAAGGGGAGCCGGTGGAAGACCTCCGGGAGGCGGTCATCCTTCCGGGAGATGCCAAGTTTGGTGCTGAATCCCCGTGCCAGGTTTATGATCCTCTCCGAGGCCTCCTTCAGGGAGTCCGCGTCCATCTCCAGTCCGGTGGCCAGCCGGTACAGGGAGGCGAAGTCCTCCCACTCGTACGCCCCCCGGACGAAGTTGCAGATGATCATGGAGTCCACCATGGCCAGCTTGTCCTCCATCTGCTTGACGAAAACGCCTTTGCCGGAGACCATGAAGCGGTCGTGCAAACCCTGACCCTCGGGTCCGTAGGCGGCCGACCTGAGGTGGTCCGCGCCCCTCACCCCCACGGCGTAGGAGAGGGCCATGCCGTTGTAGCCCCGGGGATCGTAGCCGGGCACCTCCAGCCCCTTGACGTGAACGGCGATGTCCTCCAGGTCCAGGCGCTCACCCGCGCCCCGCACCCCTTCGGCCAGGTCGTCCCCCAGGCCCTTCCGGTGGGCGATCATGTCGAGCAGGCGCAGGGTCACCTCCGTGTCACCGAACTCGATGGGGAAGTCCGATCCCAGCCTGTCCAGTTCGTAGGCCCGCATGGCGAAGCCTATGACGTTGCCGCCGGTGATGGTGTCCATGCCCAGCCGGTCGCAGATCTCGTTGACCTTGGCCACGTCCCGGATGTCGGCCAGCTCGCACAGCCCGCCGAAGGCGAACAGGGTCTCGTACTCAGGCCCCTCCACCTCCGTTCCCTCGTAGTCTCCCTGCTTCACCGAGGAGAGCTTGCCGCAGGCCACCGGGCAGTTCCAGCAGGCCTTGTTCTTATCCAGGATCAGCTCCTTCATGGCCGCGGCGTTGATCTTCTCGTGCAGGTCGAAGAAACCCTCCTGCCAGTAGTGGGTGGGAAAGGTGCCTAGCGCGTTCTGCACGTTGACCATGACCGGGGTCCCCATGGTGGTGAGGGCACCGTTCTTGGGGATCTTCTCCCTGACCTCCTTGACCGCCTGCTTGAATCCCTCCGGGTCGTGCAGCTCCACCTCCCCTGTGCCCAGTATCCCGACGGCCTTGAGGTTCTTGGATCCCATGACCGCACCGCCCCCGGCCCTGCCCAGCTGGCGGTAGTGGTCGTTGCACACACAGGCGAACTTGACCAGGTTCTCCCCGGCCGGTCCGATGGTCATCACGTGGGCCTTCTCGCCCATCTCCCCCTTGACGGTGTCCTCCGTCTCCACGGTGTCCTTCCCCCACAGGTGGGAGGCGTCCTTGATCTCCACCCGATCGTCCACCATGGAGAGGTAGACCGGTCCCTCCGCCTTACCGGTGACGACGATCCCGTCGTACCCCGCCTTCTTGATGTGCGGGGCCAGGTGACCCCCGGCGTAGGACTCGCCCCAGATCCCGGTCTGGGGGGACTTGAAGAACGCCCCGAACCGGTTAGAGGTGGGGGCCCTGGTACCCGTCAGCGGTCCGGTGAAGAACGCCAATAGGTTCCCTGGGGAGAGGGGGTCCACCTCCGGATCCAGGCGTTCGGTCAGGAGGTGGGCCCCCAGCCCCTTTCCCCCGATGAATCGCCTGGCCACCTCCTGATCCAGCGGTTCCGTCCAGTTCCTCCCACTCGTCAGATCTACCCAAAGCACCTTGCCAGCATAACCCTTCATGATGTCCCTCGCGGCTTCCACGGGCCCGAACTCCTATCTAGTTTTCCTTCACGTTTACCGCATCAGGGCGGGATGGGTCCGTTACCGCGTCTGCTGGCCATCACCTCGGGGAACAGGTCCTCCTCGAAGTGGGGAAGGTACAGCGCCTGGTAGAACTTCTCCTCGAAATCGGGGTGGGCGGCCAGCTCGATGTAGTTCACCCGGTCGGCCAGCTCCCTGGCCCGCCGGCGGGCCTCCCGGTTGAGCAGCATCATCTTGGCCCCCGCTCCGGCGGCGTTGCCCACGCCCCTCACCCTCTCCAGATCTACCTCGGGGAATATGCCGATGCCCCGGGCGCTCTCCGGGGAGATGTAGTTGCCGAATGCCCCGGCCACCAGGATGCTCTCCAGATCCCTCCTGGAGACGCCCATGGCGTCCATGAGGAGGGTGGCCCCGGCGTACATGGCCGCCTTGGCGTAGAGGACTTGGACCACGTCCTCCTGGGTGATCACCACCGGTTCCCCGGTATCGCTCTCCCGCTCGGTGGCGAGCACCACCTGGGACTGGCCATCGCAGACCCTTATCCGCTCCCATTCCAGCTCCTCGGCGATGCGCCCGGAGGGGTCCAGCACGCCGGCCTTGAACAGCTCGGACACGGCGTCCACGATCCCCGATCCGCAGATCCCCCTGGGCCTTCCCCCGCCGATGGTGGAGAGCCTCACCCCCATGTCCTCGGTGATCCGCAGGTGATCCACCGCCCCGGCCGTCCCCCGCATCCCCGAGGTCAGGTTGCCACCCTCGAAGGCGGGACCCGCGGCGCAGGAGCAGGAGTGGATGCCCTCCGAGCTGCCCAGCGAGATCTCCCCGTTGGTGCCGATGTCGATGACCAGATGGGGGGCTTCCTCCTCCCACAGGGCGCAGGAGAGCAGCACGGCGGTGTGGTCCGCCCCCACGAAGCCGGCCAGGTTTGGAGGGGTGAAGACGTATCCCCCGGGATTGATCCCCAACTTCCTCCCCCACCTCGCCTGCAGGGTGGATGAGGTGACAGGGATATACGGGCACAGGGCCAGGTTTGAGGGGTCCAGGCCCCAGAGGAAGTGGTGCATGGCCGTGTTCCCCACCATGACCGCCTCGTAAACCCTCTCCGGGGAAACGGAGGCGGATCGGCAGCACTCCTTCACCAGGTCTCCGATGCTTCGGGTGATCAGCCCCATCAGCTCCTCCCTCCCCTCCTCCCTCTCCATGGAGTGGGTGATGCGGGAGATGACATCGTCGCCGTACTTGATCTGCGGGTTCATGACCGAGCGGACGGCCAGCTCCTCGCCCGTCAGCAGGTCCATGAGGTAGGCCACCACCGTGGTGGTCCCGATATCTACCGCCGCCCCGTAGGCTCTCTCCTCCCCGGAAAGCAGGTCCAGCAGCTCGTGGTCCCTGACCACGGCGGTCACCTGCCCCTCCAGGGGATCGGGCAGGTTCCACAGGGTCTCCGGCGATGCCCACAGCTCCTCCCCCAGGAAGTCACACACCCTCTCCAGGTCGCCCCGGGGATAATCCAGGCTGGGCGGGGTGATCGAGAGGGGGAGGGCCTTCACCTGTGGGTCCAGGGATACCTCGAAGGCCGACTCCTCCAGGATGACCTGCCCCTCCCGGGTGTAACCTCCGGGGATCTCCACCACCAGGTCCTCCTGCACGGCGAAGCGGCAGGCCAGCCTCATACCCCGGTCCAACTCGCGGGGGCTGAGGGCCTCCCTGTCCTCCTCGGTGATGGGCGCCCTCCCCCGCTTGATGATCACCCGGCATCTGCCGCAGAGGCCCCGGCACCCGCACACAGAGTCGAGGGGAAGTCGGGCCAGGTCGGCGGCCTCGGCCAGGCTCTCCCCGGTGCGCACCTCCACCCACTTCCCTGACGGCTCGAAGAATATCTTGACCATGGACCTGGCTCACATGTAGTGACGGTAGATGCTGAAGATGTCCGTGATCTGGCTTATCTCGTAGCTGGAGAAGCAGGACTTGGCGATGACCAGCTCCCTGGCCACCCTCTCCGCCTCCTTGGGATCCTCGGCGTGGAAGAGTATGATGGCGGAGAAGGCCCCGATGGCGGTGAAAACCTGGATGATGGCATCGTGGTCCTTCACCTCGTTCAGCGCCTTCTCCTGCTCGTCGTGGGAGGTGCCGGTGTCGAACTTGATGGTGGCGGCGTATATGAGGTCCCCCAGCCGGTCGTAGTAGATCAGATTGGCCTTCTGCAGTACCTTCATCTCCCTGAGGCGCTCTATGCGGTAGCCGACCGACCGGGAGGTCATCCCCATCTCCTTGGCGATCTGCTCGTATGTCCATTCCGGGTTGTTGGCCAGTATTATGAGCAACTGCCTGTCCTTGTCATCCAGCTTCTGTTTCCCTCTGATCTAACCACCCTTTTCTCGCAATCTCTAGGTCCGAGACCTGGCCACATATCGGCTTCATGTATTGAAAACCTTTTCGAGTATCTCGGCGACCTACACGCTCCTCGCTGGCAGAAGGGCGGCCCCTATGGCGGGTGCCAGGTCCCCTAGATCCGCCCGGACCACCTCCACCCCCTCCCTGGAGGCGGGGGAGAGGACGTTGGACTGGATCGTCGACCGCACCTCCTCGATGAACAGGTGGTAAGCGGCCGAGAGGCCCCCGCCCAGTATGACCACCTCCGGGTCCAGTAGGTTCACCAGGTTGGAGATCCCTATGCCCAGCCACTTCCCCAGTTCACGGTAGAGTCGGAGGCTGTCCCCATCCCCCTTCTCGGCCAGTAGCTGGGCCTCCCTGGCATCGATCCCCTCCCGCAGGAAGAGCTGATTGGACGCGTAGGCCTCCAGGCAGCCCCTGGAGCCACAACTGCACCGGGCCCCTCCCTCCCTGATGATCATGTGTCCCACCTCGAAACCGGACCCGAAGGCCCCCCTGAGCGGCTCCCCTCCGAGGACGGCACCCGCACCAACGCCGGTGCCCAAAGTGAGGCCGACGGCGGAGGAGCGGTCCCTGCCGGCCCCCCTCACGAACTCGCCGTAGGTGAAGCAGTTGCCGTCGTTCTCCAGGACCACCGGCACTCCCCTCCCCTCCAGGTGGCGCTTCAAGGGGAGCCCGGCCAGCCCGGTGAGGTTCGGCGTGGACAGTATCTCCTCCTCCCGGCGGTCCACCGTGCCGGCCACGCTCAGCCCTATGCGCCCGATGTCCTCACTCCACGCGCTGGAGACCAGTCCGTCCACGAACTCCACCATGCCCTCCCGTGGGGTGTCCTCCCTCACGGTCTCCACACGATCTCCATCCACCACCAGTATGGTCTTGGAGGCCCCCAGGTCCACCCCCAGCGCCGTCATTCCCCTCCCTTCCCGAAGTTGATCACCTGCCCCTCCTCCAGGGAGCTCTCATGGGGCAGGGTGACCCGCACCTTGTCCCTCACACGGAATCCATGGAGCTCCAGCTCGCTGATCACCCGGCTGTAGGTGGGCCTGGTGTGGGAGTGGAGGTGCTTGGGGTAGAGGGACAGCGTTCCCCCGTCCCTGACGATCCTCCAGAACTCCTCGATGAGCGGGGCCCTCTGCTCCGCCTCCGGGAAGTAGAAGTAGTGGAGGATGTCGTAGACGATGACCACGTCCACGGATCCATCCGGCAGGTGGATGGGGGGCGCCCCGGAGGAGTCCATCCTCTCCACCTGATCCAGGTTCCTCTCCGCGGCCAGTGCCATCGCCCTGTCCAGGTCCCTTTCATCCATGTCCAGGGCGTAGACCCTTCCACGGGGGCCAACCACCTGGGCGGCGGCTATGGAGAAGTCCCCGGTACCGCACCCGAAGTCCAGGACCGTCTGTCCCTCCCTCAGGCCGATCCTCCGTAGCATCTCCTCCCCCAACCCTCCGAACCATCTCTCGAGGTCCTCGTTCATCTGGCCCATCCCACATGCCTCACCGCATATATTTCCTTTGGAGGGGAAAACAAGAACCCGGAGGACCGTGATGAGGGAGGGATATGAGCCCCGAGACCGCCCCCTGCGGATCGTGGATGTCCCCCATCACCGCCCAGATGGTGTCGGCAAGGGCCGCCGGCCTGGGAGAGATTCTCGTCGATGGACAGGACGTCTATTGGCTGGAGGAGAGACCCTCCGAGGATCGCAGGAACGTCCTGATGAGGAGGACCCCGGACGGTAGGGTGGAGAGCATCCTTCCCCCGCCCTACAGCGCCCGGACCGGCTTCCGGGACTACGGTGGCGGTTCTGTGGCCGTCGACGGGGGCAAGGTATACTTCGTCAACTTCCAGGACCAGTGCGTGTACGCCTTCCGTCCCGGCGAGAGCCCGGTGCCGATCACCCCCGAGGGCCCCCTGAGGTACGCGGATCTCCAGGTGGACAGGTCCTCCAACGCCCTCATCTGCGTGGTGGAGGAGCATCTGGAGGAGGGGACCCGGAACGCCATAGCCCGGGTGGACCTTGAATCGGGGGAGACCACCAGGCTGGTGGAGGGCAGGGACTTCTACTCCTCCCCCTCCATCGATCCGGAGGGGAAGAGGCTGGCCTGGCTCAGCTGGGACCGCCCCTCCCTTCCTTGGATAGGGACGGAGCTGTGGACCGGGACCCTGGGTGAGGGGATCGAGGAGGCGCACCAGGTGGCCGGGGGAAGGGAGGAATCGATCTTCCAGCCGGAATGGTCCGTCGAGGGGAAGCTGCACTTCATCTCCGACCGGAACGGATGGTGGAACCTGTACCGCCTGGATGGAGGCATCTCCCCGGAAGGGATCTCCCCCCTGACGGAGATGGCGGCGGACCTCGGCACCGCCCAGTGGCTGTTCAACTTCTCCACCTACGGTTTCCTGAGGGACGGCAGGGTGGCGGCCGCCTGTTGCGACCGGGGGATATGGAGCCTGGTGACGATCGACCGCACGGGGGAGGTCTCAATTCTGGACGACGAGTTCACGGTCATCTCCTACCTGGTGACGGGAGAAGACTTCGTGGTCTTCCGCGGTGGCTCCCCCACCAGGTACAGGTCGGTGGTCATGCACGACCTGGAGGAGGGGAGCAGGGTGCTCAGGAGCTCCTCTAATCAGGGCCTGGATGACTCCTACATCTCACTGCCCAGGCGGGTGGAGTTCCCCTCCGGGGAGGACAACGCCCACGGCTTCTACTACGCCCCGTGCAATCCCGATTTCGCCGCTCCCGATGGGGAGGACCCCCCCCTGGTGGTCATGACCCACGGGGGGCCGACGGCGGCGGTGACCACCGCCCTGAACCTGGAGATCCTCTATTGGACCAGCCGGGGGATGGGCGTGCTGACCGTCAACTACGGGGGGAGCACCGGGTACGGTAGGGACTACCGCATGAGGCTGAGGGGCAGCTGGGGCCTGGTGGACGTCCTGGACTGCCTGAACGGGGCCAGGGCCATGGTGGACCGCGGTATGGCCGACCGGGACAGGCTGATCATCCGGGGGAGGAGCGTGTCCGGCTACACCGCCCTCTCCGCCCTCACCTTCGGCGACCTGTTCGACGCCGGGGGGATCCATCATGGAGTGAGCGACCTGGAGTCGCTGGCCAGGGGATCGCTCCCCTCGGCCTCCATCTACCTGGAGGAGCTGGTGGGACCCTATCCGGAGAGGGCGGACCTGTACCGGGAGAGGTCCCCCCTGCATCGGGCGGAGGAGCTCTCCGTCCCCACCGTCTTCTTCCAAGGGCTCGACGACAGGATCGTGCATCCCAGTCAGACCGAGGTCATGGTCCGGTCCCTTCGGGACAAGGGTGTGCCGGTCAGTTACGTCACCTTCAACCGGGAGGGGCATCGATTCGCCAGGGAGGACTCGCTCAGGGAGGCGCTGGAGGGGGAGCTATACTTCTACTCCAGGGTGCTGGGCTTTCCCCTGGCGGACTTGCCGGAGCCGATAGAGATCGAGAACCTGGGATCGATCGCTGGTCGTTCTTCCCTCAGTCGAGATCCCACTTCCTGAGGTTCGCCCGGACATGGGGGAACCTGATGAGGGCCTCCAGCTCTAGCCGTCTCTCCAGTGAGGGATCGATGTCGGCCAAGGTCTCTCTAAGGATGGTGATGTCCTCATGGGTGGACAGGTCGGCGATCACCGCCGGATGACAGCTCACCCCGGACTCCAGCAGGTTCTTCAGGGCGTCGAGCTGCAGTCTGAAGGCCTCCGGGATGGCCCCGGTGAGCCTGAAGAAATGCTCCGGATGGCATCCCTTCAGGGAGACGCGCACGTGCAGGTCGGGCATATCCAGGGCCCGGACATAGTCGGGACGATGGCCCAGCAGAAGCCCGTTGGTCTCCAGGATGAACAGGAGCCCGCTTCTCCGCAGCAGGTCGAGGACCGAGAGGAGGTGCTTCTCTCCGATGGTGGGTTCATTGCCGGATACGCGGACCTGGGAGAGCCCCTTCCTGTCGGCGATCCTGACGAGTTGATCGGCCACCTGTTCCGGGGTGTGAAAGGTGCCCACCTCACCGGGGTTCTCCCTCGGACTCTTGCTCCAGCAGTACCTGCACATCAGGTTGCAGCCCACGCAGTCGGCCGTGGCCACCCCGCCGTAGAACCTGGCCGGCCGAAATCGATAGTATTTGCGATCGGACCCCCTTGCAACCTTCGTTTCCACCCTCTGGGAGAGCTCGAGGGGATCGTATCCCGCCATGTTTGAATGCAGGATGGCGCACGACAAATAGATGCCGGCGACAGCTTTAGTAGGGTATACAGAAATTGGATTGCCATGAGCCTGTACGAGGTCCACGGAAGGCTGGCACGGGTGAAGGATATCGAAGGGGACCTGCTGGTGGTGGGGGACCTGCACGGCGACTGGAACTCGTTCGAGAGGGCGGTGGACCTATTCCTGGAAGGGGATCACCTGATGGTGTTCCTGGGCGACTACGCCGATCGGGGGCCCCATGGCCTGGAGATCATCGAGGGACTGCAGGAGCTGCTGGAGGACCATGGGGACCGGGTGATCGCCCTGAAGGGAAACCACGAGGACTACCGGGAGGGCAGGCCGATGTTCGTCCCGGCCGACCTGCCGGGGGAGGTGGAGGCGAAGAGGCCGGAGGGGTGGAGGGACTACTTCCCCCTGCTGAAGCAGCGTTTCCTGGACAGGCTTTCCCTGGCCGCCCTCCTCCCCGGGCACTCCCTGATGGTGCACGGCGGCATTTGCCCAGACCTCACACTGGAGGGACTGGTCGAGCCCGGGCCCCGGACCGAGGAGGCGGTGCTGTGGAGCGATCCCCACGAGGGTCGGGACGCCCCCAATCCCAGGGGCGTGGGGACGCTGTTCGGGCCGGATACCACCCACCGCGTGCTCGATGAACTTGGAGTGAGGTACCTGATCCGGAGCCACGAGCCGAGGAAGGCCTGCAAGGGTCCGGTGCTTGAGCACGGAGGGAAGGTGATCACGGTGAGCTCCACCAGCGCCTGCGGGGGCATGCCGTTCCTGCTGAGGTGCGAACCGGGGTCCGAGCTGAGCCCGGGGACCATGGAAGAAAAGGTGATATTCCTATGATGGGGCCGAGGGCCTCATCGGTAATGGGTTTGGGGGTCACTCCTCCTTCTTGATGCCTCTCCGTATCTTGTTGTACAGTTCCGGAGGGACCTCCTCGTAGCCGTGCTCCTTCTCGACCACCTTCTTCATCAGCTCGTCCTCGGAGGTGGCAGAGGCCTCGAAGGAGCACTCGTATCCGATGTGCCTGCACTTGAACGTGGGCATGGTATCACCAATGATATCATTTTGAGCCTAACGATGAAAAAGGTTGCCCTTTCACTCCCCTCGTGATTCGGGCACCACCTTGCGCCGGAAGATCAGGAGGATCACCCCGAGAACCAGGAAGATGGTCATGAAGGGGAACACCATCTCCAGGGAGAGCCGGTCGGCCACCAGGCCCGCGATGGAGGCGCCGAACGCCCCCACCCCGAAGTTGGCCATGAAACCCAGGCCGTAGGCCGCCCCCCGGACGTTCAGGGGGGAGCTCTCCGCCAGCAGGGTCCCGGTGGCCGGCTGACTGGCGAACAGGAGGAATCCGGCGGCGAAGGCGAAGAGGAAGGCCAGCAGGGAGGGGGAGAGGGCCATCATGATCAGGGATACCGAGAGCAGGCTGAACACGATGATCAGGAAGCTCTTGGACCCCATCCTGTCGGTCAGCAATCCCCCGGCCGCCTGCCCCGGGGCCCCGAAGGCCAAGGTGATGGTGTTCCCGAAGATGCCGCCCACCACCAGGCCGCCGGCGGCGGTGAGGAAGGAGGGGAGGAAACCTATCACGCCCCTGTAGGCCAGGCCGTAGCAGGCGTAGATCATCAATGCCAGGAGAAGGGCCGGGCTCAGCATCGACCGCATGGTCCCCCGGGGGGAAGGGACGGGGGCCAGGCGCTCACCAAGACTGGCGCTCAGGGTAAACAGGGCCAGCAGCACCCCCGGGAGGGCCAGGGCCAGGAATGAGGCCCTCCACCCCCACTCCATGGCCACCGGCACCGCTATAAGGGGGGCCAGGGCCAGCCCCACGCTTCCCCCGATGCCGTGGATGCCGAAGGCCTTGCCCCTTTCCCGGGCGGCCTTGGAGATCAGGGTGAAGCTGGCCGGATGGTACAGGCTGGCGAAGGCCCCCATCAGGAACAGGGACAGGGTCAGGGTCTCCAAATTCACCGTGAGGCCGGCCAGCAATGCGGAGAACCCCATGCCCCCGGCGGACAGGGCGATGAGCCTCTTGGAGCCGACCCGGTCGGCCAGGTAGCCGGCACCGATGGCCCCGAAGCCGAAGGCCAGGTTGGACAGGGTGTATATGATCCCCAGGATGACATAGCTGGCCCCGAACTCCTCCACCAGGAAGGTCATGATCATGGGAAAGGTGAGCATGTAGGTGTGCACCATCATGTGTCCCAGGAAGGTGATCGTCAGGATCGATCCGAGGTTGAACCCCCTCTCCGCATCGACGACCATCGCCGCCGGCTAGGCATCAGCCGGGTTATGAAGTTTGGCAGGGCCATGACCTCGGCTGGAATCCCGGGAGACCGCGACCCGAAACCTTTAAGTTCGATTGTTCCTAGCAACGGTACAGGGAGAGCAATGGAGTGGTACTACAGGCTCCCGATATCCGCCACCTGCTTCCTGACCGCCCTCCTCCTGTTCGTCATGGAGGCATCGGGAATCGTGCAGTTCTTCCTCTGGATATTCGCGGCCATCCTGGGAGGCTTGGGCATCGGCGCGCTGTTCTTCAACGATGATGCCCCGGCCAACGCCTCCACATAGCCTCCCTGGATCGCCAAGGGTCAGTCTGCATATGGGTCCCTGAACTCCCTTATCCGGTCCGCCATCTGGCGTAGGCGCCTCTGGACCAGGTGGTTGATGCTGCCTTCTGGATAGGTGCCGTCCTCCCGTCTCTCCCCCGCCTCCACGCCGGTCAGCAGGGAGATGCCCTCGTCGATGGTGTCGACAGGATAGATGTGGAATTCCCCCTCCTTGATCGCCTTCATCACCTCCTCCTTGAGCATGAGGTTCTTGACGTTGGATCCCGGTATCACGCACCCCTGGTCCCCGGTCAGCCCCTTGGCCCTGCACACCTCGAAAAAGCCCTCGATCTTCTGGTTCACCCCACCTATCGCCTGCACGTCCCCCTTCTGGTTGACCGATCCGGTCACCGCCAGGTCCTGTCTTATAGGCCTCTCGGATAGGGCGGAGAGGAGGGCGTACAGCTCGGTGGAGGAGGCGCTGTCCCCATCCACCCCGCTGTAGCTCTGCTCGAACACCAGGCGGGCGGAGAGGGAGAGGGGGTTCTCCCCGGCGTACCTCTGGGAAAGGAAGCCGCTCAGGATGAGCACACCCTTGGTGTGGGTGGGACCCCCCATCTCCGCCTCCCTCTCGATGTCCACTATGCCCTCCCGGCCCACGCCGATGGAGGCGGTGATCCTGGAGGGCTTGCCGAAGACGTAGTCCCCGGAGGAGTAGACGGCCAGGCCGTTGACCTGGCCCACCTTGTCTCCCTCGGTGTCGATGAGGATGGAGCCCCTCTCGATCATCTCCTGGATCTTCTCCTGAATGAGGTTGGACCTGTAGACCCTCTCTTCAAGCTGCCTGTCGATGTGCTCCTTCCCCACCACCTCCGAACCGTCCTGCACGGCGTAGAAGTTGGCCTCACGGATGATGTCGGCTATCTCCGAGAACCTGGCGGAGAGCTTCTCCTTGTCCTCCACCAGGCGGGAGGAGTGCTCGATCACCGCACCTATGGCCGCCGGGTCCAGGTGGAGCAGTTCCTCCCGGTTGCACAGGGTGCATATGAAGGATGCGTACTGCCTGATGTTCTCATCCGTCCTATCCATCGAGGTGTCGAAGTCCGCCTTCACCTTGAACAGCTCGGGGAAGTCCCTGTCCCGGGAGTAGAGCAGGTTGTAGAGGGCGGGATCGCCCATCAGCACCACCTTGGCCTCGAATGGGATAGGCTCCGGCCTCAGCGTCTTGGTCACCATGTATCCCATCTTGGCCGCCGGCTCCTCGATCTCCAGTTGCCCGGTGGATATGACCTGCTTCAGGCTGTCCCATAGGATGGGGTCCATCAGCAGCCGCTCCACCGGCACCACCAGGAATCCCCCGTTGGCCCGGTGGGTCGCCCCTGCCCGGATCAGGGAGAAGTTGGTGACCAGCGCCCCGAAGCGGGGCTCCTTCTCTATCGCCCCCAGGAGCCTGATGTAGGAGGGGTTCCACTCGATCTCCACCGGGGCGCCATCGGTCTGGGAGTTGTCCACGATCAGGTTGACCCTGTACTTTTCCATGGGATCGCTCTGCATGGCCTGCCGCAGTTGCTGCTGTGCCATCTGCTGCTGCCCTTGGGCCTGCTGCTGCCCTTGGGCTTGCATTTCCCCCATGAATGCCTGCAGGTTGTCCAGGATATCCTTCTCCAGCTCTCTCAGGAAGCTCACCACGTCCTCGCTCTCGCTGAAACGGTCCTTCATGGAGGACAGGTAGGGCTCCAGGGCGTAGGAGGCCACCTTCCTGTTCAGCTCCCTTATCTCCTCGCCGGCCTCCCTCTCCAGGTCCCTCAGCTTCCTGAACCTCCCCTGGATCTCGGACTGTATCTCCTGCCTCTTCTCCTGGATCCTTCTCCTGTGGTCCTCCGACAGCTGGGCGAATTCCTGCTGGGAGAGGGGCTGACCTTCCACCACGGGGACCAGCACCAGTCCCATGGAGGAGCTCTGGAGCTGGAACCCGGCATCGCTGGCGATCCGGTTGATCTCCTGGGTCAGCCGGTTCCTCCTCTCCTCGATCGACTGGAGTGTCTCGTTCCGCTGGTCGGAGTATTCCTCACCCTCGAACGCCTCTCTCAGGGCGTTCCTTGCGTCCTCCAGGAACTGGTCCATCTGGTCACGGAACCCCTTCCCCTTGCCGGCCGGCAGCCGCAGGGCCTTGGGTCTGGTGGAGTCCTCGAAGTTGTTCACGTAGCACCAGTCGTCGGCCACCGGCATGTCCTTGGACAGCTCCCGTATGAAGTCCACGATCGCCGTCCTCCTACCTGTCCCGGGCATGCCGGCCGCGTAGACGTTGAATCCCTTCCTTTCCACCCTCAGGCCGAACTGCAGGGCCCGGACCGCCCGGTCCTGGCCGATGATCTCGTCCAGCGGGGTCAGCTCCTCGGTGGACCGGCAGTCGAATGTGGTGTCGTCGCAGAAGTTCCTGCACTCCTCGTAGGCGAGCTCTTTCACAAGCGTCCCTCTAACCTGATTTGGCATCTCGCTTTATTTAACCGGATTGCCCCAAGAGATATAAGTGGCGGGATGGAATGGGAGCGGTGATGACTTCCTTCTCCGAGGTGGCAGTCACCCGAAATCGTGATCGCAGGGCGGCGGCGAGGGAGGTGGTGCACCATATCGAGATGCCGGAGGTGAGAGGTCGTCAGGTACTCATCAAGCCCAACTTCAACACGGCGGACCCGGCCCCCGGTTCCACCCACATGGACACCCTGAGGGCGGTGGTGGAGGCCGTGATGGAAGGGGATCCCGCAGGCGTCACCGTGGCAGACAGGAGCGGACCGACCGAGACCAGGGAGGTGTTCAGGGAGAAGGGTGTGCTGGAGCTCTCCGAGGAGAGGGGATTCGACTGCTTGATGTTCGACGAGATGCCCCACTCCAGGTACCTCCGCTTCCTTCCTCCCGGGGGACACTGGAGGAACGGGTTCCTGTTCGCCAGGCCCGTGCTGGAGGCGGACGTGGTCATCTGCCTGTGCTGCCTGAAGACCCATAGATACGGAGGGCACTTCACCATATCCCTGAAGCTGTCTACCGGCATGGTGCACCGGGAGAACATGAGGGAGCTGCACTCCTCCAGGCATCAGAGGGCCATGATCGCGGAGATGAACCTCCCCTACCGGCCGGACATGGTGATCATGGACGGGGTGGAGGCCTTCACCCGGGGAGGTCCGATGAGGGGGGAGGTGTGGAGGGCGGACCTCACCTTCGCCTCCAAGGACCGGGTGGCCCTGGACGCGGCCGGGGTGGCCGCCCTCAAGATGCACGGCACCACCGAGGAGATCGAGTCCAGAAGGGTCTTCCGGCAGGACCAGATAGCCAGGGCCGTGGAGCTGGGCCTGGGGGCAAGCTCTCCCGACGAGATGAGGGTGGTGCCGGTGGACGACCGCTCCGGCGAGATCGCGTGGCGGATATCCCGCGTGCTCTCGGAGGGATGATCCCACGGTCGCCACAATCTATATCGGAGTTCGGATGCGTTCTCACCCATAATGGGAAAAGCTTCACGCCGTCGCCTGGAGGCGCCGAGCCCGATCGAGGGGGTAAGCATCTGAGGCGGCGATCCCTCCACTTCACCTCGCCCCTTAAGGTGGAGGTGAGGGAGGAGGAGATCCCTTCCCCGGGGAGAGGGGAGGTAATGGTGAGGACTGAATGCTCGGCCATCAGCGCGGGCACCGAGATGCTCTTCTACCGAGACCTGGTGGGCAGTGGGACCGTCCTCGATCCCCAGATACCCTCCCTCTCCGGGGACTCCCGTTACCCCTTCAAGTACGGCTACTCCGCCGTGGGGCGGGTGATCGACCTGGGGGAGGGGGTCTCCCCGGAATGGGAAGGCAGTAGGGTGTTCTCCTTCCACCCCCACGAGAGCCACTTCCTGGCCCGTCCGGAGGAGTTGCTAGCCCTGCCGGAGGGCATCGGCCCGGAGGAGGGGGTCTTCCTGCCCTTCATGGAGACCGCCCTCTCCCTGGTAATGGACGGGAGGCCGATAATGGGGGAGGAGGTGGCGGTCCTCGGTCAGGGGGTGATCGGCTTGCTCACCACCCGCCTGCTGGCGGAGATGCCCCTGTCCAACCTGGTGACCCTGGAAGCGCTGGAGATGAGGAGGGAGTGGTCCAGGGAGATGGGGTCGCGGAGGACCCTTGACGCCTGTCACCCCACGCGGGAATTGCTCTCCAACCTGGACGAGGACGGGTTCGATCTGGTCTTCGAGGTCTCCGGGAACCCCCAGGCTCTGGATCACGCCATCCGCTTGACCGGGTTCGGGGGGAGAGTGGTGATAGGCTCCTGGTACGGAAGGAAGAAAGTGCCCCTCCATCTGGGAAGGGAGTTCCACCGTCGCAGGCCCAGCCTGGTGAGCAGCCAGGTCAGCTCCGTCGACCCCTCCTTATCCGGGAGATGGGACAAGAGGCGTCGCTTCCAGCTGGCCTGGAGGTGGATCAGGGAGGTCCGCCCTTCCAGGCTGATCACCCACCGCCTGCCCATAGGGGAGGCGCCCCGGGCATACCGGATGATCCACGGGGAGAGAGGTAAGGTACTTCAAGTCCTCCTTACCTATGAAGAGGAATGACATGTACGCTACATCGCTGAGGAAGGAACTGGTCGCCCAGCACTACCTGCCCAACGCGGTGGGGAGGGAAGCGGAGTGGCACTCCCACCCCTACAAGTTGGAGGTGACCGTGTACGGGGAGGAGCTGGACCGGAACGGTTACCTGGTCGACCTGGACGAGATGGACCGGGCCATGGACGGGCTGACTGAGAGGTACGGGGACAGCACCCTCAACGAGCATCCGGACTTCCAGGGGCTGAATCCGTCCATCGAGAACTTCGCCAAGGTGTGCTGGGAGAGGCTGGTGGCATCGATGGACACCTCTTCCATATCCGAGATGGAGGTGAGGATCTACGAGACCGACCTCGCCTATGCGGCCTACCAGGGGAAGGTCGGGGATTGAGAGCGGGCCTGGTGATCTACGGGGACCTTGACCAGGCCACCGGGGGCTACCTGTACGATCGGATGCTGGTCAGAGAGATGAAGGAGCGCGGTCACCGCGTGGAGGTGATCTCTCAGGAACGGAGGGACTACTTGGCCAATTTGGCGGATAACCTCTCCCCCTCCATGTACCGCCGACTGAGGGATCTGGAAGTTGACCTCCTGCTGGAGGATGAGCTGAACCACCCCTCCCTGTTCCACCTGAACGACCGGCTGAGGGCGGAGACCTCCTTCCCCATAGTCTCCATCGTGCACAACCTCTCCCGCTCCGTTGCCATGACCGAGGGGGAGCGGGGCATGTGCGGCTTCTTCGAGTCCCACTACCTCGCCACGGTGGACGGTTTCGTGTTCAACAGCAGGGCCACCATGGAATCGGTACTCGACCTTCTCCCTTACCTGCCCAAGGGAGTACTCGCTCCCCCCGGGAAGGATCACATGACCGTGGGGGAGGGACATCGTCCCTCTCCCCCGCCGATGCGCCTCCTGTTCGTGGGAAGCGTGACCCCACACAAAGGGCTGGAGGTGCTGGTGGAGGCCCTGGGGCTTGTCGGGGGAGATTTCACCTTGGACGTGGTGGGCCCCCAGTCTGATCCCGGGTACGCCGAGAGGGTGAAGGAGAGGGAGAGGGTGCACGGCATCGAGGACCGGGTGAGGTGGCTGGGGCCCATGGGTCGGGAGGGGATCGCCCACCTGCTCGGGGGGAGCCACCTGCTGGCCGTTCCCTCCTTCCACGAGGGGTACGGGATCGTGTACGTGGAGGCCCTGGCCCACGGAGTGCCGGTGATCGCCACCTCCTCCGGGGGTGCCAAGGAGATCATCACCAACGGTAGGGAGGGATTCCTGGTCGATCCGGGGGACGCCCGGGGCCTGGTCAACGTGCTCGGCCGCCTGATGGATCATCCCGATCGCCTGGAGGGGATGGGGAAAATGGCCTCCGAACGCTACCTGGAGCTCCCCACCTGGAGGGAATCGATGGGCCGGGCGGTGGACTTCCTGGAGACGATGGTGGACTGAACGGAAGGTTATTGCTGGGTGGCTGCGATTCGGGGCACTACGAATGTGCCGTATGGACGAGGTATCACCCGATCACGGAGGCTCCAGGGCGGCCGATGTGAGGCCCTTCGTGCAGGCCTTCTTCCTTGGTCTGTACGCCCTGGTGTTGTTCCTGGCCCTTCCCTGGTTGTGGCTTCTTCTGTTCTTCCTGGGCCTCCTGTTGTCCATACCTCTCTGCCGGTTCTACTGCGGCTGGATCTGCCCGGCCCACACCGTCTTCCGCCTGATCAACCATCTCTACCTACGTCTAGGGATCGAGAGGCGCCCCGCCCCCAGGATAGAGAGGCCCAACCTAGTGGGAGGAGTGCGCATCGCCATATTCATCTCCGCACTGGTGTCCGTCCTGGTGCTCCGGGTGCCCTTCCCCATACTCCTGGTGATCATGGTGGCCGGGGTGATCATCACCCTGTTCTTCGAGGAGAGGTTCTTTCATCGGTACCTCTGCCCCTTCGGGATCATCTTCGCCCTGGTGGCCAGGTGCCCCCGGGTACGCATGCACGTCGATCGGGAGAGGTGCGAAGGATGCGGTCTCTGCCACCGGGAGTGCCTGAACCACGCCATCAGTCTCGAGGGAGGGGTGGCCTCCATCGATTCGAGGGAGTGCCTGATGTGCCTGAGGTGTCAGCAGGTCTGCCCGAACGACGCAATCTCATACACCGCACATGAGAATCGTCCTTAGGGTTACAGATTCCGAACTCGCGCTTTCCAAGGGATACAAACTATTCCGGTTGTTACAATAACTTTAATTGGAAGTAGCCGTTGAATATCGACCCGAGACGGGGCATGACCATGGATGAGGCGGAATTCAGGGACAGGGTCGCCGAGCTGAGCGGGGAGGAGCTGCGCTCCTGCTACCAGTGCGGGAAGTGCTCGGCCTCCTGCCCGATGGCCGACTTCATGGACCTCTATCCAAGGGAGGTACTCCGGAGGATACTGGATAACCGGGAGGACGTACTGGAGTCGGAGACCCCCTGGATCTGCGCCACCTGCTTCTCCTGCACCGCGAGGTGCCCCAACGAGATCGACATAGCCAGGGTCATGGAGGCCCTGAGGCAGATGAGGCTGAGGGCGGGGAGGGACAGGGTGGATCCCTCCTCCCTGCCCCCGGAGGAGCTGGAGGAGCTCCCCCAGATCGCCCTCATCGGTTGTTTCAGGAAGATGACAGGATGAACCTCACCTACTTCCCCGGCTGCACGCACAGGACCACCGCCAGGCACCTGGAGAGCAGCGGCAAGGCCGTCATGGAACTGCTGGGCCATCGTCTGGAGGAGATGGAGAGCTGGACCTGCTGCGGCACCGTCTTCGGGCTGAGCGACGACGACCTCTTCCACCAGGTGTCCCCTGCCAGGAACCTGGCCAGGGTGGAGGCCGCCGGATCCGACAGGCTGGTCACCATGTGCGCCATGTGCTACAACACCCTGGCCCAGGCCAACCGGTTGATCGGCGGTGACAGGGAGAAGCTGGACACCCTGAACGCCTTCATGGACGACGAGCCGGATTACCAGGGTGGGGTGGAGGTCACCCATCTGCTCACCTTCCTCATGGACCAGGTGGGCTTGGAGGAGATCTCCTCGCGGGTCACACGTCCCCTGGAAGGTCTTAGGTTGGCCCCCTACTACGGCTGCCTGCTGCTCCGCCCGGAGGAGGTGGCTATCGACCATGTGGAGCGTCCAAGCATGCTCTCTGACCTGATGGGGGCGGTGGGGGCCGAACCTGTTCCCAATCCCCTCGCCTCCCGCTGCTGCGGCTCCTACCACACCGTGGACAAGAGGGACGCCGTGGCCAGGAGGGTCGCCGAGATCGTGGACTGCGCCCGGGGGAGGGGGGCCGACGCCCTGGTGCTCTCCTGCCCCCTGTGCTACTTCAACCTGGATCGGAGGCAGGAGAGTGAGGGCATGCCCGTACTCTACTTCACCCAGCTGCTGGCGTTGGCCATGGGCAGGGAGGAGGAGTGCGGGTTCGATCGACACAGGGTGGACCCCCGCCCGCTGCTGCGGGAGAGGGGGCTGATGGGATGATCGTATGAGCGATATCAGAGTGTACATCATGGGAAGGGAGCATCGGGTCCCCCAGGGGCTGACCATCATGAAGGCCATGGAGTTCGCCGGGTACCGGCTGGTCCGAGGCTGCGGCTGCCGGGCCGGCTTCTGCGGGGCCTGCGCCACCATCTTCCGGAAGGAGGGCGAATATCGGCTGAACACCGCCCTGGCCTGCCAGACCGAGGCCGAGGACGGCATGTACCTCACCCAGCTGCCCTTCGTGCCCGCCACAAAGTCCAGGTACGACATCGAGGAGCTTGACGCCGGCCCGAACGCGCTGATCGCCCAGTACCCCGAGGTGATGAGGTGCGTGGCCTGCAACACCTGCACCAAGGCCTGCCCTCAGGACATCCAGGTGATGGATTTCATCCAGGCGGTGAAGAGGGGAGATGTGGCCAGGGCGGCCGAGCTCTCCTTCAACTGCCTGCAGTGCGGGCTGTGCGCCGCCAGGTGCCCGGCGGAGATCAAGCACTACCATGTCGCCCAGTTGGCCCGCCGCCTGTACGGCAGGTACCTGTCCCCTAGGTCCCGCCCCCTGGAGGAGAGGATCGGGGAGCTGGATGAGGGCGGGTACCGGGAGGAGGTGGAGGAGCTTGCCTCCCTGGACCCGGAGGAGCTGAAGGAGAGGTACTACGGCAGGGAGATCAAGGTCTCGGAGTGATCGAATGGACGGCTACCCGGAACACATGCGCAGGTCGATAGACAAGGTGGAGGCGACCAGGGAGGAGAGGCTCTCCCTCCGCCTGGACCCGATGAGTGCGGAGGAGAGGGAGGAGGTGCTGAACACCTACCACCCGGACTACAGGGAAGGGGGCAAGCGGGCCCTGAAAGTGGGGGCATCCCGGGGAGAGGTGGTGCACCACGAGACCGCCGACCTGATCGAGGCCCTCCCCCTCATCGGGCCCGGGGAGGTGGACCTGGGGCAGGTGGACCACGACGTGGAGGTGCTGATCATCGGCGGGGGAGGCGCCGGGACGGTGGCGGCTCTCTCCGCCTGCCAGGAGGGCGTTCTCCCGGAGAACATCTTGATGGCCACCAAGCTCAGGCACGGGGACGCCAACAGCATGATGGCCCAAGGGGGCATACAGGCCGCCGATGGCAGGGACGACGATCCCACCCTGCACTTCCTTGACGCGATCGGAGGGGGCCACTTCGCCAACAGACCCGAGCTGGTCTCCGCCTTGGTCATGGACGCCCCCAGGATAATCGACTGGCACCGTTCCATGGGCGTCATGTACGATCGGGAGGAGGACGGGCACTTCGTGGAGAGGCCGGGCGGAGGCACCTGCCGGGCCAGGCTGCACAGCGCCAAGGATTACACCGGCATGGAGATCATGCGGGTGATCCGGGACGAGGTCAGGAATCTCGGAATCCCGGTCCTGGAGTTCTCCCCCGCCATCGAGCTGCTCACCGACGGATCCAGAGTGACCGGAGCGGTCCTCATGGACCTGGAGACCAGGGAGTACTCGGTGGTCCGGGCCAAGTCCGTGGTGCTCACCACAGGGGGATACGGCAGGCTGCACATACAGAGCTATCCCACCACCAACCACTACGGGGCGACGGCCGACGGGCTAGTCCTGGCCTACCGGGCGGGGGCCCGCCTGAGGGACATGGACTCCGCCCAGTACCACCCCACCGGGGCGGCCTACCCGGAGCCCATCCTGGGTCAGCTGATCACCGAGAAGGTGAGGGGGATGGGGGCCATGCCGGTGAATGCCGAGGGTGAGGCGTTCGTCTACCCGCTGGAGCCGAGGGACGTGGAGAGCGCCTGCCTCATCCAGGAGTGCCGGAAGGGCCTGGGGGTGGAGACCCCCACCGGGATGACCGGTGTGTGGCTGGACTCCCCCATGATCGAGGAGATCCACGGGCAAGGGACGATCAGGAAGGAGCTGGTGGCCATGTGGCGTATGGAGAACCAGTTCGGCATAGACATGGCCCAGGACCCCATCCTGGTCTTCCCCACCCTGCACTACCAGAACGGCGGGGTGGAGATCGACGTGCACGGCTTTACCGGAGTTGAAGGCCTGTTCGCCGGCGGTGAGGTGACCGGCGGCGTGCACGGGAAGAACCGCCTGATGGGCAACAGCCTGTTGGACTACAACGTCTTCGGTCGCAGGGCGGGCATATCGGCGGCCAG
Source organism: Methanomassiliicoccales archaeon (assembly GCA_046540255.1). Lineage (GTDB taxonomy): Archaea > Thermoplasmatota > Thermoplasmata > Methanomassiliicoccales > JAAEEP01 > JBKHFJ01. The sequence continues at coordinate 4,934 of JBKHFJ010000016.1, read as the reverse complement.
GCACGCCATGAAGGCGGGGGAGGGCAGGCTCACCCTGGACCATCTTGAAAAGTACCAGGGGATGCTGGAGGAGGCCGGCCTCACCGGTCAGAGGAGGTCGCCCATGGTACTCCCTGATTACCGGGGAGAGAGGGCGATCGCCAGATCGCTGGACATCGACATATAGGAGGTCTTCCCACGCGCATAGGGGTATTCATCTGTCACTGCGGGAACAACATCGGCGGGGAGGTGGACATCGACCGTCTGAAGGGAGAGGTGTCCACCTGGCCCGATGTGTACGTGGACGACGAGCTGTTCCTGTGCTCCGAGGCGGGGCAGATGAAGATCAAGGAGACCATCGACCGGGAGTCGCTGGACAGGGTGGTGGTGGCCGCCTGCAGCCCCGGGCATCACTACCAGGTGTTCAAGGACTGCATCGGGGAGAGGATCAACCCCTTCCTCTGGGAGTTCGTGAACATCCGGGAGCAGTGCTCTTGGGTGCACAAGGGGGAGGAGGCCACCTCCAAGGCGCTCTCCCTCATCGGTGGCGGGGTGGAGAAGGCCAGGCTGCTGGGACCCATAGGCACCACCACCGTGCCGGTGAACACGGCGGTCATGGTGATAGGCGGGGGGATAGCCGGGATGCAGGCCTCCCTGGAGCTGGAGTCCCGGGGTCACCAGGTCTATTTGGTGGAGAAGGAGCCCTCTATCGGGGGGAACATGGTAAAGCTGGACAAGACCTTCCCCACCGACGACTGTTCCATGTGCACCATCTCCCCCAAGCTGAGCGACGTGGCCAGCAGGAAGGGCATACACATCATGGCCTACTCCGAGGTGCAGGAGGTGGCCGGCAGACCGGGGGAGTACCATGTCAGGGTGAGAAGGAAGCCCAGGTTCATAGACGAGACCAAGTGCAACGGCTGCGGGGCCTGTTCCGATTCGGCCTACCAGGACCTGGTGGTCCCGGGAGGTTACCGGCTGGTGGACCGGATCGAGGTGGACAGGGAGAAGTGCAACAACTGTGGCGCCTGCGCCAAGGTCTGTCAGAAGGCAGGATGGGGGGCCATGACCAAGGGGGAGGAGGTCCCGGTGTACGATACCAGGAAGTGCGTGGGCTGCTTCGAGTGCGTGGAGAAGTGCCCCCAGGGGGCCATCTCCATCGTCAGCCCCTGCCCGGTGAGGGTACCCAGCGAGTTCGACCACGGCCTGGGGTCCAGGGGGGCGGTGTACATGCCCTATCCACAGGGGGTCCCCTCCACCCGTACCAGGGATCCGGAGCACTGTCTCCGGTTGAACGGCAAGATGCCAGAATGCCAGGGATGCATGGCCGCCTGCCCGGCCGATGCGGTGGTGGACGATCAGGAGGAGTGGGTGGAGGAGGTGACCGTGGGGGCGATCATCGTGGCCACCGGATACCAGCTGAGGGACATGGCCAGGACCGAGTTCAACCTGGAGCACCCCGACGTGCTAACCGGCCTGCAGCTGGAGAGGCTGCTGAACGCCTCCGGACCCACTGGGGGGGAGCTCCGCCGCCCCTCCGACGGGCGGAGGCCCAGGAACATCACCTTCCTGCAGTGCGTGGGATCCAGGGATCTACGGTACAGTCCCTACTGCTCCAAGATCTGCTGCATGTACGCCATGAAGCAGGCCAGGCTGATCAAGCAGCATTACCCGGAGATGGAGGTGAACATCTGCTACATGGATCTCAGGGCGGCGGGTCGATGGTACGAGGAGTACTACAAGACGGTCAGGGAGATGGGGGTGAACTTCATCCGCGGAGGCGCGGCGGAGGTCTTGGACAACGGGGAGAACAACATCGTCCGGGTGGAGGACACCCTGGCCCAGGAGATCCGGGGGATCGAGTCGGACCTGGTGGTCCTCTCGGTATCCATGTGCCCTTCCCAGGGCACCGAGGAGATGGCGCCCCTGCTGGGCGTGAAGATGGGCGAGGACCGGTTCATCAATCCCCTGCACCCCAAGATCGAGCCGGTGGACACCCCTATCCAGGGGGTGTACATAGCCGGGGCGTGCTCCGGGCCCAAGCCCATCCAGGAGTGCATAGCCGAGGCCAACGCGGCCGCCGGTCGGGCCTCCACCTTCCTGAGGGACGACGAGATGGAGGTGGACCTGGTCACCGGGGAGATCGATCCCTCGGTGTGCATACGATGCGAGGTCTGCTCCGACGCCTGTCAGTACGACGCGGTCCATTGGGAAGGGGAGGAGCTGAGGGTGGAGGACGTCTCCTGCAAGGCCTGCGGGAAGTGCGCCGCCATGTGTCCCACCAACGCCATGAACCTGAGGGGGCTGACGGACCGGCAGATCGAGGCCCAGATAAAGGGTATTTTGTCCCAGGACCCGAACTCGGTGATCGCCCTCTGCTGCCAGCACTGCTCCTACAACGCGGCGGACCTGGCCGGCCTGTCCAAGCGTCAGTACTCCTCCAGGGTCAAGATCATAAGGACGCCCTGCACCGGGAGGGTGAACATGAATCATTTGCTGACGGCGTTTGCCCACGGCGCCCAGGGGGTCATGGTGGCCGGCTGCATGGAGGGTGACTGTCACTACGTGGACGGGAACCTGGCCGCCAGGGAGAAGGTGGAGAAGATCCGGGAGATGTTGGACCTGATGGGGATCGGTGGGGATCGGGTGGAGATGTACAACATGTCCTCCTCCGACGCGGGCAAGTGGCTTCGCAGCGTGGAGGACTTCGTGGTGAGGTTGACATGAAGGAGAGGATCGGGAGCGAGGTGGCCCAGTGCACCAACTGCAGGCTGTGCAGTGACTCCTGTCCCGCAGGGGTGGACCTGGAGAGGGTGGTTACCCTCCACAGGTACCTGGAGGGAGAGAGGGGCAGCCACGGTTCCATGTTCCTCACCCTGGGCCCCATGGTCCGCCCCGGCTCCTGGGAGTATGAGGAGGGGGAGACCGACGAGGGTTCGGACATCGTGTTCTTCCCCGGCTGCGGCCCCATGTTCGACTCGGCGTTCAAGATGGTCGGCGAGAGCCCCTACGGGGACTACTCGGCCATGGCCAGGGAGAGGAAGTACTCCAACATCGGTCAGGCGGCCCTGAAGCTGATGAACCTCGCCGGGGTCAAACCCAGGATGCTCACCATGTGCTGCGGGCACGACCAGTACTACGCCGGCCAGCTGGATCAGGCGGAGTCGATGGGTAACCGCCTGAAGGAAGAGGTGGGGGACGCCACCCTGATCGTCACCCCGTGCGCCGAGTGCAGGCACATGCTCCGGGACATCCATGGCCTTCCGGCGGTCCACCTCTCCGAGTTCCTGGTCCAGAGGAAGGACGATCTGGATCTGGGGGACACTGGCCTCAAGGTGATGTACCATGACCCCTGCCGACTCGGCCGCCACTCCGGCGTGTACGAGGAGCCCAGGGAGTTGATAGGCTCGGTGGCCGAGCTGGTGGAGTTCGAGAGGAACCGGGAGGAGGCCAGGTGCTGCGGAGTCTCCGCCTGGATGAACTGCAACTCCCTCTCCAAGGAGCAGAGGGAGAGGAAGATGGAGGAGTTCGAGTCCTCCGGGGCGGACTACCTGGTGGTCTCCTGCCCGAAATGCGCCATGCACCTGGACTGCCTGTACCACGAGCACGGCGATGGTGGGAGGAGTAGAGAGGGACCGAACATACTCGACCTCTCGGAGCTTTTGGCCCTCGCGGCGGGGCTGCATTCCCTGGGAGAGATGTCCATGGAGAGGTACCGATCCACCGGGGCCCGCTCCGGGCCGGTGAGCCCGGTGGAGGAGGGGAACCCAGAGAAGCACATGGACGAGGAGCTCAGGGACACGCTGTTCTCCTGCTCCACCTGCTTCCACTGCACCTCGATCTGCGAGAGCTCCCACGACACCCCCCACCTGATCGAGGACCTTCGTTCCCACCTGGTGGAGAGGGGGATGAACCCGGAGAAGCACCGGATCATGAGGGAGAGGGTCTCCTCCACCGGCAACCCGTTCGGCGAGGAGGAGGGCTACTCGGACGTCCACGAGGGGGCGGACCTGGTCTACTTCCCGGGGTGCACCTCCGTCTACCGGATGGAGTCGATGTACGACGCCACCAGGGAGATACTGGAGGCTCTGGGCATCGCCTACACCGTGCCGGAGGGACTGGTGTGCTGCGGTTCCCCGCTGATGAGGGCCGGCTACGATGCCGGGGACGTCAAGGAGAGGAACCTCCGACTGCTCAAGGGCAAGGTCACCGTCTCCTGCGCCGGGTGCCACGCAGCCCTGGCGGGTGACTACCAAGGGGTGGATGTGGAGCACGTGGTGGAGATCCTGGCCCGGGAGGTGCACCGCCTGCCCATGAAGGAGCTGAACATGAAGGTGGCGTACCACGACCCCTGCCACCTGGGCCGGGAGTTCGGGATCTACGATGAGCCCCGGAAGGTGATCGAGGCCATCCCCGGGGTGGAGCTGGTGGAGTTCCAGGAGAACCGGGAGAACAGCCGGTGCTGCGGGGGCGGCGGAGGTCTGAGGTCCTGGAATCGGGAGAAGTCGGAGGAGATGGGCCGGGAGCGCATGAGGTCAGCCGAGGAGATGGGGGTGGACGCTGTGGTCTCCGCCTGCCCCTTCTGCAAGCTCAATCTCCAGTCCGTGTCCGACATGGAGGTGCTGGACATCGTGGAGCTCCTGTCAAGGGCAATGGATCGACCTGACGAGCCATGAATTAGTCGGGGAACCGAGCGGGGATCACCAGGGAGCGGTGCCGTACCGGTCGATGTGCTCGTTGTAGCTCTTGGCCAGCGCGTAGGCGTCGTAGGCCTGCCATATCAGCAGGGCTATGGTCACCGCCACCAGGATGATGATGAGTATTAAGGCCCCGGGGAATATGTGGGCGGGATCGGCACCCACGTTCATCATGCCGATCATGTAGCCCCCGATGAGGAGGATCCACAGGCCCCCGATCCCCACCAGGCCGAGTACCAGTAGTGCCACTCCTCTGAT
>JBKHFJ010000015.1:0-43876 GCA_046540255.1 Methanomassiliicoccales archaeon | reverse complement strand
GTGTCCTTTCCGGTGAGCATCAGATCGTCGAGGTAAGAGCCCTCGTGCTCCTCCACCCCCTGGTCGCTCTCGAAGACCCAGCGCAGCTCGGTGGCCGAGGTGGGCACGGAGAGGTTGACGGTCTCCCAGCCATCGGTGTTCTCCCCCACCCAGGCCCGGTCCCAATCACCGTCATTGATCCATAGGGAGAGGGAGTCCCCCTGGCCGGTCTCGGTCCAGTGCAGGAAGGAGAGGCCCGCCGAGTCGTACCCCTCCAGATCGATGGAAAGGTACAGGCTGGCGTTCATCTCCTGGTCGTAGTAGCCGTTCTCCTCGTTGGGCTCCCCGTTCACGCTGCTGGTCCCCTCCTGGGCGCACCACAGGGAGGCGTCGCCGGTGTGGCTCCTGGCGGTGGAGACCCCCCAGTAGTCCTCCCCGGACCCGTCGTCCTCGTCCATCGCCTCGAGGTCATCGGGGAAGCCCTCCTCGAAACCCTCCTCCACCACGGTCACGCTGTTGGCGGACAGGGCGTCCACCCATCCGCAGTCCGCACCACCGCTGATCGAGCCGTCCTTCTCGTAGACCCACTCGATCTCGTGGCCGCCCGGACCCAGATCCACGCTCTCCCTCTTCCAGTCCACCTTCCCTGAGATGCTGGCCTGGAGTGATCCGTCCACCCGCAGCCTGAGCAGGTCGGCGTCCTCCTGGCTGGAGACCTTCCAGCTGAAGGAGAGGGAGGCGGGACCCTCCACCTGGAGGGAGAGGCCGCTGCTGCCCGAGTCGCCCACGTCACCGCTCCTCACCGAGTCCCCGCCGCGGACGGAGTGGTCCCTGGTGCCCAGCCATTCCGCCTGACCCTGCGATCGGAGGGAGACCTCCCGGTCCAACCCCTCCTCCAGGGTGATGGGGTCGTGCAGGCCCAGCTCGGTGGAAACCGTGGCCGGGACCTCCTCCGGCACATCCGGCGACTGGATGGAGCCTCGGTCGGCCTCTCCGGGGGCGTAGCCCTCGTAAGCCTCCATCCTGAAGGAGGAGAGGGTCCTCGGGTCACTGGCATTGTCCACGGTCAGGAAGAAGTCCTCCTCCCCCGCCTGGTGATCGTCGGCGAAGGAGGTGACGTCCAGGCACATGAACGTGGGGAGCCTCAGCTCGTCGTACTCGGAGCGGACGTAGAACGGCTCCCTGGTATCCTCCGGTGCCGTCGGGTCCCCCACCCCTGCCTCGATGTCCACATCCCTGGTGGGGGGATCGTCGAAGTGCCACACCGAGAGCATCTCCGGATCGTAGTCGGGGCGATCCTCGATGTAGGTGGGCATGGAGTTCTCCCCGATCCCCTCCAGTGCATCGTAGGTCAGCCAGTAGTAGCCGTCCTCGGCGAAGTCCGTACCCCAGGAGTTGACCACCCTGAACGCCCCCTCCTCCCCGTCGTCGGTGACCGCGTCGTCATATCCCACGATGGTCTGGGCGTGGTTCACCTCGTCGGACTGGTACTCCTCCGAGGAAAGGATGTAGTTCCCGTCATCGAAGTCGTTCGGGTACTGGTTGGCGTCGATGCCGAAGGTCACCGGGACCCCGTCGGACACCAGATCCTTTATGCTTGACACCACCTGCGAGTCGAACGCTATCTCGTGAACGTCATCGGCCCGGTGCATGGGCGCCTCCCTGAACGCCCCCTGATCGCCCCAGGAGGTGTGATCGTCCTGGTCGTAGGGCATGGCGGCCATGGAGGGGATGCCCCAGTCCACGATCACCTTCCCCACACCCTCCAGGGTGGAACCATTGTCGACGCCACGGTTTGCCATGTTGTAGGCCCAGGCGGGGCTGAGCAGGTGCTCCGGTCGGCCCTCGGAGGCGTCCCATCCACGGTCCTTGGCCTCCAGGTAGCCCTGGGCGTAGTAACCGAGGGCCCAGGCGGCACAGGACCCCTGGTTGCCCTGGTCACCCACCGGCGGGAAGTGCTCCTCCTCCGATAAATCGACCGAGGAGGGCATCTCGGACTCCCCGGCGGCCAACGAGACCTCCCGCTCCTCCAAGGTCCTTTCAGAGGGGATCAGCCCGGTGCCGTGCCCGTTGATCAGGTGGCCGTCTTCGAGGTCGCCACTCTCCTCTATAGACCCCACCGCCGCCGAGGGGCCGGCCGCCACCTGGGACGGCAGGACCGACACGTATCCCGCGGTCAGGATGATCGCGAATGCGAGCGCAAGTACCCTCCTGGACAAGTCATCAGCTCGCCCGCTCCATGGGGGGAGTTTCCGGAAAAGTCTTTCCCTCCGTTTATCAACGGGAAAAGGAAAAGGGGTTTGCGCCGATCAGGACTTCAGCCTGTTCAGGAAGTCGTTGATCGGCATGGCGGTGAAGGTGGTGGTCTCCAGGGTTCCGCGGGCACCCAGCTCCACCATGACCTTGGACACGGTGTACTCGTCCGGTGCCTCCAGGATGTTCAAGAAGTCGTACTCCCCCAGCAGGGCGTACTGCTGGATGACCTTCGCACCCATCTTCTCTATCTCATCGTTCACTTCCCTCAGCCGGTCAGGTTTGGACTTCAGGGTCTTCCTTCCCTCGTCGGTCAGCCTGGATAGGATCACGTAGACGCCCATGCTCGTTCCTCCATATGACTATTGAAGCCTGGTGGACTTAACCTTTTCGAGGGAGCGTCACGCCCAAATGTTATTATACCCGAGGGTTAATTTGAATATTACGATATGCAAAATCGTGTTACTATTGCATTCGAAAAGTGCTATTCGGAGGTCAGGATAGATGTCAATATATAAGATCACCTATTCTTCGGGCTACAGGAGGGCCAACCTGCACAACTTCGGCTGCAACCTGAACTGCCGGTGGTGCTCCTACCGGCTGAACGGGCGGGAAAGGCCCAGGGAGTTCCTGGACATCGACAGGATCATGGAGACGCTGCACTCTCTGGACCTGAAGAGGGTCCATCTCCTGGGAGGGGAGCCCACCACCTATCCTGGACTGGCGGAGCTGGTGGACCGGATCAAGGGAGATCTGGACGTCGTGGTCAAGATCGGCCACTCCAACGGTACCGGTCTTCCGCCCCCGGGAGTGGACGAGGCCAACGTCTCCATCAAGTCGCTGGACGATGAGGTCTGCAGGACCCACCTGGGCGTGCCGATCGAGATGATCCTGGAGAACTTCCAGGCCGCGTACGATATGGGGATCATGATGGACGCCTCCTCGGTGCTCATCCCCGGGCTGGTGGGCGTGGAGGACATCGGTCGGATCGCCGACTCCCTGGCCGACATCGACGACCGCATACCCTACCACGTCATAGGCTACATCCCGGTGCCCGGCGCCCCCTGGAGGGCCCCCAGCGACCGGGAGGTGGAAGCGGCCAGGGAGCGGGCGGCCCGGAGCCTCAGGAGCGTAACAAGCTCAGCCTGGTCCCCGGAGGAGCTGGAACGCCCATGGATCAGGGATCCCAGGTACGACAGCGTCAGGGTGGCCTGACTCACCTCTTTACCATGGATGGGGGCACGACGATCTCGAACCTGGCCCCCTCGGTCCCGTTCTCCCGGATCTCCATACCGGTCATGGAGAGCACCTCCCTCACCAGGAACAGGCCGTGGCCCAGGTACCTCCCCTGCCCCCGCTCGAATATGATCTCCTTCTCCTTCTCCGGGATGCCCACCCCGTCGTCCTGGTAGACGATCCTGAACTCCTCGCTCTCCTCGGTAAAGATCCTTATCCGCTCCACCTCCCCCCCATGTTTCAGGGAGTTCGCCATGAGGTTGGAGAACACCTTGCTGATCATGGGATCGGCGTACACCTCCACGCCCCGCAGGTCCACCTCCAGCTCCACCTCCCCGAGGTCCATCTCGGAGGCGGTGGCGGCCACCACCTCGTCCAGGCGCATCCACTCCGGCCTGGACTCCCCCAGCATCTCGTAATCCCTTTGAAAATCGAAAAGCCTCCTGATCCTGGAGGCGGACTCGTCCATCTTCGCCAAGTAGTGGCGGAGCTTGGGATCGTCCACCCTCCCCTCCATCAGCTCCTTGTACCCCACGATCACCGAGAGGTGGTTCAGGATGTCGTGCCGGGTGATGCTTCCCAGTAGGTTCAACTTCTCCTTGGAGACCCAGAGGGCCCTCTCCGCCTCCTTCATCTCGGTGATGTCCTGGGCGGAGCATACCACGTACTCCACCTCCCCCTCCTCCCCGGTCTGGGGGATCTTGGTGACCAGCATGGTCCTCTTGTTGCCCAGGGAGTCGGTCACCCGCTCCTCCTGGGAGACCCTCTCCCCCTGGAAGGCCCTCCTGTTCCCCTCCAGGCAGACCATCATCTCCTCCTTTGGCCTCTCGATCTCCCATATCTTGGTGCCTTGGATATCGCCCTTGGGCATGCCGAGGAACTGCGCCCTTCGCAGGTTGGCGATCCCGTGGGTCTCCGGGTCGATGAGGTACCATATCTGGATGTCGATGCTGTCCAGGAGCATCTCCTGCTCCTCCGCCTGCCTCTCCATGAGATACTCCACCCGCTTCCTCTCCGAGATGTCCCTGACGACGCCTAGCACGGCCTGTTGACCGTTAAGGTATATATAGCTACCGCTGACCTCCACCGGGATCTCGGTGCCTTCCCTGGTCATGAGAGCACCCTCGAACGGGGGCGCCCTGCTCCCGTCTAGATCATCGAGAAGGTCGTCAATACCGGCATCGAACCCCGACGGTCTCACGTCCACGATGTTCATTCCCTGGATCTCCTCCCCGGAGTAACCGAGAAGCTCCTGGGCGGAGCGGTTGGCCTCCAGTATCCGGCCCTGGAGATCGTGGATCACGATGGCGTCCGAGGCGCTCTCGAAGACAGTCCTGAACCTCTCTTCCACGTCCTGCAGTTGGGAGAGGTCCTTCACCGTGGCGAAGTGCCTGACGATCCTCCCCCGGTCATCTCTGATCAGCCCGGGGCTGACCAGGACCGGGAAGACCGTCCCGTCCTTCCTGCAGAACTCCAGCCTCCTCTCCTCGGTCCACCCCTCCTCCGTAATCCTCATCCTGTCCATGTACTCCTGGACCCTCCCCTCCGGCCAGTAGGGGTGGGGTAATCCTTGACCGATGAGCTCCTCCTCCCCGAAACCGGTCATCCGGCGGAAGGACTCGTTGACGAAGGTGTGCACGCCCTGGCCGTCGAGTACCGCCACCCCGTCTTTCATGGACTCCACCAGGGCGGTGTTGAACTCGTGCGCCCGCCGGTTCTTCTCCCCCATCTCCAGGCCGCTCAGGGCCAGACCCAGGTCACCCCCTATCTCCTCGATCAGCTCCAACTCCTCCGGCTCGGAGTAGACGCCGGCATCCGAGGAGATGACCATCACACCGAAGGTCTTCCCCCTCTCCAGGCGGACCAGGACCTTCTCCTGCCCCCCGCAGTCCCTCAGGGGGCAGTCCAGGCAAGGGGAACCCGGTTCCGAGAAATCTCCGATCAGGTAGGGGCTCTGTTCCTCGAGCACCAGGGAGAAGCACCGGGGTGCCCGGTCCAGGGGATCCAGTTTCTCCAGGTCCACCCCCGTCCCGGCCACAAACTCCATTCTCCCGTCGGCGTCGATCAGGCCGATCCATGCCGCCCGATGGGGATCCTTCTCCCGGGCCACGATGGAGGTGACCCCTCGGATCAGGCGCTCCCGGTCGTCCTCCCGGGCGATGAACTGGTTGATCTCCCGGATGGTCCTCAGCATGCGGTTGAGCCGCACCAGCCTCCTTCTGCCATTTTTCCATTCGGACATGTCCCTGATCACGCACACCAAGCCGTCCTCGGTCTCGGTGAAGGTGACCTCCTGGGGGAAGGTGCTCCCGTCCCTTCTCCTGCCGACCGCCTCCCCCCTCCAGTGCCCCTCCTTCCTCAGCACGGGGACCCCCTCTTCCTTCAGCCTCTCCACCTCCTCCGGGGTGTACAGCCGCCTCCAGCCGACTCCGATGAGGTCCTCCCTGTCCCAGCCGTACAGGGAGGCCAGGGCCTCGTTGCAGTGGATGATGTGCCCCCGGTCGTCCATGATGGCCATCCCGTCCACCGAGGACTCCATGGCCCTCAGTGCCCTGACCCTCTCCCTCTCGGCCCTCCTGCGGGAGGTGACGTCCCGGGCGTTCACGATGATCTTCCCCTCCATGCTCTCCAAGGGAAAGGTCCTGGCCCTGGCCTCTAGGATGATCCATTGCCCCCTCCCATCGAGGAAGGAGAACTCTGGGTCAGGTGGGTCCTCACCCCTCGCCAGCATGGCCAGCCCCTCCCTGATGACCTCCTTGTCCCCCTCCGGGATGCGCTCCATGTAGCCGGTGCCCAGCAGCTCCTCACCTTCCAGGTGGAGAACCGTCCTCACCGAGGGGCTGGCGTAGTCAATGTTCCCCTCCCGGTCCATCACCACCACGACGTCCGAGGAGTTCTCGATCAGGGCTTGGAACCACACCGAGTTCTCCTCCATGGCCCTCTCCGCCCGCCTCATGGACACGGCGTGGGACACCATGCTGCATAGCTCGGTGTACTGGGTGCGGGGATCGCCTCCCTTCTCCAGGTAGAAGTCCGCCCCCGCGTTCAGGGCGCGTATGGCCACCTCCTCCCTGCCCTTGCCGGTGAACAGTATGAACGGGAGTTCGACCCCCTCCTTCCTGAGGGCCTCCAGGAACTCGATCCCGTTCTCCCCTTCCATCTGATAGTCGGAGACCACAACTTCGTACCTTTCCTGGGACAGCCTCTCCCAGGCCTCCCTCACCGACGAGGCGGTGTCCACCTCGAAATCCCCCATCTCCTCCATGTAGACCTTGGTCAGCTCAAGAAATTCGGGCTCGTCGTCCACTGCCAGGAGGCGGATCATGGTATTCCTTGAAGGTAAGGGGAGACCAACGATTTATACGATTCAGCGTTTTTATCAGCGCTGATAGCTCATTCCTTCTTCCCCACCACCACCTGGTAGTCCATCCACCGCTTGTAGATCCTCCTGGACCGGCGTATGGCCAGGTAAGCCCTGATGTTCCACCGCCTCCTGATCTTGGAGACCAGATCCAGCTGGCCGATCACCCCCAGGTCCTTGAACAGCTTCCGGATCCACTTGGAGATCAGGTTCGGCCTGTCCACCGTCCTGACCTCCTTCAGGCCCTCCGCCTTCACCATCTCCTCCCAGCCCTGGGCGGTCTCCGGCCTGGCGGACTCCACCCGCATGAGCTCCTCCCTCGCCCACCGCGGCGCCTCCTTCTTCCAGCAGACGTCGTGGAGGCCCAGCATGCCCCCCCTTCTCAGCACGCGCTTCATCTCCCTTATGGCCTTCTCCTTGTCCATCAGGGAGAGGGAGAACTCGGAGAGGACGATGTCGAAGCTCCCCTCCTCGAAGGGCAGCCGGTGGGCGCTCCCCTCCCTGAACTCCACAGGCAGATCACGCCCCTCCAGCTTCCGCTTGGCCCTCTCCACCAGGTCCCGGGAGAGCTCCACGCCCACCACCTCGCACCCGAAGGTCTCGGCCAGGTGGATGGCGCTCTCCCCTGTACCGGCGGAGTTGTCCAGGACCCTCTTGCTCGGGCCGACGTCGCACATCCTGGCCAGCTCCCTGGTGATGTCCAGTCCCCCGGGGTGCATCACCTCGATGTCCAGGTACTCCTCCAGGACCGTCTGGAAAGAAGGTTCGCCTCTCATGCTCCCGGTCCATTACTCCCTCCCCATAGATAAAACCGGGGGTTCGCCCTCAGGGGAACAACCTGAGGTACATGCTCTCGTACACCCGGTCCACCCTCTTCTCGTCCCCGTAGAATGACAGGAATAGGCCCATGGTGGTTATGAACTTGAGGAGTACGGTCAGGGTCCTCCCCGGGCCCAGGGCGGCGATGTCGCCCAGATGCTTGAAGTGGTATCTGGTGTGACCCACCTTCTTCTTCACGGGCCTCCTGGAGATCTGGTCCCGGGGGCGGTCTTCACCACCAACGATTCGGGGACGAAGTCGAAGGGGGCGACCTTGGACATCCGGTAGAAGAGATCGTGGTTCTGCTCGCTGGGGAGGGAAACGTCTATCCCTCCCACCTTCTCCACCACCGACCGGCGGAAGAGGACGGTGGATGTCTCCACGTTGGAGAAGGAGACCAGGAGGTCGCGGTCCACCTTCGCCCTCCTGTTGGGGAACCCTTTCCTCCCCAGCCACTCGTCGAAGTAGCCGCAGCCGACGAATCCCCCGGGGGATCGGCCCTGAGCAGGGATACCTGCTTGGCGATCTTGTCCGCCCTCCACCAGTCATCGTCATCCAGGAGGGCGACGAGCTCCCCGGTGGACTCCTCCATGCCCCTGTTCCGGGAGGCGGGGGCCCCATGTTCCTGGGGTTGTGCAGTATTCGGATGCGATCGTCCAGGTTGGAGTAGAGGGGTCCACGCTCTCCCGGTCCGGGGGGGTGATCGTTGACCACCAGGATCTCTATGTAGGGATGGGTCTGGCTCGGCGCGGACTGGAGGGCCCTGGCCAGGTCCCTCCCCCTCCCGTGAGTGGGTACGATGACGCTCACCAGCTCCGGCATCGGGGATCGGAGGGCGGCCACCCCCTTATTTGCTTTGGGAGCGTGGATGGTCCAGGAAACCTATTTCATCCGCGGGCCCCTTCCTCATTTGGGTGAGAGGCTGATATCCATCGTTCTTGGGACCAGACCGGAGATCATCAAGATGTCCCCGGTGATCAGGGAGTGCGGGTCCAGGGGCCTGGACTACTCCCTGCTGCACACCGGGCAGCACTACTCCTACCGGATGGACAGGCTGTTCTTCGACGAGCTGGAGCTGCCGAGGCCCTCTCGCAACCTCGATGTCAGGTCCGGCTCCCAGGGGGAGCAGACCGGGAGGATGCTGATGGACATCGAACGCGTCCTGGTGGAGGACCGCCCCGACATGGTCCTGGTGCAGGGGGACACCAACACCGTGCTGGCCGGTGCCCTGGCCGCCGCGAAGCTGCATGTGCCGGTGGGCCACGTGGAGGCCGGCCTGAGGTCGTTCGACCGCAACATGCCGGAGGAGGTGAACCGGGTCCTGGCCGATCACCTCTCCTCCCTGCTATTCGCCCCCACCGAGGGGGCGAAACGAAACCTTGCACGGGAGGGCATCGTCCAGGGTGTGGGCGTGACCGGGAACACGGTGGTGGACGCGGTGCGGCGACACTCGCTCCTTGCCCGGAAGAGCGATGTCCTGGCGAGATGGGGACTCGAGCCAAAGAATTACTTGCTGGCCACCGCCCACAGGCAGGAGAACGTGGATCACGCGCACAGGCTGAAGGGCATCCTGGAGGGCCTGAGGCGGGTGGGGAGGGAGACCTCCCTCCCGGTCCTCTTGGCCGCGCATCCGCGGACCAGGAAGCAGATCTCCGCCCATGGCCTCCCCACAGAGGGCGTCAGGGTGGTGGACCCCCAGGGATACCTGGACTTCCTGCGGCTGATGGACTCGGCCTCCCTGATACTCACAGATTCCGGGGGCGTTCAGGAGGAGGCCTGCATCCTGGGGGTGCCGTGCGTCACCCTGAGGGAGAACACCGAGAGGCCCGAGACCGTCGAGGTGGGGGCGAACCGCCTGGCCGGTGCCGATCCCGACCGCATCCTGGAGGCGGCGGTGGGGATGATGCGCGGGGGGAGTTGGGAGAACCCCTTCGGCGACGGGCGGGCCTCGGAGAGGATAGTGGACCTGGTGCAGGAGAGCGGATGGATGTAGCGGCAGGATGTGATACCATGTTGGAGCTCGTCGTGCGCGAGATTAGGGGCCGCTGCCGGGTCCACCGCGAGGGGACAAGGGCCCCCTGGACGATCCGAGGATCGACCTGGAGGGGACGGACGCGCTCTGCGCGCACGCCCTCTCCACCATACTGCACTACTTGGTCCTGCAGAGGAGGTGGTGCCCGGTGGAGCTGGGACTGACCACCGAGGGGGACGAGGATCACGCCTCCTGCAGTGCGTGGATCCCGGTCCCCCCTACACCGCCGGGGGAACGGTGATCTTCCGGGCCACCCGCCCCGGGTAATCGATTTATGGGGGAGGCGTAATCATGTTCCCGGAGGTCGAACAGATCAGGTTGGTCTACCTGAGGGAGCTGAGGGCCCCTTTCTTCGTGGCCGTCATTCTGCCCACCCTGCTGGGAACGGCTATAGCCCATCCAGGGGTGGGCGGTATCAGGGCCCTGCCCCTTCTCCTCTGCCTGCTGGGAACGGTGATGATCCACGGCGGCAGCAACGTGGTGAACGACCTGTTCGACTACCGCTCCGGGACCGATCGGGTGAACCGGAACAGGGGCCCCCTTAACGGCGGCTCGCCCTTCCTCCTGAGCGGTGAGCTTAGCCAGGAGGAGGTGAAGCGGCTCGCCATCGCCCTGTACTCGGTGGGAGGTGCCTCCGCCGTGCTCCTATCTCTCCTGGTGGGCTGGATCGTCCTGCCCCTATTCCTGGCCGGGGGCGCCATCGGCTACCTGTACACCCACCCCTCCGGGAACCTGGCCGGGAGGGGGCTGGGCGAGGTTGCCGTCTGGTTCGCCTTCGGCCCCTTGGCAGTGGGCACCGCCTACTGTGCCCAGACCGCCGTGGTGAGCCTGGAGGCGGTGGTCATGGGCGTCCCGATGGGCTTCCTGGTGGCCGGGGTCATACTGGTGAACGAGATCCCGGACGCCCTGGCGGACCGACTGGCCGGAAAGTGGCATCTGGTGGTGCGGCTGGGCGGTGAGAATGCCGGCCCCCTGTTCAGGGGATTCATGCTCGCCGCCTTTCTCCCCCTCCCGGCCTCGGTGGCGGTGGGAGCGGCACCGCCCTCACTGCTGGCGGGGCTGGCGGGCGCCCCCCTGGCGTGGAAGTGCTGCCGATGGATCTCCCGGGACGAGATCCCACTGGCCCAGAGGGGGACCGTGATGGTCATGGTGGTCGCGGGCGGGGCCATGTCCCTCTCCCAGCTGTTCCTTTAGTGGATCGGGATATGAACAAGTTTTATATAATAGACCATTTCTAGGGAAGAATTGCCTGAGGCGGTGGCTCATCTCCTCCATATTTGTATTCCCCCCACCGTAACCCCTCAGGCAACCCCTCCCACCCCCCGTGGTCGCCCCCTTCCCCCGGGGGCGACCACATTTTTCCCACTTCCTCCGAACCCTCCAATGAACGGAACGGAGGTCTATCGATCGGATCCCGCCGAGTTCGGCCTCAGGTATCCGAAGTAGGAGATCAGCGTCACCAGCAGCACGCCTACGAGGGCGGAGGCCACCACGGCCAATGGATCGGCGGCCGCCTCCCCCACCCTCTCGATGGGGTCCCTGAGGGCGCCCACCATCAGGCCCACCACGAACATCAGGGTGGCCCCGTGGTACCTGCGGAGGAGGAAGGAGAGCACCCGGGAGAAGAGCAGGAGGCCCACTATCCCGCCCACGATGTAGGTCAGGGCGACCCATATGCCGGAGAGGTCCAGGTGGGTCAGGTCCCTCATGATGCCCAGCATGTACTCGTACTGTCCCAGTATGAGCAGGATGAACGCCCCGGATATCCCCGGGAGGATCATGGCGCACAGGGTGACCGTGCCGGCCAGGAAGATTATGGGAAGGGAGTGGTCGGCGTTGACCGTGCTTAGCCCGACTATCGCCAGGCCGGAGAGTATGCCGGCGACCAGCGGCACGGCGTCCAGAGGGCGGAACGCCTCCCGGTGCAGGTAGTAGACGAAGAAGGCCGAGGCAAGTATGAGCCCGAAGAAGAAGCCGTAGGTGGGTCCCGTGTAATCGTCCAGCAGGGCGCTCATCAGGTTGGCCAGCAGCAGGAAGGCGGCGCCGACACCCATCACCAGGACCAGGAGGAATCGGAGGTCCATTCTCCCGAGCTGCGTCCTGGCCTCCTCCATCGACTCCCGGCGGATCAGCCCCCGGAGGAACAGTGGGACGACCCAGGGGTCGATCGACCTGATGGCAAGCACCAAACGCTCGTAGATCCCGGTGATGAGGGCGATGGTGCCCCCGGACACCCCCGGTACGATGTCGGCGCTGCCCATGAAGAGCCCCTTCAGGAAGATGATCAGGGCCCCCATGAACGACCTATTGGAGTCAGTCATCCCAGAACCGGACCTCCTATCGGGAGTCAGACTAAGAAATTATCGTTCCCGAACCTGGCGTGGGCAACGCCTCGACCTCAGGTCGGGTCAACTTCCGGAGGGCGGTGTCGATGCCGTATCACGCACCGGTCACATGGCCCCGATGTCGGCCTGGGACACCGCCTTCTCGATCTCGTCCTTCAGGTTCTGGGGCAGACCCTTGATCCCGCCCTCCAGGAAGCCGCGGACGATCATGCCCACCGCCTGCTCCTCGCTCAGGCCGCGGGACATCAGGTACTCCACCTGATCCTGGGCGATCTTCCCCACCGCGGCCTCGTGGGTCATGTCCACCTCCGGCACGTTGGCCTCCAGCTCGGGGATGGCCACCTGTGTGCCGTCCTCGTGCAGGATCAGGCCCTTGCACTCCAGGTGGGCCTTGATGTCCCTGGCGTTCCCCACCAGGTGACCGCGGGCTACGACCTTTCCGCCGGTGGTGATGGTCCTGGAGATGATCTCCGCCCCGGTGTCCGGGGCGTTAAGCACCACCCTGGAACCCAGGTCCAGGCTGCTCCCGGGGTGGGAGATGGCCACCGAGTTGAACCTGGCCGAGGCCCCCTCGCCGTCCAGCCGGGCGGTGGGGTAGCTCTGCACGCTCCTGACCGGCCGCAGGACCACGTAGTTGTTCACGAAGGAGCCGTCCTTCTCCACCTTGATCACCGTCCTGGGCCGGACGCCGATCTGCTCGGCCCAGTTGTGGATCATGGAGAAGGTGAGCGAGCCGCCCTCCTTCACGTAGATCTCGGAGATGCCCAGGTGTATGGCCCTCTCTATCCCCTTGCCGGTGGTGCATCCGGTCACCACGTCCAGGGAGGCCCCCTCCTCCACGATGATGACGTTGTGGACGTACTGGGAGGCGTTGTCCTTCTTCATCATCAGGCAGGTCTGCACCGGCAGCTTCACCTTCTGACCGGGCAGGGCGCGGATGAAGTAGCCGTCCGCCCCCTCCAGGTAGCTCTTGGCCGTGTACTTGTCCTTGTCCACCGGCACCAGGTTCCAGGAGTACTCGTCCAGCCATTCGTGCTCCTCCAGGGCCTTGGAGAGGGACTTCATCTCCACCCCGGGGCCGACCAGGGAGGTGTGCACGGCGGCGTTGTCCATCATCAGGAAGGAGCCGGAGCGGTCCTTGGCGTCCGGCACCACGCCCACGTTGAACATCGACTCCTGGACGTCCTCCTCGAACTCCTCCAGGGACCCCCTCTCCTCCGTGTCCTTGGGGGCGTCCTCGTACTCCCCCAGATCGATGTCCTCCCCGTAGGCGGACTCCTTCTTCAGTGCCTCCTTGGCCCTTCTGGTCAACTCCTTTGAAGCCTGCATCGTATGCACTCCTCGTATCCCCTGGTGCTGATCTCCCGGAGCAGCTCCTGCGGGTTGCCGGTGCAGGTGATGGTGCCGTTGCACATCACGTAGGCCCGGTCGGCGTCCAGGTAGTCCAGGATGTCCCCGGTGTGGGTGATGACCAGGGCCGACTTCTCCTCGTCCCTCCTCATTCCAGGGCAATCCACGTCCTTGTCCAGCAGCTCCCGGATGGTCCTGCCCACCCTCTTGATCGACTCCAGGTCCACCCCGGACTCCGGCTCGTCGAGCAGGAGAAGGCAGGGGTTCTGGGCCTTCAGCTGGAGGAGCTCCGAGCGCTTCAGCTCCCCGCCGGAGAATCCCACGTTCACGTCCCGATCCAGGAAGCGCTCCATGTCCAGGGGCTCGGCCATCTTACTCGGGTCCTCCCCATCGCCCCCGGCCACCCTGACCAGGTCGCCCAGCTTGATCCCGGTGATGTTCGGGGGCCTTTGGAGCATCATGCCGATGCCCCGGCTGGCCCTCTCGTTGATGGGCATGTGGGTGATGTCCGTCCCGTTGAAGAGGATCTCCCCCTCCACGATGTCGTAGTTGCTGAACCCCATTATCGACAGCAGCAGGGTGGACTTGCCGGACCCGTTCGGCCCGAACAGCACGGCGGTGTACCCCGACATGATGGTCATGTTGATGTCCCTGAGGACGGTCTCTCCCTGAACCTCCACGGTCAGGTCCCTTATCTCCAGCATCGAACCCCTCTTTTTCCTGTCAAAGACATGAATTGGTATAATTAAGTTGTTCCTAGGGGGACGGAACATTAAATATCTCCCCCTCGATAGCCCAGTGGGTGGCCCATTGAGCGAGCGTTACTTCGATGACCGGCCGGTACTGGTGCTGGGGGGCGGGCCCGCGGGGATGCGGACCGCCCTGGATCTGGCAGAACACGGCAACGTGGTTCATCTGGTGGAGAGGGAGGACCGTCTGGGGGGACGGCTGAGGGAGATCCATCTGCTCTTCCCCACCATGGAGCCGGCCGAGGAACTGGCGGACAGACTGGCCGCCAGGGTGCACGCCGACCAGAGGATCGTAACCCATCTGGGGGCGGAACTGGGATCTCTGGAGGCGGAGGAGGACGGCTTCCGGGTCAGGCTGATCTCCCATCAGGAGGAGAGGGACGATTGCGGGAGCTGCGGATCGGACGGCCTGCCCTCCGAGCTGTCGGTGGGCGCCATGGTCCTGGCCACCGGGCTGGAGACGGTGGACCCCGGGACCGTCCCCGAGTTCGGGCACCGCCTCCCCGGGGTGATCACCTCCCTGGAGCTGGAGCGTCTGATGGAGGAGGGCCTCCAGGGAGAGGTCCGGTCGGTGACCTTCGTCCAATGCGTGGGCTCGAGGTCCCGGAAGCGCGGGGTGCCCTACTGCAGCGCGGTCTGCTGCGCCGGGGCCATCAAGAACGCCCTCCTGATCAAGGAGAGGTACCCGGATGTGGAGGTCCGCGTGCTGTACATCGACGTCCGCACCCACGGCAAGGGGTGGGAGGAGATGTACCGGCGGGCCAAGGAGGCAGGGGTGAGGTTCATCCGGGGCCAGCCCTCCATGGTCACCAGCTCCTCCGGGCGCCTGATGGTCAGCGGAGAGAACACCCTGCTGAAGGAGCTGTACGAGCTGGAGTCGGACCTGGTGGTCCTCCAGGTGGGCCTGAGAATGGAGGAGGGGACCAGGAAACTACTGGAACGGCTGGAGGTGTCCATCAGGGAGGACGGCCTGCCGGGGGAGCACGGCCACTTCAAGGACTCGCTGTCCACCGAATCGCCCGGGGTCTTCCTGGCCGGGTCGCTGGTCTCCCCCAGCGACGTCCGGGGATGCCTGGAGCAGGGCAGCGCTTGCGCTTCCCGGGTGAACATCTACCTGCACTCCAGGCACTGAGTCAGCGGTTCTCCTCGTACCTGCCCATCACGTGGACGCGCCTCACCGGAATGCCCCTGCGCTTGATCTCTATCCTCTCCACCACCAGGGGCTCCTCCTCGCTCGAATCCTCTTCCGGCATCCCGACTCCTCGGTCCCCTTCCATACCCTTCCGGGACTTAACACTATTGGGTGCAAGAATCACGGATGAGAATCAGAGGGGGAGGGAGAGGCGGATCCACTCCCCCACCCCGATGGTGCGCTGGGCCAGCGGGCTGTCCAGGCGGCCAACCTCTCGGAAGCCCTGCGACCCGAAGAAGTCGATCTCCGCCTGGTGGTGCGGGGCCAAATGCACGACCAGGGAGTCCAGTCCCCTCCGGGAGGCCTCTTCCTTCCCCCGGTCTATCAGCCCCGGCCCCACCCGTTCCAGGTCCTCGGCGCCCAGGTGCTCGATGAAGCACTCCCCTTCCTTGGGGCTGTCGGTGAGCAGGGAGAGCCCGAAGCGGAGCTTCCATCCCCGGTAGGAGAGCCCGTCCCCCTTGGCGGGTCGCTCCTGCCCCCTCCACTTCAGGAAGAGGAAGCCCACCACTCTCCCCTCCCTCTCGGCTACCAGGTATCCAGGTACCTCGCTCTCCTTCAGCATCTCCGACTCGGCCACCATGCAGGGGAGGTCCTCCGGGGGCACCTCGTCGCGCAGCATCTCGAACTTCCGCTGGAGGTCCTGGCACATGATCTCGGCCACCTCCTGGGCGTCATCGGTCCTGAAATCTCTGACGGCGATATCTGACATGTGAGTTCCTCACACCCAACTCACCATGATTATTTTAGTCCTGTCCTTCCACCGCGGGTCTCCTGCGGGATCCGCATCCCCTCCACCAGCCGGCGGTACCCCTCGCGGACATCCGCGGCCAGCTCGTCGTCGAAGTAGTTGAAGTAGATGAAGGTGAACATGATGGAGATGACCAGGAAGGTGATGAAGAAGCCGGCGAACCTGAAGGCCAGGTCCACCGCGTTCACCTCCTCCAGGGCCGGCCGCACGAACACCAGGGCGGTACCGATCGCCCCCACCGTCTGGAAAAGCCTCGACCTCACCCCGTCGTAGAGGTGGAAGTCCCTTATCACGCCCTGGATGCGGGCCCTCATGCCCAGGTAGATGAACCAGGGGATGATGAGCATGGGCACGAAGTAGGAGGTGGTGGAGAGCAGCACGAACAGCTGGTCGAGGTCGAGCAGCTCCATGAGCAGCGGGTTGAGCGATATGAAGCTCGCCAGGAGTAGGGCGAAGAAGAGCTCCCACACCACCGCCCGCAGGAAGCGGCCCCTGGGAAAGGTGGCGCTCACCCTCACCTACTCCACGGTGAGGGTGGAGGGGTCCAGGTAGGGTGGGATGGAGAATGTCCAGGAGATGACCAGGTCCCCCCAGTCCCGTTCCCCCTGCCCCATCTCCCTGATGCGCAGGAGCAAGCGGGGTGCGATCCTCCTCTGCAGGGCGGCCAAGACCCCCATCAGGCCGAAGCCCAGCATCATGAAGATCAGGAGGGTGAGCATCACCCCCAGGGTACCGGCGACGAAGGTGCCCGCCAGACCCAAGGCGTCCGTCCGGGGGGCAGGCCCGGGTACCACCGCTCCAACGCCGGGAGGAGGGTGAGCACACCGCCCAGGATAATGGAAAGGAACAGGAACCAGCGGGCGACCCTGCGGTTGGGGACGATCCGGGCCCGATGGTGTCGAAAAAAGACCAGCGCGCCGGTGATGAGGAGGGAGAGGATCAGGCCGGACAGGACCAGGGAGAGCTCGTCGATCAGAAGCTGGGTGACCCCGTGGACCGGACGGAGCAGCCCGAACGCGCCCAGGAAGAAGGTGAGCGAGAGGGCCAGTGCGGTGAAGATCCGGAGGACCTGGCGGTCCGAGCGGATCCTGCCGTCCAGGTCGTCCACCGGATCATCCTCCGATCTCACCCTCTCACCACCCGGGCTCCTTGGGCAGGAAGAACCAGAGAAGGACGTATACCAACACGGCCGCGCCGAAGGAGGCGAACAGGGCGACGATGAACACCACGCGGAAGAGCCAGGGATCCACGCCGAAGTGCCTTCCCAGGCCGGCGCACACCCCTCCTATGATCCTGTCCGGCCCGGAACGGTACAGGGGGCGCTGGGACGGTGCCCCGGGAGAAACGACCGGCTCCCCCGCGAACACGGGCACCTCCCTGGTCAGGGAGAGGGCCAGGGTTACGTACCCCAGCACCAGCACGGCCAGGAAGACCACCGCCATGAAGGTCTCGATCACCCCGGCCGCCTCCTCCAGACCGGCGGATCCCAGCTGTCCGGCTACGATGAACAGGATCTCCACCGCTATCCACAGGGCGAACAGCAGGGTCACGGCGGTGAAGACCGGCTGGAAGTAGCGAAACCGTCCCTGGTATCTCTTGGACAGGAAGGAGGCGTAGGAGGAGAGGAGCAGGAACCCGAAGATCAGCCAGGTGTTCCTGAGCAGGAAGTCGCCCAGCTCCGCCAGGACGGGGGACCGGTCCCCCAGGACCGCCAGGACGCCGGCCAGGACCAGCACCACCAGCATGGCGATGACGCTCCAGAGCAGGGGGCCCACCCAGCCGAAGGTGGTGGGCGGGCCGGTCGGCCTGTTCAGGCGTCCCGGCTCACGATCCAGGGTGTCGCCCACCCTCCCTCCGCCCTCCACACGATCCTCGGACCCGCCCGGGAGGGGCGCCCCGCAGGAGGTGCAGTAGGCCGCGCCCTCGCGGTTCCCGGTGCCGCATCGGGGACAGTACATGGAGGTAAAATCGATGCCAGGGGTATAAGGATTATCGGTCCGCGGACGAAAGGTTTTCATTACACCGCTCCCATCCATGGGTCATGGAGGACCAGCGGGATCACTGGGAGAGGGTCTACCGGGGCTCGCCGGAGCGCTTCGGGAACGAGCCCAGCCAGATAGGGAGGGAGGCCCTCAGGATCTTCCGGGATCGGGGGGACCGCCGGATCCTGGAGTTGGGATGCGGCCAGGGGAGGGACACCCTACTCCTCCTGCGGAACGGCCTGGAGGTGGTGGGCATCGACTACTCCGAGACGGGCCTATGCCACCTCAGGGAGAGGACCGCCTCCCTCGACCTGGAGGGATACCTCCACCTGCTGGTCCACGACATGAGGGAGGGTCTCCCCCTTCCGGACGGATCGGTGGACTCCTGCTTCTCCCACATGTTCTTCACCATGCAGCTGAGGGAGGAGGAGCTCCGGCTGATCTTCCAGGAGTGCCTCCGGACCCTCAAGCCCGGGGGTCTGAACATCTACTCCGTG
This sequence comes from Methanomassiliicoccales archaeon, assembly GCA_046540255.1. GTDB lineage: Archaea > Thermoplasmatota > Thermoplasmata > Methanomassiliicoccales > JAAEEP01 > JBKHFJ01. The sequence continues at coordinate 25,333 of JBKHFJ010000015.1, read as the reverse complement.
AGGAACGTCCATGACCCCCACTGCGGTCAGGGCACCTGGAGGGGGGAGGACATGTGGGAGAACAACGGCTTCGTGGTCCACTTCTTCTCCGAGGAGAAGGTGCGGGACCTGGCGGAGGGATACCGGATCGAGTCCATCTCCCGCTTCCAGGAGGGTGCCCTCCCCAAGGAGCTATTCCAGGTGGTACTGGCGAAACCCGATCAGATGTAAAAGAGAGGGTAGAAAAAGGTCCCGGAGGCCGGGAGGCCTCCAGGGCCGCTTAGGGGGTTTCGATCACGCAGGTGGATCGGGGTTTCACTTCCGCCGCAGGTAGACTGTCACGGCGATGATGCCCACCAGGGCCACCGCCGCTATCAGGCCCACGGTGAGGAGGGGGAGTCCGTCCCCGTCCAAGGCGGACCCGCTCTCCGCCTCGGTGGTCAGGTCCAGGGCGTGGGTGGAGAAGTTGGGCACGTACACCGCCACCTGGTGGTTCTCCTCACCATCCACCAGGAAGTACCTGGCGTCCTCGGTCTGTGAGCCGGTGGCCGAGAGCACCTCGTCCAGGGACTCGGCCTCGGCGACCTCACTGCCGTCCATCTTCAGTTCCAGACCCTTGGAGGCGTTCAGGGTCTCCGGGTCGAACTTGATGATGGCCATCTTCCCCTCCGGCTTCTCGGAGGAGATCTCGGTGGAGACGTTGTCCGGCTCGGCGGAGACCAGATTCATCCTGTACTCATCCTGGAAGTGCTGGCCTATGCCCATGGAGTCACCGTCGCGGACCATCACCGACATCTCGGCGGCCACCCTCCCCTGTGAGAGGGCGTCCTCGATCCGCTGCTGATCCTCGCTCGGACCGGATGGGGCGAAGGATGGGGTCATGCGGAAGAACGCCTGACCCTCCTTGATGGTCACGTTCAGGGTATGGTTGCCCTCGTCGAGGGCCATGGAACCGTTGCCCACGCCGATGAACCCGGCGACCTCCTGGTTGGTGATCTTGAAGGACCGGTCAAGGTCTCCTTCCATCTCCACCTCCTCTGCCGAGGTTCCGTTGGAGAGCTGGAAGCTGACCGTGGTATTGTTGCCGCCCAGGTGGATCATGCAGGTGGGGTTGTTGTGCACTATCATCTTCACCGAGTCGTTGCTCTGGGTCATGATGGAGCCCTGCATGCTGTCGTTCTCCGGCTGGAATCCTTCCACCAGCACGGAATCGAACAGCTGCAGATACTCTTCACCGGCCAACACCGAGTAGTTGATCAGCTCACCGTTCTCCTGGTCATGCTGGAATTGAACGAAGTGTCCGCCCACCGTCCCGTTGGATGCGTCCATGGGTCCGAACATGTTGTGGGCCATCCCTTCCTGGGCCATCTGCCTCATCCGCTCAGCTATCTCGCTGTTGTTCAGGTCCTGGTCCCCCGGGGTGAAATCCGTGTCCGGGGGTCCGGCCTCCTGTCCCATGTTGTCGTCGGGACCTTGGGCCACGGCGAGCCCCGACATCACCATCAGGGCGGACAGGGTCAACGCACCGATCATCATCAGCCTTTTCATATTATCACTTGGTAATTGTAGGAGGGGGTTGTAGAACCGCTTTATGGTTCAAACCCCGAACAGGGTTGGACGTGCATCGAATCTCAGGCGGGAGGGTTGTCAACGCAGCGGGCCCAGGCCCTGCCCCACTCCCGGTTGGAGAGGGCGTGCTGGTGCATGTAGGTGCCCACCGTCCTCCTCACCATGATCCCATCATGGCGGCCGTCGATCCCCTTCCCCCTGTCCACGTGGAAGGCGAATCCCCCCTCCGGGGAAGGCAGGAGCCTGGTGTAGTGGAACTCGTGACCCCTCACCTCCCTATCGGGGAAGAGGAAGTTGTCCCGCGTGCCCCTCGCCCTCACGTAGGAGAGGGCCTGCCTTCCCTCAGTGAGCTGGGCCCGGTAGGGGAAGATGCCGGACAGGGAGTAGCTCCCCTCCCCGTTATCGATCGAGCGGCACATGGCCAGCATGCCCCCGCACTCCCCGTAGACCAGCCTGCCCTCCTCGGAGGCGTTCTTCAGGCCCTCCAGGAAGTCCCGGTTCTCGGACAGCTGGGAGGCGTGCACCTCCGGGTAGCCCCCGCCCAGGTAGTAGGAGTCCGCCTCTGGCAGGGGATCCCCCTCCAGGGGGGAGAACTCGATGATCTCGCAGCCGGCGGCCTCCATCGACTCCAAATTCTCTTGGTAGTAGAAGGAGAAAGCCCGGTCCCTGGGAACGGCCACGGTGACCCCGCCCCCTCCCGGGGGAAAGGGACACCCCTCGGGGAAGCGCCCCTCCCCTCCCCGGCGGGCGATCTCGAGAAGCGCGTCCAGGTCAAGGTCGGCCACCATCACCTCCAGCCTACCCAGCAGGGAGGGGAGGTGGTGCTCCTCCGCCGTCACCAGGCCGAGGTGCCTCTCCGGCATGCTCTCGGGCGACCGCTCGATGCACCCCACCACACTGGTCCCGGTCAGCCGCTCCACCGCCTCGGTCGCCTTCTGCCGGTGCCTCTCCCCGGTGACCTGGTTCAGGACCACTCCCTCCACCCTGACCCTGGGGTCCAGCATCCGATAGCCCAGCACCTGGGCGGCGGCGCTCTTCCCCAGGCTCCTGGCGTTCACCACCAGGATCACCGGAGCTCCCAGAATGCGGGCGATCTCCGCCGTGCTCCCCCGGTCGCCGGTGGCGGTGAGCCCCTCGTACAGCCCGCGCACGCCCTCCACGATGGCCAGGTCCGCGTCCCCTGTGGACCATCCGAAGAGGTTCTCGATGGTGGAGCGGTCCATCAGGAAGGAGTCCAGGTTCCTGGAGGGGCGGCCGGTGGCCGCCCGGTGGAACATGGGATCGATGAAGTCCGGCCCCACCTTGAACCCCTGCACCCTGAGCTTCCTGGAGAGCAGGGACATCAGCCCCACCGTCACCGAGGTCTTCCCCACCCCGGACCCGGTGCCGGCGATGACCATCCTGGGTATCATCCCCGCACCAGCTCCCTGATCCCCTCCGGATCCAGGGGCCGGGGGGTCTCGGAGGGTGTTTCCTCAAGGAGGGTAGAGGCCAGCATCCGGTACACCTCCGCCTGGGCGGAGCCAGGGGCGTGCTCCACCACCGTGCGGCCGTGGTTCTCGCTCTCCCTCACGATGGGGTCCCGGGGGACCAGGCCCACCAGGCGCGTGCCGAGGCGGCGGGCGAAACGCTCCACCTTCCCTCTCTCCCCCTCCACCTCCCTGGAGTTGCAGATCAGGCCGCCCAGGCCCACCTCCAAATTCTCCAGACCCCGGGCGATGTTGTTCGCCGCGTACAGGGAGAGGTACTCCCCCGAGGTGACGATGTAGACCTCGTCGGCGTAACCCTCCCGGAGGGGGGCGGCGAAGCCGCCGCAGACCACGTCCCCCGGGACGTCGTAGAGGACCAGGTCCACCGAGTCGTCCAGTTGATCCCTGTGCAGCCTCTCCAGGGCCACGATGATCCCCCGGCCGGCGCATCCCACCCCTGCCAAGGGCCCGCCGGTCTCCACGCAACTGACGCCGGCGAATCCCCGGGCCACCGTCCCCTCCAGGGAGGGGTCCTTCAGCGCCTCCAGGAAGGTGGGTATCCTCCTCCCGCCCAGCAGGGTCATGCTCCCGTCCGACTTGGGATCGCAGCCCACGTACCAGGCGTTCAGGCCCCGCTCCCCCATGGCCGCCGCCAGGTTGGCGGATATGGTGCTCTTGCCTATTCCCCCCTTCCCGTAGATGGCCACCTGTCTCATTTTCCCTCCGTCACGACGCCTCGTCCGCCAGCTGCCTGATCAGGTCCCCGGTCTCGCTGGGCACCACGCCGGTGGCGCCCATAAGGGCCGAGTGGGTGGACACCTCCCCCACCGAGCGGCGGTATCCCTGATCCAGCAAATGCCTCAGCTGCCTGGGCTGGTCGGTGACCAGCAGGTCCTCCTCCCGCAGGTCGGGGAGGGCGTGGGGCAGCCCCACCACCAGGCGCAGGTCCAGCTCCTCCCCGGCCAGCAGTTCGGAGGCCCTCTCCCCGGTGACCGGGTACTCGTCCAGCCCCCCGGTCAGGTGGTCCACGGTGACCCCGGCGGCCGCCAGGTCCCGCAGTATGCTTTTGGAGTATCCCCGGATCCTGGGGAGGCCCACCTCCGGGTCCAGGTTGCCGATGTAAAGACCCTCACCGCCCAGGGACCGGCGGGCGTGCTCCACCGCCATCATCAGGTCGGCGAAGCGGAAGGCGGTCTCCTTCTTGGCGTTGAGCACCACCCCCACCCTCTGTCCCGATTCGAGGGAGTCGATCACCTTCCTGGCCAGGGTCAGCTTGGTCTCCCCCCTGTGGGGCTGGAGGTAGGCTTCGGAGGTCATCCCCCGAATCTCCTCCAGCCGGGTGGCCGCCTCCAGCATGCGCCTCTGCCTGTCCAGCTCCTTCTGGAGGATGATCCCGGCATCCCTCGCCCTTTCCAGGACGCGTATGGCCCCGGCGGTGTTCGGACCGGCGCAGCCGTGGATGTCCACCGGAAGCACGGTGCCGGACATCCCCGCCTTCCGGATGGCCGGGTCCAGGTTCTCCCCGATGATCATGGAGGCGCAGGTGCCCACCACCCCGGTGAGGCGGGGCGAGAACCTCTCCTCCACCGAGCGGAGGACCTCCACCAGGCGGTCGGAGGCCCCGAAGATGAGGTCCCCCTCCTGCATGCCGGTGGTCACCACCCGAACGCCGGCCTCCTCCAGGAGGCGGGAGGCGGTGAAGCCGCATCCCGGCGGCCCGTGCAGGACGATGACGTCCGCCTCCAGGTCCCTGAGGGTGTACATGGCCGCTATGATCGGGTTGGGGCGAGGGTGCATCACCCTCACTGGTAGCCCTCTTTGGTCACCCACATCACCACCGGATGGCGGTCGATCGCCTCCGATGCGTCCCCGATGGCCTCGAAGGAGGGGCTCTCCAGCCCCCCGGGGTTCAGCAGGTAGGCGCCCTTGACCGTGGGATGGGCCTGGACTATGGCCTCCATGTCCTCCATGCGCAGCGTCTCGCATACCCTGCGGGAGACCGGCTCGATCACCAGTCCCACCTCCTCCACGCCGTAGTGGTCCTCCAAATTGCTGAGGTTGTACTCCAGCGAGACGCCGCTCACCCCGGGGTTGCGGTCCCGGATCACCCAGGTGTCCCCCTCCCGGTACACCTCGCCCCTGCCGGGAACGCCGGTGAATCCCTGGAAAGCGTCCACCGCGTGGTTCATGTTCACCCCGTAGCAGCGGATGGCGGACAGGGCCGCCCCCAGGGGGAGGAGGTAGGAGGGCAGCAGGAACTCGCCGGAGACGGTGGTGCGGAACTCTCCCCCGCCCAACGTGTGCACCACGATCTCGGCCTCCTCCCCCAGCTTCAGCGGCCCTGTGGTCACCTGGACGTCCCCTCCCTCCCCGAAGGAGGTCAGCCACGCCCCTGGGCGTAAGTGCCTCTGCCACAGGTCCCTCTCCTCCTGGGGGACCACCACGAACCTCCTGGCGCTCTCGACCATCTGCACCTTCCCGTCGAAAGCGGTCCTGGTCCTCTCGGCGATGGGGTAGTTGCTCCCCATGGTGGTGATGATCCCCACGTCCGCCAGTCCGGTGCCCCCTAGGGAGATCTCCAGCACCAGGGTGTCGAAGCGGCGGTCCACCTCCTTCACCCGGAGTACGGAGGCGGGCGCGATGCTCCCCCTATCCAGCACCTCCACCTCCTCCCCCAGGTAGGTGAGGCCCCTGGAGGTCATCATCAGGACGTTGCGTCCCAGGTAATCCAGGACATGGGAGATCAGGTGGCAGGTGGTGGTCTTCCCGCTGGCCCCGGTCACCTCGAACATCATTCCCCGGAAGGAGAAGAGCTCCCCCACCGCCTGGTGGTGGGTCAGCCTGCGGCGGTACTTGGCGGGACCGATGCGCCGGTCGGGGCAGTGCACGGGCGAGACCAGGAGATCGAACTCCTCATCCGGCGCCTCTCCAAGGCAGCGGATCCCCAGGGCCTCCATCTCCCCGTGGGTCCCCTCGTCCTCCGTGCCGTAGCAGTCCACGCAGGTGACCTCGTTGCCCCGCTCCAGGTACTCCTTCGCCAGCAGATCACCCCCGTGGGTGAGGTCCATCACCAACACCTTCATGCTCCACCCATCGAACCCTGAGCATATATCTCTATTGCATCCTGGCCAGGATCCTGTCCTCCAGTATGTCCGCCACCCTCCTGTCGCATCCGATCGGATCGCAGTACTTCAGGTCGACCCGGGTACCGTTCACCTGCACGGTGCCCTCCCTCTCCCCCTCCCCCAGGCCCACCTTCCTGGTGATGTCCTGGGTGGTGTGCACCCCGTGGGCCAGGAAGGCCGGGACCACGTAGATGGTCTCCGCCCCGCGGACCACCAGGTCGCTCATGCTCTCGTCAATGGACGGCCGGTCGATGTTCATGAAGCCGGGAAGCACCGGCGAGGGGTCGAACCTCTCCGCCAGCCTCTCGGTCATGAACGACACTACCTCGCTGCTGTAGGCCAGTCGGCTCCCGTGACCGACCACCAGTATTCCATCCTTGCTCAATTCCGATCCTCCTACGCCGTCGGAAGGCCATGATTGCATAAAAATATTTGCAAAAGTGTTACTATTTACTATTTTATAGTTGAAGATTAATACTCAATTGTCACAAAGGGTTTCAAAAGGGTCAACTACCATAATGAATTCGGTATCGGTGTTCGTCCATGCTTCCCCTGGTTCTCGATCTGCGGGGCAAGAGTATCGTGGTCTTCGGCGGGGGAGAGGTGGGTCTGAGGAAGGCCGCCTTCCTCTCCCGGGAGGCGGAGGTCACCATCATCTCCAGGGAGTTCGCCGGGGAGTGCGAGACCGCCAGGATGGTGAGGGAGGATATCTCCGCCTCCTTCCCCGAGTGGATCGAGGGGGCGGACATGGTGGTGGCCGCCACCGACGATCCTCGACTGAACTCGTCCATATGCCGGGAGGCCAGGGCGAGGGGGAAGCCCTGCAACCAGGCGCACGGTCCCGGGGACTTCCTCATCCCCTCCACCGTGGAGCGCGGGGGCATCACGGTGGCGGTGACCACTGGGGGCAGGAGCCCCGCCGTCACCAGGAGGTTGGCCCTGGAGATCGACGCTTTCCTGGGGGAGAGGTGGCCCTCCATGGTCGCCCTGCAGGAGGAGCTCCGGAGCAGGCTTAAGGAATCCGGTCAGGACTCCAGGGCCCGCGTTCTGCGGGCCGCACTGGACGACGAGGAGGTGTGGGAGCTTTTGGAAGTGGACCCTGAAGGGGCACTGCGGAGGGCGTTGAGCCACCTGGAGGACGGGAGATGATCGTCAGCGCCCACGTCACCCATCAATCGGCGGACATGTCCTGCCTGGAGCTGGTGGGACGGGAGGGGACCGACGCCCTCCTGGAAGCACTCTCCAGGGTGGAGGGAGTGCGGGAGTGCGCTGTACTCCGGACATGCAACCGGGTGGAGTTCTACGCCGAGAGCGGGGACCGGGGTGCCACCAGGGAGGGCATGGAGTCGATCATAGCCAGGTACATCCCGGCCGACCAGAGGGAGAACCTGATCCGCTACCTCTCCGGCAAGGAATCCATCCACCACCTCCTGAGGGTCACCTGCGGCCTGGAGTCCATGATGGTGGGGGAGGACCAGATCCAGCACCAGGTGAGGGAGGCCTACGAGCGGGCGGGGTCCGCCGGCACGCTGGGACCGGTGCTTTATCGGGTGTTCCGCAAGGCCATATCGGTGGGGAAGAAGGTGAGGACGGAGACCTCCCTCGGCCGGGGGCAGGTCTCGGTGGGATCCGCCGCCGTCGCCCTGGCCGAGGACATCCTGGGGGACCTGTCCGGCAAGGGGGTACTGATCGTGGGTGCCGGGGAGACGGCCACCCTGATCGCCAAGCATCTGAGGGGGAAGGGTCCCAGGGCCATCTTCGTGTCCAACCGCACCTACCAGAGGGCGGTGGAGCTGGCCTTCCACCTGGGCGGCAAGGCGGTCCGCCTGAACGGGCTCTTCGACTACCTGAGGGAGTCGGACATCGTGCTGGTGGCCACCGCCTCCCCCCACGTCATCCTTGACCGCGAGAGGGTGGCCGCCGCCCTGGAGGAGAGGGAGGGCGGCCTGGTGATCATCGACATCTCCTTTCCCAGGAACGTGGACGACGGCGTCGGCGATCTTGAGGGCGTCTCCCTCTACGACATCGACTCCCTCCGGGGAGTGGCCAAGGAGAACCTGATGGCCCGGGTGAACGAGGTCAGGGGGGCGGAGAGGATCGTGGCCGAGGAGCTGGATCTCTTGACCCGCCGCCTGGAGGAGATGAGGGCCTCCGAGGTGATCTCCGCCCTGCACATGAAGTACAACGGGATCAAGGAGAGGGAGATGAGGAGGGCCATGAACAGGCTGAACGGCCAGGGGGACCAGGAGCGGGTGCTGGAGGACTTCGCCAACGCCCTGACCTCCCGCTTCCTGGCCGATCCCGTGAGGAGTCTGAAGGCGGCGTCCCGGGAGGACCGGGAGGAGATTCTTCAACTAGCCCGTCACCTATTCAAGGTGGAGAGTGAGGACGATGTTTCCTGATGCGAGACTGAGAAGGCTGCGGATGAACTCCAAGGTGAGGGACATGGTGCGGGAGACCAGGCTGTCCCCGGACAACCTGGTCTACCCCATGTTCGTGAACGAGAACATCGACAGGCCGAAGGAGATCCCCTCCATGCCCGGGGTCTCCGCCGTACCAGTGGAGATGGCCGGGGAGGCGGCCGCCGAGGCGGAGGAGGCCGGCGTGCCGGCCGTCATCCTGTTCGGCGTGCCCTCGAAGAAGGACGAGGCGGGTTCGGAGGCATGGAACCCCAAGGGGGTGGTGCAGAGGGCCATCGATGGGATCAAGGACTCCACCGATCTGGTGGTCATCGCCGACCTGTGCCTGTGCGAGTACACCTCACACGGGCACTGCGGCGTGGTGCAGGGGGAGACGATCGAGAACGACGGCACCCTGGATCTCTACGGCAGAACCGCCGTCAGTCAGGCCCTGGCCGGTGCGGACATGATCGCCCCCTCGGGCATGATGGACGGCATGGTGGGCGCCATCCGCCGTGCCCTGGACCAGGAGGGCTTCGAGTCCCTCCCCATCATGTCCTACTCGGCCAAGTACTCCTCGGCCTTCTACGGCCCGTTCAGGGACGCGGCCGAGTCCGCCCCCTCGTTCGGGGACCGCAGGAGCCACCAGATGGATCCCGGGAACGCCAGGGAGGCCATCCGGGAGATGGAGGAGGACGTCATGGAGGGGGCGGACATCCTCATGGTCAAGCCCGCCCTCCCCTACCTGGACGTGATCAGGGACGCCCGGGAGATGTTCAACCTTCCGGTGGCGGCGTACAACGTCTCCGGCGAGTACGCCATGATCTCCGCGGCCGCGGAGAGGGGTTGGCTGGACCGGGAGAGGGTGATGATGGAGGCCCTCCTCTCCATCAGGAGGGCGGGGGCGGACATCATACTCACCTACTTCGCCAAGGAGGCCGCCAGGATCCTGGAGGGCGATCGATGAGGGAGAGACCCAGGTCCAAGGAGCTGTTCGACCGGGCCAGGAGGCTGATGCCCGGCGGGGTGTCCAGTCCGGTCCGCGCCTACCGGCCCTACCCCAGCTTCATGGTGAAGGGCGAGGGATCCAGCATCTTCGACGTGGACGGGAACGAGTACCTGGACTTCTCCATGGGATTCGGCCCCCTCGTCCTGGGCCACTCGGACCCGGACGTGGTGGCCGCCCTGCACCGGCAGGTGTCCATGGCCACACTGCTGGGGACACCGGTGGAGAAGGAGGTGGAGATGGCCGATCTGGTGGTCGATTCCCTCCCATCGGTGGACATGATCCGCCTGGTCAACTCGGGGACGGAGGCCACCATGCACGCCATCCGCCTGGCCCGCGGTCACACGGGAAAGGACAAGGTGCTGAAGATCGAGGGCGCCTTCCACGGGGCCCACGACTCCATGCTGGTGAGGGCCGGCTCTGGGGCGACGACCCACGCCGCCCCCGACTCCCTTGGGGTCCCCAACGACTTCACCAGGCATACCTTACTGGCACCGTTCAACGACCTGGAGGCGGCCGAGGCCCTGGTCAGGGAGCACCGGGAGGACCTGGCGGCGGTCATCCTGGAGCCGGTGATCGGGAACGCCGGTCCCATACCTCCGGAGGAGGGGTACCTGGAAGGGCTCAGGGAGGTCACTGAGGAGAACGACGTCCTGCTGATCTTCGACGAGGTCATCACCGGCTTCCGCCTGTCCATGGGCGGGGCCCAGGAGCTGTACGGGGTCCGCCCCGACCTGACCGTCCTGGGGAAGGTGGCCGGGGGCGGCCTGCCCATCGGCATCTTCGCCGGTCCGGAGGAGATCATGTCCAAGGTGTCCCCGACCGGCAAGGTGTACCAGGCCGGGACCTTCTCCGGGAACCCGCTGACCCTGGCCGCCGGGCTGTGCGCCCTGAGGAAGCTGAGACGTCTGGGTCATGAGGAGCTGAACGAGAAGGGGAGGAGGATGCTCTCCACCCTGGGGGAGGCGGTCGGCGATCTGCCTCTCACTCCGCAGGGCATCGGCTCCATGTTCCAGCTGTTCTTCCGCGATTCCCCTGTGGGGGACCATGAGGGGGCCAAGGGGTGCGACACCTCCCTGTACGACCGGGTCTTCCAGGGGATGATGGACCGGGGCGTGTACCTCCCGCCGGCCCAGTTCGAGACCGGCTTCCTCTCCACCGCCCACTCGGACAAGGACATCGACCGGGCGGGGGAGGCCATGGCCGAGACCCTCCAGGAAGTAATGGGATGATCGTCGGTACCAGGGGAAGCGATCTGGCCCGGGCGCAGGCCCGGGAGCTCGTGGAAGCCCTCCGGGCGATCCGCCCGGGGCTGGAGGTGGAGGTCCGGGTGGTCAGGACCACCGGCGACCGGGTCACCGACCGACCGCTCAGCTCGCTGGGTGGCTTCGGGGCCTTCGTCAAGGAGCTGGACCAGCGCCTCCTGGAGGGGCAGGTGGACGTGGCGGTCAACTCCCTCAAGGACATGCCGGTGGAGCCTACACCGGGCACGGCCCTATCCGCCGTCCTACCCAGGGGGCCGGTGGAGGACGTGCTGGTCCCCGGGATTCCCCTGGACGACCTGCCGAAAGGGGCGGTGGTGGGCTCCTCCAGCGTCAGGCGGAGGGCCCAGATCCTGAACCTGAGGCCGGACCTGGAGGTCAGGGACATCCGGGGGAACGTGAACACCCGCCTTTCCAAGCTGGGGAACGGCTACGACGCCATCGTCTTGGCCCGCGCCGGCCTGGTCAGGCTGGGCCTGCAGGTGGACCATGAGGTCCTGGATCCCACCAGGTTCGTTCCCGCCCCCGGCCAGGGGGCCATCGCCGGGGTGACCAGGGAGGGGGAGAGCGATCTTCTGGAAGGGCTGAACCACCGGCCCACCTGGGAGCAGGTGCGGGTGGAGAGGGCCCTGCTCAAAGCCCTCGGCGGGGGCTGCTCCGTCCCCATCGGCATCTGGGCCTCCGGGGAGGGCCGTCTCAGGGTGATAGGCGTCGCCCTGGCGGAGGACGGCTCCACCGCGGCCAGGGTGGACCGCGTGATCGATCCGGAGGACGGGGAGGCCCTGATTTCCATGGCCGACGAGCTGAGGGAGGGGATGACCTGACCGGCAGGGTGTACCTGGTGGGGGCGGGCCCGGGGGACCCGGACCTGATCACCGTCAAGGGGAGGGAGCTGGTCTCAAAGGCGGACGTGGTGGTGCACGACGCCCTCATCCCCCACCAGCTTCTGGAACTGGTCAGAGGCGAGGTGATCGACGTGGGGAAGAGGGGTGGGGACCACAAGGCCAGCCAGGAGGAGATCAACCGCCTCATGGTGGAGAGGGCCAGGGAAGGAAAGACGGTGGTCCGGTTGAAGGGAGGCGATCCCTTCCTCTTCGGCCGGGGCGGGGAGGAGTCACAGTTCCTGACCTCGCACGGAGTGGAGGTGCACGTGGTCCCGGGGATCACCTCGGCCCTGGCCGTTCCCGCCCTGGCCGGGATCCCGGTCACCCACCGGGACCACTCCTCCCAGGTCACCGTGGTCACCGGCCACCGCGGTCACGGGAAGGGGGATCCGGTGGACTGGAGGGCCCTGGCCCGGATCGGGGGGACCCTGGTGATACTCATGGGCGTCTCCACCATGAGGGAGAACCTGGAGGAGCTGATGGAGGGGGGCCTCCCCCCCGGGACACCGGTGGCGGTGATCGAGAAGGGGGCCACCCCTGAGCAGAGGGTGTTCAGCGGCCAGCTGTCGACCATCGCGGACATCTGCGAGGGCCAGGCGGAGGCGCCGGCGATCATCGTGGTCGGCGGCGTCGCTGGATTAGTGGAGGAGCAGGGGGATCTCTCTTGAGGGTGGCGGTGCTCCGGCCCAGGAAAAAGCTGGCCGCATCCGCCCGACTGGCCAGGGAGCTGGGCATGGAACCCGTGTGCGCCTCGCCGATAGAACCGTTCTTCCTCCGGGGCCCGGAGGTGGATAAGGTCCTGCAGGAGCTGTTCGAGGGCGAACCGAAGGTGGTGGTGTTCACCAGCTCCACCGGTGTGGAGGCCTTCCAGGCCCTGGTCCGAGACCCGGCCGACACGCTGTCCGGGGTGGAGGTGGTGGCCATCGGCCGGCCGACCGCCCAGGCTTTAGAGGGGATCGGCGTGCGGGCCTCCTTCGTGCCGGAGCGGTACTCCTCGGAGGGGCTGGTGGCCGGGATGCCCCCGGACCTGGTCGATGGCAGGGAGGTGCGCCTCCTTAGATCGGACCACGGAAGCCAGACCCTCCTCTCCGGTCTGGAGGAGAGGGGGGCCAGGGTGAGGGACGTTTCCCTGTACGAGCTGCACGGCAACATGGACAGGGACCTGGAATCCCTGATCCGCTCCGCCCTGGAGGGGGAGGTGGACGCCCTCCCCTTCACCAGCTCGCTGTCGGCCCGCGCCTTCGTGGACGCCGCCGCCAGCATGTCCTCCAGGGCCCGGGTCGGGGAGATGCTACGCCGCTCGCTGGTGGGGGCCATCGGTCCCCCCACCTGGAGGACGCTGGAAGAGCTCGGGGCGGGTGAGGTGGTGGTGCCCGAGGAGGCGACCTTCCGCTCCCTCCTTTTGGAGCTGAGGGACCGGTTCCAGAACCGATTCGAGAACCGGACGGATTAGATTAATAACGCCCGGAGGATTGTAGGAGGGCGACCGAGGATCTCGATGTCGAACGGGGCGACCAGTGTCCTCTACGTGGACGATGAGGCCGACCTCGCCCGGCTGGCCAAGGAATACCTTGAGGGAATGGGCGACTTCCAGGTGACCACCTCGACCTCCCCGGAGGAGGCCCTGGACCTGGCCCTGGGGAACCTGGTTCAGAACGCGGTGGTGCACGGCGGCACCCGGAAGATCGACTTCAGGGTGGATTCGGAGGAATGCCTCCTCACCGTGGCCGACCACGGCAGGGGGATAGAGGACCACCTGAAGGAGAGGGTGTTCGAGGAGGGTTTCCGCCGGGGCGACGGCCCGGGAATGGGCCTCTTCCTGGTGAGGGGGATCGTTGAGCGCTACGGCGGATCGGTCTGGGTGGAGGACAACTTCCCCCGGGGGGCGGCGTTCCGGCTGAGATTTCCAAATTTTGAAAAGGATTGAAATATCCGAGCGGGTTTCAACAATTGATGAGAGACAAAGAGAAGGCGGTCGAGGAGCGCTACGCCAGGCTGGCCAGGGAGGGCGAGGCCAGGGAGTGCTCCGAGGCCGGAATGATCAAGCTGTACTCTCCCGAGGAGCTCTCCAGCGTGCCCGAGGAGGTCTCCTCTTCCGGATGCGCCTGCGGCAATCCCCTCTCCCATGTTGAGGTGGAGCAGGGGGCCACGATCCTGGACCTGGGGAGCGGTGCCGGCATGGACTGCTTCCTGGCCTCCAGGAGGGTGGGCCAGGAGGGCAGGGTCATCGGCGTGGACGCCACCCAGGAGATGCTGGACAAGGCCACGAGGGCGGCCGAGAAGCTGGGGATATCCAACGTGGAGTTCCGTAAGGGGGACCTGCACTCCCTTCCGGTGGGGGACGCTTCGGTGGACCTGGTGACCAGCAACTGCGTGATCAACCTGGTACGGGACAAGTCCAAGGTCTTCCAGGAGGCCTTACGGGTGCTGAGGCCCGGGGGGAAACTGGTACTTTCGGACAGGGTGCTGATAGGCTCCCTCCCCGATGGTGCCAGGGACCACCTGGACCTGTGGAGCGCCTGCGTGTCCGGCGCTCTCCATGAGGAGGAGTACCTCTCCCTGATCGAGCGGGCCGGGTTCGACCAGGTGGAAGTGATCTACCGGAGGAGCTTCGACGAGGAACAGGCCCGCTCCCTGGCCGAGGGCCTGAAGAAGGAGGTGGAGTCCCAGGGCAAGGAGCTGGACCTGGAGACCGCCGTCAGGTCCTACATGGCGGTGGCGAGCGACATCGTGACCGCCCGGAGGCCCTGAGCAATCTAGTTATACGAAGGCCAGCATGGTCGACCCATGAAGGTCATCGCTTTCAACGGGAGCCCCAGGATCGCCGGGAACACCGCCCTGGCCCTGGAGGCGGTGCTGGAGGTGCTGAGGGCCCGCGGGATCGAATCCCGGCAGGTCCAGGTGGGCGCCGAGGTGGTCGAACCCTGCCAGGGCTGCAACGTGTGCATCGAGAACGCCGACGGGAGATGCATCGTGGAGACCGACCGAGTGAACGATTGGTTCGGGGAGATGAGGGAGGCCGACGGGATCATCATCGGCTCCCCGGTCTACTTCGGGGACATGACCGCCCACACCAAGGCCTTCATCGATCGGACCGGGAGGCTGGCAAGGGCCAATGACCACGCCCTCCGGGGAAAGGTGGGCGCCGCCGTCGCGGTGCACCGCAGGGCCGGCGCCCTGAACACGCTCAACCAGATCAACCTGTTCTTCCTCACCTCCCAGATGGTGGTGGTCGGCTCCACCTACTGGAACATGGCGGTGGGCAATCACCGCGGGGAGGTGGAGGAGGACCGGGAGGGCATGGAGACACTGCGGAACCTGGGGGAGAACACGGCCTGGGCTTTGGAGCGCCTCTCGTAAAGCCTAAGGCCTGGTGTACCATCATCTTCAGGGGCCTGGGATGAGGACCGACAAAAGGGAGCTGACATTCGTTCTCCTGACGGTGGCGGTAACAGCCCTCGGTTGGGGGTACACCTTCCTGCGGGGCGAGCTGGGGCTGTTCAGGCAGATCCTGGTACCCTTCTCCTTCGTCACCCTGGGCATGCTGGTCAAGTACGGCGATCAGGCCTTCGACACCGGATCCTTCGACCGCAGGGCGGCCACCCTCCTCGCCGTCCCAGGGGGGCTGTGGATGGGCTCCCTGATCGTCCTGGACATGGACTCGGCCACCATCTTCACCGGCCTGCTGCTGGCCCTGCTGGTGGCGGCCAAGTACGACAACTTCGCCTTCAGGCTGAGCTTCGCCATAGCCGGGACGATGGCCCTGGCCTCCTTCCTGGTCCATCCGACGGCCCCGGAATGGCTGGCCGCCCTCCCGGTGTTCGGGGCCGCCCTGGTGGACGAGAGGGTGAACGACCTGGAGTGGGTGGAGGAGCCCAGGGGATGGCGGGGAGAACTGCTGGCCCAGCGCCCCTTCCTCAAGGTGGCGGTCCTGTGCCTCTGCCTGCTGGGCGCCCTCTCCTCCTTTCTCTACTTCTTCGCCTTCCTGGGCTTCGACTTCGCCTACTCCTGGGTGGAGAGCGTGTCCCGGAGGAGGTCGGGCCATGGATGAGTACGATGTGGTGGTTGTGGGCTCCGGACCAGGGGGATGCTCCACCGCCCACTTCCTGAGGCATTACGCCCCTGGAATGAGGGTGCTGCTCCTGGAGAGGCTCGACGACATCAGGTTCCACCGCTACCACCGCATGTGCGGGGAGGCCGTCTCCGCCCGCACCTTCCGGGAGCTGGGGATGCACCCGGCCGAGGTGGTGCACCGCATCGACAGGGTGGAGGAGCATTGGCCCGGGGGGATAAGGATCGCCGCGCCGGCCAAGGGGTACATACTGAACAGGCCCAGGTTCCTGCAGGGGATGATCGACCGCTACCTCCGGTCGGGCGGGGAGGGGGCCATGGCCTCGATCTGCCGGGTGGAGGAGGAGGGGGACGGCTTCCTGGTCACCTGCCGCTCGGGGGAGAGCCACCGGGCCGGGTACCTGGTGGGGGCGGACGGGGCCCACTCCACGGTGAGGGAGCAGGTGGTGGGGGGTGAGCCCGCCCTGCTCATCCCGGCGGTGCAGCACCTGCTGGATCGGCCCCCGGTGCAGGACACCATCGTCTTCAAGTATCACTCCAGGTACCAGGGAGGATACCGATGGGAGTTCCCCTGCGGGGAGATGACCAAGGTGGGATATCCATCCGGCACCGACCGGGTGGAGGAGGAGGTGGTGGAGAGCCACGGAAGGCCGATCGCGGCCGGCGGGACGGGCACCGTGCGCAGGGGGAACTGCCTGCTGGTGGGTGACGCCGCCGGGCAGACCAACCCGCTGACCTTCGGGGGCATCCGCCCGGCCCTGGTGGCCGGGAAGATGGCCGCCCGGGCCATCTCACGGGGCAGACCGGACGAGTACCGGAGCTGGTGGGAGGGGAGCCCGATGAGCGATCCGGACTTCATGGCCGCCTATAGGAGGCTGTCGTCCATGTCGGATGAGGATCTGGAGGCCTCTATGCTCCCCCTGCGTAAGGGGTACAGCGTACCCTCCTACATCCGGGCCTGCCTCACGCGTCCGGAGTACCGGCCGCTGTACCGGGCCTACAGGAAGTCGTACGATCATGGTTGGTGACGAGATGGAAGAGAGGGACGTGCTGGTGGTAGGATGCGGCCCCGCCGGGAGCGGGGCGGGGCTCTCCGCCTCGGACGGTGCGGACACCCTGATGGTGGACAGGAAGCGGGAGATCGGGACGCCGGTGCAGTGCGGGGAGGTGATCGGGAGGACCCTGCTGGAGGCCGCCGGCCTGGAGCTGCCCCCCTCGGTCACCTGCGGGGAGCAGGACCACACCCGCTTCATCATCGACCGCCGCCTGGAGGTGATCAACCGGGAGCCCTACTGGGCCAGCGTGACGGTGGAGAGGAAGATGCTGGACAAGTGGCTGGCCGCCCGGGCGGCCCGCGCCGGGGCCTCGGTGGCCTGCGACACCAGGCTCACCTCCCTGCGATCCGAGGAAGGGAGAATGGTGGCCGGGCTCTCCCACCGGGGTTCCAGGAGGGAGGTGGCCGCCCGGGCGCTGGTGGCCGCCGACGGGGTCCACTCCACCGTCTCTTCCCTCATGGGGGAGAGGCTCTTCGATCCCATGGCGGTGGCCAGGGGGATCGAGTTCGAGATGGTGTCAGGGGAGGAGATGCCCCCCTGCATGCAGATATTCCTGGAGCCGGAGATCGGCATGGGCTACGGGTGGATCATCCCCAAGGGCGAGGGGAGGGCCAATGTCGGTGTGGGGATCCTCGCCCCGTTCGATCGGAGGGAGGAGTTTCTGCGGGAATGGATAGGGACCCATCCCCTGGTATCGAAGTACTTCTCCACCGAGCACATCCTGGAGGTGAAGAGGGGGGAGGCCCCCGTTCCCGGGTTCTCCGGTGGCGTTTCCAGGGGCCAAGTCCTCTACGCGGGGGACTCCGCCGGTCAGACCCTGGCCTTCGTCGGCGAGGGCATCATGCCCTCCCACATGTGCGGGAGGATGGCCGGCGAGGTGGCGGCGGCCGCCTGCTCGGAGGACGATCCCTCCCTACTCCAGGGGTACGACCGGGCGGTGGGCCAGCGCCTGGGGGAGGAGCTGGGCATGGGGGCGGAGCTGAAGGACCTCATCCAGATGACCTTCATGCGACCCGACCTGTCCATGTCCGAGAAGGTGACCGCCTGCGGCCTCATGATGGGGGAGTGCCTTCAGCCCGAGGAAATGAGGATGCTCACCAGGTCAGACCTGGACCGGACACTGGACCCGGCCAGGTTGAGCGAGGATCTGGAGTCGACCGGGGCCAGGGTGGAACTGAACCGGTTGGACTGATTCGGTCACGAGTCACCTCAGCCACTCCAGCGGGCTGGCCGGGTGCGCCACCCGGTCCCTGTCCTCTTTGGACATCTCCCAGGTGAGCCAGAACCCGGCACCCAGGAGGAGGCCGCCCCCGTAGATCATGCCCTCGGCCGGCACCTCGGCGAAGATCAGGAATCCAAGCAGGGAGGCGACCACGGGGGATACGATGATGTCGATGAGGGAGTAGACGTTGGCGTTGATGCTCTTCAGAACGATGGATATGCCGAAGTAGGCGAACCCGGTGGACACCACCCCCAGGCCCAGTGTCCAGAGGATCACCGGTAGCTCCACCCCCAGGGCCGGATAGGAGATGGTGGCGGTGACGGCGCCAGGGCCGAAGAGGAGCAGCATGGGAGAGAGGATCAGGGCCGCGGCCAGCATCGACCAGGCGATGTCGTTGTCCGCCTCCGTCTTCCCCTCGTGCCGCATGTAGGTGACCATGGCGGCGTAGACCGCCCCGTCACAGAGGGCCACCAGGTTGCCCAGCATGTACCCTCCCTCCAACGGCCTCGCCAGGAAGATGCCGATCAAGGCCAGGGCGAAGATGAGCACGTAGGTCTTCTTGGCCCTCTCGCCCAGGAAGACGGTCGAGAATATGAAGGTGAAGAAGGGGGCCACGCTCCAGAGGATGACCACGTTGGAGATCGGCGCCAGCGTCATGGCGAAGTTGAACACGCTGATCTGGGCGGCTATCAGGGCCCCGATGATCACGGTGTCCTTGAGGTTGTCCCATGGGAACTGCGGGGTCCTGCCGGTGGCCAGCGTGAGGGCACCCATCAGGAAGACGGTGGCGAAGGTCAGGGCGTAGAAGTTCAAGGTCTGGATGGGGATCCGCCCGTCGGTGAGCTTGACGAACACGCCGATCGTCGCCTCGGAGAGGGTGATCATCAGGAGCAGGAGACCGACCTTCATCCTTGGCCTCACTTCCACCGTCACCGCCTTCATGTCGATCGACCTCCGGGACTTTCGATCACATCTGTCTCCCCTGGCACAGGCTCGGCCGTATAATACTCTTCTGCCCGGGATGGAATTGTGTCTTACCTCCTCTCCAACATCCTGAAAGCTCAGGAGTCGCCCCACAGGCGCAAGGAGGCTCTGTACCTATAGCTCGAAGACGCAGTAGCCCACCTCGTACCCCTCGGGGGAGATGATGGGGGTGGAGACCACCCTGCCCTGCAGGCTGCCGGGATCCATCCTCAGGGTGAAGCAGCTTGGACCGTGGGATCCCCTGGTGGCCACGCAGATCCTGGTCTCCAGCCAGGCCTCCAGATGGCCAGCCTTGCTGTCCCCCAATTCCTTGATCTTCTGGGAAGCCTCGAAAAGGCACCTGAGGGAGGGGCACATCCCCCGCAGGACCTCCACCAGCTGGTGCAGCTCCTCCTCACCCTGGAGCCAGGCCATGAAGAAGCGGTCGCCCCCCTCCTCCATGATCTCCGTCCTCCTCCAGGTGGGGTCGGAGAAGTCCTCGTACTCCCGCTCCAGGTCACCCCCCTCATGGCTCGTCGGCATATCGACCGTACCATCATGGCGCTCGAGACCTTTAATGGCTCACCCGTCCATGACCGGGGTGCGGAAAAAAGCTAATATCCCCAGCCTCAATAGAGGCCCGTATGAGGGCCTCGCTGAAAGTCGGCAGGATCATGGGCATACCGATCAACATCCATGTCACCTTCCTGATAATCCTGCCCCTGTTCGCCTACGTGTTCGCCACCTCCTCGCTGGAGGTCTTCGGTTTCCGGCTGGGCTTCGGGGACCTGGAGGTGGACCTCCTGACCAAGGGGATCCTGGGTACCATCGCCGCCATCGTGTTCTTCGTGTCGGTCCTCATACACGAGCTGGCCCACTCCTACGTGGCCCTGAGGAACGGCTACAAGATCTCCGGGATCACCCTGTTCATATTCGGGGGCGTCTCCCAGATAGAGGAGACGCCGGCCAGGGCGCCCGGGGAGGCCCTCATGGCCTTCGTGGGGCCGGCGGCCAGTTTTCTCGTGGGCATAGTCTTCATCCCCATCGCCCTGGCCATCGATGCCCTGGGGTCCGGGCTCGTTTACGAGGCCGGTTTCATCGCCTTCGGCCTCATCGGCTTCTACAACATCCTCCTGGGGGCGTTCAACCTCCTCCCGGCCTTCCCCATGGACGGCGGGCGCATCCTGAGGGCCCTCCTGGCCAGGCGGATGAGCTTCTCCAAGGCCACCCAGACCGCCGCCTCCATCGGCCGGGCGTTCGCCATAGGCATGGCCATCTTCGGGCTGTTCTACAACTTCATATTGATCATCATCGCCATCTTCATCTACTTCGGTGCGGGGGAGGAGGAGAAGAGCACCAGGATCTCCGAGTCCCTGCAGGGGATGAAGGTCCGAGACCTGATGACCACCGATGTCTCCTCAGTTCCCTCCACCATGACCCTCACCGGGCTGCTGGACAAGATGCTGGCGGAGAAGCACATGGGCTACCCGGTGGTGGACGGCGGCAGGCTGGTCGGCGTGGTCACCCTGAACGACGCCTCCAAGGTCCCCCGGGAGGAGCAGGACTCGGTCACCGTGGAGAGGGTGATGAGCCACCAGGTCTCCTCGGTGTCACCGGAGACCGATGCCATGGACGCCGTCAAGACGATCTCCTCCCGCAGGATCGGACGGCTGATCGTCATGCAGGACGGGGACATGGTGGGCATCGTCACCAGGACCGACCTGATGAGGGCGCTGGAGATACTGTCCACCAGGAGCTAAGGTTTATTATCCGCCCCTCGTTTCCTCACCCGGATGAGGATAGGAGTGGTGATCCACGGCCCCGAGGTGATCGACTCGGGGGACATCCACCGTCTCCTGGGATACCTGCGGGACCTGGGGGAACTGGAGGTCTGCATGGGCGGGGCCATGGGCACCATAGCGGTCATCGACGCTCGCCTGGAAGGGATCGTGGAGACCAGGAACGAGCGCGTCTCCCAGGCCATCCGGAGGCTGGACGGGGAGGTGGATGCCATCGTGCTCCTGAACAGGTGCAAGACCAGGGAGAGCGGGATGGCCTTCGGCGCCAAGCTCGCCCCCCGCTATGGGAAGATCTCTACGCCCCTGGTGCAGGCGGACGACGGCTTCGTCGTCCCATGGACCGAGGGCGCGGAAAGCCTGGCCCGCACCATTTCCGACGGTCTGGGGATGGAACTGGTGACCCCCTTCCTCCGGGAGCCGGAGGAGGATATCAGGGTGCTGGAGGGGATCCGCCCGGGCGAGAACATCTGGGTGGAGGGTAAGGTCATCGGAAGGGCCACCAGCGACCGGGTGGTCATCCGGGACACGCCCCAGGGGCGGAGGTTCGAGGGGATGGAGGTGAAGCCCACCGGGCTGGAGAAGGTGGGCCACTTCGACCTGCACGGCAGCCTGATACGGAGCGGCTCCATAAGGCGCACCTCGGCGGAGCCCAGGTGCGTGGGGGGAGAGGGGGACGAGGTGATCCTGGTGGACCACGAGGCGGAGCAGGCCTACTTCCGGTCCGAGGGGGCAAGGTACGCGGTGACGGTGGGGGATGACACCACCAGGATAGCGGGCGCCCTCCTCTACCGCAGGGGCGTCCCCATCATCGGTCTCACCGATGGGGACGAGGACGGCATCTGCCGGGAGCAGGTGGCCATGGAGGGGTCGGCGATCGTGCTACTGCGCCCGGGGACCGACGACCTGCTGGGCGCCGAGGTGAGGGAGAGGATCTTCGATGGGGGTGAGAGGAAGAGGGCCGAGGGGAACCTGGAATCGATGCTCTCGCGGGTACTGAAGATGGGCGGGGAGTGGGTGAGAAGGGTGGTCCGGCGCTGATCAGACGTGGTCCTTAAGCTCCTCCAGACCGATGTTCAGCTGGATGACGTCCCCCACCACCCCGATCAGGTCGGTCCTGATCGCGGTCTTGGGGCTCTTCAGCATGGACTTCTGGAGGCCCAGCTCGACCACCAGGTCCTTGTGAATCTCCACCGTCACCGTGGGAACGCTCCAGTTCTCGGTGTCCACGTTCGCCCCGATCAACAGGCCTACCTTCCTGCCGTCCTTGGTGATCACGTCCTTGTGCTCCATGCAACCTAGTTCCATCATGATGATTTCCTCCGGTTGATGAATAGAAAGCTCTGTTCTATTAATCGTTTTGGGGCGTCTGTGGATTCGCTCTGGAGGCGTGATGGGGATCTTTGGATCCATAGGGGGATCCCCTGCCCGGGAAGAAAGCAAAAGGGACTAATGGCGACTGAGGTCGGGCAGGGGAGGAGCGTCCCTGGCCTTGGATACTCCAATGGAATGATTCTGTCCCCACCCATAAAAGGGTTCCATCACGGATATCGCGGCTGATACTAATGTCGGACGACGGCCATGAGCACCGCCACGGCAAGGAAGGTGATGCCCGCCCAGAGCAGACTCCCCATCGCCAGGTAGACCAGGACGGCCACCAGGATGGCCGGTAGGAGGCGCAGGAGGCTCTTGGCGATGAAGCCGATGAGTATCAGACCGATCAGGACGAGCACGGCCGCTATCAGGAGCATTCCCAGGTCCATGTCTTTCCCTCAACGCCCTCCGGGTATTAATCGATGAGGCTCAGAAGGGTTAAGAGCCCTCCGCACCATTGGAGTCACAGAGGACTCACCATGGTGGACTGGAGGGAGGAATACAAGGAAAAGCTGAGGACGGCCCAGGAGGCCGTGGGGACCATAGGGAGGGGTCAGAGGGTCTTTTTGGGCACCGCCTGCGGGGAACCGCAGAGCCTGGTGGAGGCCCTGATCGGGCGCTCCGAGGAGCTGGCTGACAACGAGATCATACACACCCTCTCCCTGGGCCTGGCGCCGTACACCGAGGAGAGGTTCGGGGACCAGTTCAGGGCCACCGCCTTCTTCATCGGTCCCAACGTCCGATCGGCGGTCAACGAGGGGAGGGCCAACTACACCCCGGTCTACCTGTCGGAGATCGACCGCCTGCTCAGGACGGGGAAGTATCCCCTGGACGTGGCCCTGGTCACCGTCTCGCCGCCGGACGGGCACGGCTTCTGCTCCCTGGGCGTCTCGGTGGACATCACCAAGACCGCGGCCGAGAAGGCGGAGGCGGTGATCGCCGAGGTCAACCCCAGCATGCCCCGCACCCTGGGCGATTCCTTCCTGCACGTATCGCAGTTCGACTACATAGTGGAGAGCGACCGCCCCATACTGGAGTGGACCCCGCAGGAGGAGCGGGACGACGAGGTCTTCGATCGCATCGGCGAGGAGGTGGCCTCCCTGGTGGAGGATGGGAGCACCATCCAGGTGGGGTACGGTGCCATACCGGACGCGGTGCTCAGGCACCTGTTCGAAAAGAAGGACCTGGGGGTGCACACCGAGATGTTCTCGGACGGCATCGTGGACCTGGTGGAGGAAGGGGTGATCACCGGTTCCAGGAAGACGGTTCACACCGGGAAGATCATACTGTCGTTCTGCATGGGCACCAGGAAGCTGTTCGACTTCCTGGACAACAACCCCATGATCGAGTTCCACCCCTCCTCGTACACCAACGACCCCTGCCTGATCGGCAGGCACGACAACATGGTGGCCATCAACTCCGCCCTGGAGGTGGACCTCACCGGGCAGGTGTGCGCCGACCAGCTGGGCTACCAGTTCTACTCCGGCCTGGGCGGCCAGGTGGACTTCATGCGGGGGGCGGCCAGGTCCGACGGGGGAAAGCCCATCATCGCCCTCCCCTCCACCGCCAAGGGCGGCAAGGTGTCCAGGATCGTCCCCAGGCTGTCGGAGGGCGCGGGGGTGACCACCACCAGGGGGGACGTGCACTACGTGGTGACGGAGTACGGGATAGCCGCCCTGCACGGGAAGAGCATCATGGAGAGGGCCCTGGCCCTGATCAACATCGCCCATCCCGACTTCCGGGAGGAGTTGCTCAGGGCGGCGAAGTTCCACAACTACGTGTTCGCCGATCAATCGGCCGTCCCCTACCGCGGCCGGCCGTATCCGGAGGAGTACGAGACCTACCGGGAGTTCGACGGGCACCAGGTCTTCTTCCGGCCGGTGAAGCCGACGGACGAGCGCCTCCTGCAGGACCTGTTCTACGATATGTCCGAGAAGAGCGTGTACCAGCGGTTCATGTCCATGAGGAGGCAGATGCCCCACCGGGAGGTGCAGCCCTTCGCCAACATCGATCACGATCAGGAGATGGCCATCGTCGGCCTGATCCGGCAGGAGGAGTTCTCCGAGATCGTCGCGGTGGCCCGGTACATGGTGACCCAGAAGGACGTGGCCGAGGTGGCCTTCGTGGTCAGGGACGACTGGCAGGGGAAGGGGATAGGCACCTTCCTGCTGAACTACCTGATCCGGATCGGGAGGGAGCGGGGGCTGAGGGGATTCGTGGCCGAGGTGCTCCCCCAGAACACCGCCATGCTCCACCTGTTCCAGCGCTCGGGGCTGAGGACGGAGACCCAGATGGAGGGCGGCTCCTACCAGGTCTACCTGGACCTCGCCCCGGAGTGATCACCGGTCCAGCGTCCCGGTGATGCTCACGTCCTCGTCGGTCAGGTAGAAGGCGTACTCCCTGTCCTCCCCCAGGTCGGTGGCCCAGTCCGGGATGAACAGCAGGGTGCGCTGTATGCGCATCCAGTCCTCGGGCGGGACCAGGATCTTGCTCTCGGCGATGGGGAACACTTCCACCTCCTCCACCCACTCCATCTTCCTGAGCCTGTCGTCCACCCACTCGTCCAGCTGGTCCCTGGAGTCGGCGCACATGGACAGCAGTATATCGTACTGGCCCAGCAGGAAGGCGGAGAAGGTGGGGTGCAGACCGGGCCCGTGGTCCATGTTCAGGACCTCCCGGAAGGCGGAGCGGTACTGGCTGAGGGGACAGCGCACCATGATGGAGTAGCGCTTGGTCCTCATGGACACCTCCTTGGGCACCGGGAGGAAGGCCATGCTGAGCAGCGGTATGGTCAGGGAGGACTCGATGTCCTGACATACGCTCAGGTCGTTGACGATGAAGTCCCCCACCGACTCCATGTCATCGGCCATGAGGTACAGGGTGACGAAGCGGGCGTTCACCTGGATGGATGAGAAGAGGGGGGTGACGCCCTTCACGGACGACTTCATCTCCCCCTTCACGAACTCCCAAATGGGATCTGCCGAGTCCCTCGGGTACAGGCGCATCAGGAACATCATCTTCCCACCTCCGTCCTGGCGCGGATGAGCTCCTGCACCACCGACGGGTCGGCCAGGGTGGTGGTGTCCCCCAGCTCGTCGGTGTCTCCGGAGGCCACCTTGCGCAGAATGCGCCTCATTATCTTGCCGCTCCTTGTCTTGG
>JBKHFJ010000014.1:0-48773 GCA_046540255.1 Methanomassiliicoccales archaeon | reverse complement strand
CCTGAGGGACCTCATCGGTCGCGCCCCTCCTATCTACGACATCAAGATCTTCGAGCTCCTGCCCCTGAAGATCAAGGCCTCGGTGATGGACGAGTTCGTCACCGTCTTCGGGGAAGCGCCGGAGATCTCCTACTACTTCTACCACTTCCGCAAGATCTGGGAGGACTGCAGGCACCGGATCATGGAAGGTTACGATCAGACCTTGGAGGAGAGGAGGGAGAGGAAGAGGAAGTGGGAGGAGGCGCTGGCCAGGATCAGAAAGAAGAGGAATGGATTGTAACCCGACCTACAGCCCTGTTGAGTATGTTCGTCACAGAGAGCGTTCCTTCAGATCCGGTAGGACTTCCGATAAGAGGGATCGGGTGGTGCGATCGAACCATTTGGAGTACCCGATCAGTCTCCCCCTCTCCATGTCCTCCAGGTACATATCGTCGACGAGTGAATGCAGTGAATCCTTGCTCCCATCACCCCTGGAGAACCTGATGTAGATGAGGTCCAGCAAGGCCTTCTCAGGTTGTGCGATGTGGATCATGCCCTCCCTCGAGTAACCCCAGTAGAGTTCCCTCTTGATCTGGTGATACTCGAAGACCTTTTCCTCCCCTCGATAGGTGTAGGGCAACCTGGTGGTGATGAGCGTCAGGGTGAAGACGTTCTGGCTCAGGACATCCAGCCGAGAGAGCGCATATTCCATGGAGAGATAGGAAGGTGCCCTTATCACCATGGCCACTTCCTCGTCACCAGGAGGGCGGAAGGGATTGGCGTACCAACCTCTTGCAGGTCGATCGATTATTCCAGAGCTCACCATCCTTGAGAGCTGGACCGAGAGGGAGGATCTGTTCTCCCCGGTCAGCAACACGAGGTCGGATAGGGAGAAGAGCTTCTTGTTGGTGTTCTTTCTGAAGAAATCCAACCATTCCTCAACCAACATGATCCTCCACCTTCTCCCTGAATGTGGTCAGAATGTCCGAGACCGACCCTAGTATCATTTCCAAGGAATGTCGATAGCTGGTCCAAACCGCTTCAGGCATGAATCTCTCCATTTCCCTTTTCAACGCCGTTTCCCCATTCTCGCGTACCTGGTCCTCCTTCCCCTCGATCCTTTTCTCCAGCTCTGACAGATCATGACCATAGTCTCGGACCTTCTTCATGACGAGATCCCACTCGGGTTCCACCGATCGTTCCTTGCGGAGGAAGTATAAGTCCCAAAGATCCCTTCCTTTCGTGTAATCCCTCAGTGCCAGTGCACAGACCTTATCAGATAATATCTCCGCCGGATCCTCGACCGTCACCGCAGGCTGCATCGGCGGATAATCCAAGATCATTGGACGGTTCGTGTAGGAGGGAACGCAGAAGAGTTCGATATGAAGCCTCAGGCTTCTTTCCCGGGCATCGGAGGTGGCCCTGAGGACGTATCTCTGGATCCCACCGTGGTCCTTCTGGGTCTCGATCTGCACCGATGTGAGGAAGGGGAACATGTCCAGGCAGAAACGGTCCGCTTTCGAGATGCAGGGAGAGAGGTCGTAGTTATCCACATTCTCCTTGAAGACGAGATCGATGCCCTCGGAGAAGCGCGGATTCCCATGGAAGAGCCTTAACGCGGTCCCATCGTGTAACACTATGTTTTCAAAGCATCCTTTGCGAGACAGGAAGGCCAACACCGCCTTCTGCATCTCCTCCTGGAATATATTCCTGATACTGGCCCCCGATCTCTCGGCCCTGTTCGATATCTCTTCCCACAGCACATTCTCACTTCAAGTGATTAACATATTTGTTAATCTTTTCAAGTCATAATATCCGTGTTCGTGTAAATAGCCTCTGTGATCATCATTAGGACCTGGAACCTTTCTCGTATCTGCCATTCTCCTAGCTCAATGATGTTCAGGATAGAATGGGCTTGGGGGGGTAGATGTGGGCATGGATCACTGCCTCCTAGGCAAGTCGGAGGGATGCTTCGAGTTCTTCGGGAGGCGGGTGACCTTGAAGGGAACACATTGGGACTCGCCCAGCACCTTGGCGGATCGGACCGTTTCCTGTCATCCATCTCATTGGCCACGGTGAACGCCCTGGTGGACCATGGAGTCAAAGGGAAGGGGGACGATCCCCTGAACATGCTGGGTCCGCAGGAGGGGGCCGGGTGTGCATGGTGGAATACTTCGATCCCCTAGTCGGGAGGATGCCCATCGGCGTAGACCTGATGATGTTTGACGTTCGCATGGATGACTTCTTTCCGAGTGGACCGTGGCCCACAAGCTCCCCGATGCCGAGGTGGTGATCATCGATTTCAACGCCCTGGTGGAAGGGTCCTGGACCGCCTGTTGGAGCTAAGAGGTGACGCCAGGAAGGCCGCGATCATCGGGCCGTCCACTCCGCTCACCGAGCTGCCCAGGGAGCATGGGGCCCACCTCCTCATGGGCATGGTCATACATGAACCTGAGAGATGCATGCGGGCGATCTCCAGGGTGGCGGGGCGTACAGCCTCCACCAGGCATGCAACAAGATGACCCTGGATATTGGGTTTGAGGTCTGTCCCCTCTGGAAATCCTCTGGAGGTGATTGCGGGGGAAGCCCAGCCAATGCCCCTTGATCAGGGCCTGATCAGCCTGATCTCGAACTTGGCGCCGCCCATCTCGGAGTCCTTCACCTCGATCGTCCCCCGGTAATGCTCCACCACCATTCTGGTCAGGAAGAGGCCCAGGCCGGTGCCTCCCGAACTCCCGGAGGAGACGCCCCTCTCCATGATCCACTCCATCATGTCCTCCGGCACCCCCTGCCCGTCGTCCTCCACCGAGCATAGGACGTCCTCACCCGAGGTGTCCACGGAGACCCTGATCGCCCCTCCCCCGGAGTGCCTGATGGCGTTCTCCAGCAGGTTGGAGAGGGCCTCCTCCAGCAGGTCCCCTCCCATCACCCTGACCTCCGGTGACTCCACCTGAACATCGGAGCCCTTCTCCTCCGCCAGATGGCGGTTGGCCTCCACAGCGTCCCGGATAATGGGAACCAGGTCCACCTCCCTCACCTCATCAATCTGCACCCGATCGAACTCCCTGGTCTTTTCGATCAGGTCAATGCCATCCTGCAGGGAGGTGCTCGCCCTCAACAGGTGCTTCCGGGCCTCCCCCAGATCGGCCTCCCTGTCCAGGAGGTCCAGGAATCCCCGGGCGGTGGGGAGCCTGTTACTGAACTCGTGCCTGTACAGCGAGAGCAGGAACTCCTGGCTCCTCCTGGCCGACTCCAACTCGGTGATGTCCTCGATGCAGACCAGGACCCTGGCCTCTCCCTCCAGCTCCAGGTAGGCGGTGGACACCCACAGGGTGAGATCCCTCACCCGGTCACCCATCTTGAAGGGCAGCACGGCCTTCTCCCGGAAAAGCCCCTCCTCGCGATCGAAGGTGTCCATCACCGCCCGCCTTACCACGCAGTCCTCGCAGTGGGGGCCGAATCCGCATCCCTCGGGGTCATCCAGATGATGCATGCACCTCAGGGCCTCCCCTCCCCTCTTCATAATGATATTCTCCTCGGTCTCACCGGCGAACTCCAGCCCCATCGAGTTGATCTTCCTCACCCTCCTCTCCCGGTCCACCAGGAATATGATCACCGGCAGGTTGTTGTAGATGGCGGTGAGCTCCTCCCTCTGCCTGGTCACCTCCAGCTCGTTCTCCCTCTGTCTGGTGATGTCCAGAAGTGTCCCCTGCACCGCCGGGCGGCCGTCGAAGTTGGAGGGGACGGAGAACACCTGCACCCATATCCGGTCCCCCGAGCTGTCCAACGCACGGAAGGAGTAGCGGGTGGGCTCCCCCTCCCCCTTCTCCCTGAGGGCCACGCCCTCCTGCACCATCGATCGGTCCTCCGGATCGACCAGACCGCTGAAGTCCCTGCCGATCAGATCCTCCCTGGAGTAACCGAATATCCTGCAGAACTCCGGGTTGACGTACCTGAACACGCCCTCCTGGATGATGTACACGCCCACCAGGGACCTCTCGGTCAGGTCGCGATACTTCTCCTCGCTCACCCGGAGCTTCCTCTCTGCCCACCAGTACCTCACCTCGTGGGCGATGGCCCTGGACAGGACGCCGAACTGGGAGCTGGGATCACCGCCCTTCCTCAGGTAGCGGTTCGCCCCCAGGTTCAGGGCCTTCATGGCCACCTCCTCCCGGCCCTTTCCGGTGAACATGATGAAGGGGAGGTCGCTCCGCTCCCTGATCTCCCGCAGGAGCTCCAGGCCGTCCATCTCGGGCATCTGGTAGTCGGAGACGACGGCATCGAAGTCTCTACCCTCCAGGAGACGGAGCGCCTCCCTGGAAGAGTGGGCGGCCTCCACTATCAACCGATCGTCCTCCTGCTCCAGGAACTCCCTGGCCATCTCCAAGAAGTCCGGCTCATCGTCCACCAGAAGGACAACGATCCGTTCCGGAACGGGTATATCCACCTCGCCCATCGGTTCACGGGTCTCAACATCGAAGTGCATTCATCGGTAATTATCTCCCCTTTCGATTGATATAGGTTCCCCTCCGATTCGCAGGTTGAAGGATTACCTCGGACGAAGGATTATTCGGACATCCCAGGGAAGGTCACCTAGCAGGTTTTAAATACCATGAAGGTCTACGAGCCACTTAGTAGAATGTGGCGTTACTACTCACGCCCAAGGGATCACCTCCGTAGGTAGATCAGTGGTGAGGAGTAGAGGTCGAAGTTCTATAGAAGGAAACGGAGGTGAGAGTAATGGGTTACCGCGATAACAGAGGCCCTCGTGAGATGCACAAGGCCGTATGTTCCGACTGTGGCGAGGAGTGTGAAGTCCCCTTCAAGCCCACAGAGGGACGGCCAGTGTACTGCCGCGACTGCTTCCAGAAGCACAAGCCCCGCCGAAACGACCGGTTCTGAACCGGTCGGCGTGGACAGTGCTCCTCAAATCCCTTTTTTATTCCACACTTTCTCTGAGTTCTATCCGATATTCTTGATTCACCGTTTCATCATGCCCGAGAGCATTCTCTCCCCGTTCACGAAGGCAGGGACACCGCGCAGCCACAGCACCAGCTTGAGTACCTCGTAGATCTCCTCGTCGGAGGCCCCGGCCCGCTTGGCCTTGTCCAGCACCTTGTGCGTCTGCCCCTCATGCCTCTCCACCAGGGCCACCGCCACCGCGATCAAATGCTTGTACTTCCTGGGCAGGGCGCCCTCCTTCCACACGTCCTTGTAGAGGTCGGCCATGGCCCTCTCCAGGTGACCGCCGGTCTCCTCGTCGATCTTGCCCGCTCCATTGAGGACCAGGGGGACGTAGCCCACCCAATCCTCCACCTCCTCCTTGGGCTTCTCCTTCTTGGGCTTCTCATCGCTCATGGTCCTCATACCCGAGCAGGTAGTACTTCCCCATTGCGCAAGAGTCAAATCCGTTGGGTGGATATGTGCAAGGGATGATCGTCGAGGAGCTGTTGGACTCCGCCCGGAGGGACCTTAGGTCCAGGAGGGCCGTGGACGTCCGCATAGGTCTGGGATACACCGGGGTGATGCTGGACGACGGGAGCATGGGCCTGGCCTACACCTTCAGGGACGAGTTGACCGAGTGCTGCCAGTTCATGGACGAGGCCGGGAACCTGGAGGGGAACGCCTACAACCTGGCCGAGCTGATCCTCTCCCCCTTCTCCATCCACTCCTCCCTGGGACTGGCCACCATCAACGCCGTCCTCAACAGGGACGTCAAGGGTGTGGAGGGGGACCTCCTGGACCACCTGGAGATGAGGAAGGGAGACAAGGTGGGCATGGTGGGGGACTTCCGCCCCCTGTTCAAGGACCTGGAGGGGGTGGAGATCAAGGTCTTCGAGAGGAGGCGCAGCGACGACAGCGTGTACCCGGACTGGGCGGCGGAGCAGATGCTGCCCAAGGTGGACGTGGCCATCATCTCCGGCACGGCGATCATCAACAAGACCATGGATCATCTGCTGGACCTGTGCAAGTCCGCACGGACGGTGGCGGTCATGGGGCCATCCACACCGCTCTCCCCCCTGCTGGGGGAGAAGGGCGCCGATCTCCTCGGCGGCATCGTTGTCGACAGACCGAAGGAGGCCATGAGGATCATCAGCCAGGGGGGCGGTACCAGGTCCCTGGCCGACACCATCAGGAAGATCACGGTGGATCTCAACCAATGAATCCCGCGATCGATTATTTCTATAATCATTATGGACATAATCAATTGGCCAAGGTCATCTCACGCCATCCACCAGCCGAAGGACATCATGATCATGAGGGGGCCCATGTGGATCGAGCTCAGACCCTGGAACCTCTCGAATAGCAGGATGGAAGACACGCCCAGGGGGAGTGCTAGCATTCCCGTAAGAACTACCTGCCAGGGCAGGGACCCTACCAGGGCCAGCAGAGAGAGGTAGGTCAGTACCACCAGGATCCAGTGGACCTGGACGGCCCTGTGCCCGAGACCCACGGTCAGGGACCTCTTCCCCACCATCTCATCGGCCATACGATCGGACCAGTGGACCGCTATCAGGTTGGAGAACACGGCCAGGAAGGCGGGGAGGCACCAGAGCACGGAGTCCAGGGTGATCCCGCCGGTCAGGCAGGAGAAGGCCATCAGGGGCATCAGGAACCCCCCAAGCAGGGAGTTGTCCAGCTCCCCCGCCCAGGTCCTCTCCAGCCTGAAGGGGGGCATGGAGTAGAACCAGCCTCCCAGAAGGCCCAGGGCCACCAGGAGACCCACCACCGGCTCCAGTGGGCCGAACAGGATGGAGGCGGTGGTCAGGAGAGAGGTGGCTACAAGGCATATCAGTGCGGCGTACAGGGCCCACCTGGGGGGCACGATGCCGGAGGGCAGGACGCCGCTCCCCCCGGAGAACGGGGTCCTCCTGGTCAGGGTGTCGGTGTCCAGATCGGCGAACTCGTTGGCGTAGTGGGCCATCAGCACCGCGAGAACCATGATCAGCAACCCCAGGAGTGCGATCCCGGGATCCACCGCCACCGAGGCGGAGGCCATCGCCACTCCCAGGAGGTAGGCTATGATGCCGGCCGCCAAGGCCAGTGGCCTCCCCATCCCGATCACCGCCACCGCCCTTCCCAACCGACCCCCCTGTCAGATCTCCTCCCTCTCGGGGAACAGGAGCCGATCGTTCTCCGGCCCGGCATCCAGGTCGATCAGCCTGGCCGAGTCGCTCAGCACCCTGAACCAGGGGAGCTTCTTCTCCCACCAGGCCCTGGGCTTCATGGTCACCGTTCCGGCGTCGTAGCAGCGCAGTATGCCCCATTGCCCGTTGGAGCACTTGCCTACATGGTGGTGACCGTACAGCAGGGCGTCGATGGATGTCCCCTGGAACATGGCCTCGTCCAGCACCTGATGCAGTGGCCCGGAGTCCTTCAGCTGGTGCAGGGGCTGGTAGTCGAACGGGTGATGGTGCAGGTAGACCACCCTCTTACGGCAGGCCCTCACCTCCCCACTCCTCAGAAGCGATGCCAACCTTCTCAACTGCACCTTCCCCAGTTCACCCTCGGCCCACATGCGGTCGTGCCAGTTGAGCTCCCCTGCCATCGAGTCCAGCCCGATGAAGGCCACTCCCCCCAGGATGTCCAGCAGGGGAAAGCTCCTGCCCTGAAGGAAGCGATCCCTGAATACGTCCAACAGCTCCCTGTCCCCCTTCCTCCAGTTCCCGTAGTCGTGGTTTCCCGGGACCAGGAGGAGGGGCAGCTCCCGGTAGGAGTCCAGGACCTCATTTGCCAGGGCCAGTTGGGACTCCTGGAAGGCGTCGTCCACCAGGTCCCCTGTGAGCACCACCGCCTCCGGTTCCAGGGAGGCCAGATGGTCCATCCGGGCCCGGAATCGCTCGACGGTACCCGGATATCCAAGGTGTGGGTCGCTGATGTGCACGATCCGCATGCCACGGAAATCGGGCTATGAGGGTAAGCATCTTTCTGCGGCTACGATGGAGGCCATCGGCTCTCTTCCACTACAGATGAGGAAGAGAGGATCCCCGTGGACCGGACGGACGATGGGCGACTTTCTGAATGAATCGATTCCACCCAGACCTCGTATTATATAGTGAGCAGTCCCTTTCGCCGAGGGTGTCCGGAGAGAGATTGAGCTCCCTGGCCGTGGTGATGGTCCTGGGGGCGGTGGTGATGTGGTCCAGCGGCTTTCCCCTGATCAAGGTGGGACTGCAGTTCGTGCCTCCCCTCACCTTCGCCTTCATCCGCTACTCGATAGCGGCCATGATGATGGCGGTCATACTGGTCAGGAGGAAGGGGATGGGCGGGATGGTGGAGGAGTTCCGCTCCGATTGGAGGGTGTTCGTTCTGGTGGGGATCTTCGGCACCGCCATACCGAACGCGCTCCTCTTCATCGGCCTTCAGTACACCTCCGCCTCCCTGTCCGCATCATCCAGGCCTCCGGACCGGTGTGGACGGTGGTCTTCGCCATCATACTGCTCGGGGAGTACCTGGGGGTGGACAAGGTGGTGGGGAGCGTGATCGCCATCCAGGGCACGGTCCTCCTGGTGGGGCAAGGGGGCATCGACCTGGGCGACGAGTCCTTCGTGGGCAACCTGATCGTGCTCGGCGTCCCCATCAGCTACGCCATGTACAGCGTGGTGAGCAAGGTGGCCCTCAGGGACCATCACCCCCTCGATGTGGTGGGATGGGGTCTGATCGTGGGTGCCGTGCTGCTCATGGGCACCACCTCCCTGGAGTTCGGTGCCAGCATGAACCCCACCGCCGAGTTCGCCGTCATCGTGGTAGCGCTCGGCCTGTTTCCGGGGTGCATCGCCTTCCTGCTGTACAACTACGTCCTCAGGACGAGCGAGGTGAGCTCCCTGGCCTTCTTCATCTACCTCATACCGGTGTTCGCCACGCTCCTCTCGGTGGTCTTCCTGGGGGAGACGGTCACCCCGGCGACGATCCTCCTCGCTGACCTGATCATCCTGGGCGTGGCCATTGCCCAGTACAGGCCGATCACGCGATTCTGAAGAGAGCGAGGACTGATCCCTGGGCCACCGAAGTGGCGCATGGAAGGAACGAGTTTCACCTTTCAGAAGGATACCTTTTTGTATCCTGCGAGGGCTTGATAATTGAGATGTTGCTCGATTTTCTCTCGTGGAGCGGTGTGCTGACCCTCATCGGGGAGATCGCCTTCCTGGCCTTCCTGGCCCTGCTGGCCTTCTCCCTGGCCCTGGGGATCATAGTGACCGTGTCTACCAGGAAGGGAAGGTTCTACTTCCCCCGGATACTCCGGCCCGGATTCGTCATCGCCGGCTCCCTGGTCAGGGGGATATGCCGGCTGCTTGGCGTGGAGGACAAGGACCTCTCCCTCTTCCTGATCAGCCTGCACAACCGGATGAACATGGAGGGCTTCGCCTCCACCCCGGTGGAGGAGAGGGCGGTCTTCCTGCCCCAGTGCCTGCGGTCGTCCAAGTGCCCCTCCAGGCTGAGCCCGGAGGGCCTGGTCTGCCAGCACTGCGGGCGGTGCGAGGTCGATTCCGGGGTGAACAAGCTGGAGAAGATGGGTTACCGGGTGTTCATCTGCCCCGGATCCACCTTCGTGAAGCGCATGGCCAAGAAGTACCGGCCCAAGGCCGTCATCGGGGTAGGATGCCTGATGGAGGTGCGGGAAGGCCTGGAGATGGCCGACAAGATGGGTATGATCGCCCAGGGCGTAGTGACCCTGAAGGACGGGTGCGTGGAGACCGCGGTGGACTGGGACCAGGTGGTGGACGTCGCCTCCATAGGCCTGGACTCCTCACGGTTGTGCTGGTCCACCTCCGCCCACGTGGTGCCCTCGGAGGCCTGAGCGGAAGTTCTATCAGAGGGGACCTGTGTAGCCCATCCGTGGTACACTGAGAGAGCGAGGCCTGTTACTGGAGAACTGCACCGTCCTCTCCGGGGAGATGGATCCCCTGGAGGACGCGGGCGTCCTGGTGGGCCTCCGGGACGGTAAGGGGATCATCGAGAGGGTGGACCGGACCATCGAGCCCCCCGAGGGCTACCGCCGCATCGATCTGGACGGTAGGTACCTCCTGCCCGGTCTGATCAACGCCCACGCCCACATCATGGACTTCTACCCGGACGACCCCATCGACCCGGACGGGGAGTTCACCCCCCAGAGCCACATCTCGGACACGCTGGCGAACATCAGGGAGGAGCTGGCCTCGGGGGTGACCACCCTGCGCACCATGGGGGAGTGGTCCTCCGCGGTGGTCCACCTGAAGGAGGAGATCGACCAGGGCATGGTGCAGGGCCCCCGCCTCCTGGTCTCGGGGCCGGGCATCTCCCCCACCAACGGGCATGGATGGAGGTACTCGCTGGTGGCCGACGGTCCCTGGGAGTTCCGCCGGGAGGTGCGGCTGGCCCTCTCCCGCGGAGTGGACTGGATCAAGCTGAAGACCACCGGGGGCGTCACCGACTCCTCCGGTCCGGGGGACTCCATCGCCCCCAGGATGATCCCGGAGGAGATCCGGGCGGCCTGCGACGAGGCCCACCGGGCCGGTCGCCCGGTGGCATCCCACACCCTGGGCCGCCGGGGTCTCAGGGAGGCCCTGGAGGCTGGGGTGGACACCGTGGAGCACGGATCGGCCATCGACCCTGACCTGGTGGACCTCTTCCTGGACAATCCCCGCTCCCTGCGGGGTGAGAGCGCACTGGTGGTCACCCTCACGGTGGGACACAACATCATGCGGGGCAAGGCGGAGGCCGAGCACATGAACGAGGTGCAACTGGAGAACGCCAGGCAGGTGTGGGAGGAGGAGCTGGAGGGCCTGAAAACCGCCCTGGACCGGGGGATCCCGCTGGGATGCGGGAACGACGTCCTGGGACCCTTCAACACCCACGACACCTTCTGGGAGGAGGTGGTACACCTGGCCCACTACGGCGATATTCCCAACAGGAGGGCATTGCAGATCGCCACCCTGGGGAACGCCCGGGTGCTGGGGGTAGACGGCGTCACGGGCACCGTCGAGCCCGGCAAGGAGGCAGACCTGATGGTGCTGGACCGTGATCCCCTGAAGGACCTGTCCGCCCTGGCCCGGCCGGCAATGGTCTTCGCCCGCGGCCGGGAGGTCCCGCCGGGGTTCAGGGGATGACCATGCTCTCCACCAGCTCCCTGGTGTATTCCTCTCTTGGATGGTGCAGTATCTCCCCCACCGTCCCGGACTCCACGATCCGGCCCCGATGCATGACCATCACCCGGTGGCACATGCGGGCCACCACCTCCAGATCGTGGGAGATGAACAGCACCCCCGGTCCGTCGTCCTCCACCCTCCGCCCGATGTAGTTCAGTATCTGGGCCTGGACGGAGGCATCCAGCATGGAGGTGGGCTCGTCCATCACCAGGTAGGAGGGGCGGAATGCCATCACGCGGGCCAGGGCGGCCCTTTGTATCTCCCCCCCGGAGACCTGGTGCGGCCGCCGACCCAGCACCTCCAGCGGCAGGCTGATCTCCTCGGCCATGCCCTCCAGGTGGTCCTCCCTCTCCTGGGGGGAGAGACCGACCTTGGCCAGGGCCTCCATGATCGACGCCTTCAGAGTCCACTGGGGATCCAGCGCCCCCTCCGGGTGCTGGAAGACGATCTGGAAGCGGTTCCTGTGAACCCTCAGCCGCCTCTCCGGAATATGGGTGATGTCCTCCCCGTCCAGCAGCACCCTGCCGGACGAGGGGCGGATGAGACGGAGAGCGATCCTGCCCAGGGTGGTCTTCCCGCAGCCGGACTCCCCCACCAGGCCCAGGACCTCCCCCCTGTCTAAAGAGAGTGACGCCCCCTGGACGGCGGTGGTCCCCTCGGAGAGGAGACCGCCGCCGAACACCTTGGACACCTCAATCATCTCCAGCATGGAAACACCTCACCCTCCTTTCCCCGTACTCGATCACCGGTACCGGACGTGAGCACTCCTCGCCCCGGTGCGGGCACCTGCTGCGGAAGCGGCATCCGGCGAGCTCCCGGTCCGCCTCCCGGTGCCTGCCCGGTATGGGCTCCATCCCGTTGGACGGTTGGGCCCGCAGCAACCCGGCCGTGTAAGGATGCTTGGGCTCGACAATCACCTCCTCGGTCGGTCCCTCCTCCACGATCTGCCCGGAGTACATGACCGCCGTGCGCTGGCAGGAGCGCGCCGCTTGGAAGTCGTGGGTGATGATCATGGTGGACCTTTCCTTGGACACCTCACCCAGCAGCTCCAAGATCCCGCGCCTGGAGGGGAGGTCCAGCCCCTTGGTGGGCTCGTCGGCGATGACCAGCTCCGGGTCCACCGAGATGGCCATGGCGATCAGGGCCCTCTCGGCCATGCCCCCGGAGAGCATGTGGGGGTACGACCGGTACACCGCCTCGGCGTCCAGTCCCACGCTCCTTAGGGCCGCTAGGGAGATCTCCCTGGTCTGCTGGTGGTCCGAACCGCGCTTCTCCACGTACTCCCTGATCTGATCCCCCACCCTCATGACCGGGTTGAAGGCGGCCGAGGGGCTCTGGGGCACCAAGGAGATACCCTTGCCGCGCATCTTCCGCACCTCTTTCCAGGGGAGGGAGTAGACGTCCCTCCCCTGAAACCTCACCTGACCGCTGACCTCGGCCACCCCCTCCAGGAGGCGCATGACGGCGTGGCAGAGGACCGACTTGCCGCAACCGGTCTCCCCCATCAGGGCCAGGCTCTCCCCCCGCTCCATTGCCAGGGAGACCCTGTCCAGGACTGGTACGGCCCCGGTGTGCGACCGGAAGGTGACGGACAGCTCCTCTATCTCCAGCATCATATCCACCTGAAGAAGCGCGACCTCCTCTCCCGATCGGTGGAGATCAACACGAAGGCCAGCACGGCCAGCGATATCATTATCCCTGGCGGCAGGTACCACCAGTACATGTCGTTGAAGAAGCCCCCCCGGTTGAAGGCGAAGTTGAGCATGTTACCCCAGGAGATGTGCAGCGGATCCCCCAGGCCCAGGAAGGAGAGGGAGGCCTCGGTGAGCATGGCCACCGCCACCGTGAGGCCGAAGTGGGCCAGGATGACCTCCCTGGTGTTTGGAAGGACGTGCCTCACCAGAATGTATGGGGCGGAGAAGCCCATGGCCTTGGTGGACTCGACGAATCCGGTCTCCCTCACCTGGAGGACGCGGGAGTGCACCACCCGGGCGGTGGGGCACCACCACAGTATCCCGATGACCAGCACGATGTTCCACATGGAGGGGTCCAGGTAGGCGGCGAGCACGATCATCAGGGGGAGGGCGGGGATGAGCAGGAACAGATCGGTCGTGCCCATCAGGAACTGTTCCACAAGGCCCCTGTGATAGCCGGCCACCATGCCCACCGCCGATCCGATCACCACCGAGATGGCCGCGGCCAAGAAACCCACCAGGAGGGAGACGCGGGAGCCGTAGATGAGCTCTGACAGCACGTCGTTCCCGATGTCATTCGTCCCCAGGGGATGGGCTCCCGACGGATCCTGGTATGGGAGGAACCTCTGCCCCGGATCGTGCGGGGCCAGGGAGGGGGCGAACAGGGCCATGAGGATGAGGGAAAGGAGAATGACCTGCCCTATGGAACGGACGGGGTGCAGGCGGAGGTGCTCCCACAGCATTCCCGGGACCTCCCTCGCAGCCGGCAATGCTTGCCTCCATTCCCTCACGCGATCCCAGATCCAGTTCATTCGATCACCTCTGGGCCACAGACTGGGAGTGCCTGATCCTGGGATCGGCCACCCCGTACAGGATCTCGGCGATCAGGTTGGCCAGCAGCACGGTGACGGTCAGCACCAGGAACACCCCCTGGAGCACCGGGTAGTCCCTGGCAATGACGGCGTCGTAGGTCAAGGTGCCCATGCCTCGGAGAGAGAAGACGATCTCGATCAGCAGGGCGCCGGAGAGCATGAAGCCGAAGCTGAGGGCCACCATGCTGATGAACTGGGGGAGGACGTTCCTCAGGACGTGGCGGAAGGCGATGATCCGGTCCGGCAGCCCCTTGGCGTCGGCCACGAAGATGAAGTACTCGTCCCTGATCTGGTGGATGGCGTTCCTCAACACCAGGAACTTGGAGCAGGTCCCGGAGACGGCCAACACCATGACCGGGAGGAAGAGGTGGTGGACCGAGTCCAGGAAGGCGTCCAGCCCCTCCTTTCCCCCGGAGGACAGTTGACCCATGGGAAACCAGCCCAACCAGGCGGAGAACACGGCCAGGGCCACCATGCCAAGGAGGAAGGTGGGGACCGAGTAGAGGATCACCGCCGTCGAGGTCAGGGCCCGGTCCACCGGCCGGTTGCTGTGGAACCCGGCCACCGAACCCGCCACCAGGGCCATGGCCGCCCCGATGAGGACGGCCGGTAACACCAGCTTCATGGTGGCCCCCATGCGGTCCACCAGCAGATCGGAGACGGCGCCCTTCTTGTGCATCGAGTATCCCAGGTCCAGCTGGACCAGGGAGGAGAGGTAGACCACGTACTGCTCCCCGATCGGCGCGTCGATCCCGTACTTCTCCCTCAGCCGATCCAGGTCCTCCTGGGATGCCTGTCCGGCGTCCTCCCCCAGCAGGTTGATGACCGGGTCGCCGGGCATGACCCGGGGGATGAGGAAGTTGATGGACACTATGATGTAGAATATGATCAGGTAGCGACCGATCCTGCCCAGTAGGTAGGAGTGTTTCCTCAGGAAGCCTTTCAACCCATCAGACCCTCCAGTAGAGCATTCCCAGGGCGCCTGAGGAGATTCGCCGGAGCACCCCGTCCTCCTGGTGGCGGTCGATGACCCGCCTCAGGGCCTCCCTCTTTCCCCCGTCCATCTCGGTGAAGATCGAGCAGTAATGCAGCTGCTCCTCCCAGGCCCTCTCCACCGTTGACTCCCGCTGGAACTCGAAGGGGTAAAGGCGCAGGTTGGGATGCTTCCCCCGATCGTAGAGCACGTTGAAGGGGTAGCGGACCTCGAACGCTCCGGACTGACGGAAGCCCCCCAAGACCTCCTCCCACATATCCCTATCGAACTGACTTACCCGTCCCTTCCCGGCCCGGGTGATCAGCACGCACGCCCTCGAGGAGAGGGACTCCATGCGGAACAGGTCCTCCGGGGCCCGGATGGCCGGGGAGAGGGAGGAGATCACCAGGTCGAACTTCCCCTCCAGGGGGGAGTCCCAGTCCCGGTGCAAAGGGGTGATGTTCTCCAGCGACCGGCGGGAGGCCTCCTCCATCAGTCGATCCAGCATTCCCCGGGCAGAGTCCAGGGCCACCACCTCCCCGGCATGCTCGGCCAGGGGGAGGGCGAAGGTGCCCGGACCGCACCCGACGTCCAGCACCCTATCGCCCCCTTGGAGGAAGGACTCCCGGACCAGGAAGTCCACCATCTCCCGGTAGTAGTCCTCCCTGCGGACGATGTCCTGCAGGTAGCTGGGTGAAACCTGGTTCCAGAATGCTGTCCATCTCTCCCGGTTCTCCTCCGTGAGCTTCCTAGGATGGTTCTCCGCCTCCTCTCTCCAGGCGGTCTCCCAGTCCATCCCATCACTCCGCTTGGTGGAGGGAGAAGAACGTCTCCTGGCAGATGATCCCCCGGTAGGGGTTGGAGGCGTATCCCTCGTACCTGTCATTGTAGGGCTGGATGATGGGTATCGAGTACAGGGTCACCTGGGGCAGGTTCTCGGCATACCAGTCCTGCAGGTCATGAGCCAGCTGCTCACGGTCCTCGGGATCGGAGGCGTTCCTCAGGTCGGAGACCATGGACTGGAACTCCGGATCGCCCACGTTGGACCAGCCGAAGAAGTCCGCGTCCACATAGCCGGTGCCGTAGTGCTGGTGCATGATCATGCCCCAGAAGGTGGTGCCGTAGATGGCCATGTCGTAACCCTTGGTGAAGTCCAACATCTCGAAGTAGGTGGCCTGGTCGTACGGGGCGACCTTCACATCCACCCCGATCTCCTCGAAGTACTCCTCCAGGACCTGGCCGACCCGAACGTGCTCGGACCTGTCGGCCCGGAGAGCCACCTCGGGGCGGAACTCGTCGCCTTCGGGGGTCTCCCGCATGTCATCATCATCGATGTCCACGTAGCCCAGCTCGTCCAGCAGCCGGTTGGCCTCGGTCAGGTTCCTCGCGAGCTCGGGGGTCTCCTTGTAGTACCTGGTACCCTCGGGGACCCATCCCGTGCTGGGGATCTCCCCGTACCCGGCGGTGAACAGCTGCTTCAGCTCCTGGTAGTCGATGGCCAGGGACATCGCCTCCCTCAGGGTGGCGTTCTGGAAGTGGGTTTCGTTGTTGTTGAACCACAGGCAGTTGGTGATCCCCAGGGACTGGTTCGTCATCAGGGAGATGTCCTCCTTCTCCATGAGCTTGGGAACCTGGGAGTGCTCGATCCCCCTGGCGTAGTCGTATACCGTGTCCACCTCCCCATTCCTCAGGACCGTGATCATGGTCTCCGGGTTCCCGTACACCCGGAACACGATCTGGTCGATGTTCGCCTTGCCCAAATAGTAGTCCTCGTACACGGAGAAGGTGCAGGTGCCGGCATCGGCGTCGAAGCCCTCGAACTGGAACGGTCCGGTACCCAGGGTGGCGTTCTCCTGGCTGTAGGTGGAGGGGTCCTCCACGTGCTGGAAGACGTGCTTGGGTATGATATCCGCGACGACGACCGCGGAGAGGAAGTTATAGTTCGGCTCTTTCAGGATCATCCTCACCGTATGAGAGTCGATCTCCTCGATCGTGTCCAGTTCGCCTTGCACCACCGCGAACTGATCGCCCTTCTCCATCTGGTACTCGTAGGAGAATACCACGTCCTCCGCGGTGAACTCCTCCCCGTCGTGCCAGGTGACGTTCTCCCTCAGATGGAAGGTCCACTCCTTACTGTCTTCCGTCTCCCATTCCTTGGCCAACGATGGTTCGTAGCCTCCATCCATACCTATGGAAACCAGGGCCTCCAGGGTGAGCAGCGCGGCGGTCCTGGAGTACCCATAGTCGTACAGGGTGATGTCCGAGATATCCATGGTGGTCCCCACGGTGAGCGTGTCCACCCTATTATCTCCCACGCTCCCCTCATCTGTCTCCTGGTCATCTCCCGTACCGAATAATAGGACCGCGGCGGAGCCCGCCACGA
This sequence comes from Methanomassiliicoccales archaeon, assembly GCA_046540255.1. GTDB lineage: Archaea > Thermoplasmatota > Thermoplasmata > Methanomassiliicoccales > JAAEEP01 > JBKHFJ01. Next base: position 31,746 of record JBKHFJ010000014.1, on the reverse strand, counting down.
TCAGCAGCGCCACGAACGCGGCGGCCATCATCCTGGAATTCATCGCACTTCTCCTCCTATAGTAACACCCTTATCAAATTATTGTTATTTAGTCTTACGGAATATAAGAATCGTGTTATTATTTCGGTCAAAAACGCGTAAGGATGGGCTGAACCCCTGAGGGCAGAAGAGAGATATCTATCTGACCTCGACCTCATCACGGGAAGATCAATATTCCTCTGTCCCGGGACCCTGAGACCGCATTACTCGCTCCTGGTCCCTCTCGAGCGAGCACCAGGAACATTGGCGAAGTGTGGATGATTATCCCTGACCCAGCTCCCTGGGTGCGTCTTATGACCCCAGATGAACAGGGATCACACCGTCGTAGGGTCCGATGCCTTACCTGACGGCCTGGAGCGGTGCCTGTGGGTGGTGTCAGGGTGGCATCATCAAGGTTAAATACCGTGTAAAGGCACGTTGAAGCGATCGTCATGGAACCGGAGGACCTGGAGAGATGCAAGGGGCTGTGTCGGTACGATGAGTTCATGGGCACCGCGCTGGAGATAGGGGAGACGGACCAAAAGGCCCTGGAGGACTTCATCCCGGAGATCATGGAGATGGTGGTCGGCCGGGAGGAGAAGGATCCAGTGGAGATGTACGAGGGGCTGATCGATGACCTGGCGGAAAAGTGGCCCGCCTCCCCCCGGCTCCCCGTGCACGGGGGGTGGCATCACTTCATCGTTCCGGGCATCATCCTGGCGGCGCTGAGGAACAACGGTTACGACTTCACGGACGAGGACGTCCGGGAGGCCATGAAGCGGGGCGCCATGCTCCCGGGCGGGGCCTGCGGCTTCCACGGCATCTGCGGGGCCGGCACCGGACTGGGGATAGCCATGAGCATCGTGCACAGGTCCACTCCACTGCATCAGGAGGAGAGGTCGGCCCCCATGGAGGCGGCCTCGGAGGTGTTTAGGAGGATAGCCAAGCTGGGCGGTCCCAGGTGCTGCGTGCTCAGCACCTACACCACCCTGAACATGGCGGTCAGGGAGCTGAGGGAGCTTGGATACGAGATACCCCTCTCCCACCTGCCCGGCAGGTGCCCCTACTACCTGGAGAACGAGGAGTGCCACGGGAAGGACTGTCCCTACTATCCCAGGTGACGGGACCGGTACATCCCGCGATCAACCCATCCCCATCAGGAAGGACTCCACGTTCTCCCCCAGCACGCGGTGGTTATATCCACCCTCCAGGACGGCGAACCTCCTGCCGCCGCACACCTCCCCCGCCCTCTTCTTGATCAGGTGTCCGATCCTCTCGTAGTCCTGGGTGTACAAGGTGCCTCCCCAGTCATCCAAGTGCCTGTCGAAGCCGGCGGAGACCGCCAGGAGGTCGAAGTCGTCCCTGGATCCGAGGAAGCGGCTCAGCTCGGATATCTGGCCCTCCCGATCCAGGCCCGGGACGTGGTAGTACTCCACCTCATCAACGGAAGAGAAGTGGTTCGCCGTCCCATCCCCGAAGTGCAGGTCGAAGTCCACCACCAGGGCCCTCTGGATCTCGCCCTGGTGCCTCAGACCCTCCACCGCTATGGCCAGGTTGTTGAAGTAGCAGAACCCCCAGTGACTTGAGGGGCTGGCGTGGTGCCCCGGTGGGCGCACCAGGGCGAAGGCGGGCCGGTCGTCCAGGGCCAGGCGGGCGGCCTTGATCGTCCCCCCGGCGGCCATGAGGGCCACCTGATATGGGTCGGTCCCCCTGATCCCCTCGATGTGCTCCCTCGTGTGCACAAGCTTCAGGTCCCCCTCGGAGGCCTCCTCTGCGGGGATGAACTCGAACTTCCCCTCGATATGCTCGTAGATGCTCTCCATCCTGCCGGCGGCGGCCGCGGGATCCGAGGCGTAGACCTCGGTGAACCTTCCATGGTAGATGACGATCATAGCGGTTCCCCCGCCAGCCTCTCCAAAACGGCGGACAGCTCCCTGATGTGATCGGCCCTCTCCACCTGACTCCAGCGCTCCGGGATCCCCTCCTCCCCGTGGTGGGCACCGGCGATCGACCCGCACATGGCCCCGATGGTGTCGGTGTCCCCTCCCAGGGAGATGGCGTAGGTGACCGCCTGGGAGAAGTCGCTGGGATTGCGGGCGAAGGAGTAGATGGCGGTGGGCACCGAGCGGAAGGCCTCCACCGAATGTCCCAGGGAGCGGATCACCTCCCTCCTGGGGGCTTCCAGGAGGTCCCTCGCGGTGCGCATCTTCTCCCTGTAGACATCGGCCCGGGCGAACCGCTCCACCTCCTCCAGGAACTCCTTCGGATCCACCTCGTCCGCCCTCAGGGCCAAGGAGACGGCGTAGGCCTGCAGGGCCGCCCCCTCCTTGCCCAGGGGATGGGTGTGGGTGAGCGCCGAGGAGCGGTGGGCCATCTCCCTCAGCCGCTCCGGGTACCGGTGGTACAGCAGCCCGATGGGCGCCACCCTCATGGCCGATCCGTTGCCGAAGGAGCCCTCGCCGTGGAACAGCCTGCCGGCGGCCTGGCCCCACGGGACGCCCTCGCGGACCATGCGGAAGATGGTGGGCGGCCCCGGACCGTAGCCCCGCCAGGGCTCCTCCCGGTAGTTCTCCATGAACCTCCGCATCATGTGCTCCTCGTCCATCCCGCCCCGCTCCACCAGGGACTCGGCGATCCCCAGCATCATGTGGGTGTCGTCCGTCCACCTGCCCCCGAAGGGCATCTCCTCCACACGGGGATCCAGAGTGCCCTCGAAGGAGGCTCCCAGGGAGTCCCCCACCGCGCATCCGAGCATGCAGCCCGAGAATCTCGTCAATTCTCTCCCCCCGTAGGACAAATCCGGTGTGACGCATTTAAAGGTTGAGGGTGGGACCGTCCCACTTAAAATCGGGAATGCCCATCCACCACGTGGATGCTCACCTCTCACCGTGTGATCAACGGGGACTCCTCCACCATGGACCTGGGGGACTCCACGGTCGCCCTGGTGGTGACCTCTCCCCCCTATCCGATGATCGAGATGTGGGACGACCTTTTCTCCGAGGACCCCCAGGTGGCGGAGCTCCTCTCCGAAGGGCGGGGCGAGGAGGCCTTCGAGCTCATGCACCGCTCCCTAGACCAGGTGTGGAAGGAGTGCCGCCGAGTGCTGGTGGACGGGGGGATGGCCTGCGTGAACATCGGGGACGCCACCAGGAGGATGGGAGGGAGGTTCAGGATGTTCCCCAACCACGTGCGCGTCGCCAGGAGGATGGGGGAGCTGGGCATGGACTGCCTCCCCTCCATCATCTGGAGAAAGACCTCCACCAAGCCGAACAAGTTCATGGGATCCGGCATGCTCCCCCCGAACGCCTACGTCACCCAGGAACACGAGCCCGTCCTGCTCTTCCGCAAGGGCGGGGCCAGGGACTTCGGTGAGGGGGAGAGGGGGACCAGGAGGCGCAGCGCCTTCTTCTGGGAGGAGAGGAACCGCTGGTTCTCCGACATGTGGACGGACCTGGTGGGACGGGCCCAGTCGCTGGAGGGGGACCGGACCAGGGAGAGGGCGGCGGCCTTCCCCTTCGAGCTGGCATACCGGCTGATCAACATGTTCTCCATCCAGGGGGACCTGGTCCTGGACCCGTTCTGGGGTACCGGTACCACCTCGATGGCGGCGATGGCCTCCACCAGGTCCTCGGTGGGATACGAGAAGGATCCCGCCCTGCTGGACTACTTCCATGAGGCGGTGGAGGAGGTTCCCAGGATCGCCGAGGACAGGAACCGGGAGAGGCTGCTGGATCACCTGGATTTCCTCTCCAGGAGGGGCGGGGGCTACCCCGCGGTGCACTACGACTTCGAGGTCCACACCTCCCAGGAAAGGGAGATCCTGCTGTACCGGGTGGATTCCATAGAGGAGACGGCTCCGGGGCACTTCCAGGTGCAGCACTCCCCCCTTCGGCCGTGAGAAAAGGGCTTCTTCTCCCCGGACCATTGCACCGGGGAGATGAGGATATTCACCGTGGGATACCAGGGGAGATCGTTGGAAGAGCTCGTCCGGCTCCTCCGGTCCGAGGGGGTGGAGGCCGTTGTCGACGTCCGGTCCGCCCCCAGTTCGGTTAGGCGGGAGTTCGACCGCGCGAACCTGGAGTCGTTCCTGCCACCGCAGGGTATCGATTACTTCCACCTGCCGCAACTGGGGGGCCTGCGGGAGGGTACCTACCAGGAGCACATGGGATCGGAGGAGTTCCGCCGGGGAATGGAAGGACTGCAGGGGATCGCCCGGGAGCGGTCCACCGCGATCATGTGCATGGAACCCCGGCCCTCCAGCTGTCACCGCAGGTTCATCGCCATAAGGCTGAAGGAGCTGGGCTGGGAGGTGATCCACCTGGTGCGCGGTGGAAGGCAGAGCGTTCTGGACTTGGAGTGAGTCACCGCAGGTCCCGCAGGGAGTCCATGAAGTCCTCCAGGTGGACCTTTCGCCCGGTGAAGAGCTTCAGGCCCTGCACCTCGGACACCTCCACCAGGCCGAGTATGAAGATGGAGCCCCTCTCCCCCACCGAGATCTCCAGCGCCTTGCCTTCCTCCCCGCCCCTCTCCCTCATCGAATCGATGTCCTCCAGGTCGATGGAGGCCAGGTGATCGCCCACCTGGTGGTAGGGGTAGAAGATGGGGGTCTTCCTGGTGTCTATCACGTGCAGGCGGCGATCGGTGACCACCACGATGACCCTCATCTTCTCCTCGCAGGAGAGGTCTGGATCTGGAAGCACCTCGGCTATGCAGGAGTACACCGGCGTCTCCCCCCTCTCCAGGCTGATCGCGCTTGACACCCGGTAGGACAACCTGAACTCGTCCTTGGGGGAGAAGAGCTTGTCCGCCATGGGGACGGATTGAATGGACGGGGTATAAGTAGTTTGATGCCGACCGACTGGGTTATCTGGGTGGAGCTACCTAATACAACCGAGATGGAACCCACCGACCTGTACGATGACAAGCTCGTCTACATAGTGGACAACCTGGAGTCGATCCCGAACCACCCTGAGCTGATAGTCCAGAGTGGGGAGGCCCTGGAGCTGGTCCAGATCTGCATACGGACCACCCTGGATGTGGTGGGGATGCTGGTGGAGGAGCTGGGAGGGGAGTCTAAGGACGACCTCTCCAACATCATCCACCTGATGGAGGGGTGCCTCCTTCCCAGGGAGCTGGGGAGGGACCTGATAGGCTGTCTGGGGGTGAACATGCTGCTGGGGCAGAGGTTCGACGCCTTCGATCAGAGGGCGGTGCTGAACAACATCGAGAGGGTGAGGGAGACCATCTACCGCTTCATGGATCTGGTGGACGACGTCCTGGCGCAGATGGAGGGGCGGGCCCTCTCCCCCGATCCCTGACGGCCCTATATCGATCCCGGATCGATCTGAACACCGGCAAGGTCCTCCTCGATCATCTTCCCCTTGGACTTCCCCTGCGAGAGCTTCCATTTGAGGTGGTCGGCGTACCCCCCCAGCCATTCGAACTTATCGCAGGTGGAGAGGTCGGGGCAGCCGGAGCAGAGCTCCAACCCCTTTTCTCTCGCGCAGGCCCTGATGGCGCAGTCCGGGGGACCACCACCCTCCTCGCAACCTGGACAAACGGCCACCGAGTGGAGCCAGCGGAGGGCGGATCTCAACGCGTCGAAATCTATGCTCTCGCCACCAGGCATCTGGGGGGCCCAGTCCGGGATGTCGTACATGTCTATATAGGCATCTAGCTTGTCCGCGACCTTCCCCACCTTGCCGTTGCCGAGGCCGCAGCTGGCACAGGATATGCCGCAGGGACCCATCTGTTCCCTCAGCCTCTCGAAGGTTTCCCTCTTCATGTGGAAACTATCCAAACTCGACCCTTATAAACGATTGCTATGTTGGCGATTCCAGCCTCGTAATGTCGGAGACGGGTCACCGGGGCGAGGTTCGGTCCTAAGCTGGCAGGGGGTCGAGCAGGACCACACCATGCCGGGGAAGGACTTGCGGGAACCAGATCTTCGGTGGGCGGGGGCGACTGGCCCGAAACGATACGGTACTGGACCGGATCTGTCCGACTATTGACCTTAAACATGCTTCAGCGAACAGGTGTGTTCACCAAGGTTGGAAAGATTCTTCAATTTCCCCGCTATTGAATCAAGCATGAGAAATCTGAGCGGTGAGGCTTTCCATGCGGCGGCCGAGAGCATCGATGTCTACGGCAGGCCGCTGGAGCGGAAGGCTTATCAGCACATATTCGAGGACGGGGGTGCCGAGGAAGTGTTGAACGAGTTGGGCAAGTATCAGAACGAGGACGGGGGCTTCGGCAACGCCCTGGAGCCCGACTTCCGTCTTCCCGACTCCTCCCCCCTTGCCACCAGCGTCGCATTCCAGCATATGGAGATGCTCGATGGCGGCGCCGATCCGTCGAACTTGGTCGATCCGGCCATCGGCTACCTGGAGGGCACCTACGACGAGGACAGGGGCGGATGGTACTCCGTGCCCGAGAAGGTGAACGACCACCCGCACGCCCCCTGGTGGCACTACGATCCGGAGCGGGGCGGGACCGTCATCGACGACCATTGGGGCAATCCCACGGCCGAGATCGCCGGCTACCTGAGTAAGTACCGGAACTGCGTCTCCGAGCTGGACGTGGATTCCCTGATCGAGCGGACCATCGGCCACATCAACTCCAAGGACGGCTTCGAGTCCCCCAACGAGATCTACTGCTACATCAGGCTGTACGACCTCCTGCCGGGTGAGCTCTCCAGCGAAATGGAGGATCAGATCACCAAGGGGGTGGAGCAGCTGGTCGAGGTGGATCCGGAGGCCTGGGTTAGGTACGTGCCCCAGCCCCTGCACTTCGTCAACGGGCAGGATTCACCCCGGTTCGGGATAGCAGAGGGCTCCTTGGAGAAGAACCTCGATTTTCTGGTGGATATCCTGGAGAGCAAGGGCAGGGTCGATCCCAGCTGGGAATGGGGCAGCTACCAGGCCGAGTGGGGCGTCGCCTGCAAGGAGTGGATCGGTATCCTCACCCTGCGCGCCCTGGTCACCTTGAGGGACTTCGGAAGGCTTTGAACCCGATCTCCGATCTGAGCTAAGTAAAAGGAGGGAGAAGGGGTTTGCGGACGCTCCTTGTCCGTACTACTCCTTCTCGGCCACGAAGAAGCCCCACTCCAGGTTCCCCTCGGCGGAGTGGTATATCCAGGAGTTGAACCCGTCCAGTACCTTCTGGATGAGCTCCTCCGGGAGATCCTTCCTCAGGTCCTCCCTAGCGTCCAAAAGGGCGTCCCTGGCCTTGACGTAGTGGGTGTGCATGTCCTGGGTCCGGTCGTCCACCCCCTTCACGGTGAAACCGGCCTCCTCCAGGGCCTTCCTGTACTTCTTGAAGGACCCCATGTCGGTGAGGTCCACCCGATCGAATATACTCTGGCGGTCCTCGTCGCTGACCTCCCGATCGGCCAGCAAAAGGTCAGAGAAGACCATTACGCCCCCTGGCTTCAGGGCCCTGTAGGCCTCCTCCAAGACGCTGGCCTTGTCCGGCGCGTGGAGCAGGGCGTCCTGCGAGCACACGAAGTCCAAGGTGTTCTCGTCGGCGTAGGGTTCGTTGAAGGTGCCCCGCTGGATCTCCACCAGGTCGCCTAGGTCGTTCTGCTCGTTCTTCCTCCTGGCCACCTTGTTCTCCACCTTGCTGATGTTCAGACCGATCATGCTGCAGCCGTACTCGTCGGCCATGAACCTGCACAGGCCGCCGTACCCGCTGCCCAGGTCCACGCCCATCCAGCCCTTCTCGGGCCTGATCTTGCTGGCCAGGTACATGTTCGCGGCGTCGCTCGCCTCCGCCAGTTCACCGGTCCGGTCGTAGATCCCAATGTGGATGTTGTCCCCGCCCCACAGCCTCCTGTATATGGTGTCCACGGGGCCGTCGTAGTACTCGATGGAAGATTTTTCGGTTTTCGTAGCTTCGTTGGCTATAGTATCTACTCCTCCAGTTGATGCTTGATTACTTGGTCTTCCCATATAAGGGTTGCGGATTTCGGAAGGGAAAGATATAAAGAGGATGCCCTATAGGAGGTCCGTCGGGTGAGGGGCATGGAAAGGGAGGAGGTGCTTCGGCTCTGCCAGATAAAGGGGGGATCGCTACTGGACGTCGGGATGGGCCCCCTGGCCGCGATCGCCGCCAGGGATCTCGGATGCAAAGTCACCACCGTGGACATCGACCTCGCATCCCTGATCTCGGAGAAAAAGGGGGTGATCGATCAGGGCCTCGAGGGCCGGATCTCCCTGGTCAGGGCCGATGCCTCCCGCCTCCCGTTCATGGAGGGATCGTTCGGATCGGTCATCGTCTACGGGGCCCTCCACCACATCCCTCCACGAAACAGGAGGGCGTTCCTCGAGGAGACCTTCCGGGTCACCTCGGAGAGGCTCTGCGTGGCCGAGTACACCGGGTCCGGATTCCCTCACCCCGGAGGGGAGTTCCAGAGGGTGGACCTGGACTGGTTGGAGGGCACCTTGGTCGCCATGGGCCCCACACGGGTGATCGAGGGAAAGGAGATGAACCTGTACATCGCAGGCCTTTCCTAAGCACACAAGGTCAGGATAAGAAGATAATGAAGGGCTTTAAGGACCCGCTCAGAGAAGGCCCCAGATACCGACGATGATGGCGATTATGCCGATTATGGTCTGGAAGGACCCGCCACCTGGAAAGCCTCTCCAGGTACTTGCCCATCGCCGGTATGGCGGGCAGTATTCCCGCACAGAGCACCAGTCCAGCGATGATGTTCATTACCTCGACGATCATACGTATCGTTTAAAGGGGGCCGAGTGCCAATATTTTTTACTCCCAATATTTATTCTATGGAGATGCTTGTTACTCGATCCAAGGGGACTTTACCGAGGCGCCGCCAGCACCTGTCACCGCCTCCCTCTCGTAGATCCTGCGGGACCATCGGGATCGATCGTGTCATGAGGGCGAATATGCCCATCTGAAGCGTCGCTTACCCTTCCCTCATCGTGCTCGGTCGGCCGAGGGTGAGGACGTGCAGGGAGACGGCGACGGCGATGATTAGGAGTAGCCAGCGGACCAGCGTGCCATCGACCATCAGGAGGATGGTGAGTCCCATCCCGGTCCAGAGTAGGAGGAGCGTGACCGCCTTGGACCTGGGGCACATGGCCCTCTCCCTCCGGTAGTTCTGGAGGTATGGGCCGATCAGGGGGCTCTCGTTCATCCACCGCTCGAGTCTCTTGGAGCCCCTGGCGTAGCAGGCCGCCGCGAGCAGAAGGAACGGGGTGGTCGGGAGCAGAGGAACGACTATGCCAACCACACCTACGGCCAGCGAGATGCTCCCCGCCATGACGTACAGCGATCTGACGATCCTCCTCCCCTCAAGCATCGCGATCATTCCCTCTGGTCCCTATGAGATATATTACTTTCCCTGACCGGTCATCATTATCGGAAAGGGGCGATCTGGCAGAGCCAACGGCCGATGGGAGCCGGGTCCTCAGAGGGGAATGCCTTCCCTGGTCGCCTCCGCCCTCTCCTCCGGGCTCATCCCGGCCAGCTCCTTGACCTTTTCCCTATCTAGATCCAGCCCCTTCGCCACACGCTCCCCGTAGTCCTCGTCGGCGAGGTAGAACAGGGCCGTCTGCCTGTACTGGATGCGCTTCTGCGCTCCGCCCAGGTGTCCCACGATGTTGCTCACCAGCCGCTTCCTCTCGTTCTCGTTCATCACCTTGGAGTAGAGCTCACCGGGCTGCACGAAGTCCGAGTTCGGATGATCGTAAGGCCGCCTCACCGCACTGCCCCTCACCTCGAACGGGGGCTCGGCGAAGTCGGTGTTGGGGGCTGGTCCCCCGAAGCTGTTGGGGTAGTAGTTCGGACCGCTCCCGAAGTTGTCCCCGGTCATCATCGGCCCGTCACGCTGGTAGTGGTCGGCCATACCCTTCGGGGAATTCACCGGTATCAGGTGGTAGTTCGCCCCCAGCCTGTGACGGTGAGTGTCGTGGTAGGAGAACAGCCTTCCCTGCAGCAGCTTGTCCGGGGAGGCCCCGATCCCTGGAACGAAGTTCGCCGGGGAGAACGCGGCCTGCTCCACCTCGGCGAAGTAGTTCTCCGGGTTCCGGTCCAGCACCATGCGGCCCATGGTCATGGGCGGATGGTCGTCATGCGGCCAGACCTTGGTGATGTCGAAGGGATCGAAGCGGTAGTCCTCCGCCTCCTCCGGGGTCATGATCTGGACCTCCACTTTCCAGGAGGGGTAATCTCCCCTTGCTATGGCTTCATGCAGGTCCCTGGTGGCGTGGTCCGGGTCGCTGCCCTTCACCTCCTCGGCCTCCCCCTCGGTCAGGTTCTCTATACCCTGCTCGGTCTTGAAGTGAAGCTTGATCCAGAAGTACTCCCCTTGGTCATTGTACCACTTGTAGGTATGGCTGGTGTACCCGTTCATGTTCCGGAAGGTGGCCGGTATGCCACGGTCCGAGAAGAGTATGGTCACCTGGTGGATGGACTCCGGCGTGAGGGAGAGGAAGTCCCAGAACATGTCCGCGTCCTTGAGGTTGTTCGCCGGGTTCCTCTTCTGGGTGTGTATGAAGTCCGGGAACTTCAGGGGGTCCCGTATGAAGAACACCGGGGTGTTGTTCCCCACCATGTCGTAGTTCCCCTCCTCAGTGTAGAACTTCACGGCGAACCCGCGGGGGTCCCTCTCGGCGTCGGCGGATCCCCTCTCCCCTCCCACCGTGGAGAAGCGGGCGAACACCTCGGTCCTCTTTCCCACCTCTCCCAGGAACTTTGCCCTGGTGTACTTGGTCACATCGGCGGTCACCTCGAAGTAACCGTGGGCGCCGGCCCCTTTGGCGTGCACCACCCTCTCGGGGATCCGCTCCCGGTCGAAGTGGGCCAGCTTCTCCATGAGATGTACGTCCTGCATCAGTGCGGGCCCGTTCTTCCCGGCGGTCAGGGTGTTCTGATCGTCGTCCACGGGCCTGCCGAAGTTATCGCTCATCCTCCGCCTTCCGGACTCCTCCTTCATGTATGAAATGACTTCACCCCGGCATAGAAATAACTTCGTATCCTCCGGCCGTCCTCCAGTCTCCGGGATCAGGAGGGGTTTCCGGGTCTTCCGATCCACTGGCCCCTTCCTCGGTCCCGCGGAGCTCCACAACATTCCCTGGGGGCGCTCTGACAAGACTTATGTCCTTTCGGACCTCTTTCGGGCTCGATGGACGGCATAGAGCCGATAATGGACTTCCTGCAGCATTACTCGGCCAATCCAGTGCTGTACATCGTCATCTTCTTCATTTACGGCATACTCAACGTCCTCTTCCTGCCGGTGCCGGTGGAGCTGGGTCTGATATGGAACCCCGACCTTCCCTTCATCATCAAGGCCCTGGTCCTGGGTGGCGGGAAAGCGGTGGGGGCCCTGATAGTCTTCACCCTGGGCGAGCAGGTGGAGGGCAAGCTCCGCACCTGGGAGAGGTGGAGGTGGTACCAGCGTCTGGTGAGTGGACTGCAATGGTTCGTGGCCAAGTTCAGGTACCTGGGGTTGTACGTGATACTGAGCATACCCGGGATGGTGGACACCGTTCCCGTGTACCTGTTCTCCTTGTTCAATCGGGAGGGGGAGGTGATCAACAGGGAGTGCTTCATCCTGGTCAACTTCCTGGGAGGGGTGACCCGGGCTTTCGTGCTGTACATCTTGCTCTTCGAGCTCGGGATCGATCTCTTCTCGCCCGCATAACCGATCCCGGGCTCGAATAGCCAAGATAAGTGGACTTTCAAATGGAGATGCTTGTCGGTATGAAGTATATCACACAAAGAAAAAGGGCTAGAGTGCCCTGAATTTCATCATCTCTTTGGTCTAAAACCCATGCAAGGAGGATAAATGATACCAACTTAAGGATTCATTGAATACGCCCTCGCCCTTTTCAACTAAATCAAGCCATTAATCATCTCTTTTCTAAACTCAACTTGAATATCCAGCTTTAATTCCGATTAACAATTATGTGTTATGGTGATATTCTATTTCTCACAGATATGGATGACGATTCTGGTGGGATTACCATAATTCAAATCTTGAATTGAACCATAACTGCAAAAGTGTCAAATATTTGCCACATCACTCACATGATCTAGAGGGTAGAAAAAGCTATCTCTAGGGGGAAAGGTAAGGGAGGAAATAAAATGAAGACAAAGGGAGAAACCCATCAATTGGAGGATATCGCCAAGAGTTTATTGGATGATCCTGAGTTCATCAAAGATGTGGAAAAATCTTCAAGGAAATTGACTGAATTGTCAGTTGAAGATTTGTTAAAACCATTCACACTATGAACGGATATCCATTTTTCAGGATCTGCAGACCTGATGAGCTCGAGCCAGTTATTGGCAATTCAGTTCAAGCTCAATATATCCTTAAATATGTCAAAGATTTATCATGCAAGACCTGTCTACAGGAGAAAGAATATATCGACAGAGACTATATGATCGATTATGCCGATTTCTATTCTAGGTCATTTCAGGAGTTCAAGCGAAAGGTAAATAGAATCCACTTTTTTACCGGTGAGTTTGATGAGGATGATTTTTCCCGTGCTTTGATTGATAATGATCTGAAAAGCATATGTGGCGACTATATTGGATTTACTGTTGTAAAACCAATCGAGAATTCTTTGAGGCAACCGACCATTGGACGAACATTATTGAGCACATATTCATGTAACAACGACCGTGATCATAATTCTAGGAGGATCTTTACCAGATACCAATATCCTGTGCATATATTTGGAAATGAATTTACAGTGGAGACTCTGCCGTTCCAATCCCAAGACACCGCCGTTGGAGCATGTGCCACAGCATCCCTATGGATTAGCTGCAATGCAATGAACAAACTATTTGACACGGAATTGTGTTCCCCATATGAAATCACCGAAAGAAGTCTGACTTATCCCAGTATTAGCAGAAAATTCCCCTCTACTGGTTTGGATCCCTATCAAGTCTTCAATTTCCTATGGTCTCAAGGGCTGGATACAGAAGTTCTGGTCTTGGCCAACATGAATATACACGAATATGATAAGCCATCTAAACAATCGTTACAGGCCGCATATCTCTTCATAAGAGCTTTTATAAGAGCAAATATTCCAATTATTACAGCTTTGAGCCTTAAGAGAGAGGATGAAGAGTCTCTGGATTATCATGCAGCAGTGATAAGTGGATTTACTGAGGGGAATACAGATGCTGTATCAAAGCTATATTTTCACGATGATCAAATCGGGCCATTTTGCGGAACCGAGTGGACACACAATACAAACCGCCTTAGTAATGAATGGGTCTCCCGTGGATGGGACAGTCTCAACATGAACATCCTTATTGCTCCAATATATCATAAGCTAAGACTCCCTATTTTAGAAGCTATTGGACATTTCAATAAAATGAAATCAATCGCTGTAGAGAGGGGGATTCAAGCTGATCTATTGATTTATAATAGTAATGATTACAAGGCGGAGCTCCTCGAACAAGATATCGTTGATAAACCAAGAGTGCTCATGTCCAATCTTCCAAGATTCATCATCGTTGAGAGATTCTTCACAGAACATAGGTTGTTCAAGGATGTTCTCTTGGACGGTACCCATCCTTTCCCATCTATCATTGAACCTGTAGTTGAATACAACCAGTGATGTTTCATTAATGTGCAGCTCTAATTCTTAATTGGTACTTGCTGTTCAAACATGTTAATGAGGCAAAAGGACTATTTTGTAAAATAGAAGAAGCTTCTTTGCGCCCACATGTGAAGATTTGTACAGGAGGTGGGAGCGGGCCCGTGGGGATTCGAACCCCAGTCCTCGGCTCCGAAGGCCGATAGGATAATCCAGGCTACCCTACGAGCCCAGTGGTAATATGTGAGCAGTTCATAAGGATTTGCGTCCCACCCCAAACCTTCAATCCCTGGAACACGTTCCCGGGAGCATGAGCGCTCCCAGACGCTTCAGGGGCCTGCTGGATGGACCGGGGGCGACGATCATGCCCGTGGTGCACGACGCGCTCTGTGCCAGGATCGCCGAGAAATCCGGTTTCCGAGCGATCTTCGCCGCCGGCTACGCCAACTCCGCCGCCCTCCTGGGAATGCCGGACGTGGGCCTCCTCACCATGACCGAGATGGTGGACGCCGCCAGGAGGATCTCGGGTGCCGTGGACATCCCGGTGGTCGCGGACGCGGACACCGGCTACGGTAACGTGACCAACGTGATGAGGACGGTCCAGTGCTTCGAGGACGCTGGGGTCGCCGGCATCCTCCTGGAGGATCAGGCCTTCCCCAAGCGCTGCGGCCACATGATCGGGAAGCGCGTGGTGCCCGAGAAGGAGATGCTCCACAGGCTCCACGCCGCCCTGGAGGCCAGGGAAGATCCCGACTTCCTGATCATCGCCCGGACCGACGCCCTGGAGCCCGAGGGCCTGGATTCGGCCATCCACAGGGCGAACCTGTACCGGGAGGCGGGGGCGGACATGACCTTCGTGGAGGCGGTGGAGAGCGTGGATCAGATGCGCAGGGTGACCGCCGAGACGAAGGGGCCGCACATGGGCAACATGATCCCGGGGGGAAGGACCCCGCTCCTCTCGGTCGATGAGCTCGAGACCATCGGATACAGGCTGGTGGCCTACCCCACCGTCAACACCTACGCGGTGGCCAGGGCCACCCAGGAGGTCTTCGATCACCTGGCGGAGAAGGGGACCATCGAGGGGCTGGAGCACCGCCTCATGGACTTCGACGAGTTCAACGATCTGGTGGGCCTTCCCAGGATCCGGGAGCTGGAGGAGAGACACCGGGGTTGACCTGAGATCCTGTCCGATCCGCGGTGGTCACATTCATCGTCCACAACGGTCACCAGCACGACATGTGGGACCTCAGGCTGTGGGATCACTTCGGTGACCTGGGCTACAGACCCAACTCGGTCATGGCCAACCTGCTGACATCCCCCGACCTGTCCAGTTGGGGCGATCTGGAGCTGGACTGGTACATACCCCGCGTGGAGCCGGGTGAGGCGTTCATGGTGCAGTTCACCGTGCACCAGACGTGCTTCCCCACCTTCCCCTGGTGCCCATTGATGATGGCCACCAGGTTCTGAGAGCCAATACCTTGGAGAAAACCCTAAGACCCCTCTGGGGTCAACCTTTTTCCAGTTCGATCGGTAGCTCATGTCTTCCCCAAGAGAGAAGCCAGAGGGAGAGAAAGAAAAAAAAGTGGTTTGGGAAGAAAGGGACTGAAAGGGAAACCTTCATGGAATACCGTCATTCCTCCAGCATCATCGCCCTTCCCCTCGGGGTGATGACGAACATCCTCTGCCCGGGGCCGCAGGAGCAGCCTCCGGTACAGAACCTGCATCCCTCACAATCGACCTGTTGGAGGCAGCCCTCCCTTACAAGGTGATCGATCATGGCCCGAGCCGCTTCCTCCCTGACATCCAACCTCTTGGCTATCTCGCCGACGCTCCTCCCTCTGGAGAGGAGAAAGAGGACGGAGCCCATCCGGCTCACGTCGTCGTCCTCCTTCCGTCCCGTTCGACCTTGATGAAGTACAGGGTCACCAGGGTGAATGGCAGCAGGATCACCGAGGGGATGTAAGGGGGAGCGAGGGCTCCCAGGAATCCTTCCAGGGTGTTGAACCAGGTGCCGTCACCGGGGATGGCTCCGGTCACCAGGGCGAACAGCTCCATCACCCCCACTATCCACACCATGGAGGTGGCGATCACCATCCTCCCCTGCTGGTGGATCTCCCGAAAGTCCCTCACCGACTGGAGGAAGATCACGGCCGCGGTCAGCAGGATGACCCCCCTCCAAAGCATGAACTCGCCGGACATGACCATGGGGCCCAGGGTGAGCTCGTTGCCGCTCAGCCCCAGGATGATCTGGGCTCCGCCCAGGACGAAGACCACCATCCCCAGTATGGCGTAGAATACCTGGCCTAAGAAGTAGGGAGAGGTGACCCCCTCATCCGACCCGAAGGGGCCCTTCTTCCGCTCCATCATGTTGTCCATCGCATCGTCTGTCATTCGATCCCTCCCAGTGTCAGTATAAGCCGAAGTACACCGGTCCACACGAACAGCACCGCGACCAGCACCAGTAGGGAGCCTGCCAGATGGGTGACGATCCCCTTTGTCCCTTCGGTCCAGCCTTCCTTCATGATCATGATGAAGGTGGCCAGGCAGGGGAAGTACAGGCTAATCATCACTATGGAGGTGATCAGCTGTCCCATGCTCATCTCGATGTTCTCCAACTGGGCTATGGCCAGGTCCTTTCTAAGGAAGCCGGCCACCAGAGGGGCCACCGCCTCCTCCGGAACACCGAAGAACTCGGTGAGCAGGGGGGCAAAGAAGCTCGCCAGGGAATCCATCGCCCCGGTAAGGTAGAGTATCTGGACCACCACCACGCCCAGCAGGACGAAGGGTATGGCGGTGGTAAAGAATCCCCTCAGCCTAACCCAGAGCTTGTTGGCCACCACCCTCAGCTTGGGCATCCTGTAGGGCGGCACGTCCATGAGTATCTCCGGGGTGGAGCCCCTGATCAGACGGTTGAGCAGCCAACCAAAGGTGAAGAAGCCGGCGATCAGGAAGGCGATGATCCACCCGGCATACTGGGGGACCAGCACCAGCATCACGCCCAGCTGGGCCCCGCAGGGGATGAACACCGATAGGAGGGCCATCATCATGAACCGCTGTTTCTTGGTGGTCAGGTTCCTGGTGGCCGTGACCCCGGGGACGTTGCACCCCAGGGAAAGGATCATTGGCACGATGGCGAACCCGTGCAGGCCGATCCTGTGCAGAAGCGTGTCCATCAGCACGGCCAACCTGGGCAGGTAGCCCAGGTCCTCCATGACGATCAGAAAGAGGTAGAAGGCCACTATTGCCGGCAGCACTATGCCGATGGCTACGAACAGGCCGCTGGTGAGTACCCCGAATGCCTCCATGGCCGATCCGGCACCGTACTCACCCACCAGGATCTTGAACAGCCATCCGTCCGGGTTGGGGAAGTTCTCCATCAACCAGGGGGTCCAGTATTCGTCGAATATGGGGACCATGTAGCCGTCGGTGAAGAACCCGGCGATGGCACCGAAGAAGGACCAGAACCCGTAGAGGACCGCAATGGCCAACGGTATCCCCACCCAGGGATTCACCGTCAGCTCGGCCAGTGCGTCCTTCAGGCCCTCCCGGTACCCGCCCACGGAGACCGTGCGGGAGGAGATCTCCCCTATGAGGTCCCATCTCTCGTCCACCGTCAGGTTCATCATGACATCTCCTTCATCCTACGCCTGATCCCCTCGATGCTCGATGTGGAGGCCTGGGGGATGGATTCGACCAGCTCCTTCAGGCCCTCTCCCCCCACGGCCACGGTGGGTATCACCGGCACCTGGAGTATCTCTCGCAGGGCATGAACGTCCACGTTCACCTGATGGTCCCTAGCCACGTCCCACATGTTCAGGGCCACAACCACCTTACGACCCCTCTCGATAATCTCCAGGGCCAGGTAGAGGCCGCGCTCCACCTTGGAGGCGTCTATGACCACCATTACCACGGCATCACTGTTCTCCTCCAGCATCCTCACCGCCACCTCCTCGGCCCGGTCCTTGGCCTTCAGGGAGAAGGCCCCGGGGACGTCGATCACCTCCATGTCGCCCCCGTTCGCCCTCATATGTCCGTAGGTGTAGTCCACGGTGGTCCCCGGGTAGTTGGACTCCACCACCTTGGACCCGGTGATGTGGTTGAACAGAGCGCTCTTCCCCACGTTGGGGTGCCCCATCATCAGGACCCTCATCGTTCCACCGCTACCTCGATGCCCTGGGCCGTCCTGCGGCTTATGGAGGTCACTGCACCCCCCACCTTGATCACTACAGGGCCTCCCAAGGGCTGCCTGTTGTCCACCGTGAGACGGCATCCCTCCCGGATGCCCATGGCCGCGATCTGGGGCTTCAGCTGCTCATCTATCCCCGTGACCGTCCCGCCCTCGCCGGCGTCGACCATGGAGAGAGGTTTCACCTTGGGATCGTCGCCCCCGGCGCTTCCGCGTATCTTGGATCTCGTTCCCATTCTCATTCCATCACAACTCCGCGATCCGAACCTTCTCTGCCATCCCTCGACCCAGGCAGATCATGCTCCTGTCCACCTCGACGGTGATGGGACCGCTGTTGGAGATCATCCGGATCACCCTCCCCTCGGCCAGTCCCCTCAGCTTAAGGGACTGCTTCAGGCCGGTCCCGCCTTCGATACCGATGACCCTGGCCACCCTGCCGGGTCTAATCTCGGATAGCATCATGTCCCCCTGAAAGGGTGTAGGATTTAGTTAAGGCGTACCTAGAAATCTACGGGAAGCATCTCCCTCCCCCTAAACCGGTCAGGGAAGCCTCCCCTGCCGGGATCTGACCTTGAAGTCGAGCAACCAGGGGGGTTCTCCCTCCCCCTGGGCGAGGAAGGAGTTGAACCTCTTGATCTGCATGATGGTCTCCGGGGAGAGGTAGTGCTCCAGGGTGCAGGCGTCGATGCTGGCGACAGGCTCCTGGACATCCAGGTAAAGGAGGAACTGCCGGAGGGAGTCGTGCCTGTCCTTCACCGCCATCCCTATCCTCCTCCCCTCCGGGGTGAGTCGGGCCCCGTAGTACCTCTTGTACTCCACCAGCTCCTTCCCCTGCAGCTTCTGGAACATCTCGGTGACGCAGGCGGGACGGATGCCGAGCATCTTAGACACCTCCGTGGGCCTGGCCACCCCACTCTCCATCTGGAGGGTGTAGATGGCCTCCAAGTAGTCCTCCTCCCTCCGAGTGGTGGGCCAGTTCCGCTCGTCCCTTCCCGATGCTGATGATCTCCTGGGCATTATGATCCCTCGATGAATCTAGAGGCACCTACTCTTTCCCGCCGAATATAAATTTTAGGCATATCAAAAATTGGATTGGAGCTCATGGAATCAGGGATGCGTATCCAGGATAGTGTGGTAGATCCCCCTGAGGTCCTCCCTGCTCACTTCCCTAGGATTGGCCGGCAGGCAGCTGTTGCCCATGGCATCCTCCACCAGCGCGTCCAGCTCCTCCCCGCCCACCTCGTAGCCGTCCAGATGCTCCGGTATGCCCACCTGCCTGGACAGCTCCCTGACCCGATCCACCAGGGCCTGGGCGGAGTCGTGGGCGCTTCCCCCACCTACCCCCACCAGCCTGGCCAGGACGGAGAGCCTCTCCTCCACGGCGGGGCGGTTGAACTCCAAACAGTAGGGCAGCAGGACCGAGTTGGCTATGCCATGGGGCACGTTCAGCCTTCCACCCAGGGGCTCGGCCATGCCGTGCACCATGCCCAGGCCGGAGATGGAGAAGGCCAGTCCCGCCAGTGTGGAGGCGATGGACATGCCGCTCCTGGCCCCGATATCCGACGGGTCCTCCACCGCCGCCTCCAGGTGCCTGAAGATGAGGTAGGTGGCCTCCATGGCCAGCCCGTCGGAAAGCGCATGGGCCCGGCTGGTGGTGTAGGCCTCCAGGGCATGTGTGAGGGCGTCCATCCCGGTGGAGGCGGTGATCTTGGCGGGCATCGAGGCGGTTAGCTGAGGGTCGATCAGCGCCAGCTTGGGGTACAGGCACTCCCCCCGGATGGTCTCCTTCACCCTCGCCTGGGGATTGGTGATCACCGCCGACCAGGTCACCTCACTGCCCGTGCCGGCGGTGGTGGGTATGGCCGCCATGGGGATCGGCGCCCTTCCCTGGAGAGTGCCGGTGTACAGATCACGGATGTCCCTGTCCTCGGTCAGCAGGGCCAGCACACCCTTGGCGGTGTCGATGGAGCTGCCCCCGCCCACCGCCACCAGGGATCCGTGGCCGCACTCCTGGAGCAGGTGGAGAGCCCTCTCCACGTTCCCCTCGGTGGGGTTCTGCTCCACCCCATCGAAGGTCTCGTGGACGATCCCCGCTTCATCCAGGGAACGATAGACCCCATCGAGGCAACCGGCCTCCAGGACCCCCCTATCGGTGATGATGAAGCTGGAGTCCGCCCCCCTCTCCCTGAGCAGGGGGCCCAGCCTTTCCACGCATCCCACCCGGAACACCATCCTGGTGGGAACGAAGAACTCGAACGGATTCATCTTCTCTCTCCTGAGTGCGCTGTAATCGAATAAGTGGTTAATGCCTTTTCTGGCATTCGGGGTAGCATTTTTTACTCCCACGGCCGATAGAGGTTCGATGAACCGAGTGACCATGGCCCACGGGGCCGGCGGGGAGATGATGCAGGAGCTGATCTCCCGGCACATCGCCCCCTTCCTGCCCGAGATCGAGGCGGAGGTGCCCCTGAGATCGTTCGACGACTCCGCCATCATAGACGGTACGGTGTTCACCACCGACGGGCACACCGTCAAGCCCCTGTTCTTCCCCGGGGGGGACATCGGATCCCTGGCCGTCTGCGGCACCATCAACGACATCGCCGTCATGGGGGCCTGCCCGCTGGCCATGTCATGCGCCCTCATACTGGAGGAGGGGCTGGAGATCCCCACCCTGGAGAGGGTGATGGGATCGATCGGCAATTACTCGGAGCTCGCCGGTACACCCGTGGTCACCGGGGACACCAAGGTGATGGAGTCCGGTTCCCTGGACCAGATGGTGGTGGTCACCTCCGCCCTGGGCAGGGAGTGCCCCTACCTGGCCCACAACATGGAGGTGGCCTCCCGGTATCGGAAAGTGGATTCGAAGTGGCTCACCGACGACAGCGTGCGGGAGGGGGACGCCATCATCGTCTCGGGTACCCTGGGGGACCACGGCATCGCCCTCCTGTCCTTTCGAGAGGGGTACGGCTTCGAGGGGGAGGTCAAGAGCGACATCGCCCCCCTTCACCACCTGATCGAGGAGATCCTGGAGGTGGGCGGCGTGGTCTCCATGAAGGACATGACCCGGGGGGGCATGGCCAACGCCCTGAACGAGTGGAGTGCCAAGTCCAAGGTGGGCATAGCCCTGGAGGAGAGCAGCGTGCCCGTGTCGGATCCGGTGAACAACGCCTGCGAGCTGCTGGGCCTCGATCCCCTGTCCATAGGCAACGAGGGGAAGATCGTGCTGGCCTGCGTCCCGGAGATGGCCGAGGAGATCCTGGGCCTGATGAGGAGGTCCGTCCTGGGGAAGAACGCGTCCATCATCGGGCACGCCACCAAGGAGTACGACCGGGTGGTCCTGCGCACCGAGGTGGGCGGCAGGAGGGTGCTGGATCCGCCCGTGGGGGACCCGGTCCCCCGGATCTGCTGATCACACCAGTGACTGTATCCAGTAGCACAATAGGAAGGCCAGGAAGCCTATTATGGCCATCCTGATCCCCTTCCACAGGGGGTTCCTGTGGGTCATCCTTCCCATCATCGCCCCGGTGACGAACAGGATGCTCAGGGCCAGGGTCACCGAGACCATGCCCCCGGTCTGCACCTCCGCCTCGGAGAACAGGAGGAAGGGGGTGAGGGTGATGGCGCAGGCCATGATCGGCGCCGAGAAGTTCACCAGGGAGATGAGCAGGGTGGAGACCTTGGAGAGACGGTAGATGTGCGTGTCCTTCAGGGAGGAGAGCAGGGCGGACTCGATCTCCTGCATCCTCCTCTCCTGCTCCATCTTCTCCGCCTCGTATACGCTGACGCCGGTGGAGATGCCCAAAGCCACAGAGGAGGTGAGGATGGTGGCAATGACCACCTGGCGGGAGGGATCGTGGGAGAAGACCGAGCCGATGATCACCCCCAGGATGACGAAGGTGGAGTCGAATATGGTGTTCACGAAGTAGCGGCGCAGCGCTGGACCGGTCTCCGGGGCCTGGAGGGCCTTCTTCAGGTTCCGCAGGAATTCCATATCGGCCAATACAACCCTCTTGGGATTATCCATGGCGGTCATCGACCTTACCACTTATCTTCATTTCGAGTCTCAAGGATCGAACGGGGAACCAGAGAAGATGGACATTGGCCCCGAGATGAGGGTTTACCGGCCCGACATGGCCAGCGTCATGAAACTGGCTCGATTTTGACATGAGGTCCGGTTAGCCGGCCTCGAACCCTTTCCCTTTATCCTTATTTTCCCCCTGAACCGAATAGATTTTAATACGGTCCCCCATTTCCTGCACGGGGCTCATGGTCTAGCGGTCATGAGGTGTCCTGGAGGCCCCAGGGCGCCTGGCAAACAACGCCCTTACACGGCGTAGATCCCCGGTTCGAATCCGGGTGAGCCCACCACTTCCTCCCCCGAAAAGGATATCTCCCAGATGTCTATACTACCAGCGCCGGTGCGAACATGGTGTCTTTCAAGCCTTTCCGGGGCTACCTGCCCCGTACGGACATTGGCCAGAGGGTCTCCCCGCCCTACGACGTGATCGGAGGGGAGGAGCTTCGGGAGCTGCTGTCCCGCCCTTACAACGTGACGAGGATCACCCTCAACCCCCAGGACGGCAGATACTTGGAGGCGGCCAGCGAGCTGGAGGGATGGATCCAGGAAGGGGAGCTGGTGCGGGACGACCGGCCAGCCTTCTACCTCTACCGGCAGTCCTTCGACAAGAACGGGGAGAGGCTTACCAGGACCGGCATAGTTGGCGCCTTGGGCTTGGAGCCGTACGAGAGGGGCAACGTCATCCCCCACGAGGAGACCATACCGCACGTGAAGGAGGATCGGCTCCGCCTGCTACAGGCCACCAGGACGCACGCCGAGTCCATCTTCGGCCTCTTCCACCACTCCCAGGTGACCCCGGAGGAGATGGTGGAGCGGGCGGAGGAGCTGTTCCAGTACCGGGACGGGGACGGTGTCGACCATCAGTTCTACCGGCTGGCCGACGAGGGGATGGTAGCCCGGATCGAGCGGATGATGGAGGACAAGAGGATCCTGATAGCGGACGGGCACCACCGGTACGAGACCGCCCTGAGGCACTTCCAGGACGGGGGGAGTCCCTGGGTCATGACCACGCTGGTCTCCTCCGACGACGAGGGCATGATGCTGCTGCCCACCCACCGTTTGGTCCGCACCGGGCTGGACCAGGGGGAGCTGGTCCATCGGCTGCAGGGAGTCCTTGACCTCCTTCCTTGCCAGACCTTCTCCGACCTGCGCTCGGGCGTGAAGGGGGGGAGGCTGGGCTTCATGACCTCCGGGGGGAGATACCTGGCTGACATACCCAGGAGGGACGACGTGCTGTGGTCCATCGACGCCCATGCCTGCCGGGAGCTGGTCTTCGAGAACGCCCTGGCGGACAGGGATCTGGATACGGAGTACGGGGAGAGCGCCTCGGAGGTCAGGAGGAGGGTGAAGGCGGGGGAGTTCGACCTGGGCATACTGCTGGCCCCGCCCACCCTGGAGGAGGTGTGGACGGTGGCCTCCCACGGTCTGAGGATGCCCAAGAAATCCACCTTCTTCTACCCCAAGATCTGGTCCGGCTTCGTATACTTGCGGAGCTGATCACTTCCACAGGTCCAGGCCGCAGGTGGTCTGGAAGGCCCTCTTCATCACCATGAACCTCTTGGGATTCTCCAGGAATACATCCATGTTCTCCCTCGAGCCGAAGTAGAACCTCTCCCCGCCCACCTCCTGAACGAACGGGGTCTCCGAGACCTTGACCTCCTCCCCCGAGACCGGGTCGATGGCCACCTCCCTGGCCTTGCCCACCATGGCCCGGGCCCCCATCTCCTGGCAGTTGACTATGGAGTCGGCCCCGGCCTTCCTCAGCTTGATCACGTTGCGGTAGTCATCCACCTTGGACACCACCTGGATGTCCGGGTTGATCATCTTGGCCGAGATGACCACGATCACGTTCATCGGATCGGTCAGGGTGGTGATGATCCCCAGGGCTCCCTGGATATTCGCCCTGATGAGCACGTTGTCGTCCGAGGCGTCCCCCTCGATCACCGGGATGTCCTCCCCCACCATCCGCTCCACCCGCTCCTCGTCGTTCTCTATGACGATGAACCTCTCGTTCTTGGAGCGGAGCTGCTCGATGATCTGTTTTCCCACGTTGCCGTATCCCACCACGATGAAGTGGTCCTTCAGTTTGGTCTTTCTCTGGGGCAATCCCAACTCCTCCCTGAGACTCTGGCTGACCACCAGGCCGAACAGCGACTGGAAGAAATAGAACGCCGTCCCTATCCCGGTGACCATTACCACGGAGGCGATGACCCTTCCCACCGGGGTCACGGGAACGATGTCACCATAGCCCACCGTGGTCATGGTCACCAGGGTGAGGTAGAACGCCTCGGAGAGATCGCTCACCTGCTCCTCGACCAGGTAGAAGCCCACCGCGCCGAAGAGCACCGTGCCGATCAGCAGGAGAAGCGAGTACTGCAGTCTCCGCCTGGTTCCCATCACCTCGGTCCCCCTCCATTGTGATAGTCCAATCATGCCTATATATGGCTTTTTGATGGGGGGAAGAAGAAGAGCCACTGGGGGGAATTGAACCCCCGACCTACGCCTTACCAAGGCGTCGCTATTTAGTGGTGCCCTCGGGCACTACCACTTAGCCACAGTGGCATCGATATCCACGAAATCGCCTGGTCATTGATAAAAGTTTCTAAAGGCGTGATGAAGAAGGTTTATGAGGGTATCGGGCGTAACCGAGGACGATGAAGGACGAGATGCGGGCCTTCGATCTGCTGGCAGTGGTCAACGAGGCCCAATCACTGATAGGCGGCTTCGTGGACAAGGTCTTCCACTGGGGGACCGGGAACGTGCTGCTCCGGGTGAACGTCAAGGGCGAGGGAAAGAGGCAGCTCTTCTTCCGCGATGGGGACTGGCTCTACCTGCCGCCCCAGCGGCCCAGGGTCCCCAGCTTCCCCGGCCAGTTCGCCGTGCACCTGCGCAAGATCATCTCCAACGCCCGCATCACCGGCGTCCGCCAGTACGACTTCGACCGCGTGGCCGTGGTGGACCTGAACAAGGGGGAGGACTACCAGCTGGTGGTGGAGCTTTTCGGCAAGGGAAACCTCCTCCTCCTGCAGGAAGGAAAGATACTGAACTGCCTCTTCTCCAGGCGATGGAAGGACCGGGAGATCCGCCCCGGGGCGGAGTACCACTTCCCCCCGCCCAGGTTCGATCCCCAGCGGTCCGGGGAGGAGGAGTTCGTCGATGCACTCCGATCGTCAAAATCGGACCTGGTAAGGACCCTGGCCACCGCGGCCAACCTGGGCGGTCAGTACGCCGAGGAGGTGTGTTTGCGGGCGGGCATGGACAAGTCCCGCCCGGCCGGCGAGCTGGAGGGCGACGAGGTGGAGAGGCTCTTCCAGACCCTGCGGGATTTGCTTGACCAGGTGGGGAACCGGCCGGACCCGCGGGTAGTGACCGACGGGGAGGAGATGGTGGACGCCACCCCGGTGCCCCTGAGGCAGAACGAGCACCTGCACAACCAGCCCGTGGACTCGTTCTCGGAGGCCCTGGACGAGTTCCTGGGGGAACAGGTGGAGGAGGGGGACCAGAAGGACCAGGTGCTGCAGAGGCTGGAGAGGCAGCTGGAGAGGCAGCTGGAGTCGATCCAGCAGAGGGAGGAGGAGGCGGAGGACCTCTCCCGCAGGGCCGAGATGCTGTACATCAACTACCTCCCGGTGAGCGACGCGCTGCACAAGCTTAGTCAGGTGAGCGGGGAGCCCTGGGAGCGCATCAGGGAGTTCGCCTCCACCTTGGACCCGGTGGAGGAGGTGGACCCTTCCAGGCACACCGCCACCTTCCTCCTGGGGGAGGAGAGGGTGACCCTGGATTACCTGAAGGACCTGGACAGCAACGCCTCCGCCATCTACGAGCGGTCCAAGGAGATCAAGGAGAAGGCGGACCGGGCCAGGGAAGCCCTGAAGGACACGGAGGACAGGATCGAGAAGCGGAAGAAGGGGCTGATCAAGGAGGACACCGGTCCCAAGGTCAGGCCCACCAGGCAGTTCTGGTTCGAGCGGTACAAGTGGTTCCTGACCTCGGGGGGCCGCCTGGTCCTGTGCGGCCGGGATGCCAGGACGAACGATCAGGTGGTCAAGAAGCACCTGGAGCAGGGGGACCGGTTCGCCCACGCCGACGTGCACGGGGCGCCCAGCGCCATCCTGAAGGAGGGGGAGAAAGCCTCCGAGGAGGAGCTGCGGGAGGCCTGCGTGTTCGCCCTCTGCCACTCCAAGGCCTGGAACGCCGGGGTGAGGGAGGGCAGCGGGTACTGGGTGCTGCCGGACCAGGTGACCAAGACACCGCAGGCGGGGGAGTTCGTCCCCCGGGGCGCGTTCATCATCCGGGGCAAGAGGAACTACTTCCACCACATCGAGCTGGAGATGGCGGTGGGCGAGGTGGAGTACGAGGGGGAGAGGAAGGTGATGTGCGGTCCCAGGGAGGCGGTGGAGTGCCGATCGGGCAGGATGGTGATCATCCGCCCGGGCAAGGAGCAGCGGTCCAATGTCTCCTCCAGGCTCTCCCACTCCTTCCAGGTGCCGGAGGAGGAGATCTCCAGGATACTGCCCCCCGGTAACATCGATATCGTCGAGTCAATGGGAATGGAATGAGTGCCCGAGCCGGAATTCGAATCCGGGTCGGGAGGTCCGCAGCCTCCTAGGATATCCAAGCTACCCCACTCGGGCCTGACACCCTTATCCCACTCCTGCCTTTATCCTTTTTCCTAGTAGGTGGTGATCATGTCCAGCTTCCCCTTTTTCCTGGCCCGATGGTCCGCGTACCTGAATATGCCCCAGGAGACCAGGAAGAAGAACGCCCCCGAGACGAGGAGGAGGAGCATGATCTCCATTCCGGAGTAGGCGGCCAGGCCGCTGATCTGCTCGATCTCCAGCTGGGGTACCAGGGAGCGCCGCATCACCTCCAGCCAGTAGGTGAAGGGTATGGCCATGCCCACCCACCTACCGGCGTCCGGCAGGACGGTCAGGGGGAAGATCACGCCGGAGAAAAGGTAGAACATGCCGGCCATGGCCTCGTTCAGACCGGCCCCGTGGCGGGCGGTCAGCATGGATATGCCCGCCAGGGCGACCCCCAGCATGGCCACGCACACCAGGCCGATCCCCATGGCCCCGGCGAACATGGGCCAGTCGACTATGGTCAGCTCCAGGGGCAGGCCGAGCACCAGGACGCCGAAGGCCATGGTGATCACCACCGCCACCGAGACGATGATGATCTTGCTCACCGCCCTGCCCACCACGTAGAGGTAGAAGCTGATGGGCGCCATGTAGATGTTCTTCAGGGTCTGGAAGTGTTCCCGGTCCTCGTGCAGGACCCAGGTGAGGCCGAACAGGGCCTGCCCCACGAACATGTAGAAGGTGTTCCCGATGTACATGAAGGAGAAGAAGGCGGGGTCGGAGGCCACCTCGCCCAGGACGATCAGGTACATCACCACCAGGGTCAGGGTGGCCGCCACCGGCTTGGCCAGCGAGTATATGATGAACACCCAGGTGGAGGTCCAGTTGGCCTCCACCTGCCAGCCCAGCCAGGTGGCGTACCACAGTGTCCGCAGATGATCCCTCACTGCCATCTGGTGAGCAACCTCCCTTCCCTCTTCCCCCGGTACTCCATGTATCGCAGGGCGTACCGGGCGGCCACGATGAAAACCACGGACAGGACGACCAGAAGGAGGATCTCCGCCGGCACGGACAGGAAGGGGTTCGTGCCCCCGGTGAAGATGAGCTGCCTCATGGCGTCCAGCCCCAGCGTCATAGGTATGGCCGAGGCCGCAGCCGAGATCCAGAAGCCCAGGGAGCGCACCGGGAAGTAGAAACCGGAGAGCAGGTAGATGGGCTCCTGGGCCAGCATGGACAGCCTCCAGGCGTTCCTCCCGAACATCAGGTAGAGGGAGGAGAACAGCATCCCCATGCCGTACAGGGCCACCAGGGTCAGCAGGAACACCAGGACCAGCTGCCCCGGATGGCGGATCACCACCTCCACCCCGAAGACCACGAATCCCAGGATGAAGGTGGAAACGGCCCTCATGGTGGTGGAGAACATGCCCCCCAGGGCCATGCCCGCCAGCAGGGACATGCGGGACATGGGGGTGATCATGTAGAGCTGCAGGTTCCCCACCTCCCTCTCCCAGTAGAACTGGGCGGCCATCCCCCACAGGACGTTCAGCCAGTACGCCATCATGGCCCCTCCCAGGATGACGAAACCGGTGTACACCTCCGGCGCGCCCATCGACCGGTAGTAGTAGACGAAGGCCGCCACCCCCAGCAGGGGAAGGATCATGTCGGTGACCATCCAGGAGGGGGCCCGGATCTTCCCGATGATCCTGGGATAGGCCCTGGCCGCCACCGCCTTCGCGTTCAGGGTCCAGTCGACGATCGCAGACCCCTCCCTACCAGCTGAACGAACACATCCTCCAGGGTGGGCTCGCTCCGGCCCATGCTCATGATCCTGGCCCCCTGCCCGATGATCCGGGAGACGATGTCCGAGATCAGCGACTCGTCCTCCACCCGCACGGTGAGCTCGAAGCCTTCCTCACCCCTGCCCACGGTCAGGTCCTCCACCCCCTCCAGCTGCCCAATTCCCTCCACCCCCTGGAAGGGGGTGGTCTCGATCCGGTAGGAGGTGATCCGGTTCAGCCTCCTTTTGAGGTTGGAGGGGGTGTCGCATGCCAGGATCCGCCCCCGATCGATGATCGCCACCCGGTCGCACATCTCGTCCGCCTCCATCATGTAGTGGGTGGTCAGCAGTACCGACCGCCCCCGCTCCCGGCTGGTCCACTCCCTGACGTGGTCCCTGATGACGTGGCTGGCGTTGACATCCAGACCCAGGGTGGGCTCGTCCAGGAAGATCAGCCGGGGATCGGTGACGAAGCCCCGGATCATGTTCATCTTCTGCCTCTCCCCGGTGGAGAGGGTGCGCATCTTGGTGTCGGCCCGCTCCTCCAGACCGAACTCCTGGATGAGATGGTCGATGCGCTCCCTGGCCTCCTTACGGGGAACGCCGTAGAACTGGGAGAACATCCATATGTTCTCCCTTACCGTCAAAAGACCGTAGCCGGAGTAGTCCCCTCCGGAGACCAGGTTGATCAGCGGTCTCACCCTGGCAGCCTCCCGGGTGACGTCGTGGCCTAGCACCTCGGCAGTGCCCGAGCTGGGCAAGAGTAGGGTGGCCAGTATCTTGATCAGCGTGGTCTTCCCGGCGCCGTTGGGCCCCAGCAGGCCGAAGAGCTCCCCCTCCTCCATCTCCAGGTCCACATGGTCCAGGGCGGTGACCGGTTCGCTCTTCCGGTCCACGTTAAAGGTACGGGTGAGCTCCTGGACCCTGACGGCATAGCTCATCGATGGGGAATCTGGTCAACGAAAAAAAAGATATCGCCCTTCAGGTCTCCAGGTTCTTCCAGTATCGGGTGATGTAGCCGGCGATCCGGTTCTTCATGGTCGTCGATCGGACGTCGGTGAGCCTCGCCACCATGTCCTTGTTGTTCTGGAAGTCCGCGGAGAAGATCCTGGGGTACTTCTCCACCAGATCGATGGCGACCCTCTTGATGTATGTCGGCCTTATCTTTCCCATGCTCTGCACCGCGTGAGGGTCCTATACCATCTCGATATTTAACCTTTTTTCAGATCCTCCCTCGGCTCCCCGCATCCCATCTCCCCCTCGGGGCAGGGCCCCCGCACGCAGGGGGGGCCGGCCCGCTTGAAGATGAGGGGCGAGACCTCCCGGACCAGGAGCAGCATGCGGTCCGCCACCTCCCTGATCTCCCACTGGGCCCGGTTGCAGCAGCGCAGGGTGAAGAGGTGCCACAGCTCCCTGGCGTTCATGGTGACGGTGATGTTGGTCCTGCAGGCGTTCGGCAGGAGGTACCTGGCGTCCTCCACCGGGACACGGTCCGCCAGCTCCCGGTACCCCTCCCAGATCCGCTCCATGATCTCCCGGTACCTCGCCAGCAGCGACTCGTCGGCGGCCACTGAGGGCGGTGTGACGTATGCGGCGCGATCAAGGGAGACGTACCTCTGACTCTGCTGGGAGTAGGAGGCCAGTCGGTGGCGCACCAGCTGGTGGGTGAGCGATCTCGAAACGCCCTCCAGGGAGAAGGTGTAGGAGGCGTGCTCGATCACCGAGTGGTGCCCCATGCCCAGCACCTTGTCCAGGATGCGCTCCGCCCTCTCCCTGTCCAATGAGTCGATCAGCTCCTGGGCCGACCGATCGGAGTAGCAGGAGTGGGCGGCCGCGGCGCACAGCATCTCCGCGTCCTGCGTGTGCCGTAGAAGGCGCACCTCAGGTCCTGAACCGGAGTCGCTCATCCCCCTCCCCATGGCACCCGAGAGACAAAAGGGTTCTCACTCGTGGGAGAACCGGAAGTGCACCTCGGCGTTCCCTCCCTTGGGCTTGAAGTCCGAGTCGGCCTCCATTCTCCTCAGCTCCCTCAGCCTGGTCACCCTCAGCTCCCTTCCCTCGAGGAACTGCCTCATCCCCTCCACGTGACCGTCGCCGACCACGGCCACCACGTTCCCGTAGTGCTCCTCGGCCCTCTCCAGGCGCTGGGCCATGGTCCTGTTGCGGTCATCGATGAGCACCCTCTTCATGGTGGGTAAGTGGCCCTGGAAGTACCGCATGTACTCCTCCTCGTTCTCTTGGAACCGGTCCAGCTCCTTCTCCACCCTCTCCCTGGTCATGAAGATGCCGAAGAACGAGGAGGTGAGCAGCTTCATCTTCTCCCCCGCGGGCATCTCCCTCCACAGCCTGGAGAACAGGTCGGTGGCGTCCACGTCGATGAACAGGGCGTCGGCCCCCATCTCCCTGGCCGCGTCCACGGCCGAGATCATCTCCTGCCCCACCTCCCCGCCGTACTGGGAGGCGATCCTCCTCTGGAAGATTGCCAGCATCCTGTAGATCAGGCTGCCCTGCCTCCCCTTCCTCTCCTCCTGCAGGGCCTGGTAGCGCTTGGGATCCAGCTCCAGGCAGACTGCCTGGGCCCCGCTCTCCAGGATGGCCCTTCGAACCTGGGAGGAGATATCGAACACGTGGCCGACACCCAGAATGGTGATCATCGCCAATCCATCGCAGGAACCTTTTAATAATCTTTCCCACTTGGACGGCCACATGGTCCAGAGACGCTTCGACCTGGTGGCCTTCGACATGGACGGCGTCCTGGTGGAGTGCGAGAGCAGCTGGAGCTGGGTGCACGACCACTTCGGGGTGGACAACGACGCCGCCCTCATGGAGTTCCTCCGGGGGGAGATAGACGACCGGGAGTTCATGCGGAGGGACATCGCCCTGTGGAAGGCCGCCCGACCCGATCTCGACCTGGACCATGTCCACAGGATCCTGGAGCCGGTGCCGGTGACCAAGGGGGTCAGGGAGACCGTCTCCACCCTGAGGGGGGCGGGTACGCGGACGGTCATCATCAGCGGGGGGATCGACCTGGTGGCCGGACGCATCGCGGAGGATTACGGATTCGACGACTTCCTGGCCAACGGTCTGGAGTGCGACGGCGGGGGAAGGCTGACCGGTGAGGGCGTGCTCCAGGTGGAGCTGAGGAACAAGAGGGGATCGCTGGACCACTTCCTGGAGAGATGGGACATCCCCCGGGAGAGAGCGGCGGCGGTGGGCAACTCGTTCGTGGACGTGTCCATGTTCCAGGGCTGCGCCTGCTCGATCGCCTTCAACCCGGTGGACCGGGAGGTGGTGGAGGGCGCCAGGAAGGTGGTGGAGAGCGACGACCTCCGGTCGATCCTTCCCTACCTCCTCCGATGATGCTCGCCCGTCGGAATCACCCGTGATCAATGGGGGAAGCCGTGCTCCCCGATCAGGGGGACGAACACGCACCCGCCCAGGTTCTCGGTGGTGAATCCCTCCCCATGCCTGGTGATCCTGAGCAGCTCCTGGTAGGACCTGCCGCCCACCGGTATCAGCAGCTTCCCTCCCTC
>JBKHFJ010000013.1:0-51930 GCA_046540255.1 Methanomassiliicoccales archaeon | reverse complement strand
GAAGTCCACCTCTGCTACCTGGAAGAGCTCTCGCAAGATCAGCTCACCGCCCCGGTCCCCGTCGACGAAGGCCGTGATGATCCTCTCCTTGGAGAGTTCGGCGATGGTCCGGGGGACGTTGGTTCCCTCCACCGCTATGGCGTTCTTTATGCCGGACCGGAGAAGATTGAGGACGTCCGATCGACCCTCCACCACTATGACGGCATCCGACTCCCCCACGTTGGGGCCGGATGGGAGCTTCTCCCTCCCGTAGTGTATGATCTCCTCCATCTGCACCGACTGGCGAACGCTCTCGGTAAGATCGATCCCGCTGGATTTGGACTGTTTTATCAGGTCACCCAGGAGATGCCTGGCCCTCTCGATGATCCTGGACCTCTTGGCGATGCGGACATCCTCGATGGTGTCCACGTTGATCTTCGCCTTGCAGGGTCCCACCCTATCGATGGTCTCCAGGGCGGCGGCCAGGATGACCGTCTCCACCTGATCGAGGCTGGAGGGGATCAGGATCTCCCCATCCGACTTTCCCTGCTTGGAGTTCACATCGACCTCGATCCGGCCTATGCGACCGCTCTTCTGCAGGTCCCTCAGGTCCAGCTCGTCACCTAGCAATCCTTCGGTCTGACCGAAGATAGCGCCCACCACATCCGGTTTCTCAACTATGCCTTCAGCTGATAACCTGGCTTTGATCATGTATTTCGTTGTGCTGGGGTCTATGTTCAAAGGTAATCACCTCTTCATGCGGAAAAACAGCATTAAGCCTCAGATTTCGCACACGTATGGCAGGGAGGTCTCGCCTCTCCTGATTCCCGCAACATATACTTCCTCGGTATCTATCCCACGCCAGATGGTGAGTGGATGATAGTGATTGTGATGATAGGCATTATTACTGCTTTTCCATCACCTCACTTATTATCATTATAAAAATAGTTTTCGGTGAGGTTCGGTGTAAGAGGATACTTCGCAATGGATTCCGTGTCCCGCACCCAGCTTTCAACCGCCCGAGGCGACCTTGAGGAGCCTGAAGTTCTCCCCCTCCTTCACCCTCTCCGTTATGGGGATGGCCGTACCGTCGCGCATCACGATGTGGGCATCGGGGAACAATCCCAAAGCATCGAGGAGATCGCCCACTGTCCCCTCCCTCTCGAGGGTCACGATCCTCTCCTTCCCGCCCATCGATACGGTCACCTTCATTCGAATGGCCAATGTGGGAGCCATATAAAAGTACATCTCATGCGACCGTTCCCTAAACTTAGAAATAGTGGGATGTTAATGGCGGGCATCGTGCCGAGGTAGCCTAGCCAGGTCAAGGCGGTGGCCTCGAGTGGTTCATCCCGGGCCAGCCACTGGCGTTCCTCGCCACGGGAGTTCGAATCTCCCCCTCGGCGCTCTCCTAGGCAGTCATCGGTGGCGGGGTCCGACGATAATTTGAATTCTGATACTGGCCAAAAAGGTTATTTATTAAGAAAGATATATAATGCCAGTCAGGAGGGATGGGGCAGTGTTCTCTGCCGTAGACAGTCGTAGAGAGTACTCTATATGGGATGCGATCAAAGTGGCGAACGACCAGAAGTCCGAACTACCGGACTCTATGATCAATCCTTCGGTGTTGGAGATACTATCTCTCACCGTAAGGAAGGATATGACCGTGAACGACATGGCATCTTTCCTGGGCATACCTCTGACCACCTGCTACAAGCTGGTGGAGAGGATGACCAACCTGGGAATACTGGCCGAAACGGGTTACGTCCGCACCTCCGCCAGGGGGCGTGCGGCCACCTACACGGCCACGGTCAAATCGGTCAACATCCAGGCCGGCAACGGAAAGGTCGCGATGGACGTGACCTGGAAGAATGGCCAGGCCGAGACCATAGTGCTCAGGTAATCGAACTCCAGGTACGTATCCAAACCGATTTCATAGCGGGAGCTATCGCCTGGTGGGCCGATGGAGATATCAGGCGCTCATCGACCATCGGCCGATCAGATTTCTATCCAGGATCGTGATCTCGTTGTGATCGGGATCGAGTAGTTTGGCCACCAGTCCGCCCCAGGCCCTCCTCTGAGGCAACAGGGTGAACACCACCCCCTTCTGGGAGGCCTGCTCGAGCATTCCTCCAATGTCCTCCATTACCAGGACCACCCCGGTGGAGCAGGGCTTGACCAGTTGGTCGTCCCGCTCCAGGGTCAGCGCTATCCGTCCCACGTCATGGGCGGAGCCCAGTTCCACCCAGTGGTGCTTCCTGGCATCCACGATGAGGCGCATGCCCAATATCTCGATGTAGAAGTGCAGGGCCCGGTCCATGTCGGAGACCAGGAGGGGTATCGACCCCGGCCCAACCGCCCAGGGACCTTCCTCATCGGTCAAGGATATCGTGCTCCGCGGCGATGCCACGCCTCATCAGAATATTCCCTCTATTCTGCCCGGGCCCATTATCTTGTCCTGCAGGTAGAAGGAGAAATCCTCGTTCTTCTTCTGAAAATCGGGACCGAACCCCCTGGTGGTGAAATGGTCGTATTTCTCGTAGAGCTTCTGGTCCTGCTCGATGGAGATGGACTCCTCGATCCGGGGGAAGACGCTGTTCTCCTCCACCTGGACGTGGAGGGTGACGTGTTCGACCAGCTCCCTCGCCCTGGCCATGTACTCCCTCGGATCGGTCACCTCGTCCCCTTCTATGCACTCCCCCATCGCGCCGATCAGCTCCCTGGCCTTCCTGTGGTCCTCGAGCAGATCGTCCACCGCATCGGGCATCAGATCGAAGTCCCTCATGAAGGGGAACAGGAACCTCTCCTCCTTGCCATGATGAAACTCGTCCATGTATTCCGTGAGAAAGGTGGAGATGTCCGGGAAGAGGGATATGTGCTTCCCGTCCTCCCTGGCGGCCTTCCCCAGGCAATCGAGGACCTGTCTGATCACACCGTGTTCGTATTGCAGGAGTGTGATGGCAACCCTCATCGGTAATCGCTAGGACATCCCAACTATGTATTCCTTATGATATCAGGGCCGGTCCCCAAGGGCTAAATCCGATGAGCTATGATAGAGGGACCGACCGAGGGAGGAGGATGGAGGACCATCTGGAGACCATCATGGACATGGCGATGGAGCAGGGTTGCTCCTACGTCGAGGCGAGGTATCAGGCGGATGATTACGAGACCAATCTTCTGAAGAACGGGGAACCGGAGGTGTCTTCCTTCGGTTCCGACAGGGGGATAGGCATCCGGGTGCTGGTGGACGGTGCGCTGGGATTCGGCGCCACCAACCGTATCACCAGGAGGGAGCTCCGGTCCCTGGTCTCCCGCACCGTCTCCTACGCCAGGAGGAGCTCCCCGATGAGGGGGGAGCCCATCTCCATGGCCCGGGCGGAGATGGGTCAGGGCAGGGTGGAGATCCCCACCAGGGTCCCCTTCGATGCCGTGGACAACCGCTCCAGGATCGCATTGCTAAAGGAGGCCGACCGGGAGGCCCAGGAGGCCGCGGCCGAGAACGGGGCCAAGCTCCCGGGAAGGTTCTTCTCCCTGGACACCCTCACCACCGAGAAGATGGTGGTAAACTCCGATGGAGGCAAGGTGCACAGCATCATACCCAGGGTCGCTCTGGACATGTTCATGACCGCCTCCTCGGAGAGGGGATCGATGCAGAGGATCATGTCCCTGGGGGAGTCCTCCGGCTGGGAGGGGGTGGAGAGATGGGATATCCCCGACAAGGCCGGGAAGGAGGTGGGCAGGCTCTCCCGCATCCTCAACCTCTCCAGACCGATGAAGGGTACCCAGTGCGATCTGGTCCTGGGGCCTGAGGTGGTGGGCATCGTCTCCCATGAGTCCAGCGGACACCCGGGGGAGGCGGACCGCATCCTGGGTCGGGAGGCCGCCCAGGCGGGGGAGACCTACCTGGACCGTGAGTCGATCGGAAGGCGGGTCGGTTCCGAGGTGGTCAACGTGGTGGAGGACCCCACCCTTCCGAGGTCCTTCGGCTTCTACAAGTACGACGATGAGGGCGTCAAGGCCAGGAGGAGGTACCTGATCAGGGAGGGGAAGGTGCACGAATTCCTCCATAACCGGGAGACCGCTGAGACCATGGGGGTGGAGAGCAACGGCTCCTCCAGGAGCGTGTCGTTCGACAAGGAACCCATAGTGCGGATGTCCAACACCTTCGTGGAGCCGGGCGGCCATTCCCTGGAGGAACTGCTGGAGGACATCCGGGAAGGCATCTACATCAACAACTTCATGGAGTGGAACATCGACGACCGGAGGTATAACCAGAGGTACGTGGGCTTGGAGGCGTATGAGATACGGGACGGGGAGCTGGGCGAGCTGGTGCGCAACCCCGCCCTGGAGATCACCACGGTGGGTCTCTGGTCGGCCGTCGATGCCGTGGGCAAGGATCTGGAGTTCAAGTCGGGCTACTGCGGCAAGGGGGATCCCATGCAGCCGATACCCGTATGGATGGGGGGACCTCCGATCAGGCTGAGGAATGTAAGGCTGGGGGGATCCTCATGAGGCCCGAAGAGTCCTGCCGGGTCATTCTGGAGGAGTGCAGGGGGCAGGGGGCCGCCGATGCCGTCGCCTTGGTGACCGAGATCGAGGAGTCCATGATCAGGTTCTCCAACAACCAGATCACCGTCTCCAATTATCTGCGGGAGACGCTGGCAAGCATATTCGCCATGGCCAATGGTGGGAAGGCCGGGACCACCATCGCCGACCTCTCCAAGAGGGGCATGAGGAAGGCGGCGATCAAGGCGGTATCCGAGGCGAGAGGGGCCCCTTCCAGTGGCGGACATCGCCCACTGCCCCGGGGGCCGTTCGAGTACTCCACCGACCTGATACGGCAGCCCCTTGTGGACCTGGAACCAGACAAGCTGGTGGGCTGGGTGGAGGGATCGGTGGAGGCCGCCAGGGAGGAGGGGGCCGACCGGGTGGCCGGATCCCTGATCGCCAGGCGGATGCGCACCACGATGAAGACCACTGGGGACACCCACGGCACCTTCGACAGGTCCACCCTGGAACTCTCCATCCGGGCCTTTCGGGGGACGGGTTCGGGACACTCCGTCTCCGTGGCGGCCTCCGAGGGGGAATTCGATCCCCTCCCCGCAGGGAGGGAGGCCGGTCGGCTTGCCAAGGCCTCGGAGAGACCATCTGACGGATCGTCGGGCAGGCAGACGGCCGTCCTGGGCCCGATGGTGTTCGCGGACGTGATCGGCCAGGTAGGGAGGTTGGCCTCGGCCTTCTACGTGGACGCTGGGCTCTCCTTCCTGGCTGGGCGGTTGGGGGAGCAGGTGGCGTCCCCCATGATGACCCTGGTGGACGACGGGACCATATCCGAGGCGTACGGTTCCTCGCCATTCGACATGGAGGGGTCGCCCACCACCAGGACCCCCATAGTGGAAGAGGGGATCCTGAAGAGCTACCTGCACAACAGCGATACGGCGGGAAGGATGGAGGCGACGAACACCGCCAATGCCGGCCTGATCAATCCCAGGCCTTTCAACCTGGTAGTGTCCCCTGGAAAGGGTGATGTCGAGGACCTGATCGGTGGAGTGGACCAAGGCATCTACGTGACCAACGACTGGTACCTGAGATATCAGAACTGGAGGACTGGGGACTTCTCCATGATACCACGGGACGCCATGTTCACCATCAGGAACGGGGAGATCGATCGGCCTATCAAGGACCTCCGAATAAGCGACAACGTGCTCCGCATGATGCAGGGGGTGAGCTCCCTCTCTGAGCGGAGGAAGTGGATCAAGTGGTGGGAGGTGGACATCCCCACCCTGTGCCCTGCGGCGGTGGTTGAGGGGACCAACTTCACCAAGTCCACCATGTGATCACAGCATCCGCTCCATGCTGCCACTCCCGAGCCCTTCCAGGTCCAGTGCCACATAGTCGAATCCGGCGGCCCTGAGAAGCCCCACCACCTCCTCCCTCCGGTCCAACACCACCCGCATGTCCCGGATGGGGACCTCCACCCTGGCTATGGGCCCGTGATGCCTCACCCGGAGGCTGGAGAGGCCCATGGCCCGAAGGGCCTCCTCGGCCTCCTCCACCTGTCTTAGCTCCTCCTCTCTTAACTCCCTGTGGAAAGGTATCCTGGTGGCCAGACAGGTGTTTCCGTCGGGAGGTACCATGCCCATCCCTTCCAGTGAACTCCTCACCTCATCCGAGGTCATCCCCACCTCGGCCAGCGGACTTCGGATCCCCAGTTCCTGAACGGCCAGGTTGCCCGGTCTAGGTTCCCCGAGGTCGTCCGCGTTGGTCCCGTCCATCACCGTGCCCAGCCCCCTCTTCCCGGCAAGATCGAGGATTGCCTGGAGCATCGCCCTCTTGCAGTGATAGCAGCGCTGGGGGCCGTTCCCGCGGAGACCGTCGTCCTGGAGGGGGTGGAATTCGACCGTCTCCAGCGGCACATCGAGGCCAGCGGCGATCTCCCTCGCCCTGTGGATGTCGACCGAGGGAATCAGCTCGGAGACGGCCATGACGGCGAGCGCCCCGTCCCCCATCTCCTCCTTTGCGATCCTCAGGAGGAGGGTGCTGTCGGCTCCCCCGGAGAAGGCCACCACGGCGGGCTTGGCCCCTCGCACACATGCCCTCAGGGAGCTGAGATGCTCAGGGTTCACGACCACCCATCAGGGTAAGGGTAGAAAACGGTTTCCGATTCACACGTGGTCTATATCGGTGTGATCGGAAATCTCCGAGTTGTATGTGCACAGGTCGGTGACCGAGAGGTGGTGTACATC
The DNA here is from genome assembly GCA_046540255.1 of Methanomassiliicoccales archaeon. Lineage (GTDB taxonomy): Archaea > Thermoplasmatota > Thermoplasmata > Methanomassiliicoccales > JAAEEP01 > JBKHFJ01. The sequence continues at coordinate 45,205 of JBKHFJ010000013.1, read as the reverse complement.
CCTCCTCCCGGTCAGCCGGGCAAAGTCCCTCAGCTCCTCCACGGACACCGCCAGGAAATTCTCCAGTCTCTTGGCGGAGTACCGCACCTTCAAGCGATCCCTGAGATCGGGGTCCTGGGTGGTGACACCCACCGGACATTTCCCGGTGTCGCAGAGCCTGTACTGCTGGCAGGCGCACGCCATCAGCGCCGCCGTGCCTATGGCCACCGCGTCCGCTCCCATGGCCAGGGCCTTGGCGAAGTCGGGGGAGACCCGCAGGCCTCCGGTTATCACCAGGGAGATGTGGTCCAGCCCCTCGCGGTCCAGGAATCTCCTGGCCCGGTGCAGGGCGAACACGGTGGGAACGGAGGTCGCCCACTTCACCATCTTGGGGGAGGCCGCGGTTGCCCCGGGCCGCCCGTCCAAGGTGATGAAATCGGGCTCCGCCTGAACGGCCACTTCCAGATCGGCCTCCACATGACCCGCGGCCATCTTAACCCCGATCGGCCTGCCGCCGGTCCTCTCCCTCAGCCAATCCACCTTCTCCCTCAGACCTTCCCCATCCTGGATGTCATCGAAGCGGGCCGGACTGATGATGTCGGTGCCCTGGGAAAATCCCCGGATCTCGGAGATCTCCTGGGTGACCTTCTCGGCCGGAAGTTGGCCGCCCATGCCCGGCTTGGTGGACTGCCCGATCTTGATCTCCACCGCGTCGACCCGCCTCAGGTTCTCCTCGGTGACGCTGTATTTGTTGGGCACGTACTCGAACACGTACCTGTGGGCCCTCTCCATCGACTCACGCAGGATGCCGCCCTCGCCGGAGCACATGGCCGTGCCCATCGCGGCGGAACCCATCGCCAGGGCCATCTTTACCTCCCTGGAGAGGGCACCGAAGGACATGTGGGTGACGTACAAAGGAATATCCAGCCTCAAGGGCTTCTCGGCCGAGGGGCCGATCACCGTCTCGGTGGACACCTCCTCGTCCTTGTTCAGAGGCATCCTGGAGAGCTGGGCCCCCCTGATCAGGATATCGTCCCAGGAGATCACCTCCCTGGTGGTCCTCATCGGTTCCAGGATGGACTCGCCGGTCACCGCCATCCTGTGGATGTCGGCCATATGGACCTCCAGCTCGTCCTTGTCCCTGCCCCATTCACCCAGGTACCTGTCGAGGTTCACCTCCCCGGTCTTTATGGTCACCTCGTTCTCGGCCCCGCAGTGGGGACACTTGAGCGTGCCCGTGTACTGGTGGACCCTCTTTTCTTCCTTGGGCTTCAGGTGGCTCTTGTCCGAGGCGCAGATGGGGCATCTCCAATCGTCCGGGAAGTCCTCGGGCTCGGTGCCCGGTCTGATCCCGGTGAGGGAGTTGCCCCGCTCGCTGTCGTACTCGAAGGTCTTGCAGACGTCACAGAGGTAGACCGTCATGGCCTCTCACTGTTCCATCTGCTCCTTCTCCGAGCCCCTGGTGCAGAAGTAGAGGTTCTGCAGTTCCATCTTCTCGTGGACCGGACATCCCGGGCAGATACAGCCCTTCTCCTCGCCTATGCAGCCTGACTTCCCGATGGTGACGAAGCAGAAACCCCCCTTCTCGCCACATTCCACCCAGCTGGGGCAGCTGGGGCAGGTGCAGTTCTCAAGTACCCATTTCTTCCTCTTCTCCATCTCTTCTGGATCCATCATTTTAATCAACTCCTTTCTCTTTCAACTGAAGTCAAGAGGTGACCTCCTCCACGTACTTCCTGGTGACCTCCACCCCTCGGACCATCCTCGGTGCGTTCCTATGGACGAAATCCTCCTCCGATCTGGGTCCGGGTCTCTCCTCCCGGTATGCCTGGAATGCCGCCTTCCCGTCGTAGTCCACGAACGCTATCCTGGCCCCGAAGTCGTCCGGTTCCAGCAGGCAGGCGTCTCCGGTGACCGCCGCCACGTGATGGGGATGGGAGATCAGCGACCTGCTCAACTCGTTGGAGGTGCTCACCCCTTTCTCCCGGAGGGAATCCGCTATCTGGTTGAAATCCAGGAAGAAGTAGAAGCTTCCCTCCGGTGTGGTAGCCTCCAGCCCATCGATGTCGGAGAACTCCCTGCTGAGGTAGCTTCCCATCATCTTGTGTATGTGCCTGGTGATCCGAAAATAGGCCTCGATCTCCTCGTTCGGCTCGAACGCCTTCACGGCGGCGTGCTGGGTGGGGGTGGAGACATTGGTGTACACGGTGCCAGCGACCTTCCTGAACGCTTCGAAGAGCTCCTCCGGGTGCTCATCCGGAAGGATGCAGTAGCCGAACCTGTACCCGCCGGCGGACCAGGCTTTGGAGAGGCCGCTGGTCACGAAGGTCCCCTCCGGATAGATGTTCCCCATGCTCCTGAACCTGTCGACATCGTAGGTGGTCAGTCCGTAGATCTCGTCGGCGAGTATCAGGGTGTCATGGTCCTTGCAGACCTCCGCGATCTGCTTTAGCTCCCTCTCGGAGTACAGGATGCCCGTGGGATTGTGTGGGTTGTTCAGCACCATCATCCTGTTCTCGGACGGCAGGGTGGAGAGAAGGCCGGAGAGGTCATCCGGGTCGATCCTGTAACCGTTCTCCGGGTCAGTGTGCAGGGTGTGAAATCCCTTGTCAAGGAGCGTAATGATGGGAGAGTACCCGATCCACGAGGGGGAGGGGATGACAACGTCCCCCTGGACGGTATCGAAGATCAGGTGGATCAGGTCCTTCGTCCCCGGTCCGATGAACACCCTCGATGCTTCCACGTCCAGGGAGAAGTGGCGTCGGTTGAAGTTCGCGATGGCCTCCCTCACCTCGGGGATGCCCTCGGCCTCGGAGTACTCCCCCTCCTCAGAGCTCTCCCCCAGGGCCTCGACCAATGGTGGGGGGACGTGGAACGGGGATTGACCGAACGCGAACCCGTAGTACTCGAAGGGACAGGCCTGGAGCCTGCAGGACCTCCTCTGCTCCGAGATCATCATCCCGATGCTCAGGTTCTCGGGCATGGAGATGGCCTCCACGTGTTCCTCGATCGGGATTCGGCGGGCCAAGATGCTCACCGGGCCTAATGATGCTCGTGTTCCTTCTGGGCGTGTTCCTTGAGCTTCCTCTTGGCCTCTTCCTCGGTGTCGGCGGTGAACTCCATCCCACACATCTTACATTTGACAGTAGCCATACCTTCACCCCTGGAATTCATTCGAGCTTGTGGTAAAAAAAGATGACGGCCATACAAAGGTCCTCGGGATCATTGAACATTCTCAAGAATGTTGGACGTCGCCCAGATCTCACATCCTCCGGTGGATCACGGTGGCCTCTACCTGGAGGATCCGTCCCCCTTGGATGGTCAGATGCATCAACGCCCGCGGGATCGCATCAATCCAACTCCTTTAACCGCATCCATCACGCCCATGTCACATCAGTTAAACGGAAATAGCTGCCGTCCCATTGGGCGACCATGAGTATCCGCGATATCCTGGAGGCCTATCGCAGGGGGGAGATGTCCGAGGAGAGGGCGGAGAGCCTGCTGAAGTTGGATTTCCTGCAGAGGATAGGGGACCACACCCTATTCGATCACGCCAGGGAGGCCAGGAGGGGCATACCGGAGATCGTGTTGGGGGAGAGCAAGGAGCCCAGGGTGCTCGCGGACATCGTGGAATCGGTGATGGCCGATCGTGAGGTGCTGCTGGTGTCGAGGGCCACCGGTGAGCATTACCGGGTGCTCGGGGAAAGGATCGGGGAAAGGGGTCTGCGCTACTCCGATCGGGCGGAGATGATCGTTCTTGACCGGAGGAACGAGGTCCAGAGCAGTGGCAAGGTGGGCGTACTGGCCGCCGGCACCTCCGATATCAGGGTTGCGGAGGAGGCCAGGGAGGTCGCCGAGTGCATGGGGTGCGAGACCGTCTGCTCCTACGATGTGGGGGTGGCCGCCCCCCACCGGCTGATCGATCCCCTTCATCAGATCATGGAGGAGGGATGCGACGTCCTGGTGGTGGTGGCCGGCATGGAAGGGGCCCTCCCCTCGGTGGTCTCCGGACTGGTTGACCTGCCCGTGATAGGAGTCCCCTCCTCGGTGGGCTACGGTCTGGGGGGTCGGGGGGAGGCAGCCCTGATGTCCATGCTCCAGAGCTGCTCGCCCGGTCTGGTGGTGGTGAACATAGACAACGGGGTGAACGCCGGGGCCACCGCCGCCCTGATCAGCCGTCGATGCCGATCCCGCTGATCTCCCGTTCTTCTTCGTAGCAATATATTCTTAGTAGATAATGCTTAAATCATATGGTACAGGGCCGCCGCTCCGTGATGACCATGCTCTCCAGATTCAGGAAGAGGAATGTCGAGATCAGACCGATGAGAACGAGTGACATCGGGGAGATCCGTAGGGTGGGACAGGAGGCCTGGTCGGACATGATCTCGAGGGACTTTGGAAGGAATATCAAGTATCCGGTGAGGCCGAGGAAGATCATCGAGGCCTACATGTGGAAGGAGCCCAATGGCTGCCTGGTGGCGGAGGACGGCGAGGGGATCATCGCGGCCGCCTTTTCTCACGTGTGGGGTCAGGTGGGATGGGTGGGCCCCATAGAGGTGCAGCCGAGCTACCAGGACAAGGGGGTGGGCAAGGACATCCTGCGGGCCTGCGAGGATCACATCTACGGAAGGGGATGCAAGATCATCGGCCTGGAGACCATGCCCCACATCCTGAAGAACCTGCACTTCTACCTCTCCTGCGAGTACGTTCCCAGCAGGATCACCCTGATCTGCGAGAAGCCCCTGCGGGTATCGGAGAAGGTTTCCGTCCAGAACGGTGTGAGGGAGGTAGAAAAGGGGGAGCTGGAGGACCTCCTCCCCAGGGTGAGGAGCATGTCGCGTCAGGTCAATCCACTGCTGGACTACTCCATAGAGTTCAAGGCGGTCTTCGCCAAGGGTCTGGGACAGGTCTTCGTCCTGGAGCGGGAGGGAAAGATGGAGGGGGCGGCGATACTGCATTCCTTCAACCGCTCCGGGGACTGCAACTTCTCCTCCATCAAGATCCTGCTAGTCGACGAGCGGGTGAAGGACCCCGTCCACGACTTCCTCTCCCTGCTCAGGGCCTCCGAGGAGAGGTCCATCGAGCTGGGCAAGAGAAGGATGTACGTGCGCTTCTCGGCCCAGAGCAAGAGGCTGTACAACCACCTCATGGGAAGCGGGTACCGGCTGGCCGGTTCGAACCTGCGGGTGATCAAGGACGGGGACTACGGGGAGGGGCAAGAGTTCCACATAAGCTCCTGGGCGGGATAGCTTCCGTCACCCCCTGGTAAAAGTGAAATACTAATTGACCGGTGGTATCGGCAGGATGAGAGCTAATGCAGGATCCGCCTCCCCGGTTGGATACTTCACCCCCTCGGTCCCGGCCTCCAGGGGGAAGACCCCCAGGGGAAGCCTGTGCGTACTATGCAAGGGGTCGAAGAGGCTGTGCGGTAAGGACAGATGTCCCCTCATGGTAAAGTTCTACTCCATGTCCAAGAGCAAGGACCTGATGGATTCGCTGGACCTGCACGGTAGCTCTCCGCCGGGGGTGTTCGTGGGCAGGTACGGCTATCCCAAGGTGGAGATCGGTCCCCTGGTCCCACCCGAGCTGGGGAACACCTCCATGATGGACACCCCCGAGCTGTGGATGGGGAAGTCGATCGACGAGATAGCGGATTTCCGCTTCAGGCTGATCCGGGGGAAGTACAGGATAGACGCCAAGGAATTCCAGAAGAGTGGGAGGATAGTGGACCTCACCAGGGACCTGGCCCTGAGCGTGAACTCGCTGGACGTGGAGGCCACCTTCGAGAAGAGGCCCACCAGCCGGATCGTCATGGACGACGAGATACAGCCCTTCGGACCCTCCGCCCCCTTGGGCGGTCTGGAGATAGACAACCCCAAGTACCATCATCGGGTGGAGAAGGCCTACTACGACACCGACCTGAACGCGGGGGACGCGGTGGCCTCCCTCTACCAGGACGGGGTTATGGTCTCCAGGATCCAGAAGGCGTTCTCGGTGGGCGCCTTCGGAGTGGACAAGAGGAGGAGGTTCGTGCCCACCAGATGGAGCATAACCGCCGTGGATGACATCCTGGGGAAGGCCCTCCTATCCAGGACCAAGACCTATCCCACCATAGACGAGTTCAGGGTCTATCAGTGGGAGCAGCTGGACAACCGTTGGTGCGTGATGATGATGCCCACCCCGTGGCGTTACGAACTGATCGAGGCCTGGTACCCGAACACGGCATGGAATCCGATGGGGAGGCAGATCGTCGTCTTCAGTGATCACGAGCAATTCAACGGCAGGAAGGAGTACGCCAAGATCGGGGGCTGCTACTACGCCGCTAGGTTGGCGGTCAACGAGCTGCTGTCCAAGGAGAGGAGGCAGGCCGGTGCGGTCATCTTCAGGGAGGCGCATTCCGGGTACATCATGCCCGTGGGGGTCTGGAACGTCAGGGAGAATGTCAGGAAGACCCTGGAGGGCACACCCTACAGATTCGAGACCATGGAGCAGGCACTGAATCAGGTTAGCGGGGTGATGGACATCCCCAAGGAACGGTGGATGAGGAACAGCGCCATATTGAAGGACTTCCTGCAGCAGAGGCGGATCGATGACTATGTATGACCTGTTCTCGTTCGAAGGAAAGGGTCCCGTGGGCGGGGACTATCGGATTACCGAGGTCAAGCGGGCCCTCTCCCCCTCCGGACTGCCCGGCCTGGACTACGCCCTGAATCCCTACGGGGGATGTGAGCACGGATGCCTGTACTGCTACGCGCCGAACATCCTGCACCTTTCCAGGGAGGAATGGGGGAGGGAGGTGAAGGTGAAGGCGAACCTCCCCCTCCTGCTCAGCAGGGAGCTGAAGGGGAGGGAAGGCGTGATAGGCATCGGTACGGTGACCGATCCGTACCAGCCCGTGGAGAGGGAGGCAAGGATCACCCGCAAATGCCTTCAGGTCATCGCCAGGCACGGGAACCGGGCGAGTCTGCACACCAAGTCGGACCTTGTGCTCAGGGACCTGGACCTCCTCAGGTCATCCGTGGAGGTGGGGGTCACCATCACGGGGATCGACGAGCGGTTGTCCGCAGTGTTGGAGCCGGGGGCACCTTCCCCCGTCAGGCGGTTGGAGGCGGTGGCCGAGCTGGTGGGGGAGGGGATAGACGCCTACGTTCTGGTGGGTCCCCTCCTGCCCTCAGTTGGGGGCGTGGAGGAATTCGCCAGAAGGATCGCCCGCACAGGGGTGAGGACGGTGATGCTGGACAGGTTCAGGTCGAGGCCGGGCATGTGCGAGCACATGAGGAAGGTGATGATCGAGCATGGGTACGATGGGAAGGATTTCGTCTCCCGTCTGGGCGCCGATCATCCGAGCGGGGGGCTGGAGGAGTCTCTAAGGGAGAGGGGTTTGGAGTGCGTCAGGGCGTTCTGACTCACTGGTCGGCCACCACGCGGTACACCGATTCGCCCAACTCCCTGAGCCTCTCACTGTCCTGCACCCCCTCTCTCCATTGTAATGGTATCCCCCCAGTTCCGAACTTTGCACCCAGGATGGCGCCGGTCACGGCACCTATCGAATCGGTGTCCCCACCGGCGTTCACCGCTTCCAGAACACCCGTCCCGAAACTGGACGACTGGGAGGCCAGGAAGAGGGAGGATATGACCGTCTCCACCACGTATCCGCTGGTCCCTATGAATTCGAGTCCCTTGTGCAACCTCATCCCGTCGTACTTGATGGTGGCGCTCAGCTTCTCGTAGAACTCCGGCGAGGTATGCTCCACGAAGTCCCTCACCTTGGTGAGGAATTCCACCCCCCTAAGGTCGGGATCCCGGATGACCTGGGAGACGGCGTAGGCCACCGCGATGGTACCGGTGATCGCCCTGTCGTCCGTGTGGGTTATCCTGGACGAATCCTCCGCGTCCCTCTGCAACTTCCTGGGGCGGAAGAGGTCAAAAAGACCTATGGGGGCCGCCCTGGTCGCACTTCCACAGCCGGCCGACCCCAGTCCGCTTGCCCTCCAGGAGATACCGGATGCCAGCCTGAGGGCGGCCCATAGGCAGGTGAAGCTGGGTGCCACTGCCGCGTCCCTCCACGCCTGGATCCTCACCGCGTAGTCCCTGGGATCGAAATCCTGGGTCTCGACGATGCTCTTCGCCAGGGCCAGGGCCAACTGGGTGTCGTCGGTGTAACTGCCCGGTGACAGACCCTTACCGGGGAGGAAGTCGATGACCCTGTCCCCGTTCAACCGAAAGATCTCTCTGCGGCTCATGCCCTCGAACGGCATCCCCAGGGCGTCCCCCACGGCGCCTCCCAGCAGGCATCCGACGAATCTGCTCTCCATATGGATTCCCAAACAGCTATAAACCGGGAGACTATTGGGTCATGGGGAGAAAAATATTTCCTGCCGACCGGTGTCCTTCATCCGGATCGGGTCACGACTTTTAGGAAGTTTTATATAGAAGCGATAGATTACCCAGGAGTAGGAGGCTAATTCAATGGCGTACCCAATGGGAGGATCTCAGCCCGTAATCGTTTTGAAAGAGGGCACTGAGAGAACCAGAGACAAGGAAGCACAGTCAAACAACATTGCGGCCGCCAGAGCTGTTGCCGATTCTGTACGATCGACCCTCGGTCCAAAGGGCATGGACAAGATGCTCGTGGATTCGATGGGTGATGTGGTAATCACCAACGATGGTGTCACTATCCTCAAGGAGATCGACGTGCAGCATCCAGCAGCCAAGATGGTGGTCGAAGTAGCCAAGACGCAGGATACAGAGTGTGGCGACGGAACCACGACCGCGGTCGTGCTTGCAGGGGAACTGCTGAAGAAGTCCGAGTCACTCATAGAGCAGAACGTTCACCCGACGATCATAGCCAATGGTTACAAGATGGCAGCCGCCGAGGCGGTGAAGATCTTGGAGAACATGGCGTTCGATGCCACCGTGGACAAGAACGAGATGCTGAAGAAGATCGCCATGACCGCGATGACCGGCAAGAGCGTCGGCGGTCAGAGGGAGTATCTGGCGGATCTCGCTGTCCAGGCCGTTTCCTCCATCGCGGAGGAGAGGGACGGCAAGTATGTGGTAGACGTCGACAACGTCAAGGTGGAGAAGAAGACCGGAGCATCCATCGCCGATACCGGGGTCATCAACGGCATAGTGGTGGACAAGGAGAGGGTGCACCCCAGGATGCCCCGCTCCCTGAAGAACGCCAAGATCGCCCTGCTCAGCTCGGCCATGGAGGTCAAGAAGACGGAGGTCGACGCCAAGATATCCATCAAGGACCCCGAGTCGATGGCAAAGTTCCTCGACGAGGAGGAGTCCTCCTTGAAGAAGATGGTGGACAAGGTCAAGGCCGCCGGCGCGAACGTGGTCATGTGCCAGAAGGGCATGGATGACCTGGTCCAGCACTTCATGGCCAAGGAAGGCATCTACGCCCTCCGCAGGGTCAAGAAGTCCGACATGGAGAAGATCGCCAAGGCCACCGGGGCCAACATCGTCGGGAACATCGACGAGATCGAGGAGTCGGACCTCGGATACGCCGAGCAGGTGGATCAGCAGAAGGTGGGCGATGAGGGCATGACCTTCATCACCGGCTGCGATAACCCCAAGGCCGTGACCATGCTCATCCGTGGCGGCACAGAGCACGTCATCGACGAGGTGGAGAGGGCCCTGCACGACGCCCTCAGGGTGACCGGTGTCACCCTGGAGGACGGGAAGGCCCTGCCCGGGGCCGGCGCCTCGGAGATCGAGCTCTCCCTCAGGCTGGCCAACTTCGCCGCCTCCATCGGAGGCAGGGAGCAGCTGGCCATAGAGGCCTTCGCCGAGGCCATGGAATCGATCCCCTGGGCCCTGGCCGAGAACGCCGGTCTGGACTCCATCGACGTGGTCATCAAGATGAAGAGCGCCCACGAGGGTAAGACCGAGGAGTCCAACGTCATGGGCGTTGACCTGTCCACGGGCCAGCCCGCCAACATGCTGGATCATAACGTCATCGAGCCACTCAGGTGCAAGACCCAGGCCGTCAAGGCCGCCGCAGAGGTCGCCAACATGATCCTGAGGATCGACGATGTCATCGCCTCCCGGTCCCAGCCCGGAGGCGGCGGCGGAGGCGGCGAGATGCCCGAGGGCATGCCCCCCGGAATGGGAGGCATGGGCGGGATGCCGCCCGGCATGATGTAGACCAGTCAAAACCCCTTTTTTCCTTTTAATTACCTTGTCCCAGTAACCCGGTTCTGAGATTCAGCTAGAAACCTTTAAGAGACCGATCATACCATATTATATAAAGAATTATAAATCGAGGGATATCATGAAATTGCATTCCACATTAGTGGCCTCACTCCTGGCCTGCCTGATGGTTCTGTCCATCTTCGCCTCCTGCGGCAATGCCGCGGCGGAGGCCCAGGCTCCCGAGTGGGAAGAGGGCGATTCCTGGGCGGCGGGCTTCTCCGTCGACCTTGGAGCGGAGTTTGCCGAGGAGATCACGGAGATGGAGGACGCCCTGGGCAACATGTCCGACGTCAGCGTCGACGAGTTCGATGTTGATGGTGAGGCATCGATGTGGCTCGTGTTCGAGGTCTCCGAGGTGACAGAGACGGAGTACGTGCTGACCGCGGACATGGCCCAGAAGCTGACCATGAGCGCCGACGTAGAGGCCACTGGTGAGCTTCCTGAGGAGGGCAATCACAGCGTATTGGATATGAACACCACAGAGAAAACGGTGACGGTGGAGGCCTCCATCGACTACGCCCTGGTGATCTCGGCGGAGGCTACCCTCGACAAGGAGAGCATGGGCTTGAAGACGCTTGATGTTGACGTCGCGTGCAGCGCGGCCGTCGACCTGTCGGCCACCAACATACCGGAGATCGACGAGGAGGATGGATCTGTCAGCGTGGAGTACCAGGATTACGACGTGTCCATAGCCCTGGACCTGAATATGGGGATAGAGATGACCTTCTCCCCATACCTGGACATCTTCCAGTTCCCCTTCGAGGTTGGTGATGAATGGACGGTCGAATCCACCGCTTCCATCTCCGGTACGATAGATGGGCAGCTGGATGCGAGCGGCCTCCCCCCCGAGGCGGTCCAGGAGCTCTTCGATGACGATGTGCTGAGCGAGAACGGCATCACCGAGTTCCCCATCAGATTCGATGAGATCTCCACCGAGGAGGACAATGATGACGGTCCAACGCTCAACAACGGGACGATCGAGGAGACCTCAGAGCCCATCGGGTTGGAGATGGAGTGCATAGGGCAGGCCAACAGGACCATCCCGGACCACGGGACCGTGACGGTGTACGAGTTGCAGATCGACGACGATCAGGTATTCTACTACTCACCGGACATGAAATTCCTCACCTCCATGGATATGGGCATGGACGATATCCCGGACGAGATGGACCTGGACATGCCGGACTTCTTCCCCGATGATATGTCCGATGATATGTCCGAGGACATGAACATGGAGTTCGGGTCTCAGGATCCGGAGACCGCCTCCAATAACATCAACGATATAGCCGATTATCAGAGCTCGGTATCCGAGGAGATCAGTAGCGGCGGTTCAGAGGACGGTCAATTCAGTGACTTCTTCCTCAAGTCCCCCTACTTCGGACTGATCATCGTCGCCCTTGCCATCGTCGTGGTCGCATCCGCCGTCTTCGCCGTGGTCAAGAAACGCTGAGAAAACCACTTCCCCTTTCCATCATTTTCATTGACCAAAGCGATTTAATCGGGTTCCTATCGTAATGAATTTTGACTGAATCAGGATGTACGTCCTCGGAGTGAGCGGGAGCCCCACCCATAACGCCAACACCGATAAGTTGGTCAGACGCGTGATCGAATCCACCGGGGAGGAGTACGAGTTCATCAAGCTCTCCGGTGTGAACATCGGTCCCTGCACGGCATGCATGGACTGTGTTCTTACCAATGAGTGTTCGATCGAGGATGACTTCAAGATCGTCGGGGATAAGGTGCTCAGGGCGGACGCACTCGTGGTCGGCTCTCCGGTCTACTACGGCACGGTTAGCGCCTTCACCAAGGCGTTCATGGAGAGGCTGTACGCCTTCAGGCACCTGAAGCTGCTTACCAAGGACAAGGTGGCCGCGGCCATCGGGGTAGGGGCCGCATCGGAGGACAACGCCACCGAATGGCTCTCTGGCGTGATGATGTTCGCCGGGATGGACGTGGTAGGCACCCTGAACGCCAAGGGCACCATATGTTGTCAGGTGTGCGGTGTGGGGGAGAGGTGCGCCTACGCCACCTGGAACGCCTACTGCGAGGAGTTCGCCGGTGAGGACTTCGGTGTGGAGGAGAACTACGAGGGCTTCATCGAACTGCTCCCCGACAACGTTCCATATCGGAAGGGATCGGCGAGGATCCTCCAGAAGTACAGGGACGTGGAGGAGGAGCCAAAGGTGATGGAGCAGGCCGCCCTGCTGGGAGACAAGGTCAAGAGGAGGCTGGAGAGGCAGAGGATGGTCGGGATGAGGTGACCGGTCACCTGCTGAACATGCCGATCATCTCTGCGCTGTCCAGGACATGGCCCTCCATCTCATTCTGGAGGAGATCCTTGTCCGCGCCGGCCTCGGCCGGCAATCTCTTGTCGAGCGCGTAGAGCTTGAAGTAGTACCTGTGAGGCTTTCCGGGTGGCGGACAAGGGCCACCGTAGTCATTCCTACCGAAGCCGTTTCTGCCGTGCCTCGAGCCATCCTCCAGCTCATCGTCCTTCGATACACCCTCCGGCAAACCTCCCTTGTTCGGAGGGATGTTGAACAGTAACCAGTGGTCGAAAACTCCACCTGGGGCATCCGGGTCGTCGCAGATGATGACGAGGCTCTCGGTCCCCTCTGGGACTCCTTCCCATCCCAGGGGAGGGGAAAGATCATCTCCCTTGCAGGTATACTTCTGGGGGATAGTATCCTCATGGCCGAAGGCGGGACTGCTGATTCTCAGGGACATGATCATCACATCTTCCAACGGACCTTGAAAATCTTTTCGTTCTAGGGGAATAGATTATCATCCAGGGAAAGCCTTGGGACGTGACCCGGTGTAAACATGGCCAAGGACTATTTCGTCTGCAAGGAGTGCGGTAGGACTCTCAGGGAAGAGGAGCCGATGACCCATGAGGAATACGATCAGAAGATGCTGAGGGAGAACTGGGCCGAGGTGGGGGAACACTCGGATTGGTGGTACGAGAGGATCGCCCCCCTCAATCTCAGGGAGGGGGAGACCGTCTGGGTATGCAGGTTCTGCGGGGGGTTGGAACCGGATAAACGTGAACCGACCGAGGAGGGGAGGTCGGTGGCCGATCTCCGTCTGCTCATGTACGAGATCCAGGATGCCTCGGAAGTAGAGGGGGAGAGGCTTCGCCAGGAGAAGGAGAGACTGGAGGGATCGCTCTATGATTACGACTACGCCCCCTACGTCCTCAACCGGAAGAACGTGGAGGAGAAGATCAACACCCCCTCAGGGACCTTTCATCTCTACCGTGGAGGCGGGGTAAGATATGAGGACGTTCTGAGGAAGTCGGGCAAGTACTATCGCGTCCCGGTCTATAACTGGGAGAAGGTGAAGGGGGAGTTTGACAGACCCACCCGACTGATCGAGTTCTTCGACGAGTCAGAGGGTTACACCGTCGAGGTAGGTAAGAAAGGGAAATACGATTACGAGAAGCAGTATGGGCCCAGGATAAGCACCTTCATGGAGTTCGATACCGTGTTGCTCCGGAGGAAGGTGGATCGGTTGGAAGAGGAGTTGAAGGAACTGAGGTCTTGGTTGGAAGAGACTGAGAAGTAGGTTCATCATATAGCGATAATAATAACTATAATTACGATATTTCCTTATCTATTATCCATAGATGTTTTTTCGATCTTGCCGATCCTACCCCGGGTGACGGTCAATCCGAAGTCGGTAGACCTGGCGTAGCAGTTCACCAAATTGAGTCCAATTTTCTCATCGATCTCCAAATATTCCGGGATCAATGCATCCATGTCCCAGAGGACCAGCATGCATGACCCAGTATCGTCCTCGACGAGGATATCCCTCACCAGTCCAGTTCCACCATCCCTCTTGGTGAACTCCTTGGTATCATAGACCTTGATGACATCCACCTGTAGTGTGACGGTCTCCCTGTCCCTTACCTCGGATACGCTCTTCCTGTTGATGATCGACTCACTGAGCTCATCAAGGGCCAGTTTCATCAATTCGTCGTCATCAAGTAACCGTCCGAACTCCCCCCTCAACTCCTCGATCTTCCTGGTGACCTCGTCCTGGCTCATCGGTTCCTCATTCCCGCCCTAGATCATATTCTGATCCAATACCTTCATGCTTACTCATTCCATAGAAGGACGACTTGATCCAGCGGTACCTTACCTGGAAGGGGGAGCATAACCTATTTCAACCCATTTGGGTCTGACATCTGTCAGATATGAGGGCAGCCGTCTACGCCAGGGTATCCACGGAGGATCAGGCCCAGGAAGGGTTCTCAATATCCGCCCAGCTGAGAAAACTCAGGGCCTACTGTAAGGCAAGGGACTGGGAGGTGGTCGACGAGTTCGTCGATGAGGGGTACAGCGGGAAGGAGGCCAACAGACCGGCTTACCAGAGGATGATGGCCCAGGCGAATTCCTGGGACGTGCTGGTAGTGCTCAAGATGGACCGGATCCACCGGAACAGCAAGAACTTCACCCTCATGATGGATGAACTGATGGATCTCGGTAAGGAGTTCAATTCCATGCAGGAGAACTTCGATACCACCACGGCCATGGGCCGTTTCGTCATGGACATCATCCAGAGGATCGCCCAATTGGAGAGCGAGCAGATCGGGGAGAGGGTGAAGATGGGGATGACACAGAAGGCGAAGGGGCGGGGGGGTTACCTGGGTTCCGCCGAGCCCTACGGTTTCCGCTATCATCGCGATTCCCTCGTCCCGATACGGGAGGAGGCCAAGGTGGTCGAGGAGATCTACCGCTCTTATCTCGAAGGCCTCTCCCTTCAGGACATATGTGACGAGCTGAACGAGAGAGGGATACCCTCCAAGAGGGGTGGGAAGTGGACCAAGCAGGCCCTATCGAGGATGCTTCGGAATCCCATATACTGTGGATACTACAGGTGGGACGGGATCGTCAGGGAGGGCGACCATCCGGCCCTGGTGACCCCCGAGACGTTCAACAGGGTCCAGGAGAGGCTGGAGCGGAGGGTGAAGAACGCCAACGGGGGGAGGTCGGCGAAGGGGGGTGGCATCCCTGGCTGAGGTGGCCGCATACCTCAGGGTCTCCACCGAGGACCAGGCCCAGGAAGGGTTCTCCATAGCCGCTCAGAGGGAGAGACTGGAGGCGTACTGCGAGGCGCACGGGTGGAACATCGTCGACTTCTATTACGATAACGGCCATTCCGGTCGGAGCACGCGCAGGCCGGGATACCGGCGGATGATGGAGGAGAGGGACAGGTGGGACACCATACTGGTCATGAAGATGGACCGGATCCACCGGAACAGCAAGAACTTCATGATCATGATGGAGGACCTGGAAAGCTGGGGGAAGAAGTTCGCCAGCATGCAGGAATCCCTGGACACATCGAACGCGCTGGGCAGATTCGTGGTGGACATCATCCAGAGGATCGCCCAATTGGAGAGCGAGCAGATCGGGGAGAGGACTTACATGGGGATGAGGGAGAAGGCCGAGTCGGGACGGGCCTTCCTGGGCTTCGACCCGCCGTACGGCTTCGCCTATCGGGAAGGGGCCCTGCATACGATCCAAGAGGAGTCCGAGGTGGTCAGGGAGATATACGACCTGTACCTCTCCGGCATCACCATGGACATGGTAGCAAGGCGGTTGAATGACCGGATGCTCACCACCCGGAAGGGGAACGAGTGGACGGTGTGGTCCGTGCGTCGCATCCTACACAACCCGGTGTACGCCGGCTATCTCCGCTGGGACGGGATCATAACCGAGGGAGATCACAAACCAGTGGTGTCCGTGGAGGATTTCAACCGGGTTCAGAGGGCCATCTGCTCCAGGATTAGGAATCCGGAGCACAAGCGGTGTATCCAGGTGCCCGAACGTCTGAACCGGCCGGTGAGGGAGGAGGAGCTGACGGGCGGGACCTGATCCCGATAGCTTAATCATGTTCGTTTCGCTTAGATGGTAAGGAGGCGTAGTATGGTAGAGGCGATCTATCTGGATAACATGTTCGATTCCGAGTTCAAGGCCTCGGTACAGTCGATTGACGAGGGAAAGTACGTGGTGCTCGATCGCACGGCCTTCTATCCCAACTCGGGAGGGGTGGCACATGACACCGGTACCCTGAGAAGGGATAGGGACGGAGAGGCGTTCAGGGTCGTATTCACCGGTAAGTTCGGGGGCACGATCTCCCACGAGGTCGATCGCCCCGGCCTTGAGGCCGGAGACCGGGTGACCGGAGCTTTGGACTGGGAGAGGAGGTACACCCTGATGCGATATCACACCGCCGCCCACGTGATCAGCGGGACCTTTTGGAAAGAGGGCGGAGTTAAGATCAGCGGGAACCAGCTGGATGTTGATGGTGGCCGCATGGACTTCACTCTTGAGGATTTCGACAAGGGGAAGATAGAGGGCTTCGTCCAGAGAGCGAACGAGGTCGTGGAGGCAGATCTACCGGTGGACGTCTACTACATCGATAGGGAAAAATTGAACGATGACCCTGACCTGGTTAAGCTGGCGGCCGGATTCCCCAAGGACATCGAGAGGATCCGGATAGTGGACATCCGGGGTTTTGACCGGCAGCCGGATGGAGGATGTCATGTACGCTCCACCGGGGAGATCGGGAGGATCGAGCTAACCAAGACCAAGAACAAGGGGAAGAACAACAGGAGGATGTATTTCTCCCTCGGGTAATGATCTCACCAGCGATAGACCTGCCAAGGGTAGGTAGACCAGGGGTAAGTGCATCATCATGGGGAAAGTACCGGCCTCCCACCCCGCAATAAGATAAGTCATTCATTGTTTAGCTTGTTGCTTAATTACAGTAATTATTATATCTTTATTGAATGATGTACGATCTTATACTTCATTCTCATTTAATGGAGATCGTCACTGATGATACATCCTGCCTTTCTTGAAAAGGGAGATGAGACGTTAGATAGGGGAGAAGCAGAGGAAGATGGGGGAGAAGGAGAGAAGAAGTTTAGATTATACCGTGCTAGCACGTGACATTCAAAGAAATAGTCTTCTTTGGTCGACAAGCAAGGGTATCTCGGGAACTTCCGGGGTTAACAAGTTGATGTTCGGGAGACCGTTGTTGACTATATCGGGTGATACGGCATATATTGCTATACTTATCTATAGTATGATTGTGACTAATCTTCATTATAATGTGCATATCGTTATGGTTATTGTATAGAGCAATAACGTATCTTGTATGCATATTGCATATTATACTAATTGGTATAATAGTTCCAATAATTATTATAATATGATTAGTTTCTATGTCACCATGGAGGTATGACTTTGACCGGGGAAAAGACGAGCATACAGATCACCACCGGAACCAGGGACCGGCTCTTTAGATTGAAGTTTCGAAAGACCTACGACGAGTTTCTGAACGAGCTCTGTGACCTATACGAGACCGAGGAAGGAGAAGATTAAGGTGCATACTTAATTAATATATTATATATAGTTATTATCAATTATTATTAAGTTGAGCTATGTATACGACTTAACAAGACTCACGAGTTGAGATCCACCACCCTCCTTAGGGTCTTCAAGAGCTCTTCCTTCCTGCCCATGGTCCGAAGTCCCTCCGCCTTTATCAGGAGTGCGAGCTCGTTTGAGGGATCTCTCTTCAAGACCTTGTCCAGAATGTCAAGCGCTTCCTCGTGCCTTCCCAACGCCATCAGGGCATCCGACTTGAGCAGCAGGGCCCTGGTACCGCCCTGGTTCTCCTTCAACACCTCCTCGATCGAATCGAGGGCCTCCTTATCTCTTCCCATTGCCCTGAGCGCGTCCGCCTTCGTCAGCAGTATCTCGGCCTCGTACGGGGACTTCTCCAGCGCCCTGTCCAACAGACTCAGCGCATCCCTGTACCTGCCGTTGCACCTCAGGATGAATCCCTTCAGTATCAGGGCATCGGCGTTCTCCGGAGTGAATTCAAGGAGATCGTTTATGGCCACCAGGGCGTCCTGGTTCCTGTCCAGAAGCCAGAGGTTGTTGGCCCTCTCCACCATGGCCCATTCATCCCCTTCCTCGATTTCAAGTATCCTGTCAAGGGTTCCCAAGGCCTCATCGTAGCAACCCAGGTTGTTCAAGGAGATCGCCTTGGCCTTGAGCGCCTCCACATCGCCGGGATCCCTTTCCAGAATCGCGTCCAACAGAGGTATGGCCTCCTCGTCCTTCCCCATCGCTTTCAGGAACTGGGCCTTGGTGAACATCGCCTTGACACTGTTCGGACCGATCTCAAGGACCCGATCGATGGTATTCAGCCCGATCTTCGAACCGCCCAGATGGCCGAACAGGGTGTTCTTAAGGTTGTATGCCTCCTTGTACTCTGGATAGTTATTCAGGAGATGGTTAAGGACCTCACGTGATCCCTTGTTATCGTTGGAGAGCCAGTGCAGGATAGATTTCCTGAGAAGTAGGTCCTTGTCGTCCCCCTTTCTGTCAAGGACCTTCTGGAGAGGTTCAATGGCCTGCTCGAAGCGCCCGGTGGAGCCGAGAAGGTAGGATCTCTTCAGAAGGGCTTGTTCGTTATCGGGACGGGCGTCCAGCAGATCCTGCAGTTGGTCGAGAGCTTCCTCCTCTCTACCCATCCCTTCGTAAGCGTCCACCTTGATGAGGATGGCCTCTTCGTTTCCAGGGTCCTCCCTGAGTATCTCATCCGCGTACTCCACGATGTCCTTCATCAGGCTTTGATCGGCCAATCGGATCCCCATTGACCATCTACGAAAAATATTAAATGAGTATTGATAGTGGAAGAAGATGATAGAATGAATTGCATAAATTATTATTGCATATTGCGTAAATGGATTAATTATTCATTATTCTGAAATACAGCACCCATTAACATGTAATAACAACTATAAATGGTAGGCTCAATTGAAGTCGAATGGCGTGATCATGGCTGATGCGGGGGACAAGGGCCAGAAAGATCATGAAGGGCATGAAGGCCATAAGGACAACCATCATGCGAAGATGATGGAGGATTTTCGAAGGAGATTCTTCGTTTCCCTTCTCATCACCGTGCCCGTTCTGCTCCTCTCTCCCATGATCAGGCAGTTCCTGGGCATCACCGATCAGGTGAGCTTCGAGGGAGACATCTACCTCCTCTTCCTGCTCTCGTCGATCATATTCCTCTACGGAGGCTACCCCTTCCTCAAGGGCCTGATCAAGGAGATGAAAGGGCACCAACCAGGGATGATGACCCTCATCGCGGTGGCCATAAGCGTCGCCTATTTCTACAGCAGCTCAGTGGTCTTCATCATCTCCGGCAAGGTGTTCTTCTGGGAGCTGGCCACCCTGATCGATATCATGCTTCTGGGCCACTGGATAGAGATGAGGTCGGTGATGAGCGCCTCCCGCGCCCTGGAGGAACTGGCCAAGCTGATGCCCTCCACCGCCCACAAATTCGTTGGCGAGGAGGAGACGGAAGAGGTGCCCATTGAGGAGCTGAGTGTAGATGACAAGGTTTTAGTGAAACCGGGAGAGAAGATCCCCGTCGATGGGTATGTGTTCGAGGGAAGAAGCTCCGTCGATGTATCGATGATTACGGGAGAGTCCACCCCGGTGGAGAAGGGGGAGGGGGACGAGGTGATAGGGGGATCGATCAACGGTGAGGGGTCCCTAAAAGTGGAGGTCAGAAAGACGGGAAAATCATCCTACCTCTCCCAGGTCATAGAGCTGGTGGAGAGGGCGCAAGAATCAAAGTCCAGGGCCCAGGACCTGGCCAATAGGGCGGCGTTCTGGCTCACGGTCATCGCCCTGACGGGAGGGGCGATCACCCTGACCGCCTGGTTCACTGCCACCCAGTTCGACTTCGCGTTCGCCCTGGAACGCTCAGTTACCGTCATGGTCATCACCTGTCCGCACGCCCTGGGTCTGGCCATACCGCTGGTGGTGGCCGTCTCCACCGCCCTGGCCGCGAAGAACGGGCTGCTCATAAGAAACCGGGTGGCCTTCGAGGGTGCGAGGAACCTGGATGCCATCATATTCGACAAGACGGGTACTTTGACCGAGGGAAGGTTCGGCGTGACGGACGTGATCGCCCTAGGGAACATGGACCCCGGGGAGATGCTGAGGCTCGCCGCCTCCATCGAGGCCTACTCGGAACATCCGCTCGCCAGGTCGATCGTGGACCACAGCGATGACCGTTCACCGGTGGACGACTTCCACTCTATTCCAGGCAAGGGTGCCGAGGGAACGGTGGAGGGAAGGGAGGTCAAGGTGGTCGGTGCCGGTTATCTGCGGGAGGCCGGGATCGAGTTCGATGAGGAGGTGGAGGATTTCGATCCAGAGGGGAAGACGAAGGTGTTCGTCCTGGTGAACGGCCGTCTCCAGGGATTCCTCGCCCTTTCGGACATCATCAGGGAGGACAGCAAGGAGGCCCTCTCCCTACTCAGGGCACGGGGGATCAAGTGCATCATGCTGACCGGTGACAACGAGGGGGTCGCCGGCTGGGTGTCTAGGGAGCTAGGCATAGACGAGTACTACTCAGAAGTCCTCCCCGACGAGAAGGCGGACAAGTTAAAGGAGGTAAAAAGGTCCCATGGGAAGGTGGCCATGACCGGGGACGGGGTGAACGACGCCCCCGCCCTGGCCGAAGCCGACGTCGGGATCGCCATCGGAGCCGGCAGCGACGTGGCAGTGGAGACGGCGGATATAGTCCTGGTGAGGAGCAATCCCCTGGACGTCTTCTCGATGATCCGCCTCTCCGAGAAGACCTACGGGAAGATGCTCCAGAATCTCGGTTGGGCCACAGGGTACAACGCGGTGGCCATCCCCCTCGCCGCGGGCGTGCTCTACTCCTTCGGCATCCTACTCAGTCCGGCGGTGGGGGCGATACTTATGTCTGCCTCCACCGTGATCGTCGCCATCAACGCCAAGCTGCTCAGGATGAACGGCACCGAGACCTAGACCGATGGGGATGATCTCGAGGGACCAGATTTAGGGTCAGGGTAGGGGCTCCCTGCCGATCCGCTGGAGCCTCTTGAGGTAACTCTCCCTCCGGTCCTCGTAACCGGATCCTCCCGGACCGTAGGGAATGTACTCGGAGACCCGCCACCCCTTCTCGGCCATGATCAGCTTGGTATCCTCCGCCAAACCCCTTAGAAATCCGAACTCCAGGAGCCCTTTCTCGTTCTTGGCCTTCTCCCGCAGGGGATCGACCAGCTCCGGATCATGGGTCCCCAGGTTGAAGGAACTCCGCGTGGCCAGGAGTATCTCCGCCAATGACCGCAGGCGCAGCCTGATCTCCTCCTCATCGTCGGTGTCTCCGCCGTAGGCGCCCTTGACCAGGCGTACCTTCAGCCCGTTCCTTTTCGCCTCCTTGAGATCGGAAGGGGTCTGGTCGAGGTAGGATTGAAGGGCCACCACCATGCTGCAGTCGTAGTTGGAGGCGTCCTTGGCCAGGTCCATGGTCAGAGGGACCAGTGGCTTGGTCTCCATGTCCATCTCCAGGATAACTCTCCTCTCCCGCCCTCTCTTACAGAGCCGCCTGATATTCTCCTTGCACAGCTCCCCGTCGAAGGCGGCCCCTATGGTGGAGGGCTTAATGGCCACCGAGGATCGAAGTCCGTTCTCGGCCACGGCGTCGATCGCCTCTTCCAGGGTCCCCATGGCCTCCTGGCCCTTCTCCTCGCTCATGGAGAATTCACCATGGGGGGAGAGAATGCACCTGATCCTCTGCCGATTCCTCTCCTTCACCCTGTCTACAGCGCTCTCCAGATGAGGCAGGGACCATCTGGTCTTCTCTCCTTTCACAGAAGGTAAACTGTGGAGAGGAGAGAAAAATATATCGATTTGCTTCAGCCCTCGATCTTCTCCCTGATCGCCCTCTCTACCCGATCGGCCACCAGGTCGTAGGTCATTCCCATGGGGACCTTGTGGATGGTGAGGACGATCTCATTCCCCTCGATGACGTAGTCGCCCACCAGGCCGCCGCCGGTAAACGATCCTTTGCCCCCCTCGCATCTGAAATGCACCCCCATGTCGGATGCTTCGTCCCTCAGCTCCCTGAGGTCTGGGCTCGCATCGTTACCTATGGTGAATCTGTAGGTCTTGGACATCCTATCCATGATTGATCATCCTCTACAATATAGAATCGGTTCCTTCCCCCCACCTCTCACCAATCGAGTCGCTCCTCCAGTCCCATGATCCGCTTCACCGCCCCGATATCCACAGACCTCTTTACAGCCTCAGCAAGGCTGTTCAAGCTCCCTTCAACCTCCTTCGCATGGTCCACCTCTCGAGATCCCAACCCCATGATGCTGAGGAAATGATGCCGGAAGGCTGGCTGTTCGAACAGGCCGTGTAGGTAGGTCCCTATGTACCTGCCGTCACTGGAGATCGCCCCCTCCTCCCTGCCGTCCTTCCCTTCCCCGAGAACGAAGAGGGGGTCTTCTCCCCGGTTCACCGTCTCACCCATGTGGATCTCGTATCCCTCCACCTCGCCCCCCTCCCCGGCTATAAGTCTCCCTCGAACCCTCACCGTGGTCTTGGAGTGATCCCTGAAGGTGGTCACCACGTCCAAGAGGCCGAGGGCCTCATGCACATCGCCTCTCTCTCCCTCCACCCCCTCAGAGTCGATGATCTCGCGGCCCATGATCTGGTAACCGCCGCATATCCCAAGTACCGGTATCGCACCCATTTCCTTAATGGCCCGGCAAAGGCCTACCCGACGCATCCATTCCAGATCGGAGACCGAGTTCTTGGTCCCAGGTATGACGAGGGCATCCAATCCATCCAGGTCCCTCGGCTCCGAGACGTACCGTATAGATACCTCCTTCTCCAATACCAGGGGGTCGAGGTCGGTGTAGTTGGATATATGGGGAAGTCGAACCACACCGATCCTGGCACTCCCATCCCCCTGATCCCTCAGACCCATAGAGTCCTCTTCAGGGAGATAGAGATCAAGGTGGGGCACCACCCCCAGGACGGGCACCCCGGTCCTTCTCTCTATCTTCTCTATGCCGCTATCCAACAAGGTGGGGTCACCTCTCATGTTGTTGATGATCACTCCCTTCACCAGGCGCCGGTCCTCCGGTTCCATGAGCTCCAGGGTACCCAGGATGTGAGCGAAGGCACCACCCCAGTCGATGTTCACCACCAGCAGGCAGGGGGATCCAGTCACCCTCGCCGTCCTCATATTGGCGATCTCCCGATCCGCGATGTTGATCTCCGCCGGGCTACCGGCCCCCTCGATCATCACCGCGTCGTGCCATCTCTGGAGCCGACGAAAGCTGGTGCGGATGCTCTCGATACCCTCCCCCAGGGCGAACTCCCAGTAGTATCGGTCGACCTTCATGTCCTGATGGGGTCTCCCGTTGAGGATCACCTGGGATGTCGTGCCCCCCTTGGGCTTGAGCAGGATAGGGTTCATCTCCCCCACGGGCTCTGTTCCCGCCGCCATGGCCTGCAGTACCTGGGCCCTGGATATCTCCTCCCCTCTGGAGGTGACTGCGGAGTTGAGGGACATGTTCTGACCCTTGAACGGCGAGACGCTGTATCCCTCGCCGTGGAGTATGCGGCACAGCGCGGCGACCATCAGGGATTTGCCCGAGTTGGAGGTGGTTCCCAGTATCATGAGGCTCTTCCCGCTCTTGGGGAAGGAGGTCTCCATACTCACCCTGAGCTCGTTGAGATCCTCCCATCCCTCCCTTCCCGAGAGCCGGTCCGCCAGGACCCTAGCAACAGAGGGGCGATGGATCCAGGCACATGCGGAGCAGTCCCACACCCTCCCCTTCGAACCGTCGATGAACCTCCCAAGGTCCCGGTCGAGACAGGGATAGAAGGGGCAGAAACAGAATGTGCAGGACTGGTTGGGATGATGGCAGGGGAAGCTGGGACAGCCGATATCCTGAGCTGATCCGTCGTCCAGCCTCTCCACGACCCTATGCCAGTACTCCCTCCGATTCTCGAACGAGCGGTCCTCCAGATCAGCTCCCCCCGTAAAGCTCGCACTCCCTCACGAAGTGGTGGGCGAACTGCGGGCGGGAGGCGAAGTGGAGGTGCGTGTAGGAGGAGAGGGTGTTGTGGGCCACCATGCCGTCCATCTCGCCGGCTATTCCCTTTCCAGGGGTGAGCCTGTAGCAGAAGTCCTCGTTCGCCCCTGATATCCTGGAGTAATGGAACACATGCCCTTTGATGCTGGCCCCTGGGGGGGAAAGGGGGCACCCTTTGATCACCTCGGCCCTGACGTAACCCAGGGCCTGCAGGCCCGCCGTCATTTCTGCCTTGCAGTCGAACACACCCACCATCCTCCCCTCCCGTCCATCGGTCCCCAATATGCTGGAGCAGAGGTACATCATTCCCCCACACTCCGCATAAACGGGCATCTCGTCACTCGCCGCCCGCAGGACCGCCCGTCTCATCTCCCGATTTGCCTCCAGCTCCTCGATGTGCAGCTCCGGGAAGCCCCCACCGAAATACAGCCCATCGATATCGGGCAGTCCGTCCCTTAGGGGTGAGAAGAAGACGAGCTCAGCCCCCTGAGACCTCAGAATGTCTAGGCTGCCCGGATAGTAGAAGTTGAAGGCCTGGTCGTAGGCCACCCCGATCCTCGCCCTCGTCCCCTGACGGGGAAGGCTCTCCGGGGCCGGGCCGAGGTCGTCCGCCTCACATGCCAATTCGACGATCCGGTCCACGTCGAGATGTTCCTCGACGGACCTCACTATCCCCTCGTACACCTCCTCCCGGAGATCCTCCTGGGCCGGCACCAGACCGAGATGCCTGCTCCTCAGCTCGATGTCTTTGGAACGGGGCATTCCACCCAGGCACTCCAGACCCCTGAGGGAATCCTCTAACGACCGCAGATGGCCCCTGCCCCCCACGCCGTTGAATACCACCCCACGGAGGTCCACTTCCCGATCGTACATGGAGAAACCCAGCGCGGCCGCCCCCGCGCTGCGGGCGATGGCCGAGGCATCGATCACCAGGATCACCGGGGCATCCAGGACCTTGGAGAGGTGGGAGGTACTTCCCTCCTCCCCTGAGCCGCCCAGTCCATCGTAGAGTCCCATCACCCCCTCTACCACGGCGATATCCGCCCCCCTGCACCCCGACAGGAACATCTCCCTTACCCCTTCCCCGAACAGGTAGGTATCCAGGTTCCTGCATTGCCGGTCCAGGACTGCACTGTGGTGCATGGGATCCAGGAAATCGGGCCCGGCCTTGAAGCTCTGGACCCGGAATCCCCTCGCCTTCAGGGCCATCAACAATCCCAGAGTGATGGTGGACTTCCCCACACCACTCCGCTCTCCCGCGATCACTATCCTGGGTATATCGATCCGATCACCCGATGAGATATGTTGGATGATATATCCAATATCTCATATTTAGAACGCTCGAAGGATCAATTCACCTCCACCAGCCGATAGTCTCGCTCCCCCAGAGCGATCTCCTCCCCGTACTCCAGCTGGACCTCCCAGTTCACATCGTGAAGGGCCCTGAACTTGTCCTCACCCGGTCCTCTGGAATCCTCCAGTTCGGTTTCGGCCAGACCGGGCTGCCGGTTCACCAGGTCGGCACAGGCCTGATCGATGGCGACGATGTCCCTGGAGGCGACGATCCCCACGTCCGGCACCACCGGGCTGTCGTTCCATGGCGGGCAGTCACATTGTGGGGTGACGTCCAGTACGATGTTGATGAACCCGCATCTGTCCATCTTTCCCTTGAGCGCTCCCAGGGTGTACTCGACGATCTTCTCCTGGACCACTTCCTTCTCGCTGTCGTCCCCGGGGCTGATGGCATCGTGCGGGCAGGTGACGTAGCACTCCCCGCAGCCGATGCATAGGTGGTGATCGATCCTCGCAATACCATCGACGGAGATGGCGCCCGCGGGGCAGTACTCCGCACACAGTCCACATGACTGGCACTCCTCCTCCTTTACGGATGGACGGACGTCCATGTGCATCTCAAGCTTGCCTTTGACGGAGCCCACCCCCATACCGATGTTCTTGATGGCCCCGCCGAAGCCGGTCAGCAGGTGCCCCTTGAAATGGGCCACCCCGATCAGGGAGTGGGAGTGGTGCACTGCGGACCCTATCCTCACCCGCTCGAAGTGCCTGCCGGGAACGCTGACCATCGTCTCCTCCCTTCCAGTGAGGCCGTCCGCGATCACCACCGGAGCGTCCACCACGGGATAGGTGAAACCATGCCTGACCGCGGTGTGGAGATGGTCCACCGCATTGGACCTGGCCCCTGTGTACAGCGTATTGGAATCGGTCAGAAAGGGCTTGCCTTCCCCCACTCTAACCACCTCGACCACCCTCTCCATGTACTGGGGCCGGAGGAATGCGGTGTTACCAGGCTCCCCGAAGTGGGTCTTCAAAGCCACCAGGTCGTCCCTGCCGAACACGGCGTCCAGTCCGGCCTCCTTCATCAGCCTGGATATCTTGTTCAGGAGATTCTCGCTCTCCTTGTCGGCCCTCACACCTGCGTAGTACACCTCTGCGATCCGATCACCCGCTTGAACAACGGTTAGCAGTCAATATGAATCTTAAGGTGGGGCCGACAAATTTCTTATCGGAAAACGGGATGGAGGCCCATGGCAGACGGGAGAGGACCGGAGGCGACGATCCTGGGTGAAGGAAGCCTTGACCTGGGACTGCTGGAGAGGTACATGATCAGGCCACCGATGTTCACCCCTGGTAAGGAGTTCTGGAGCGATCCCTACATATCCGGCAACATACTGAGGGCGCACCTGGATCCAAGGGTCGAGGTGGCCAGCAGATCGCCCGAGGACATAGAGGCCAGCGTGGACTGGCTGATGGATCATCTCGACCTCGGTCCCGGATCCAGGGTCCTGGACCTGGGGTGCGGTCCGGGCCTCTACGCCGAACGTCTCGCCTCCCGCAGGGCGGAGGTGACCGGGGTGGACATCTCCAGGAGGTCCATCGAACATGCCAGGGGTCGGGCCGAGGATAAGGGCCTGGATATCGATTACCGCCACGGTGATTATCTGGAGGAGGACCTGGGCACTGGATACGATGCCGCCTTCCTCATCTACGGGGATCTCTGCACGCTCCCCGACCCCGACAGGGACCTGCTGCTGGGGAAGGTAAGGCGGGCCCTCCGGTCGGGAGGGAAGTTCGCGTTCGACGTCATGACCATGAACCACAGGGCGGCCAGGGAGTTCGGCAATCGGTGGTACGCCTGCTCGGAGGGTTTCTGGAGGAGCGATCCCCATCTGGTCCTGGAACACGCGTTCGGGTATCCCGAGCACGACACCTTCATGGAGCAGTACCTGGTCATCGACCAGGAGGGTGAGGTGGACGTGTACCGCGTATGGTTCCACTACTACTCCAGGAAGACCATCTACCGGGTTCTGGAGGAGAACGGCTTTCACCTTGACGGCACCTGGGCCGATCTGAAGGGCACCCCGTTCTCCGAGGGGTCTCACTGGATCGGCGTGGTGGCCTCCAGGTAGTTCAAACCACCTGGACCGCCACCTCGTTGCGACGCAGCACGCCCGGCATGTACGGCGGACCGTACCTCATCAGGATGACCTCGCCCCTGGAACGGATGCCCTCGGACCTGAGGTGTCTCTCCTCCATCTCCCCCACCTTCTCCTGAGCCCGACCCCTGAACCGGAGGGCGGCCATGGTCCTCTCCGGCAGCCTCTCGATCCTGATGACGGATTCGGTGGGCCGGGGGATCTCCTCCCATGAGTAGTCTGAAGGTAGGACGAATGACATTCCATTTTTGGTGGACAGCACCGGTGAGGTCATCGATATTCTTTCCCAAGATGATGACCGGCGAGTTCATGGGTATCTCTCTTCCCTGCCCAGTCCTCCCGGAGATGTAGCGGAACAGGGCCCGGAAGGACTCCTGGTCCGACAACCCCTCCACGGTGGCCAGGTACGTCTCCCCGTACCGCCTCAGCTAGACATCGTCCACCCTTTCCCCGACCTTGTGAGCCAGTATCTCGACCACGGTGTTTCGATTCGATAAGGTGGGATATATGTCTATCTGCCATGGTACCGATGTGAAGTCATTGATCCCGAAGTACCCGCTCAGGTGAGGCTGTCGGCGAACTCCTCGAGGCGCCCCCGATAATCATCCTCAAGAGGTCCCCGAATGGCGTACACCTTGATCTTGAGCCCCTCAGCGACCTTCTCCCCTCCCTTGGCGGAGAGTATGTCCTCCATGAACTGCAGGGCCCTGGTCTCCTCCCTGGCATGGGTGGTCATCAGAGCGTACCTGAGGGGATCGACGTCCAGACCTTTAAGGAACTTCCTCATCTTCCTGGACGGTTTCCCCACGTGGGTGGGCGCACTGAAGACGTACAGGTCCGCCCCGGAAAGGGACGTCGGGTCGATGTCCCTGATGGAGAGAATCTCCACCTCCTCCCCCCGGTCCCTGAGGAGCTCGGCGAGGTAGTCCACGCACTTCTTCCCATTACCGTGCTTGGATTCGTAGACGATGTCGACCTTCATGGCGCATCTAGCAATCAATCCCAGGCTGATATTAATAACCTTTGTACCTCGCCCACAGGGTCCGATATCTCCCATCCGAAGGTGTTTTGAACGGGTACCGGAGATGATGGATGGATGAAGTCGGTCGATCCGGCGGTGGAGCGGTACGCGGAGGGGAGGACCCCGGTCCCGTTGGAACTGCTGGAGGAGCTGGAGGAGGAGACCCGTGGTTCCACCGACTCTCCGGAGATGATGGTGGGAAGGGTGCAGGGGGTGCTCCTGAGGATGCTGGTCTCGCTGATCGGGGCCAGGAGGGTGCTGGAGATCGGTACCTTCACCGGGTACTCGGCGCTCATGATGGGCTCCGCCCTCCCGGAAGATGGTGTCCTGTACACCTTGGATAACGATGAACGGCACCTGGAGATCGCCAGGAGGTATTTCGAACGGGTGGAGTGCGGGGATCGCATCCATCCGATCGAGGGGGATGCCAGGGGGACCCTTCCCCACCTGCAGGGGCCCTTCGACATGGCATTCATCGATGCCGACAAGCCCTCCTACCCCTTCTACTACGAGGAGGTGATCGACAAGGTCCGCCCGGGGGACCTGATCGCCCTCGACAACATGCTCCGGGGAGGGGAGGTGCTCGACCCCCAGGATCCCACCGCGGTCATCATCGCCGAGCTCAACGACAGAGTGTCCGAGGACCCCCGGGCGGAGAGCGTGCTCCTACCCCTGAGGGACGGTCTCCTTCTGGCGAGGAAGAGGTGATCACAGCAGCAGGAACACAAGCATGATGGTGAATCCCCTGGCCGCCATGGAGGAGAGGTAGGCGATCCCCGCCACCTTGGCGCCGAACTTGCCGAACAGCCCCACGTAGATGGATATGCTGTACCTGAGGTAGATCATGGTGATCACCGCCGCGCTGCCTATGAGGAGGGTGATGAGGGCCTGCTTCCCGGTGATCAGGCCGGAATCCAGGAGAGAGGCCACCGCCGCGTACCCGGCGGAGGAGTGGGAGAGGTGGGCCATTATCGGGGCGATCGCCTCCCCAGGCAGCCCCATGAGATGAAGGGCGGGATTGAAGATCTGCGCGATCACCTCCAGCAGGCCGAAACGGACAAGCCCCTCCAGCAGGAGAAGGGTCACCACCACTATGGGCAGTATCCTCTTGAGGGTGGGAAGAGAATTCCTGGCGCCCCGCCTGACCACCTGTCGATCGAACGCCACCTTCTCTCGTGGATCACCTGGGGGACACGATGTGGGCACCCCGGTGATCCTGGAGTAGACAAGGGCGGCGGCGGTCTGGACGAAGGCGGAGAGCATGTTCAGTAGCACGTAGATCGTGCCCAGGACCGGGCCGAGGAAGACGATGGCGATGGGCGCCCTGACCTTGATCAGGGAGGCTCCCAGGACGGTGGGGAAGGTGGACACTATTACCGTGAGGACGACCTCGCGTTCGGTCACCTCTCCCTTCTTGTAGAACTCGGCGAGGCTGGACTTGGCAACGGTGGAACTGGCTATCGAGGTCAAGACGGAGAACATGCTCTTCTCGGGCAGGCGGGAGGCCCGACACATGTGGCCCATCAGCGGAGAAAGCCTGGAGAGGATGTTGGTCTCCATGATGATGTTGGCCAACACCACCCCCACCACGATGAGCGCCAGAGTCTGGACCAGGTACTCGAGGAGCATTCCGGTACGGGACTAATGAGCTTTCCAGTAAAAAAGGATGGGACCGTCAGACCAGTCCCTTGTAGTAGTAACCGGTGAGGAAGAGGATGAGCAGCCCGAGCCCGGTGGCCACGATCGGATTCTTCAGAAAGGGGATTTCCGAGACCAGGAACCAGAGGCCGTACCATATCAGGACGACGCCGAAGAAGATGAGCCCGGTGAACGCCACCTTGTGGTGGGTGGACAGATCCTCCCGGAAATCGATCAGATTCTGCCTGGCGAAGGCGACAGCCTTCCTGGTCTCGTCACCGACCTCCTCCCGTGCCTGGACGATGTCCCTGTCCTGCTTGCCGATGGTTGAACCCCTTCGCGGGGTAGGAGGCACCTCTCTAATATCCCTATCGAGAAGATTATCGTGAGATGATACCGTGGAATAAAAGAGGGAAAAGGGGAAAGAGGTTTGGGGATCAGTCCTCCAGGTCCATGTCCTTCGGGCCACCGGGTGCCCTGGATCCGCCCTTGGAGGCGATCACGTCGTCGATCCTGAGTACCATCACGGTGGCCTCGGTGGCCGAGTTGATGGCTTGCTTTCCCACCCTCAGGGGCTCCAGGACGTTCTCCTTGAACATGTCCGCGACCTTACCGGTGTAGACGTTGACGCCGGCATGCTTCTCCCCGTTCTTGTGGGCCCTGCGCAGGTCGATCAGCAGGTCGATGGGGTCGAAGCCGGCGTTCTCGGCCAGCACCTTGGGTATTCCCTCGAGCGCACCGGCGAAGGCGTCGATGGCGATCTGCTCTCTGCCCCCCACGGAGGCGGCGTACTCCCTCAGCCTCATGGCCAGCTCGACGGCCGTGGACCCTCCGCCGGTTATCATCTTGCCGTCCTCGATGCCCACCGCCACGACGTGGACGGCATCCTCCAGGGACCGTTCGATCTCCTCCACCACGTGCTCCGTCCCTCCCCGGATCAGGATGGACAGTGCCTTGGGATTACCGCAGCCGGTGATATAGGTCATCTCCTCGTCCTGCACCTTGCGGGCCTCCACCAGGTCGGCCTCTCCTAGGTCCTCCTCGCTCAGCTCGCCGATCTTGGACACGATCTTGGCACCGGTGGCCTTGGCGATCTTCTCCATGTCGGACTTCTTCACCCGCCGGATGCCGAAGATGCCCCGCTTGTCCATGAAGTACTGGACCAGGTCGTCCATACCCTTCTGGGTGAACACGACGTTGGCCCCGACCTCCTGGACGCGGTCCACCATGTCCCGGAGCATCCTCTCCTCCTGGTCCAGGAAGGCCTGCATCTGGGTGGGATCGTTGATCTGGATCTTGGCGTCGATCTCGGTCTTCTTGATCTCCATCGCCGAGTCGATCAGGGCGATCCTGGCATTCTCCACCTTCTTGGGCATGGAGGAGTGCACAGGTCCCTTGTCCACTATGATGCCCCTGATCACCTCGGTGTCCTCCATGGTACCGCCCTGCTTCTTGACCATCTTGATGTCATCCAGGTCCACGCTGTACTTCCCGTCCACCTCCTCGGCCACGGTGGCCACCGCCTCCACAGCCACGTCGGCCATGTGGTCCCTGGAACCGGAGACGGACTTGCTGATCATGGAGGTCATGGCCATCCTCTTCAGGTTCTCCCGGTCATCGATGGAGACCTCTATGGCCGCGGAATCCAGAACCTCCAGCGCCCTCTGGGCGGCCATCCTGTAGCCCGAGGCGATGGTGGTGGGGTGGATGTTGGAATCGAGCAGGTCCACCGCCTTCTTCAACAGCTCCCCGGCCAGCACGACCGCGGAGGTGGTGCCGTCCCCGCACTCGGTATCCTGGGCCTTGGCCACCTCAACCATCATCTTGGCCGCTGGGTGGTCCACGTCCATCTCCTTGAGGATGGTCACCCCATCGTTGGTGATCACCACGTCACCCATGGAGTCCACCAGCATCTTGTCCATTCCCCTGGGACCGAGGGAGCTCTTGACGGCATCGGCGATGGCCTTGGCGGCCATGATGTTGTTCTGCTGCGCGTCCTTGCCCCTGGTCCTCTTTGTACCCTCCTTGAGTATTAGGATGGGTGTGCCTGACAATCCCATATCTCATATCTCCTTTACACCGTTAAGAATCTTGATAGAAGGTATAATTGTTCTTCTATTTGTAACTATTCATCACCTCAGGAGGTCTCGGACCACCTGCCCAGGGCCTCCTCGAAGGAGGCGCTGTTCATGATCAACTCCAGGAGGTCTAGATGCTCCCTGATCCTCTCCTCCAACAGATCGTCGGGGATCTCCTCCCCCCTGGACTCGTACTCCCTCATCTCCTGCTTCAACTGATTCCAGGGGAGTTCCTTTGAGTCCACCACGATCTTCTCCAGCCGGGTCCCGGTCCTCTTCAGCTCCCGTTCCATGTCCCTGGAACAGTCAAGGCAGACGTTCTGGTCCTCCAGTTCACCTGACAGCTTGGGCACCTCACGCCTGGATTCCTCTTTAGACAGGTGGATATCCTCCCTGAGCAGCTCCTTCCACTCCTCAAGATCGAGACTGCCCAATCTGCCCCGCAGGGCCAGCACCATCATGTCCAGGGAGATCTCCCTCTCCCTCTCGAAACTGATCGGGTCACGGTAGCAGCGCACCTTTCGTTCCAGGTCCGCGTCGATCAGCGCCTCCAGCAGCGGGCGGTAGGAGGACAGGATGTTCTGATCCTCGGGCAGGCGTATCAGGTCCAAGCTCTCCATCTCCTCCAGGACTGAGGGGAAATCAAAGCCCTGTCTGAGGGCGATGATGGCGTCCTCCCAGGAAGAGGGCAGGGAGAGGAAAAGGGAGTCCCACTCCATCTCCTCCAGCAGGTTTACCACCTTCATCCTGGACGGCAGGGTGCGGGCGGAATTGATAATGATCAGACTCGTTTCCCTCGGCACCACATGGAGCACCGTGTTGTTACTACTGGAGGCCAATGGATATATGCCTTTCGTCGTCCCTACAGACCTTCAGAATCACCAGTCTATCCTGGTCTTGCAGAGGGGACAAACCTCCGGGAAGGGATGCTTGGACACCCACTTGTGCTGACACCGGGGGCACTTCACGGTGAGGAACTTCTCCACATCGGTGGTCTGGGGCAGGAACTTGGGCTCCCTCTCCCTCTCGTCAAGGTAGCCCACAACGTTCATCCCGTCCTTGGTGACGACCACCTTCATCTTCGGGTCCCCGATATGCTCCACCGGAAGGACCTCCAGCTCATCCTCCGGCGCGATCCTGAACTCCCCAGCGTCGATCCATGCCTTCACCTTCTCGGTCAAATTGTCCATTCTCTCGCCTCAACCGGTTCGATTGAGGCGGGGGCTATATAGCAGTATCGTTGCGGAAGAACCCTTTTCCGGCCGGAGGACGATACCTGTATCATGAGATCGGTGGGAGAGGAGATGGAGAGGCTCCGATCACTGGCCGAGGAGAAGGGGGCGGTGGCAGCCCCGATCGATCCCGGCGATGTGGTGGTGGCCGACTGGGTGCGCCTCAAGTGCAGGTTCGGCTGCAAGGGCTACGCCAAGCACCTGTCCTGTCCCCCCTACTCGCCCACCCCGGAGGAGACCAGGAGGTTGATGGGGGAGTTCCGCCACGCCCTCCTACTACGATTCGACGGCTTCCCGGGAAGGGACTTCGGTCCCGAGGAGATCCCGGAGGACTTCCACCCCTTCTACCGGGACCTGATCCTTTGGGTGAACGAGACCGTGCTCCTGTTGGAGAAGACCGCCTTCTTCGATGGTTTCTACAAGGCGTTCGGCATGGGGGCCTACCCCTGCATCTACTGCGACCACTGCGTCGCGGAGGAGCAGGAGGGCCCGGTGAACGAGAGCCTCCGCCGGCTGTGCAGGCACATGGACAAGGTCAGGCCGAGCATGGAGGGCTCCGGGATCGATGTCTTCGCCACCGCCAAGAGGGTGGGCTGGGACCTGTCCACCATACCCTGCAGGAACATGGAGTACGGGAAGATCGAGCACACCGATATCCGGTCAGTGGGCATCCTGCTGATGGAGTAGGGGACAGATGGGTTTGTATAGTTCCTGCTCTCAAGGGCGAAATCATGACCAAGTTGGACGCGGGGGACAGGGCCCCTGACTTCTGCTTACCGGACATGGACGGGAAGGAGACCTGCCTGGAGGATCTTCTGGGGGACTACTCGGTGATCTACTTCTATCCCAAGGACAACACCGCCGGGTGCACCAAGGAGGCCAGGGACTTCACCCTTCAGCTGGACAGCTTCGACCGGCTGGGCGTCCCGGTGGTGGGGATCAGCCCGGACTCGCCGGAGAGCCACAGGAAGTTCGCCGATAAGCACGACCTGGGGATAACTCTGCTCTCCGACGAGTCCCACCGGGTGATGGAGAGGTATGGGGTATGGACCAAGAAGAAGATGTTCGGCAAGGAGTACATGGGGGTGGTCCGGACCACCTTCATCGTCGACCCGGAGGGAAGGATCGCATCGGCCTGGCACAAGGTTAAGGTGGCGGGTCACGTGGACGAGGTGGTGTCCAAGGTGAACGAGCTCAAGGGCTGATCACGGGGGGACGCCGTCGATGCAGAAGTACTCCCCCAGCAGGCCGAGCTCCTTGCCCACCGGGCACTCCCCGCACTTGCACCCCTTCCGCTCCTTGATGCAGTCGGTGGGGCTCTTCCCCTTGACGCAGAACACCTTCTGTGAACGGAACCTGGCACACCTGTTGTACGAGGGGCAGGTGGGACATATACACTGCTCCATGTACTTGCCCACTTTGCTGACATCCGTCATCTGCATGGTCGACGACTATATGCGGGGCACCTGATAAAATCTCGCTCAGACAATCGTATTACCACCTACCGCATTATCCTTGGGGCAAAGGGGAGTGAATGGGAAGCATAATCGAGATCGAGGGGCTCTGCAAGAGCTACGGCCGGAGGGGGGAGATCAGGGCCCTGGAGGACCTCAACCTGGAAATCGAGGAGGGGGAGACCTTCGGCCTGCTCGGTCCGAACGGCTCCGGGAAGACCACCACCGTCCGGCTGCTCAACGGCATCATCTCGCCCACCAGTGGGACGGCCAGAGTGGGCGGCAAGGACATAGTGGCCCAGCGGGAGCAGGTGAAGAGGTCCACCGGCCTTCTGGCGGAGTCCCCCGGACTGTACGAGAAGCTGACCCCCTGGGAGTTCCTGGAATTCGTGGGCGCCCTGTACGGGGTGCCCAAGGAGACCATATCCAGCAGGGCGGAGGACCTGCTCGATCTATTCGGTCTCCGTTCCAGGAGCGATTACCTGCTGGAAGGTTTCAGCCGGGGAATGAAGCAGAAGGTGTTGATAGCCGCCGCCCTGATCCATGATCCCCCCGTGCTCTTCCTGGACGAGCCCACCTCCACCCTGGATCCGCGTGCCTCCCACATGGTCAAGGACCTGATGAAGGACCTTTCCGGTAGGGCGGGGAAGACCATATTCGTGTGCAGCCACATCCTCCCGGTGGTGGAGGAGGTCTGTGACCGCATCGGGGTCATCAACGAGGGCAGACTGGTGGCGGTCGGCAGGGTGGAGGAGATAGTGGAGCAGGCGGAGACGAACGATCTGGAGGAGGCTTTCATCGCCCTGACCGGGGGTGCGAGGATTGGCAAGCTGCTCGAGTGGGATAACGGGCCCTAGATGGGCGGTCATAGCAAGGAACGAGTTCAGGCTCAGGACCAGCTCGATCAGGGGAATCAGGAAGGCCTTCCTGCCCCTGGTCTTCTGCCTCCTGGGCCTGTTCGTCCTGGTCATCGCCCCCGCCGCGGCCAGGGCGGTACTGGGGGAGAATACCGGCCTCTTCGACATCGAGGGGGTGAACGGTCTGATCTCGGTGACCCTGCTGGCCATCTTCCTGGCCTTCATCACCTTCCCCATCACCAGGGCCCTGCAGGAGAAGGAGGTGCCCCCGCAGGAGGTCCTCCTCTCCTCCCCCGTGGAACCGAAGGACATACTGTTGGGGAGCTTCATGGGGGCCCTGCCCCTCTACTTCATCCCGGTGGTGCTGGTGGCCGGTTCCTTCACCGCGGTCCTATCGCTGGTGGGGGTGGACCTCCTCCAGATGCTCATCATAGTGGCGGTGTTCATCATGGTGTTCACCTCCGCCCTGTGGATCGGCACGGTGATCGCCGCCGTCATCCAGGGGAGGCTGAATCGGGTCGCCGGGGGCAGGGACATGGGGAAGGCGGTGGCCCTGCTGTTGGCCCTCCCCCTGGTGGGCATCATGTACGCCCTGATGAGCGGGGGAGTCAACGGGACCCTGGGGTTCACCAGGGAAGGTCTCCTGGGCATGGTGCTGGAACTGCTGCCACCGTCGTGGGGCGCGGACCTGGTCATCGGTTTCGCCCTCCACCCGGGGGACTGGTCGGTAGTGTGGATAGACACCCTGTTCATCTTTGGGGGCCTGATGCTGTTCGTCCTGGTCTCCCTTCTCCTTGGATGCGCGGTGGCGAACAGGGCGTACACGCTGGAGCCCTATGCCCTTTCCCCGTCCAAGATAAGAAAGGAGGGGCGGGTCTTCAGGGCAATCAGGTTCCTGGGGAGAGGAGGCGGCACGGCCTCCCTGGTGAACACCGTGATGAAGGACTACGGGCGAAGGCTGGAGAACATCTCCCAGATCATCTACATCGTGGGACTGGTGTTCCTGGTTGATTTCTTCCTCCTCTCCTCCATGGAGCAGGTAAACATGATCCCAAACCTGATGATGCTCAGCTGGATAATCCCCTTTCTCACAGTCTTCGTGATCGGGGAGGTGACCGTGAGGGGGAAGTCGAACCTCTTCATCTACCGCAAGGCCCCCCGGGGTGAGAGGAGGCTGATCTGGGCCAGACTGCTGCAGGGCTGGATCATCGTGCTTCCCCTGGCCGCGGTCCTGTCCTTGATCCTGAACCTCTCCATCCCGGGTATCTCCCTCCAGTCCCTCCTCTTCCTGACGGTAGCGGTGGTGCTCTTCTCCATGGGGCATACCGCCATGGCCCTAGGCATCTTCTTGCTCTTCCCGGTCTTCTCGGACAAACCCTCGAAGGCCTTGGGGAACGCCATGGTCCTGATGATGACCTCCATCTTCCTATTCCTCCCCCTGGTCCTGTTCCTGGGACTCCAGCTCGGCCTCGCCCTGTTCGTGATCCTGATCTCCATTCTCGGTGCACTGTTACTGGGGGCAGGAAGGGTGAGGCTGGGGAGGATTGAGTGATACGGGGGCCATCCAAGTGATCCGCTTACTAGCCAGACCTTAGGTCGATGGGACATCGTCCAGGTAGAGGGTAGGCCATCTGAGACACCATGGGCGCCCATGACCGGTTGAGGAACACCCTCTGGATCGTGCTGGCCTCCTCCACCCTCACCGTGATGGCGGGTGCGATCATCAGTCCGGTGGTGAGGGAGATCGCCATCGGGCTGGGGGTGGACCCTCCTCAGCCGGTCTGATCATCACCACCCACGGGGTGCTCGTCTTCTTCTCAGCCCACTATCGGCCTGCTGATAGACAGGATAGGTGCCAGGAGTCCGTACATCATCGGTCTCCTGCTCTACGGGATCGGCGGAGGTTCAGGCCCCTCCCTCGATCCCTACCTGCCACTGCTGGTGAGCCGAGCTCTGCTGGACATCGCCGTCGCCCTGATATTCACCTCCATCACCGTGATACTTCTGAACCTCTAAGAGGGGCGGGAGAGGAACAGGGTGTTGGGGCCGCGGGGCAGCGCGAACAGCCTTGGTGCTTCTGTATAGCCAATGATAGGTGGGGCCCTCGGTGTCGTCTCCTGGCATCTCCCCTTCGGGGTATACCTGGTGGCCATACCACTGGCCCTGCTCGCCCTGGTCTACATGCCCGAGGTCAAGGGTGGCTTCCAAAGAGGAGACAGTGCTCTCGATACATGGGAGGAACCCCATTCTCTTCGGGGTGTAGATAGTCACCATCTCCCTTACCCTATGGACGCTGTTATTCGCCAATATCTTCCTCACCTTGTCCATGTGGACCTACGTCCACGGTACTGGCATAGGCCAGGAGCTCATGCTTCCCTCGGTGATGCTGTGGATAGGGGACGCTGAGGTGGAAAGCGAGGAGCCTGTGAAAGGTGTCTTCGGGGAATACTGCAGGATATGGGTGCGTGACGGGGGATCTGTTGAGATTCGAGGTTGTCAATCTCAGAGCAACTCCCCACGACCGACGAGAACACCCGAAAGGAGATGGAGTCCCATGTAACTAAGGGAGTTCCCGTCGGTTTCGTGGTCAGGGGTAGCAACCTGGTAGCCAGGTTGATGTTCCAGTCCGAGGGATATGATTATCTGTGGTACGATGACGACCTGCGGATCCATGATGATGAAGATGAACCGCTGGTCTGAATACTCTCCACCTTGGGATCCGGGACTTTGTGAATAAACGGATAATGCTCTCCAATGGATAATCCACATTCGACTGGTTCAGCTGGAATGGGGGGTACGGGCGTGAGTTTTCATCCTTCCGGGAGGCGGTTGGCAGGACATCAAATATTGATCATTCCTGCTCTATCAACCTTTACAAGCC
Organism: Methanomassiliicoccales archaeon; assembly: GCA_046540255.1. Taxonomy (GTDB): domain Archaea; phylum Thermoplasmatota; class Thermoplasmata; order Methanomassiliicoccales; family JAAEEP01; genus JBKHFJ01. Next base: position 6,453 of record JBKHFJ010000013.1, on the reverse strand, counting down.
TATCGACAGCTTTATCTCCCCTTCGGAGGTGAGGAGAAACGGATGAAACAGGTAGCCGCCCTAGTCGCATTGATTCTCATTACCGTATCGTTCACGGGTTGTCTGGGAATCGTGATGTCTGGGGGAAGTGATCTGGAGCGGGTTCAGGGTCTGGAGGCGGACCCCTCGACCGTTCACATCTCACTTCGCTGGGAGGAGGTCGAAGGGGCGGACGCTTACCAGATCTACCGTGATGGAGAAGAGCTGGCCATCACTCAGGGGAACGAATATGATGACATCTCCCCGGACAGGGGTATGGAATACGAATACCAGGTCTGCGCGATGAAGATGATGGGAACATCCGCGAGGGTGACCGGGGAGATGTCCGAACCGGTGATGGCCTATCTCGAGGCACTCACTTTCAACCTAAACGGCTTCACCGATTTCGTTGAGGACTCGGGTTCGGTCATCAAGGGAATGCTTGAGGAGCTGCGGGAAGCCGCGGATGATATGAAGATGAATCGCACAGCCGATCTATGTGAAGACCTGAGCTCGCTGTGCCACGATTACACCTCGATGGCCCTTCGTTTCGATCTGCCCTCGGAGGAGGCCAAGGACGAATACCTGATGGCCCTTCAGGACTTCGGATCGGCGGCTGACTCATTCAAGTACGGCGTCGATCACATGAACATGGAGAGCTTCGAGGAAGGTCAGGAACTGATCTCCTCTGGAATCGATCATCTGGAACAAGCCAGGGGCATGTTATAGGCCTATTCGCATAAAATCTGACCGGAAAAAAGGAAGAATGAGAAAGGGTGTGGTTCTACCACACCCAACTTATCGAGTTCTCCAGCAGTATGGGTGCAATGTCACTCGGGATCGCATCGTCATTGCTCAGATATGGAAGGATGGGATCGTAGCCGTTGTAGAACGCCATGTGGAAATATCCTGAGCAATGATCAGTTTCCATCGATGATCGAGAGGTCAGGATTATCCGATACCTCAAACCCAATACCAGTCAATTCTATTGGAGGACGCAACCTAAGATTCAAAGAAGAATGAAAGGGAAAGTGTTTCTGAAGACCCTGCTCAGAGTCTAAGGCTTCCCATCGTACACCAGGTCGTTGTAGTTGTTCCACCATCCGGACCCGAATGTCGGTGGGCCCCCTGCAGTGACATCAGGATACGCCAGCCAAATGCCAACCCCTGCTTCTGGCCACATCCAATCCATAGGCACGGTGAGCATCATGTAATTACCAGCGTGTATATCGGTGTTGGTGTTCACCACATGGAGATATGGATCGAAGAACAACCCCTCCCCGTGGAAGCTGGAGTATGGGTCATAGGCACCGAAGTCGAATGGGCAACCATCACCGAAGTCAATGCCCAAGGTGGCCGTCCGCTGCGGTGGCACATACGGCTGGTGCTGTGGGGCATCAGGGTCCACGTTTCCGATGTTTGGATAATGGGATACGATCCCCGCTGGTTCGATGGTGTTCGTCAATGTGCCGGGCAATGCTGTCTTCGTATCCGGAATCGCGATGAAGTCATTGTCCACCGACGCATCGAAGACATCTACGATGGTATTCAGTATGTCACCGTTCCCATCGTAGAGCGTAAGGTTGTATGTACCGTCGCATCCGAAGGTATCAGCCGGTATCAACATGTGGAATACGTGGTTGTAGCCTGCGCCACGAGCCTCGGGAACAATGGTGAAGTTCATGTTGGTCAATACGCGGTTGTCAACATTACTGCCCCAGAAGGTCGCCTCGGTCTCGATGTCGACCACCCAGTCGTTGTAATCCCAATCCGGTGTGCCGTCCTCAAAGGCTACAGTGACGGTGCCTCCCTCGGGCCATTCCTCCTCGATCTCGTCCTGTATGCAGTACACCACGTAGGTTGCCCAGTTCTTTGCATTGGGGAACGGATTGGTTCCAGGCTCATCCTGGGCAGCCCAGGCCGTCTCGTCACAGACCACGAACGGCTTGCAGATCTCGCCAGAGGCGGTGTCCGTGTATTGGTTCGGAGGATCAGGTGTCGGTTCGACCAGTGTCACAGACGCGTCCGTCGTGTCGACCGCGTAGAAATACCCACCAGTCGCAGATCTGTGTCCGTAGAGGACGCCGTCTGAGCCGAACGCGAGTTGCAGTGACTGTTGATAGGCTGGCTTGACCAACCAGAAGGCAGAGGTCCCAAGGTCATAGGTGAAGAACTCGTATCCATGACCGCTGACACCGCAGTGTCCCCATCCGTACACGATTCCGTCCTTGATCGCAATGTCCCCGTCGAACGTCCATCCATGAACGTTACCGGAGATATTGGCGACAAGCACATCAGTTAGGATGGTCCCATCGGGATTGAAGGATATCTCCCTGAGATCATCGGTTGTTGAGGGTATGTAGTAGTACTTACCCTCGTGGAAGTCCGCACAAGCCACCTTGCCCTGGGCAATCTGTCCAGCCACCTGCTGGGCAGATCCATTCCAGAAGTATAGCGTGTCTGGGGTGGTACCCAGCTGGTAATCGGTGTAATACAGGTATCCGTTCTCGGAATCGTACGCAAGGCCGTTAGGCGATGCGGAGTTTGCCCCCGGCGGAACGGGCATCTCGAACACAAGTGAAGAGGTCCCCGCCAACACATCAATCTCGTACAGATCGCCCGAGAACCTTTCTATGCCGTAGACCACCCCGGTGTCGTAGCATCTGTCATCCACCAGGGCCACCACAGCGTGCGCCGCTATGATGATGCATTCCTCCTCGAACTCGTCCAGTGGTATGCAGAACTGATCGCTCTTCACCCCGTCCTCTACTGGGTAACCGTCACCCAATGGGAATTGTCCTGGGATCGGATTGTTGACCCTCCCCGGAGTCTGAGGAATGTCGCAGATATCGTCCCCGTAAGCCAAATGGGTCTCCGTCAGTACCCAATCCTCTGCGGTGATCACGAACTTCACGCAGACGTGGGTTTCATTGTTCCACACTTCAACGTACCCGACCTCGTTGTCCTGGCCCGCGTACAGCGGATAGGTGTCGGGGTTCGTCTCGTTACCGGCCGAAGCCGTTGGCGTCATGACCATGCCCACTGCGAACAGCATGCAGACTGCGATCATGACAGCCGTTGTTCTACTCAATCTCATTTTGGTTTCCCCCCTCGTCTGATCCAGCCTTGAAAATGGTCTCCTTGTAGGCTCGAGTTCTCCCATTATCACAGCTTAAAATCTGACATATAATATACCCATGGAGAAGGATATAAACGTTGTTAACATGAGAGCAAGTCACAAGGTGGACAATCATACTCTGAGCTTGATGGACCCGCTCCGTGTGCGCTGCTTCTCAATGATACTTCAACAGTCCAGGATCGGAATTATCCGCTCTCGGAACAGACCTTGAGAGGTTGCCCGGAATTCATCGGATGTCCCCTCATCATGAACGGCTTCCCCCGGGAGAATGATGATTAGAGTAGCGGATCCTACTCTTCAGTGTCCTCCTCGCGATAGCGCCTGATGAATGCAAAGACAATGGGACATCACCGACATGTCCATTCTGGAGAACGGAGAGAATTGAGCTAGATTCGAGATCCACATCTCGGAAGGGAGGTTTAGATTGGAGCAGCTCTGAAGGTGATCCGAAAGACATCTGGTGAGGGATGGGTGAACATCACAGTAATCATGTAGCTTCTTCAGTCTCGTTTAGCATTGAACGAGGTAACCACCTTGAGGGTACGAACGCATGAATACCATGATTCATTGCATATGCATCATTGATGCATGAAATCCAAATTGATATCGAGTATAGGACTTTATTAAAGATAATGCAAGGATTCTAATTATCTAAATGACGGATGAAAATTCGAAGGGAGTTGGTTTGAACCTCGTTAAGGGAGACGATTTCGAGCACGAGAGAGTCACTTTCTACCACCTTCTCCACGTCATTGAAGGATGGATTAAGCCTGCTAATCGGTCAATACTCAGACTCGCCGATGGGCTCTTCATGCAATTGAAGGACAAAGACGTAGAGATCATCAGGTGCTACAGACCCCCCATCCCTGAGCGCATTGATTACGTAGAATCCATAGGTGCCCTGAAAACGGCGTTTTTCGAGAAGAGCCAGAGGGGTGTGGTGGGCCCAAAGAGATTTGGGTTGACTCCGATCACTGGCCTAGGTCGAAAAGTGCCCTTTCACGGGCATCTCGAGGGCACGCTCTCGGAATGAGCATAGAGCGATAAAACCCCTTTTCCCTTATTTTTTATACTATTATACCAAGTCAATAAAAATCGGAGAAACAGTTCTATCGATCTTCTCGAGTCGTGTTCTCCAATCCTCACCGTCATCAAGTGGCGATGAATTGGAGTCCCCCGAAATCTCGCTGTTCGCTGTAACCGATTCGATTACAGCGGGGTAAATCATCTTGTCAAGGAATGAATAAACCTTTTCTTCCTCTTTTCTCAAATACCGTCATTACCGTCATACCGTCATCTGGATACCTATGACGGTACAATGACAATTCTCAAAATACCGTCATTACTAAAGACATTACAGATAATAATTAAGGGATAATCTTTTCTAATACGACTTCCATTTAGGTACTACATGATCGAAGAGTGGACCTCCGAGCTGGTGAGGACCCACCACCTCAAGATATGGGCCGATCACCTGGAGAGGGTGGGGGACCCCAACGTCTCCCGCTTCCGTCAGATCATCCCGGAAGGCGAATGGACCAGCATTGACCGCCTCAGTAGGGAGAACGATCTGGACGGGGAGCTGATCGACCTACTCCAGAAGGCCGGTCTTCACATCCTGGAGCTGTACGAGGACATGAACCTGGAGATCGAGCATGATGAATGAGATCACTATGAACCTGGGGAGAGGGTCTGACCGCGCCTCCTGGTACAGTCTCGCCGGTGCCCCCTTAGCCGGTGCAAACCTCCCGCCCTCTCCCCGATATTTTCCCCCGTAGTACCTAAAGAGATGATCGGATGGCCTTCATCATCAGGAAGTGGATCCACGATTGCGGGCCCTACTACTACCTGGTGGAGTCATATCGAAACCAGGACGGGGAGCCCCGCCTCAGGAACCTCAAGTATCTGGGCAAGGATATTCCGCAGGACTGTGCGGGGAGGTACTCCCACCCTTCAGGCGCTCCGATCTCCTCTTCCGGAGATCAGGAGGAGCTTGAGAAGGCCAGGGAGGAGGCCAGGGAGGAGCTAAAGGAATCCGATCAGGAGACCCAGGAGGCCCTATCCGAGGTCAAGGCCGATGGGGAGGTGTGCGACTCCGAGCCCCGAGCCTCCCCCGAGGATCGGGAGAGGGTCAAGTCTGAGCGCACCCAGAAGACCGCCGAGGAGCTCCGGGAGGAGCTGGACGAAGCCCAGACCACTCTGGACGATTACCACAAGGAAGAACTGGAGGTCTCCAAGAAGTCCCGCAGGAAGTGGGACCCCGAGAGGAAGAGGCGGGCCCGCCAGGTGGCAGATACCGCCGACTGTTCCGTGATCGAGGCTGACGCCATGATCCAGAGGGCGAACAGGGCCGGTTACGATCATGACGAAGTGAACTGGGATCGGGTCCAGGGGAAGGATTTGGAGTATTCGGAGAGGGTTCACCTGCTGGATAAGGAGCTTCATGTCGAGACCAAGACCAAGGGCGAGACCGAACGGTCATTCAAGGAGACTGAGGACCTGATAGCGAAGTGGGAGGAGGACCCGGACGCCTACCAGGACGAACTCGAATCGGCGATGCGGGATATGCACTACTCCATGATGGCCGAGGTTTACTGATGCCTTTTCAATATAGAGGAACACAGAGGACGGTTAACCGGGCCGTGAGGGGCGAACCGCCCTCCCCCGGTGGTATGCCTTAGAATTGAGAGGATAGACGTGAGAGGATACTGTGGACCTGCGAGGCCCGGGAAGCATTACGGGAGATTGTGCCCCTTCGCTCATGAGAAGGGGAGAGAACTGATCTGCGGGGTGATCGACTCCTCCCTGTGCCCCACCTGCTCCCGGCTGTTCGGGGATCATGATGAAAGGGGGAAGGCCCCTGAGCCACCCGGAAGGGGATGCTTCGGGCTGTTCACCTCCATTAACCCTTACTGTCTTGTGTGCGATCAGCGGAGCTCCTGTATGATGGCCTCGAACCTCCACCGGCGGAAAGTGAAGGTGGACATGGAGATCAGGGCCAGGATGATCGCCGGCGGGGAGGAGGCGATCTCCACCCCATAGGGCAGGTCAAATCCGATGGGTTCCTAGGGTGCCTCTGATCTTTTCCCGGCGGGTCCGCCCCCACCTTAACCGATCTGCCTCCTCAGTATATAAAGAGCTTAACCCCGCAAGGGCTCCTGGGTGCCCAGGGATTAAGCGTTAAGTGGGGCCCACCATAGAGAGGAAGATTAAGCGGAGATCGGGAGGATGCACATCAAAACCCGATTCAGTATTTAAAGAGCTCACACCCATTTAGAACTCTGGACTGTCCTAAT